>CAWCDM010000086.1:0-73832 GCA_963794185.1 uncultured Alphaproteobacteria bacterium | reverse complement strand
TGGTTTGAGCGACCATGCCACCAGCAACCAAGTGCACTGCCGACAGCCTTCCGTCCCGTCGCGCTGCAAGATTTTGCGGTCAATGTGGCGGCAAAGCATGAACGGAAGCCAAAGGTGCGGCGCCGGCTATTCGGCCGCTGCCGGCCTCGCCAGAATCGGCACCGTATTCGGCCCAAACCGTTCGCCGTACGGCGTGGTGTCGATCTCCTCGAGCTCGATCTCGCGCGACAGCACCTTGCGCTTCCACTCCTGGTGTGCCGGCTCGTCGGCATGGAACTCCGGCATCACCTCCCTGGCGAACAGCTCGAGGCTTTCACAGATATGCGCATGCGCATTCTTGCCTGCCTGGTTCAGCAGGATGACCTGGTCGATGTTGGAGGTCAGGAACCGCCGCAGCTTGCGCCGCAGCGTCTCCGGCGAGCCGATCAGCCCGCCCGAGATGGCACGCGCCGCCGCCTCGGGGTTCTCGCGCTTCCACTTGTTGTATTCGTCCCACATGTTGACCGTGTATGGATCCGGCCGCTTGCGTCCTGAACTCGATCCGTAATAGCGCAGCGCGAACTGGAAGAACGTGGCGCCGTCCGCGCGCCGGCGCGCCTCCTCGTCCGTTTCGGCGCACATGAAGTAGCTGACCAGCGCGATGTTCGGGTTGGTCCGGTAGTCGGCCAGCTTCTCCTGCTGTTTGACGAACGCGTTGTAATAGGCGTGCACCCAAGCGTGCGCGGCGTCCGCCGACAGGAACTGGAAGCCCAGCGCGCCCAGGCCGCGCCGGCCCGCCATCTCGATCGTCTCGAGCTGCGAACACGCGACCCAGAGCGGCGGGTGCGGCTTCTGCACCGGCTTGGGCAGTACGTTGCGCATTGGCATCTTGTGCCACTTGGTGTCCAGCTCGACGCCCTTGTCCTGAAACATCGGGATGATGCAGCGGATCGCGTCCTCCCAGATTTCCCGTTTCGTCTCCATGTCGCGGTCGAAGCCGCCGAGTTCGGTGACGGACGCGGACTCGCCCGTGCCCATCTCGACACGACCGTTCGACACAAGATCCAGGCACGCGATGCGTTCGGCGACACGCTGCGGCGGGTTGGTGGTGAGCTGGACGATGCCGTGGCCAAGCCGGATGTTCTTGGTCCGCTGACTGGCCGCGCCAAGGAACACCTCGGGCGCCGGCGAGTGCGAGTATTCTTCGAGGAAGTGGTGCTCGACCTCCCAGGCGTAGTCGTAGCCGAGCCGGTCGGCCAGCTCCACCTGGGTGAGCGCGTTCTGGTAGAGTTGCCGCTCATCGTCCGGCCCCCATGGGCGCGGGAGCTGCAGCTCGTAGAAGATGCCGAACTTCATGGGTGTTTCCCTGTCCTACTGGCGAGTAGTGCGCCGGAGGTGGGGCGGGGTGTCAAGGTTCGGCGATGGCGGACGAACCTGCGCCGCCGTGCCGCTCGCCGGCACCGCCTCGTCGAACAGCTTCGGACTGCGGCGTCTGGGCGTTCAAGGCCGAACTGTGCCCGCAGTCTGAAACGCAGTCCATGGGGTTTGAAGTCTGCACGACCCGTCAGGGACGCGCGTGCTCGTCCTACCTGCTTGCACCAGGGCCGTCAGCAGGGTCTCCGCTACTTTCGCCGTGGATTTGCAGCGCCTGCAAGCGGCGACGTGATATCCGCGAACGACACGTCCATTGACGTTCGCACATCGATCACCGTCGGGACGCGCGTCTTCAACGCCGCTGCCAGCGCCGGCCCCAACGCGTGCGGTTCGGTCACGCGCACCCCTTCGCAACCCATCGAGCGGGCAATGGCGCCATGATCAAAATCCTTGAACGCCGCGGCGAACGGACCGGAACCGTGATACACCCAGCCCAGCGCATTGTTGTTGAACACGACGACGATGATCGGGATGTCATGCTCGAGCGCGGTCATCAACCCGTTCATCGTCATGGCGAAGCCGCCGTCGCCGCATACCGCAATTACCGGCCGATCGGGGTGGACCAGCCTGGCCCCCATTGCGGCGGGGATGGCAAAGCCCATCGGGCCCGAGCCCGCGGCCTGCAGAAAGCCTCCGGCTTGCTTTGTTTGGTAGAAATGCGTCATCAGGATGCGGTTCTCGCCGGCATCGCAGGTCACGATCGCCTCGGGCGGCAGCGTGCGCATCAGCTCGCCGATGACCCGTTGCGGCAGCAGCGGCGCATCGTCGGCCGTATAAGCGGGTGCATCGAAATAGCCGTGCGTCCGGCGCAGTTCGGCAACACGCGCCTCACCCGCGGCGCGGCGGTCGGACGACTTGCCGCCGACGGCTGCGAGCATTTGCCTCAGCACGATGGCGGCATCGCCCACCAGCACGTGTTCGGCCGGGAAGTTCCACGAGGCGTTCTTCGGCTCGATGTCGATCTGGATGAAGGTCTGCCGCGTCGGGTCGAGCAGGTCGCGGTTCTCCCACGCCGTATCGGATGGGCCAAGCTTGGTGCCGATCGCCAGGATCAGGTCGGCGCCGGAGACCGCGGCATTGGCGGCGGCTGTGCCAAAGGTGCCGAACACGCCGAGCGCGAGCGGATGGATTTCGGGGAAGACGCCCTTGCCGGCGGCCGTGGTCACCACCGGCGCTCCGGCGGCCTCGGCCAGCGTGGCGAGCGTGCTGTACGCCTGGGCTATGCGTACACCGTTGCCGGCGATGATAACCGGCCTGACGGCGCCAAGCAGCGCCTCGGCAGCGGCAGCGACGCGGGAGCCATCGGCTGGGGGCGGCGCGGGCGGCAGGTAGTGGCGGGTGGGATACAGAACAGGCTGGCTGTCAGGTTCGACCTTGCCGGTCAGGCTCTCCATCGAAAACAGCACCGCCACCGGGCCGGGCTGGCCAGCGGTGGCATGCTTGATGGCAAGCTGCGTCGCCTGCACCGCGGCGACCGGCGTATGGGCCTGCATCACCTGCTTGGTCACGCCGCCGAATGCACGCCGCGCGTCCCAACTGCCGTAATCACCGGTCGCCTGCTGGTAGGGAGCATGCAGGTGAAACGGCGTGGCATCCGAGAAATCCGTGAGCAGCAGCATCGGCGAGGACGAAAGGTACGCCTCCATTGTGCCAATCAGGCCGTTGCCGAGAACCCAGGGGCCTTGCCCGATCAGCACACCTGGCCGGCGGGTGAGCCGGCCATAAACCTCCGCCATCACCCCGCCGAGTGACTCCTCGCGCACCGTGACCATGCGGACAGAATTCTGATACTTGCTGAGACCTGTAATGATGCGACCGGTATGGCCGCCCGAGATGCCGAACACATACTCAATGCCCGCTTCTTGAAGCACACGACCGATCAGATCGCCGACCGGCTCAGCCTCGGTGAGCATCCGCGTGACTGCCATGACGCATTCCCCACTTTATGCTTGGCCCAAGCGTGGAAGCGGCGGGAGAGGGCGTCAAGCTCGCGAGCTCGCGAGCTACAACAAGCGACGCGGACCAGGGGGGCGGCGCCAGATGTCCAGCGAGACTATGCCGCTGGTCCGCGCGGCCAACCCGCCAAGGGTGTCGGGGAAGGCGTACCAAAATGCCAATGATCCTTGACCACCGGCGGTCCCCGCGCTTCCATTCGTTCAAAAATCTACGCCACCCATTGTTCAAATCGACATCCTGAGACCGTGCCGCGGCCATTGCCAACCTCCTTGGCGAGTGCCTCGGTGGCGAGCCCCGATTATGAGGGCGTCCTCGACGTTGAATTGGCATCCGACCCGGACCACCCTGCCGGACTGGCCTACCGGCGTTCCGCCGTCCTATGGGAGGAAATACAGGCAATGAACAACAGACCGGGAAATATCATGATTCCGGAGCTCCGGCGACGCCACCTGATGGTTATCGCCGCCGTCGGCGCCTCTGACCTGATGTTGCCGACAGCAACTTCGAGTGCGGCCGGCACATCAGGCTCGACGTTCGTTTACGTGGGCTCGTATACCAAGGACCCGCCGGGCGGAGGGAGCAACAATCCGGTTGGACTCTCGGTCTTCAAATTCGATCCGGCGACCGGCGCGCTGTCGCCCGTCCAGCAGGTCAAGAGTGCCAATCCGTCGTTCGTCGCCCTCGATCCCACGCGCCGTTTCTTATACGTCGTCAACGAGATCGACGACTACGAGGGACATAAGCTCGGCTCGGCCGAGGCTTATGCAATCGATCCGGCCACTGGCATGGTGACGCTGCTCAATCGCCAGTCGGTCGGCGGTCCGATTCCGGCGCATCTGGCGGTGGACCCCAGTGGGCGCCAACTCGTCGTCGCCAACTACATCGGCGGCAACTTCGTCGTCCTGCCGATAGAAGCGGACGGACGGCTTGGCCCGGTGAGCGGTGAGATCAAGGACAGCGGCACCGGTCCGAACAAGCAGCGCCAGGAAGCCCCGCACCCGCACTCGGTCGTCTTCGACCCCGCCGGCCGCTACATCGCGGCGGCCGACCTGGGCATCGACAAAGTGCTGACATTCCGCCTGGACGATGGTGGCCCCGTCCGGGTCGGCGAGGCGGCGGCTGCGCCGGGGGCCGGGCCACGCCACCTCGCCTTCAACCCGAACGGACGCATGCTCTATGTGGTGAACGAGCTGAACGCGACCGTGACCGCGTACGCCTACGATGCAGCGACGGGTCAAATCGGCAAGGAGATGCAGACCATCTCGACGGAACCGGCAGGCTACGCGGGACCGCACAGCACCGCCGAGATCGCGGTTCATCCTTCGGGCAGGTTCCTCTACGCCTCCAACCGAGGCTACAACAGCATCATCGGTTATCGCATCGACCCTGCGACGGGCCTGCTTTCGCCAATCGGTCACGCGACGCAGGGTGTCAACTTTCCGCGCAATTTCGCCATCGATCCAAGTGGCAAATGGCTCTACGTCGCCAACCAAAAGGGCGATACCGTCGTCCAGTTCGAGATCAACCCGGAGACGGGCGAATTGAAGGCGACCGGCCACGTCACACCCTCGATCACGCCGGTGGCGATGCTGTTCCGTCCCGCAGACTAGAGCGCGATCTTGTCGCGCCGCCGCCCGGCGGAAACAAGGCTTTCCGTTCCGCCGGGGCTGATCCTATGCTTGGGTTCAGCTGACGGCGCAACCGGCAAACATCGGGTACCGTCAGGCGTCGCGTCGGCGTGAGTGCCGATAGGCATTCGGCTCGATACGCCGTGATTTCAACCAACAGGAGGCTCCGTGGCGATGGCAACTCAGAGCGAGCATCCGTACCTGCCGAACCTGCGCTCCGACCTGTGGCGCGGCAGGATCGATCGGCGCGAATTCCTGCGAACCGCCACATTGCTCGGCGTGGCGGCGGGCACGGCCTATGCCATGGCCGGTCTGCCGATACTGGCACGCGCGCAGTCGGAGCTGCCGCAAGGCGGCAAGATCCGCATCGGCATGCGCGTGCAGGAAATCAAGGACCCCCACACGATCTCCTGGGTCGCCCCGAGCAACGTGCTGCGCAACACAGTCCAATACCTCACCCGCACGGATGCGGACAACGTGACCCATCCGGAGTTGCTGGAGAAATGGGAGGCGAGCGAGGACCTGAAGACCTGGACGCTGACCATCCGTCAGGCGGCGAAATGGCGCTCCGGCCGGCCGTTCACGTCGGATGACGCTATCTGGAACATCAGGCGTGTGCTGGATCCGAAGACCGGTTCCTCCGTCCTTGGCCTGATGAAGGGCTACATGCTCCAACAGTACGACACCGGCGAGACGAAGGACGGCAAGCCGGTCAAATCGGTACGGCTCTGGAGCGACAATGCGATCGAGAAGATCGACGACAAAACCTTCCGCCTGAACTGCAGGACGCCGCAGCTCGCGGTTCCCGAGCACTTGTTCCACTATCCGTTCTTCATGCTCGATCCGGCCGAGAATGGCGCGTTCAAGCCGGGCATGAACGGCACCGGGCCGTTCGAGCTGACGACTTACAATGTCGGCCAGAACGCGGTTTTGCAAGCGAGTGTCAAATACTGGGGACCGCGAGTCCATCTGGACGAGGTGGAGTTCATCGATCTCGGCGATGACGCCGGCGCATCGATCGCTGCGATGGCCTCGAAGCAGGTGGACGGCCTGGATGAAGTGGATGTCGCGCAGCTCGATGCGATCAAGCCGTTGCCCGATGTCGTGCTGTACCAGGTGACGACAGCGCAGACCGCGGTTGTCCGCGGCAAATACGACCAGAAGCCGTTCAATGATGTCCGGGTCCGCCAGGCGTTGAAGCTGGCGATCGACCAGCAAAAGGTGATCGACATCGTGTTTCGCGGCAGGGCATCGATCGGCGAACATCACCACGTAGCTCCGGTGCATCCGGAATACGCCAGGCTGCCCATGACAACGCAGGACGTCGCCAAGGCGAAGCAGCTTGTGGCCGAGGCCGGCTATCCTGGCGGGCTCACGCTCGAAATCGCCTGCAAGGGAGATCCGGCCTGGGAACTCGCATCCGTGCAGGTCATGGTCGAGATGTGGAAAGCCGCCGGCATCAACGTGAAGATCAACCTCATGCCATCGGCAAGCTTCTGGGCGGTGTGGGACAAGGTACCGTTCGGCTACACCGGCTGGACCCACCGGCCACTCGGGGTGATGGTACTCGGCCTCGCCTATCGCTCCGGCGTGCCATGGAACGAGTTCAAACTATGCGAACCCTGAGTTCGACAGGCTGCTGGCCGAGGCCGAGGGGATCCTCGAAGTCGACAAGCGCCGGGAGGTCATGGCGAAGCTGGAGCAGATCCTCCAGCAGGATGGGCCGATCGTGCAACCGATCTGGCGCATCGTGCAGTCCGCGTTCAACCGCAAGGTGAGGGGATTCCGCATGCACCCGACGTCGTACATTTTCCTCGACGAGCTGGCGGTCGAGAAGACCTGAACGCCACCGCTCATGGCGCATCAGATCCTCCGGAGAATCGGCTGGATGCTGGTGACCATGCTGGCTGCCTCGCTGCTGCTGTTCCTGCTGTTTGAACTGCTGCCGGGCGATGTCGCACTGGCGGAGCTGGGTCCCTATTCCACACCCGAGCAGCGGCATCTCTGGCTGGTTGCCAACGGTTACGACCAGCCGATCGCATTGCGCTATTTCGAATGGCTCGGCCATTTCGTAATCGGGCAATGGGGACAGTCACGGGTCTTCCTGGCCCCGGTGTCGCGCATCGTCTGGCTGCGGCTGGAAAACACCGCGATCCTCGGCTTCTGGTTCTTCGTGTTCCTGATCCCGCTGTCGCTTGGTTTGGGCGTGCTGGCCGGCATGCGGGAGGGATCGTGGCTCGACCGCGCGGCCTCGGCGATCGCTGTGCTCACCACATCGATCCCGCCCTTCGCCAGCACGGTGCTGATCTCGGCGGTCTTCGTGTTCAGCCTGCAGTGGCTGCCGGGCACCAGCACTATGCTGGACGGATTCTCCTACCGCCAACTCGTGATGCCGGTCATGGTGCTGGTGCTCTACGATTTCGGCTACATCGCGCGCATCACCCGTGCGGCGATGGCCGAGGTCATGAGCATGCCCTACATCCGGGCGGCGATCCTGCGCGGCCTGCCGTATCACCGGGTCATCCTCCGCCATGCGCTGCGCAACGCCCTGATCGCGCCGTTCACCCTGCTCATGCTGCACGTGAACTGGCTGATCTCCGGCGTCATCGTCGTTGAGTACTTCTTTGCCTTCAAGGGATTTGGTTCGCTCATCCTCGAGGCATCGCTCGGCAAGGACCTCTATCTTCTGGAAGCCTGCACCATGGTCACCGTCGCGATGGCGACCATCACGCAGACGCTTTCCGATCTCGGCTATCTGGCGCTCAATCCAAGGATGCGCGCGGCATGAGCGACGCCGAGATCGAGCTCGGTTCCGTTCCACAAGCGCAACTCGACGGGTCACGCTTCGAATGGATCGGTCGGATCGGGCGCAACAGGATGGCGGTGCTCGGGATTGGCATTGTCGGATTCTGGATCCTCGTTGCGGTGTCAGCGCCCTGGATCGCGCCATTCCCGCCAAACCAGACGATCCTTCCGATGGCCTCGCCCGGCGCGGTCGCGCCCAACGGGACGGTGTTCTGGTTCGGTACCGACCACCTGGGCCGCGACATCCTCTCGCGCGTCATCTGGGGGACGCGAACCGTTCTGGTCTATGCCCCGTTCGCAACCGTGCTGGCATTCGCGGTCGGCATCACCGCCGGGTTGCTCGCCGGGTACCGACGCGGATGGGCAGACCAGATCCTGTCGCGCCTCTCTGACCTCGTGCTCGCGTTTCCGGCGCTGGTCCTCTATATCGTTATCGTTTCGAAATTCGGCGCTTCGGGACTGAACATCGTGCTGGCGGTCACACTGGCGTCCAGCCCCGCCATCATGCGGCTGACGCGAGGCCTGGTGCTTGCCCTGCGGGACCGCGCGTTCATCGCCGCCGCACAACTTCGCGGCGAACCGGCGTGGCGGATCATGTTCGTCGAGATCCTGCCGAATGCCGCCGGTCCGCTCATCGTCGATGCCTGCCTGCGCCTCGGTTATGTCGTGATAACAATCGGCACCCTTGGATTCCTCGGCCTCGGCCTGCCACCGCCCGATCCTGACTGGGGCAGCATGGTGAACGAAACACGCAGCTTCGCTCTGGTGTTCCCGCACATGGTGCTGTTCCCATGCATCGCGGTGTCCTCGCTGGTGCTCGGACTGAACCTGCTGGCCGACGGGCTGCGCGAACTGGTGACGCAGGAATGAAGCGGACGCGCGCGCCGCTGCTCGAGATGACGGATGTCTCGATCGTCTATCGCACCCGCGCCGGACCGGTGCCGGCCGTTACCGGCGTTTCCCTCACGATCGATGAGGGTGACGCAGTTGCGCTGGTGGGCGAATCCGGCTGCGGCAAATCGACGCTCGCGCTGGCTGCCCTCGGGTTTTTCGGCCGCAACGGCCGGCTCGCCGGCGGCAGCATTCGTTTCGCCGGTCAGGACATTGCCGGCATGTCGCAACGAGCGCTGCAACGCCTGCGTGGCCCCGGCATCGGCATCGTCTACCAGGAGGCGATGTCGGCCCTGAACCCAAGTCTGCGGGTCGGATCGCAGCTCACGGAGACGGCGATCATCCATCGCGGCCTCTCGCGCCGCGAGGCACGTGAGGCAGCACAGGCCGTGCTCGCCGAAATGCAGGTACCGGATCCGCAACGGATCATGGCCGCGTATCCGCATCAGCTATCCGGCGGACAGCAGCAGCGTGTGGTGATCGCGATGGCGTTGTTGCCGCAGCCGCGTCTGCTCCTGCTGGACGAACCGACCACCGCGCTCGATGTGACCGTCGAGGCGGGCATCGTCGATCTGCTCGCCACGCTGCGACGCTCCCACGGGACGGCGATGCTGTTCATCTCGCATAATCTCGGCCTGGTCGGGCGAATCTGCGATCGTGCCGCGGTGATGTATGCCGGTGAAATCGTCGAGACCGGCGAAGTGCGCCGCATGTTCGCGCAGCCTCGCCATCCCTATACGGCGGGTCTGCTTCGCTGCATCCCGCGCCCCGATCTCCCGCGCGAACTGCAGAAGCTGGTGCCGATCCCCGGACAGATGCAATCGGTCCAGGAACTTCCCGCCGGCTGCCGTTTCGGGCCGCGTTGTGTACAGTTTCGTCGCGACGCGTGCGATCGGCATCCGATCCCGCTGCGGGAACTCGAGCCCGGCGGCACTGCGTCAACACGGTGCGCGCGCGCCGAGGAGATCACATGGCGGAACACGCCAGGCCGCGTCCAGCCTTGCGCGCGGGATCACGATGAGACGCTGCTGACGGTAAGCGCACTCGACAAGTTCTATCCGCTGCGTGGCCGGAACAAGGGCCGCACAATACGCGCCAACCATGGTCTCACCTTCGAGGCTGCGCGCGGCCACACCACCGCCATTGTCGGGGAATCGGGCTGCGGCAAATCGACCTTCGCCCGGGTGGTCATGGGACTGACCGAGGCCAGCGGCGGCCGGGTGCTGTTCGAATCCGACGATCTTGCCCGGTTGCCGGTCGAGCAGCGGCCTGCGCCACTGCTGCGTGCCTTGCAGATGGTGTTCCAGAACCCGGACGAGACGCTGAACCCATGTTACACCGTGGGATCGCAGATCGCGCGCGCCGTACGCATGCTTGGCGTTGCGCGCGGCCGCGTGGCGATCAGGGATCGAGTGCGCGACCTGCTGAGCATGACGCGCCTGCCTGCCGTCTATGCCGGCCGCCGACCGAGCCAGTTGTCCGGCGGCCAGAAGCAGCGCGTCGGCATTGCCCGGGCATTTGCCGGCGCGCCGAGTTTGGTCGTGTCCGATGAACCGGTCTCCGCCCTCGACGTGTCGGTGCAGGCGGCGATCATCGAACTGCTGGTCGATATCCAGCGCACGCAGCGGACAACCATCATCCTCATCAGCCACGATCTGGGCTTTGTCCGCTACATCGCGGACAGCGCGGTGGTGATGTATTTTGGCCAGGTGATGGAAGCCGGGGCTGCGGAACACGTGTTCGAACCGCCCTGGCATCCCTATACCGAGGCGCTGCTTTCAGCGGCTCCGACGATTGATCAGGCGAAGATCGGGCAGCGCATCGTGCTGACCGGCGAGCTGCCGAGTTCCGTGTCGCCACCCGCCGGCTGTCCCTTTCACACGCGCTGCCCGCGCAAACTCGGCATGATCTGTGAAACGGAACGTCCGCCGGAACATGTTGCCCAGCCCGGCCATCGCATCCGCTGCCATATTCCGGTGTCTGATCTGACACTCCTGCAAGTCGGCACGAACGCTACGACGCGGTCAGCGGACGCCAGCCCTGCAGGTCGATCCAGTCCGGCTCCAGCCGGTCGAACCGCGACAGGCTGAAGCTGCTCAGATCGGCAAACCCACAGTCTCCATCGATCACCAGATCGCGCACCGCGTGTCCGGTCGCCGGTGACAGGCCGAAACCGATGCTCGACAGCGTGGCGATCACCAGGTTGTCGGGCGTTGCCGTGCGCTCGATGACCGGGCGACCGTCCGGCGTATTCTCGATGATGCCGGCCCAGCTTCGGATCACACGCGCGTGCGCGGCGCGCGGAAACAACGCGGCAACGCGCGCGGCGATGTTGCGCATCAGCGGCGTGCTCGACCGGTGCGGCACGGTGTTGTCACCGATATCCAGCCATTCGTGTGGGCCGCCGCCATAGGCGAGGTTGCCGCGCAGCGTCTGCCGTCCGTAGAGACCATTGCCGTCGACTCCGCCGATCGGCATCAGCGGCAAGGGCTCCGTCACGATCATCTCGGCGCGCGCGGCGACCATCGGCACTTGCACGCCGAGCGAGGCGGCAAGGTGTCTGGTCTGCGGACCGGCGGCGAGCACCAGCATCTCGCACCCGACCGTGCCCCGATCGGTCAACACCGCAGTCACCCTGCCGCCGGCGGTGGTGAACCCCTGCACCGCGGTATGCTGCAGCACGCGCCCGCCATGAGCCTGCATAGCCCACGCGTAGGCTTGCACGGTGCGCTGCGGATTTGCGTGGCCGCCGAAATGATGCAGGTAGCCGCCCGCGATGTCATCGCCCGCCAGTGGCACCAACTCGCGAACCTGCTGTGGATCCAGCCGCTCCGAGACGAAACCCTGCCGCACTGCATGCTGCCGCGCGCCGCCGTAGCGCTGCATCTGCTCTTCGTCCATTGCAATGCGGATACGTTTGGCGCGGAACTCGGTCGGATAGCCGAGCAGTTCGTCCATCATCGGCCACAGGCGCTGCTCCTCGCCGAACAGCGGGCTGAACGGGTGTGTGCAGCCGCCACCGTTGCGCCCCGATGCCTCCCAGCCGACGATTCCCTTGTCGATCACCAGGACATCGACGCCCTCGCGCGCGAGCCACCATCCGGCGGAGAGTCCGGTGGCGCCACCCCCCACGATCACCACGGCCGCACCGCTCGGCTCGCTCATCTCATTTGCCGTCCGCCGGCTCGTCGCCGGTCGCGCGGTCGGCAACCGTGTAGAAGCGCGGCGCATCCCAATACGGCACATATTGTGCCGGCATACCGAACCACGTGTCCCAGTGCCGCGTCATTTCGGCAGATTCGTGCGTCTCGGCGGCCACCGAGAGCGGCAGCGGACGCACCGGCGCGCGGTGCGAGGCGAGCGAGATGTCGCACAGCCTCGTACCTGCGCCGAGCGCCAGCAGGGCGGCCACCTGTTCGCGGCAGCGGCGCCCCTGGCATAGCCCCATTCCGGCCCGCGTCAGACGCTTCACCTGGTCGGGGTTCGGCGGCGCATTGCCCAGCATCTGGCTGAGTGTGCGCGTGTTGCGCCGGTCATCCGGCCAGCCGAGATAGCGCGGCGGCCGCAGCTCCAGGATTTCCCGCGCGGTGACCTCCTCGCACTGGCAGACATAGGGCTCGCCGGCGGCATCCACGACCGTCGCGCACACCCAGTCAAGGCGGTAGCCGTCAAGATCGCAGACCGCCGGGTCGGGCGACGATGGGGTGCCAGGCGGCGCGGCGGCACGCCCGAGCGATTCCGCCACTGCCGCCGCTGATCGCCTGCCCTCCGCCCTGGCGATATCGGGATCGAGCGTCTTGCTGGCCCAGATGCCCGCGCAATCGCCGGCGGCGTACAGCGACGCCACGGTCGTTCGTTGCGCGTCGTCCAGGACCGGAATGTGCCCCCCGCGTTCCGGCGCAAAGGTCATGCGGCAGCCGATTGCATCGAGCAGTTCGATCACAGGCACGGCGCCGACGCCGAGCAGCACGGCATCGCAAGTGATGGATTGTTCCGGACCCTGCGGCAGCGTGCCTTTCGGCGCGACGGGTCCGATGACGACCGCCGTCACGCCATCGGCGCCACCCTCGGCTCGCCGGATCGTATGCCCACACAGCAGGGGAATGTCGGCCAGCTCCCGCAGCAATGACTCCGGCCCGATGGGCGTCAGCGCGACCTCCACCAGGGCGGCGATCACGACACCCGCATCGCGCAACGATCTTGCTGCCGTCAGTGCCTCGGCCGAGGAGCCAAGCACTACCGCACGTCGCACATCCAGGATGCCGAAACGCTCCGACAGGCGCTGCGCGGCAGTGATGCCCATGACGCCAGGCCGGTCCCAGCCTGGAAACGCGAGGCCCATGTCACGCCGGCCCGCCGCGACGATCACACGTTCGCAGCCGAGCATCCAGCAGTCACCGTCGTTCCGCAGCCCGGCGACCGGGCCCAGCAGCCAGCCAACGCTTGGGCCGTTGGCGTAGAGGCCCCAGACCGAAGTGCCCAGCCGTACGTCCACGCCCGCATCGAACAGCTCGGCAATCGCCGGCTCCCGCGTGGTGAAAGCCTCCAGCATGGCGGTGCGGTTGCGCGCCGCCGCGCTGAAGCGCTGGCCGAAATGCAACGGGATGTCGTCGCCCATGACCGCGGCCGGCACCGGGTTTTCATCGACGAGCACGACCTTGAGGCCAAGCTGCGCCGCGTGCGCGGCCGCCGCTATACCCGCGGGACCAGCGCCGACGACAAGAAGCTGGCAGGTTTCCCGGACCGGCAGCGGCTTGCCGGCGATGGACCTGGGATCGTGCGAAATCGGCATGTGTCAGCAGTCGCCGGCCGAACCGGTCACGACCCGCCCGCAACCGCAGCAAGGCGCGGGGTGCCGAATGAACGGTGATCGGCGCCCATATGTCGGTCGAGGTATTTTGTCGCTTCGTCGCAGTACCAATCGACGAAACGCTTGACCAGCGCCTCGGCCTCCTCGCTGTACGGTCCCGGCACATAGCCAAGGGAGTTGACGCCGCGCTGGTTCGCCTCGCACAGGTCGCGATCCTGCAGGTTCGTTCTTGTCCAGAGCTCGGTCAGCTCGTCGATGCGGTAATCGACGCCCTCCACCGCATCCTTGTGGACCAGCCACTTGGAGGTGACGACCGTTTCCTCCGGCCCGGTCGGCATGGCGCTGAACATGAACGTGACGTCGCTGGTGGCATGCGCAAAGGTGTGCGGCTCCAGCGACCAGCGCATCGAGCCGATATCGCCATGTGCCACGTCGCACATCAGCCTGGCGCAGGAGAGCCTGCCGTCCATCGAAAGCGTGACCGCACCGTCATTGAGCGGGAAGCGCATGGCCTGCCACCACGCACCTTCCACCGGCCCGGTTTCCAGCCCCGCCTCCGCCATTCTCGCGCGAAATCCCTCGAAACGCTGAACATCGGCGAACTGCACGGGACGCCGGCCCTTCACCGGGAAGGTCAACGCAAGTTCGGGGTGACGCACCGCGCAGTGGTAGCACTCGCGGGCATTCTCCATCACCAGCTTCCAGTTGGCGCGCTCGACCAGGGTGCTCTCGAAGGCGAGCTTTGCATTCCCCAGATTATGCGGCGCCAGAAGGGGGCCGACCTGATCGCGGAACGCGTCGAATGCCGGCGGGTGCTCCGCCTGGCATACATAAATCGAGCCGGCGACCGTCTCGACATGGACCGGCCGAAGCCCGTGCTGCGCATGATCGAGTTCAGCCGGCATCCGCGGGGCGTTCGCAAGCTTCCCATCAAGGCCATAGGTCCATTGATGATAGGGACAGATCAGCCAGGATCGTGAGCCGCTGCCGGATTCGCAGATCTGCGAACCGCGATGGCGGCAGGAGTTGTAGAAACCGCGCAGCATGCCGTCCTGCCCACGCACGATGACCACGGGCGACCGCCCGATCGGCAAAGCCAGGTACGAGCCGGGTTCGGGGACCTCCGCCTCGAACCCGGCCAGGATCCAGTTCTGGCCGTAGATTGCCGCCAGGTCGAACGCGAACACATCCGGATCGACGTAAAACGCCTGCGGCAAGGTATGCCCCGGTCGACGTGTGTCCAGCAGCGAACGAAGCTTTGCCAGATTGAGCATAGGACATTCCTTTTGGACTGGATCAGCCCGCATCCTGCCAGATGCGCAGCACCATCGCGAGTGCTTCGGGTCCGGTGGGCCGTCCCCACGTGGTGCGCCGCCATCTTCTTCACCGCCAAGGTCGGACCAAAGTCGGCAGACCGCTCATGCACTATTTCAACAGCACGAGGGCGCGAACCTCGACCGGCCACCGATGATCGCTGGGTTTGCCTCGATGCTTCGAGCACAGGCTCGTGGCGCCGTCCTGCCTGAGGGACCGGACCGGCTGCAATTCCCCGGACGGCTGAGTGTTGCGGTCGGGTGGGTGCTTTGAGCCGGGTACTGGTAGGTTATCCCCACGAATTGGCAAGCAATCGAAATCCGACCATACACAACTCCCATGTGGAAGAGCGCACAATGGCAAACGATAACTACCATAAGGATCGAATCGCCAATCGCCGACTGCACCCGGAAACGCTTATGATGGGCTATGGCTACGCGCCGGGCCTCTCCGAAGGTTCGCTCAAGCCGCCGATTTTTCTTACGTCGACTTTCGTCTTCGAGAATGCCCAGCAGGGCAAGGACTTCTTCGATCTGACGTCGGGCCGTCGTCAACTACGTCCAGGCGAGAAGGCAGGCCTCGTCTATTCACGTTTCAACAATCCAAATCTTGAAATCCTGGAGGACCGCCTGGCGATCTGGGATCAGGCGGAACAGTCCGCTGTTTTCGCCAGCGGCATGGCGGCGATTTCCACCACGCTGTTTACGTTCCTGCGCCCGGGCGACACGGTTCTGCATAGCCGCCCGCTCTACGGCGGCACCGAAACGTTGCTGATGAAACAGATGGGCTCCTTTCACATCACCGCCTTCGGCTTCACCGATGGCACCGACGTGGCCGGGATGCGCATGACCGCCGAAGCCGCGCGCGTCAAGGGTCGCGTAGGGCTGATCCTAGTCGAGACCCCGGCCAATCCGACCAACGGCCTGGTCGACCTTGCGGCCTGCGCCGCGATTGCCGACGAACTGGAAAAACGGCAGGGGTTTCGTCCGCCGATCGTGGTCGACAATACGATGCTTGGGCCGGTTTTCCAGACGCCTCTGAAGCATGGTGCGGATCTCTCCTTGTGCTCGCTGACCAAATATGTCGGTGGCCATAGCGATCTCGTCGGGGGCAGCATTAGCGGCAAGACTGACCTTGTGAAGCAGGTGATGAGTTGGCGGAGCTCCATCGGCACGCAGCTCGACCCGAATTCCTGCTGGATGCTGATGCGCTCGCTCGAAACGCTCGACATACGCATGAGCCGCTCGAACGAGAATGCGGCCGTGGTGGCGGAATATCTGGCCAACCACCCGAAGGTCGCCAAAGTCCACTATCTCGGCTTCCTGAAGGACAGCCGTGAAAAGGCCGTGTTCGAGCGGCAATGCACTGCCCCCGGCTCTACTTTCTCGTTCGATGTGAAGGGCGGCGAGAAGGAGGCCTTCGCGCTGCTCGACCACCTTCAGATCATGAAACTCGCGGTGAGTTTGGGCGGTACCTGAAACGCTGATCTCGCATCCGGCCTCGATGACGCATTCGGGCGTCGCGCGTGAGTTGCGCGAGGAGATCCGCCTGACCGATGCGCTGATTCGCATCTCGGTGGGAATCGAGAACGTCGACGATTTGGTATCCGACTTGGCTCAGGCGCTTGATCACGTGTGAGTTTGTTTGCTTTTCCGCGGACGCGAGGGCGGAGAAGTCAATCGATCCCCGTAGTGTGTCGCAAGATATATACGACCGAACAGACCAGGAGCGAATCGCTTCGGTTGCGCGGAGGCGAACCGAAGGCGCGTGAGAACTCCGCGCGGTCGGCAGGCGTGCAAATTGCTGTGCCTGCGGGCCCCAGGCTGCTCGTCGCACGATTCTGGTCGCGGATACGCCATGAACGGAATGTAAGGCCAGCGTCTGCAAAGCAAGGGGCGCTCGACGACCGAACGCGGAAGGATATCGGCATCCATCGTAGCCATGCCGGAATCGTTGCGAGGCGTGGAGAACCCCTACAAATCCCGTCCGGTTCAAACATCGTCATGCCGCGACATTGGCCGACGGCACCAAACCCGTGCGCCAAGCCTCCGCTGTTCTCAGCGGCCCTCGATGATTTCCCTCGGTGAGCTCCGTGCGGACCCTTCTTGCTTTCCTTGCTCACACCAATCGCGCGAAGAACACGACCGTCACCGTCGCACGCAGGAGTCCGACTCAAATCGCCCCTGCAACGCCCGATCGTTCGGCGGTCGCCCCGGGTCAGCCTCTCGACGCTACAGTAAGAAAACCGCCATTCCGACCAGCAGCACGACCATGAAGATCACTGACCACAGGGTGAATTGGGTGAAGCCGTTCCAGAAGTTCTGACGGTCGGCGAGGAAGGCCTCGGTCGTCTCATCCCCGCCGGTATGCGATGGGGTCGCGCCATGATCGGACATTCTGTGCCTCGTTTGGCAGGATGGGTTCGCGACCGTTCTATTGCAGCGGAGCAGACGTGGGCAAGGGGTTGAGCAGCACCGCGCCGGCCAGTGGCAGAATTCCGGTGCCGCCGGCGGCGAACAGTCGCAGCGCTGCCGGATAGATCGCATGCTCTTGCGCCAGTACCCGATCGGCGAGGCTCGCCTCGGTATCGCCGGGCAGCACCGGCACGGCCGCCTGAGCGAGAATTGGGCCTTCATCCACCGTCTGGGTGACCACGTGCACCGTGCAGCCGTGCAGCTTCACCCCTGCCGCGAGCGCGCGCGCGTGCGTGTGCAGCCCAGGAAAAGCCGGCAGCAGGCTCGGGTGGATGTTGAGCATGCGCCCCCGCCAGGCGTCGATCAGGCGGGGCGTCAGCAACCGCATGTAGCCCGCGAGGCACACGATTTCGACGCCCGCCTCGCGAAGTGCAGCGTCGATCGCCGCTTCATGCCCGGGGCGGTCGCCCTCAAACATCCGGTGGTCGATCGCCCGCGCAGGAACCCCGGCCTGCTGGGCCAGCGCCAATCCACCTGCATCAGGTCGGTTGGAGATCACCAGCGCGATCTGCGCCGGATAGGCCGGATCGCCGGCGGCGCCAATCAGCGCAGCCATGTTGGAACCGCGCCCGCTGATCAGGATCGCAGTCCGCCGCCTCACCCCGGCCAGCCGGCAGGCAGTTCGATCCGCACCGTCGGCGAGCCGCTCGCGGCTTCGATGCGGCCGATGCGGGCGACGCTCTCCCCGAGATCGCGCAGCATGCTGGTGGCGGCATCGGCGTCCGAGACGACCAGCGCCATGCCGATCCCGCAGTTGAACACACGCAGCATCTCGGCTGGGGCAATGCCGCCGGTCCGGGCCAGCCAGGCGAACACCGGCGGCACCGACCAGTAGGGCTCGAGCACGGCCGCCGTCTCGTCGGGCAGCACGCGCGGCAGGTTGCCCGGCAGTCCGCCACCGGTGATGTGCGCCGCCGCCCGAAGCAGGCCCGCGCGGTGCAGCGCGAGCACGGCCGACACGTAGATCCGCGTCGGCATCATCAGCGCCTGGCCGAGCGTGATCGCCGGATCGAACGGCGCCGGTGCGCTCCATGGCAGCCCGCTGATCGCCACAACGCGGCGCACCAGGGAATAGGCGTTGGAATGGACGCCGGAACTCGCCAGTCCCAGAACCGTGTCGCCTGGCTCCACGCCATGCGGCAGCAGCCGCCCGCGTTCGCCTGCCCCGACCGCAAAACCGGCAAGGTCGTAGTCGCCCTCGCCGTACATCCCCGGCATTTCGGCGGTCTCGCCGCCGACCAGTGCGCAACCGCTCTCGTTGCAGCCCGAGGCGATGCCGGCGATCACCTCCCGCGCCTGGCGCGGATCGAGTTTTCCCGTGGCGAAGTAGTCCAGGAAGAACAGCGGCTCGGCGCCCTGCACCACCAGGTCGTTGACGCACATCGCCACCAGATCGACGCCGACCGTGTCGTGGATGCCGGTCTCGATCGCGACCCGCAGCTTCGTCCCCACGCCGTCGGTGCTGGAGACCAGGATCGGGTCGATGAAGCCCGCGGCCTTCAGGTCGAACAGGGCGCCGAAGCCGCCTAGCCCTCCTATCACGCCTGGACGGGACGTCGCACGGGCGAACGGCTTGATCGCCTCGATCAGTGCGCCGGCCGCCTCGGTATCGACGCCGGCGGCGCGATACGTGAGGCTGTTGTCGGTCGGTGCGCGCGACGCACCCAAATCGTGATCACCTCTGGTCATGGCGGCCCTCGATACGCTACTGCCTGGGTTCGCTGAGTTGCGCAATCGGGCGCAAGACGGGTGGACGGTGGCGGAAACAACCATAGGCCCACGGCCTCGCGCAATGCGGAAGGCGCGCGGCGGGGAAAGGCGGACGGATGCCTGACGGAACGCAGGTCGGCCGTAGCGCGTCCGCCGTTCTGCTGACGCTGCCCAATGTCATCACCTTTGCCCGGCTTTGCGCCGTGCCGCTCTCGGTCTGGCTGGTGTTGGAGCGGCAGTTCGCCCAGGCGTTCTTCCTGTTCGCCGCCGCCGGGGCGTCCGATGCGATCGATGGCTGGCTGGCGCGACGCAGCGGCGGCGGTAATTCCGTGGGTGCGCTGCTCGATCCGGTGGCGGACAAGGCGTTGCTGGTGACGATGTATGTGACCCTCGCGGCGGTGAACGTGCTGCCGGACTGGCTGGCGATCCTGGTGGTGTTCCGCGACACCGTGATTGTCGGCGGCGTGGTCGGGCTCTCCGTGCTCGGTCAGACGGTGTTGATCCGGCCGCTTTACATCTCCAAGCTTAACACCGCGTTGCAACTGGTGCTGGTCGCATTGACCCTTCTGCTGTCCGGCTTCGGACTCGCAGCCCCGGCCGCCATGGACGCGCTGATCTGGACCGTCGCGGTCACCACGCTGTCGTCCGGTGCAGCCTATGTCTGGAACACGGCGCGCAGACGATGAACGACGGCGTCGAACTCCCGCCGCCCGAATCGCCCACACCTGTCGAGCGCCGGTCCTGGCTGCCGGAGACATCGGCGCCGCTGTCGGGCCATGCGACCCGCGGCCAACGGGTTGCGCTGGTGGTCGGCCTGCTGGTCGTGGCCTGGCTGGCGCTGCAACTGTTCGCCTCGGTCCTGGCGCCGTTCGTGGCGGCGGCGGGCATCGCCTATGTGCTCGATCCGCCGACCACGCGGCTGACGCGGCTCGGCCTGGGTCGCGGCATCGCGGCCCTGCTGGTGATTCTGGCCCTGCTGGCCGGAGTCCTGCTGTTCGCGCTGCTGCTTTACCCGCTGATCCTGCAGCAGATCGGCCTGCTGCTCGGCCGCATCCCGCAATACGTGCAGTTGCTGCAGCGGTGGGCGAGCGAGGTCATCATGGACCTGCAGACGAATTTCGGCTCCGACGTGGTGAACGACAAGCTGCGCGACCTGGTCAGCAGCCAGGCCGGCAACATGCTGAGCTTCCTGGCCACGGCCCTGACCGGCGTCACCGGCGCCGGCTTCGCGATCTTCAATGTGCTGACCCTCGCCGTGGTGACGCCCGTCGTCGGGTTCTACCTGTTGCGCGACTGGCCGCGGATCATCGGCATGGTCAATTCCTGGCTGCCATATCGTTACGCCGACGTGATCCGCGCCCAGGCACGCGAGGTCGACCGCATCCTCTCGGCCTGGGTGCGCGGCCAGGCCCTGTGCTGCCTGATCCTCGCGCTCTATTACGCCTCGGCGCTGACCGTGGCCGGGCTCGATCTCGGCCTGATCGTGGGCATGGCGGCGGGATTGCTGTCGTTCATCCCCTATGTCGGATCGATCACCGGCGGCATAACCGCGGTCGGACTGGCGCTGGCGCAGTTCCCGCATTGGCGGGGCGTTATCGTCGTGGGCGCCGTGCTCGTTGTCGGACAGGTCCTGGAAGGCTACGTGATCTACCCGCGCTTTCTGGGCGACCGGGTGGAATTGCCGGCGGTCTGGGTGATCTTCGCCTTGTTTGCCGGCGGCGCGGCGTTTGGCTTTCTCGGCGTCATGCTCGCTGTGCCGATCGCAGCGACCATCGGGGTGTTGTGCCGCTTCTGGCTGCGCCGATACCTCGCCAGCCCGCTCTACCTGGATCCGCCGAGCAAACGATAGACGCATGTGCCGGCCCGTCTGGCGCCGGCTGCGCGAGATGGCTTAAACTCACGGTTGTGCGAACGTTCAATTCGCCGCACCAAGGGAGGAGAAATCAACCGATGCCGGCACTCGCAAGACAGATGGATGACTGGCGGCCGCACGTCCTCAGCATCGTAAGGATCGTGGTGGGTCTGCTGTTCATGGAGCACGGCCTGTCCAAGCTGTTCAGCTTCCCGGTCCCGGCCCAGGGCGGCACGCCCGGGATGTTCACCCTCTATTGGTTTGCCGGCGTCATCGAGACGTTTGGCGGCCTGCTGCTCGCCTTGGGCCTGTTCACCCGCACGGTCGCGTTCATCATGTCCGGCGAGATGGCGATCGCCTACTTCTACTCGCATTTCCCGCGGGGATTCTTTCCTCTGGCCAACCAAGGCGATGCGGCGATCCTCTATTGCTTCATCTTTCTCTACTTCTTCGTTGCCGGCGGCGGCGCCTGGAGCGTGGACCGGATGCGCTCGTCCGACCGAGACTGACGGCATTCGAGGGATCCGGTCGGCCTGACGGGATCAGCGCGCCCATCCACGCACGATGAGGTCCCGCTCCTGCGAGCGCGACAGGGGCGGACTCACCGCCATCGTTGCGATGCCGCTCGAGTGGCTGGGAGCGAGACGACCGTCGAACGTGCTGGCGCCTCCTTCGGTGCCCGCAGCCCCCGAACCGGTTCCACTCGCTCCGGCGCCGGCCGTGCCAGAAGCTGCCCCGGCGCCGCCACCACCTTGGCCGCCACCAGCCTGAGCGCCACCACCGCCGGCGTTGCCGCCGCCACCGCCGGCATTGCCGCCACCGCCACCGGCATTGCCGCCACCACCGCCGGCGTTGCCGCCACCGCCGCCGGCATTGCCGCCACCACCGCCGGCATTGCCGCCACCACCACCGCCGGCATTGCCGCCGCCACCGCCGGCGTTGCCGCCACCGCCACCGGCATTGCCGCCACCACCACCGGCATTGCCGCCACCACCGCCGGCGTTGCCGCCGCCACCGCCGGCGTTGCCGCCGCCACCGCCGGCGTTGCCGCCACCGCCGCTGCCGCCACCGGCATTGCCGCCGCCACCGCCGGCGTTGCCGCCACCGCCGCCGGCATTGCCGCCGCCACCGCCGGCGTTGCCGCCGCCACCGCCGGCATTGCCGCCACCGCCGGCGTTGCCGCCGCCGCCACCGGCGTTGCCGCCGCCACCGCCGGCGTTGCCGCCGCCACCACCGGCGTTGCCACCGCCACCACCACCGGCGTTGCCGCCGCCACCGCCGGCGTTGCCGCCACCACCGCCGTGACCGCCGCCGCCACCGCACCGCCACCTGCACCGCCGCCACCTGCACCGCCGCCACCTGCACCGCCGCCACCTGCACCGCCGCCACCTGCACCGCCGCCGCCACCGCCTCCACCGCGGGCGTCCGCAGTGTCACTGATGAGCGCAAAGCGCGACGGAGCGATCCTGAGAGGCGTCGCGACAAGAAGTCCGGCCGCGAAACCTGTCAGCAAAGCACGCACCACCGTGCGGCGGTGGGAGCCAGCGATCAGACCGGATTGGATTTGGACGGTGGTTGGCATGGTTTCCCCCAAGAGAAACTGCGCAACGACAACGTGCGACTTTCGATACGGTTTCCACGCACGAGGCCTCCTCACAATGGATTGCATCAAAAATTCGCGCAAGCCGCGATATGAATTCGCATGCTCAGCCGTGCACCCGCCTCGGTTTGCTGCCTGATCGGCCTGCTGATCCTGCAGGCTGGCTGCGGTTCGAAGCAGCCAGCAGACCCGGGACGATTGCCGGTGGCGCCGGTTCCCGAATACAGTGTCGGCGATTCCTATCGGTTCAGTGACGGCGCTACCGAGAGCGTGGTTGCCATCGACCGCGACACGGTCCGATGGCGCGGGAGTAGCGGCACCTACGTCACCTCGCATGATGTGCTGCTGCCCAGCCTCGCCTGGGCCGATGCGTCGGGCCAAGGCGAGCGGCGGATCTCGGCCTCGCCGCCACTGTTGTTTCCGCTGCAGCCGGGCAAGAGCGTGGTGTTTGGCGCTACCCGCACGGTTCGGCCGCTGACCGGCACCGGTCCCGTCACGGTGCATGAGAACTGGCGGTGCGATGTGTCGGGTACGGCCCACCTGGAAACCTCAGCGGGCGCGTTCAACACCTGGCGAGTGGATTGTTCGATGACCGAACAGCCCGGCGCGCCAGGCAGTTCCGTGGTTCAGCGCAGCTTCTACTACGCGCCGGAAATCGGCTTCTACGTCCGCCGCGATGAGCGGACGGGCGAGAGGCAGGCGCAGCAGGTCGAACTCATCGACTACACCACCGCCGAGCCGGCACTGCCGGACAGCGCCCTCCGCCTGCGCGTCGTCAGAATTCAGCAGGCCCTGGAGCAGGACCTAAGCGGCGACGCAGTGTCCTGGAACGATCCCGCGACGGGTGACGACGGCGATGTGCTGCCAGTCAGGACAGTGCGATCCGAGCAGTATGGCTGGTGCCGCGACTTCACCGAGCACATCCGGGCGGCTGGACGCGCCTACAGTTTGCAGGGCACCGGCTGTCGCAACGCCTCGGGCATCTGGGACATCGTCGAGCTGGGTCCGGCGAGGAACGGCGCCAGCTGACGCCGTGCTTGACTGCGACGCGCCCCGGAGAGCGGAGTAGCGCCGTGCATCCCGCAGGCCAACTGATCCTGAAGCTCCCGCTGACGCAGCGATTGGTCGCGGCGGATTTCCTGCATGCGCCGTGCAACGCGGCCGCGCTGACCTGGCTTGCGCGAACCCAGGACTGGCCCAACCGGCGCCTGGCACTCTGGGGCGAGGCGGGCAACGGCAAGACTCATCTGATGCACATTTGGGCCGAACGTACCGGCGCGGTCCTGTTGGCCGGGCCGACGCTGCGCGGCCTGCTGGAGCTGCCCATGTGCGGCGGGGTCGCGCTCGACGAGGCCGATGAAACCGCGGACGAGGCGGCAATGCTGCATCTGCTGAACGCCGCGTTCGAGGCCGGTCTGCCGGTGCTTATGGCCGGCCGCGCCCCGCCTTCCCGATGGGACACTTGCCTCCCCGACCTCGCCAGCCGGCTTCGCGCTGTCAGCGCTGTCGAGATCGGCGCGCCGGACGATGAGCTGTTGCGTGCGCTGCTGGTCCGGCTGGTCAAGCAGCGTCAACTCGTCGTGCCGGAGGTGGTACACGAGTGGCTGTTGCGCCGTCTGCCGCGGACGCCTGCGTCGTTGCGCGAGGCGGTGGAGCGACTGGATGAGGCCCAGCTCGCCGTCGGTTCAGCCATCACGAGAGCGCTGGCCGCATCGGCACTGGCCGATATGACAGGGCCTTCACCGTCCGCAGAGGAATCAGGATAAGCAATTACAATTCAATACTCCACCTCCCCTTGCGGGATGGGGCTGTGGGGGGTCGGTACGTGTGCGAACCACTCCCCTGCCCCCTCCTGCAAGAGAGCGGAATGCTTTTTTCCGGCGCCGCGCCGTCCCCCTCGCCGGATACCAGGTGTCTGCTGTAGGGTCAGGGCCATGAACAAGTTGTCCGCACGTCAGTCCGTGGCGCGCGGTGGCGGCGCGGTGGACCTGCTTGTCCGGCCGCCCGGCACCCAGTCCGCCGAGCCGTCAGCATCCGGCCCGCCGTCGATCGCGCCGGACAGCCCCGACCGTTTCATCAACCGGGAGCTTTCCTGGCTCGATTTCAATCACCGTGTGGTGGAGGAAGCCGAGAACACCCGGCACCCCCTGCTGGAGCGCGTGCGCTTCGTCTCGATCGCCGCGTCCAACCTCGACGAATTCTACTCCGTGCGTGTCGCCGGCCTGATCGGCCAGGCGAAGGCCGGCGTCACCGCGGTCTCGCCGGACGGGCGGACGCCGGCGCAGCAGCTTGCCGAGATCAAGCTCCGCGCCGAGGCGTTGCTCGCCGAGCAGCAGCGTGTCTGGCGTGAGTTGCGCGGCCTGCTGCGCGAGTCCGGCATCGAGGTCTGCGAGCCCGAGACCCTGTCTGCCGAGAACGTCAGATGGCTGGACGCCTGGTTCATGGAGCGCGTGTTCCCGGTGCTGACCCCGCTTGCGATCGACCCGGCGCATCCGTTCCCGTTCATCCCCAACATGGGCCTGGTGATGGCGCTGCTGCTGGTCCGCGAGGAGGACGGCCAGGGCATGCGCGCCCTGTTGCCGCTGCCGAGCCAGGTCGAGCGGTTCATCCGGTTGCCGGGCGCCAGCGGCGGGCCGATCCGCTTCGTCATGCTGGAGGACCTGCTCGGCCTGTTCCTCGACCGGATGTTCCCGGGCTTTCGCATCGCGGGGCAGGGACGGTTCCGGCTGATCCGCGACACCGACGTCGAGTTCGAGGAAGAGGCCGAGGACCTTGTCCGTTCGTACGAAAGCGCGCTGAAGCGGCGCCGGCGCGGCGTGGTCATCCATCTCGGGATGGACGCCTGCATGCCCGAGGACCTGCGAGCCCTGATCGCCGCCGAACTCGATGCGAATCCCGACGAGACGCACATCGCCGACGGTATCCTCGGTGTGGCGGACCTGCGACAGCTGATCGTCGATGACCGGCCGGATCTCCTTTTCCCGCCCTACACCCCGCGCTTCCCCGAACGCATCCGCGACTTCGGCGGCGACTGCTTCGCCGCGATCCGCGCCAAGGACATCATCGTCCACCATCCGTTCGAGAGCTTCGATGTGGTGGTGCAGTTCCTGCGCCAGGCCGCGCAGGACCCGAACGTCATTGCGGTGAAGCAGACGCTGTATCGCACCAGTCGCGACAGTCCGATCGTGAAGGCGCTGATCGAGGCCGCGGAAGCCGGCAAATTCGTCACGGCGGTCATCGAGCTGCGCGCGCGCTTCGACGAGGAGATGAACATCCGTCTGGCGCGAACGCTGGAAGCCGCCGGCGTGCAGGTGGTGTACGGCTTCGCGGAACTGAAGACGCATGCAAAGCTGTCACTCGTCGTGCGGCGCGAGGGTTCCGGCGTGCGCTCCTATGCGCATTTCGGCACCGGCAACTACCATCCGATCACCGCGCGCATCTACACCGACCTGTCATTCTTCACCACCGACCGCGACCTGACGCGCGACGCCGCCAGGCTGTTCAACTACATGACCGGCTATGCCCGGCCCGAACTGATGGACGCGCTCGCATTCAGCCCGCTGACGACGCGCACAGTGCTGGGCGACCTGATCAAAAGGGAGATCGCCTTCGCCCATGCCGGCAAGCCGGCCGGCATCTGGCTGAAGCTGAACTCGCTGGTCGACGAGACGCTGATCGATCTGCTGTACGATGCCTCGCGCGCCGGCGTGAAGGTCATGGGCGTGGTGCGCGGCATCTGCTGCCTGCGGCCGGGCGTTCCCGGGCTGTCGGACAACATCCGCATCAAGTCGATCGTCGGCCGCTTCCTGGAGCACAGCCGCATCTGCGTGTTCGGCAACGGCCATCCGCTGCCGAGCCGGCATGCGCGCGTCTATATCAGCTCGGCCGACTGGATGGTGCGCAACATGGACTGGCGCGTGGAGACCCTGGTGCCGATCCACAATCCCACCGTGCACGCGCAGGTGCTGGATCAGATCATGGTCACGAATCTGAAGGACTCGATGCAATCCTGGGAGCTACGCAGCGACGGACTGTGGCGACGCGTCGCCGTCGGCAAGAAGCCGGTGTCCGCGCATGACTACTTCATGACCAACCCGTCGCTGTCGGGCCGCGGCTCTGCGCTGCACGGCCCGACCTTCGCCGCGCCGCTGGGCAACCACCGGCGACCGGACCGGGTGAACCAGGACTGACCGCATGCCGTACAGGCCACCCGCCGACACGCCACGCTGTGCGGTGGTCGATCTGGGATCGAACTCGGTCCGCTTGGTCGTCTATGAGGGGCGCTGCCGCAATCCGGTGGCGATCTTCAACGAGAAGGCGGTGCTGCGGCTTGGCCGCGGGCTGCAGGCCACCGGACGGCTGAACGAAGAAGGGATGAATCAGGCTTTCACCGTGATGCACCGCTATCACGCGGTGGCCCGGGCGATGGGCGCGCACCCGTTCGAGGTGCTGGCGACCGCGGCGGTGCGCGACGCCACGAACGGTGCGGAGTTTGTCGCCCGGCTGCAATCGCGCATGCCGGACGTGCCGATCCGCGTGCTGTCGGGTCTGGCGGAGGCGGAATATTCCGCCATGGGCGTGCTGTGCGGCATCCCGTCGGCGGATGGCATCCTGGCCGATATCGGCGGCGGGTCGCTCGAACTCGTGAGGCTCGACGACGGAACGCGCGGCGCATCCCACACACTGAGCCTGGGCGCGATAAGGCTCGCGGAGCGTGCCGGCGGCGACCCGGTGCGCGCACGCGTGATCGCGGATGCCGATCTTGCCACGGTGCCGTGGCTCGCCGAGGGGGCGAACCGCGACCTCTATTTGGTCGGCGGCGCGTGGCGGGCATTGGCACGCATCCACATGGCGCAGACCGGCTATCCGCTGCAGATGGTGCACCACTACACGATCGGCCGCGAGGAAGCCCGCGACCTGACCGGCGTGATAGCGGGTGCGGGACGTCGCGCGCTCGAGCGACTGCCGGGGCTGTCGCGCCGACGCATCGATGATCTGCCGTTCGCCGCCGTGTCGTTGCGTCGCGTGTTGCGGGCCACCGGCGTGCGGCGGGTCGTGTTCAGCGCCAGCGGCCTGCGCGAGGGCTGGTTCATGCAGCGTATGCCGGCGGAGATCGCGGCGCAGGATCCGCTGCTGGCCGCGGGGCGCGATTACGCCTCGCGGTTAGGACGCGATCCCGCCTTGCCGCCCGCCCTGTTCGCCTGGACCGATCCGCTGTTCCCGCAGGAGGCGCCGGAAGCGCGCCGTCTGCGTGAGGCCGCGTGCTGGATGTCGGATATCGGCAGCCACGACCACCCCGAGTTCCGTGCCGAACAGGCCTTCCTCCGCGTCCTGCGCCAGCCCGGCATCGGGCTGGACCATTACGCACGGGCGTTCCTTGCGATGGCGATCGCCATGCGGTACGAGGTCGAGTCGGATGCGATGTTCCTGCGCACGGCACGGCTGCTGCTGGATATGTCCAGCACCCATCGTGCGGAGCTGCTCGGCGTCGCGTTGCGCCTTGCCTATACCCTGTCCGCCGGCACGCCCGATTTGCTGGCCGGCACGGGTCTGCGTGTGTCGGGCAGTCGCCTGATCCTGCGCCTCGAGGAGGACAGCGGCGTGTTCGCCGGCGAGAGCGTGATGCGCCGGCTCGACCGTCTCGCACAGGCGGTCGGACTGGAAGCCGCGACGGAAACCGCGCCGGACCTCGCGGCGTGACATCGTCACGATGATAAGGGCTGCGACGTCGGCCGATGCCGAAACGGTGCGCAGCGTTGTCGATGCGGCGTACGGTCACTACGTCGCGCGCATCGGCAAGCCGCCCGGGCCGATGCTGGACAATTACGCGAAGCGCATTGCAGACCGGCAGACCTGGGTGCTGGACGATGACGGCCGGATCGTCGGTATCCTGGTGCTCGAGCAGGGACCGGCTGGATTGCTGCTCGACAATATCGCGGTGCTGCCCGATAGCCAGGGCAAGGGGTTCGGGCGCGCGCTGATCAGCTTCGCCGAAGCCGAGGCGCGCCGGCGCGGCTTCGGCGAAATCCATCTCTACACGCACGCGTTGATGAGCGAGAACATCGCACTTTATCGGCGCATCGGTTTCGTCGAGACGCATCGGGGGAACCAAAAGGGCTACGACCGCGTCTACATGACCAAGCGCCTATGAGCGGCGGTGGCATCAGCGGCCACCTCCCAGTGCGGCACTTGGCGTGTGGCACTTGGCCTTTTCCCGAGGATCAGCTATCGGCTGGGCACTGAAATGAACCACGTCATGCAAACTCGCCTGAATCCCCTCGGACGGGCGAACGTGCTCGATCTCAATGGGGACATGTCGCTGGCAGCCGGAAGCCGGCTGGCGCTGCGCGACATCGCCGATGGCCTGCGCCTTTGGCGCCTAGCCTGCACGCTTGGATGGCTGGACATCCGCCTGCGTTATCGCGGCTCGATGCTCGGGCCATTCTGGCTGACGCTGTCGACCGCGATCATGGTGGGGTCGCTCGGCTTCCTCTACTCGACACTGTTCCACACGGACATTCACGAATATCTGCCGTTCCTGGCCTTGTCGCAGGTGTTGTGGGGGTTCCTCAGCACGCTGGTGATGGAGGCGAGCACCTGCTTCACCCAGGCGGAAGGCATGATCCGTGCGGTTCGCATGCCGCTTACGTTGCATGCGGTGCGTCTGCTGGTCCGCAATGTTTTGGTGCTGGCGCACAATATCGTCGTGATCGTCGGGGTATTTATCATCTTCTCGATCTGGCCGGGGTGGCATGCGTTCCTGGCACTGCCGGGCCTCGCGGTATGGGGCGTCGATGCGTTGGCGGTGGCCCTGTTGCTCGGCGCGTTCTGTGCGCGTTTCCGCGATATCGGGCCGATCATCGGCAGCATCATGATGATCGCCTTCTTCCTGACGCCGGTGATCTGGCAGCCGGAGCAGCTTGGTCGCCACGTCGTGCTGCTGCCGTTCAATCCGTTCTATGCGCTGCTCGAGATCGTGCGAGCTCCATTGCTCGGGCAGACACCATCTGCGGACACCTGGATCGCAGCCGTACTCTACAGCGCTGCCTTGTGCGGCGTGTCCTGGGCGTTGTTCGTGCGCGCGCGCGGTCGCGTGGCCTTCTGGGTCTAGCCATGCGTTGCGAACCGCGCATCGACATCTCCGGCGTATCGGTGTTCTTCCCGCTCTACCACGGCAACAGCCGCAGTCTGAAAAAGACCGTGGTGGCGGCTGCATCCGGTCGGCTGGGCCAGGACAAGCAGTCGCGCGTCGTGGTGGAGGCGCTGCGGGACATCTCCTTTTCGCTCACCAGCGGCGACAGATTGGCTTTGATCGGCGGCAACGGCGCGGGCAAGACCACGCTGCTGCGAACTGTCGCGGGCATCTATGAACCGGTCATGGGCCGGGTACGGGTGCAAGGTAGCCTGAGCGCGCTGCTCGACACCAACCTCGGGATGAACATCGACGGCACCGGCCGCGAGAATATCATGTTGCGCGGCCTTTATGACGGTTTGTCGCGCTCCGAGCTGTCGCGTCTGGAAGAGGATGTCGCCGAGTTCGCCGGACTTGGCGACTTCCTCGATCTGCCGTTGCGGACCTATTCGTCCGGCATGCTGGTGCGGTTGGGGTTTGCCATGGCCACCGCGATCCGACCGCAGATTTTGTTGATGGACGAATGGTTCCTCGCCGGCGACGCCGAGTTCATGGAGAAGGCGCGGAAGCGGCTGGAGGACATGGTGCGCGGCGCCGAGATCCTGGTGCTGTCGACGCATCAGGCAGTCATCGTGCAGAACTGGTGTACACGCGTGCTGTGGCTCGATCAGGGTCGCGTCCGCGCGGATGGCACGCCCGACACGGGTACTGGAGAGTTACCTGGGACATCCGGTAAGGCCGAAGGAAGCTGTGCGAAACTGACGGCGGAACGGCACCATGCCTTGGGGGCGCTGTTCCGCGCGATGTCGTTCACGTCCCGGTCAGGACTCGCCCCGCACCAATCGAATCAGGATCGCGGGACGTCGCCTCTTGTTGTCATGCCCGCGAAGCTTGTCCCTGCGAAGGGGGGATGACAAGGAGTACGGAAGGATGGTCGCGACTGACGCAGTTGATTTGCTGCGTGTCCGTACTGCGTCGAGGGAACCGCGGCGGCCCCAACGGGTTTTCCATGCGGAACGTTCGCCGACGCGAGGCTTTCCGCATGCCGCCAATCGAAGCCCGGCTCAACGATCTGCTGAATGAGACGCGCCTTGCGATGCTCGGCGCGCAAATCCTGCTGGGCCTGCAATACCTTGCAGCGTTCTCACCGGGATTTGCGAGGCTGCCCGCGGCGTTCCAGACACTCGACTGCGTTGCACTGCTGCTGGTCCTGATCACTGCAAACCTACTGCTCGCCGCGCCTTCGTTCCACCAGATCGCGGAGCAGGGCCGCGCCACGACCCGTATGCTTGGCTACGCCTCCGGCGCATTGCAGCTCGCGTTGCTCCCGCTGTCGCTTGCGCTGGCGATTGACGTTTCGCTCGGCATTGTTTCCCCTGCCGGGACAATGGGTGCCGCATTGGCCGGAAGCGTATTTGTGATGGGAGCATGGTCCGTATGGTACGTGCTGCCGCTGCTGTCAGCGGCCCGCACGAGACGGAAAGAACAACCGATGGAGGACAAGCAGCTGTCGCTGGAAGTGCGCATCGCCCAGGCACTGACTGAATTGCGTGTGATCCTGCCAGGAGCGCAGGCACTGTTCGGCTTCCAGATGAGTGCCGTTCTGACTGACAGTTTCGACCGTCTCGGTGCCACATCGCGCGCGGTGCACCTGGCAAGCCTCCTACTCATCGCAGTTGCCATTGTCATGTTGATCGCGCCGGCGGCCTATCACCGCATAGCGGCAGGCGGTGATGCGGACGCGGCGGTGCTGAACTATACTGTTAGGATAATGCTGCTGGCCGAAGGCATGATCGCGCTCGGTTTGGTGGGCGACGCCTTCGTCACGGTTTTGATGATCTCGGGAAGTCAGGCGTTGGCGATCGGCTTGAGCGCTGCCGTATTCACGGGGTACATCACGTTGTTGTATTTGTTGCCGCTGATGGCGTGTCGTATCCGAAATAAAGGATCGATCGGTGGTCGTGTGATCACCTCAGCGTGAGACTTACGTATCATCCGGTAACCGGCAAGAGACTGGAAGAACCGTTGCGTTACATTGTGAAACTTCCAGTGCACATATGCATCGTTTGCATGGCTGTAGTGGCCTCGTCGTGTCTGTCGTGCGTTCGATCATGCGCCATATGCCTCCTTGGCGGCGATGCACCAGACACCGAACATCAGCCGCCGAACGGGGAGGAAGAAACGGTACCGATCCGCCATCGCGATGGTGGCGACAATGAACAGGAGCCTCGTTATGAAAACCATCTTGCTTGCTGGCGCAGCGGCGCTGGCCCTATCCACCGGAGCCGCCTTCGCGGCCAGCCCCAACACGGCGACGCCAGATCCCTCGGCAGCCTTTGGACAGCCACCGGCCCCGACATACGGCACGGGCGGCTATGTCTTCCCCGACGATGGTGCACCCTCCGGGGATCTCGCGGGTCCGGTGACGGAGCCGCAGCCGCAGCCACCGCAAACCGGCCGCTTCTCCCACGTCTATCTTTATCCGCCCGCCCAGGACGGCGGCGCCGACTGATTCGGCACGCGACCCCGGGGGGGCCGGTCATTTGCCGGCCCCCTTTTGCTGTACGCGCCCTTAGCGCAGTCACAACTTCGTTATCCCAGAAGATGAACGCTGCGCCGTAGCCGGCGCGAAGGCGTTGATCCGTTACATGAACACGCCTTTGTGAAGTCCACGGCGGCGGGACGCGACGACGATGGCGGGCGGTGATCCGGCGTTGTATGGCCGCAGCCCAAAGCAGTGGAAACTCACAGGAGTGCGTCACATGAACGATCAGACCAGGCATCCCGACGGCGAGCCCTGGCAGTGGTCCGAAGCCACCTGGCGGCGCATCGTCGGTCGCGCCCGCGCCGGCCGCAGCCTGAAGCCGCAGGCCTGGCCGGATGGTGCGCGCTGCGCGGTGGCAATCTCATTCGACGCCGACCACGAGACCATCCCGCTGCGCGATGCCGATGAAAGTCCGATGCGGATCAGCCAGGGCCAGTACGGCAACCGCCAGGCGATGCCGCGCATCCGCAGCCTGCTGCAGAAGGAGGCCATTCCTGCCAGCTTCTTCTACCCGGCCGTATCGGCGTTGCTGCATCCGGAAGAAGTGCGCGGTGTCGCCGATGACGGGCACGAAATCGGCATCCATTCGTGGATCCATGAAGCCAACACCACCCTGACGCGCGAGGCCGAACGCGACCTGACATTCCGGGCTACGGAGACCCTGGGACGCATCGCCGGCCGAGATCCGGTCGGCATGCGCACCGCGAGCTGGGACTTTTCGGTGAACACACTCGACATCGTGCGCGAGCTGCGGCTGCTCTACGACAGCTCGTTGATGGCCGACGACGACCCGTACGAGCTGATGGATGCAGGCGAGCCGACCGGCATCGTCGAACTGCCGCCGGAATGGATTCGCGACGATGCGGTGTACGACAATTTCGTGCGGTTCTCAGCGCTGCGTCCCTACACGCCGCCGTCCGCGGTGGAGGAGATCTTCACCGCCGAATTTGACGGCGCATGGGACGAGGGCGGGCTGTTCCTGCTGACGATGCATCCGCACATCACCGGGCACCGTTCGCGCATGCCGGTGCTGGAGCGGCTGATCGGGCACATGAAGGCACGGGGGAACTGCTGGTTCGCGACGCATGCGCAGGTCGCGCAATGGTGCAAGGAAAATGCGTAGCCCTTCTGAATCGTCAATGCGATCGACGCGGTGACCGCTCGCGCCGACGGTTGGTCGGATTGCTGAACGGGCCGATTTTCGTCGCACCATGTTCGACCAGGGCGGAACCCGACTGGTGAACCGGGCGCTGCTCGACGGTCTGACGACGCGCCACGCCGGAGATGACGCCAACCCAATTTCCACCGACCTTGCGGCACGACCAGAACAAGGAAAATTCACCGCAGAGACGCTGAGTGCGCCGAGAATATTTCGATACACACCGGGTCACACATCGGCCGAGTTTGCGCGAAGTGGTGTTTTCTCTGCGTCTCAGCGTCTCTGCGGTGAAGCCTTCTGGCTGGATTTCGATAGCCCGCCCGGACCATGCCCTGAATGTCGCATTCGGTTGGAGCGGAACAGCAATTCCTACGGCAGCAGGCGACGCGGCCAATATCGGTGGCCAAGGTCACCTGCCACTTGTGCCTGGCGCGCAGCATACACATATCAAGAATGCCCCCACTATCATCAGGGGATTACCCAAGTCCGACAAAGCCATGCAGGCTGCCATTAGGGGATAGCCCTGACTCTGAAAGGACGGTCAATGACCCCCAAGTTTCTTCGCGCCGAGGCGGCACGCTTCCGGGAGATGGCCGATGGGGTCACCGACCGCGAAGCCTCCAGGCAGAGGCTGCTCAATATGGCGATCGATTACGAGTTCAGGGCCGACGCCGCCGACGAGGCATCCGCGCCCGAGCCGGTCCAGGTCCCGGTCCCTCTCGAGAGCGAGCCCGCGGTTGATGTGGCTGTCAAAGTCAAGGTCGGCAGGAAGAACTGTACTGCACCTGTAACACACGGACCATCGGTCTTGGCGATGTGCGTCCAGCTGCTGGTCAAAGCCTGACGCAGGTGTCTTGCCACGCTGGAACGGCGCGACCGAGGTACACCTCTCCGGCAAGGTGGAGGCGGTACAAGCTTTTCCAAGCGCCTTCAGGGCAAATGCCAACGCCATCCACATCGCCACTGGCTATCGTTGGCCCGGGCGCGGCATCCAACTGCAAGTTGTATATCTTGCTTTTGGACTCTATATTGCGTGTGGTCCTTTAGCGTTGACTTGGATCAATGACAAGAATGCCGCAACTCGTAGTCTTGCCGTGGCGCGAGGGGGCGCCGACGGCTCAAGAGCCGACATAAAATGCCAGAAAGCAGTTCGCTTCCGCCCGAGACAGGCGACCCACGATCGAGCCGGCAGACCCCGCCTCCGTACGGTACCTGGCGAGTTTCCGGTCGTGGCGATAGGCGCCTCCGCAGGTGGCCTCGACGCCTTCAGGAAGCTCGTGGCCGTGTTGCCCGCGGAAAGCGGCATGGCCTTCATCCTCGTCCAGCACCTTGATCCGACCCACGAGAGCATGATGGTGGACCTGCTGGCCGGCCACACATCGATGACCGTGCTGCAGGCGACGGATGGAGTGCCGATCGAGCGCGCGCACATCTATCTCATCCCGCCCGGATCCTACCTGTCCGTCGGCAACGCCGCCCTGCACCTTTCGCGTCCACAGGCACGTCACGGTGCCCGCCTGCCGTTCGATTTTCTGCTCCACTCGATGGCCGAGGAATACGGCTCGCGCGCGATCTGCGTGATACTGTCGGGAACCGGGGCCGACGGCAGCCTCGGAGTCAAAGCCGTTAAGGCAAAATACGGGCTCGTCATCGCGCAGAACCCTGAAGAGGCCGGCTATGACGGCATGCCGCGGAGCGCGATCGCAACGGGCGCAGTGGACCTCGTGCTGCCGGTGGCGGCGATACCCGAAGCTATCGTCAGATATCACCACCGAATTGCCAGCGCGCACGCACAGAACAGCTCGCTGCCGCAGGGTACGGAACCACCCTGGCTGCTCGAAATCATCGATCTTCTGCGTACCAGAACCAGCCATGATTTCAGGCTCTACAAGCCGGGCACGCTGCAGCGTCGGGCCGAGCGTCGCATGGCGATGGCAACGATCGAGTCCGATGACATGGATCGCTATCTCGAACTGCTGAGGAGCGACCCAGGTGAGCTCGATCTTCTCGCCATGGACCTGCTCATCAATGTCACGAACTTCTTTCGCGATCCGAAAGTGTTCGATCTCCTGACCAAGAAGATCGTTCCCGACCTGGTCCGCGGCCACTCGCCCGGTCAACCTCTCCGGATCTGGATTGCCGGATGCAGCACGGGTGAGGAAACCTATTCCCTTGCCATGCTCTTCCTTGAAGAAATCGGCGCGGCGAAGCTCGATATCAAGCTGCAGGTCTTCGCCTCGGACGTTGACCCGGATGCTGTTGCCAAAGCCCGGGATGGCTGCTACCCGGAGACGATCGAGACGGACGTCTCGCCGGCTCGGCTGGCACGCTTCTTTTCGAAAGAGGGCAACTCTTACAGGGTGCTGCCCGAGCTGCGCGCAGCGGTGGTATTCACGGTGCAGGATGTGCTGGCCGATCCGCCGTTCTCACGCATCGACCTCGTCTCGTGTCGAAACCTGCTGATCTATTTGCGGCCGGAGGCTCAGGCGAAGGTTGTCTCGCTGTTCCATTTCTCGTTGCGCGACGGCGGAATTCTCCTGCTTGGCAGCTCTGAGACGGCCGGCAACGTCGACGGACGCTTCGAGGAGATTTCCAAGCCGGAGCGGCTCTATCGGCGCATCGGTCACAGCCGAACGCGAGGATTTGGTTTTTCACCCAGCACCGGTGACCCCGTTAGAGTCCCGGTGCGACCAGGACAGGGCCAGGCGACCTCGCGCCAGACCGCACTCGCCGAACTTTGTCGACGCCTGGTGACCGAGGCCTTCGCGCCGGCAGCGGTGCTGATCAACCGCAACTACGAGTGCCTCTATTCCCTCGGACCGACGGATCGCTATCTGCGCGTGGCAGCCGGTTATGCCACGCACGATCTGCTCGCCATGGCGCGTCACGACATGCGGACCAAGCTCCACTCCGCAGTCGAGCAGGCTGCCCGGGACAATGTGCGCATCATCGTCGGCGGTGGCAGGATCAAGCAGAATGGCTACACGGTCCCGTTCAGCATCGATGTGCAGCCGGTTCGGCGTGCGGACGAAGAGCTGCTGTTGATCTGCTTCGTCGATGAGCCGAGACAGGAGCCGAAGCGCAGCGGCGCCAACAAGCCGCAGGACGTTTCGCGGATCGCCTCGCTCGAACATGAACTCGAAGCCACGAAAACGGAGCTGCAGGGCGCCATCCGCAGCCTCGAGACCTCGAGCGAAGATCAGCGGGCGATCAACGACGAGGCGTTGTCCATCCAGGAGGAATACCAATCAACGAACGAGGAGCTGGTCACCTCGAAGGAGGAGCTGCAGTCGCTCAACGAGGAGCTCACCGCGCTCAACGGCCAGCTCCATGAAACACTGGAGCGGCAGCGCACGACCTCAAACGATCTGCAGAATGTCCTGTACAGCACCGATGTCGCGACCCTCTTCCTGGACACTGACCTCAAAATTCGTTTCTTCACGCCGGCCACCAAGGCGCTGTTCAACGTGATCGCCAGTGACATCGGGCGGCCGCTCGCGGACCTCACTTCGCTCGCTGCCGATAGTGCTCTTCTGACCGACGCCGAAACGGTGCTGCGAATCCGCGCACCGCTTGAGCGCGAGATCGAGGCCCGGAGCGGCGCCTGGTACATCCGTCGTATATTGCCCTATCGCACCCAGGACGACGGTGTCGAGGGCGTCGTCATCACCTTTGCCGACATCACCGAGCGGAAGCGCACGGCGGACGAACTGCAGGTGGCCAAGCGGCAGGCAGAACAGGCCAACAGCGCGAAGTCGCGCTTTCTCGCCGCCGCGAGCCATGACCTCCGACAGCCGCTTCAAACGCTCGTCCTGATGCAGGATATGTTGGTGAAGTCCGTGGAAGGGCACAGAGCACGAAAACTGGTCACACGGTTCGGCCAGACGTTGGACGCCATGGCGGGCATGCTGAACACGCTGCTCGACATAAACCGAATCGAGACCGGCAATGTCCACGTGGAATTAACCGATTTTCCGATCAACATTGTACTTGACGGATTGAAGAACGAATTCGCCTACCACGCGCGCGCCAAGCGGCTTGAGTTGCGCGTTGTACCGTGCGCCCTCGCGATCCACAGCGATCCGCGGCTGCTCGAGCAGATGATCCGCAACCTGCTGTCCAATGCAATGAAATATACCCAGCACGGCAAGGTGCTGCTCGGTTGCCGCCGGCGCGACGGAATGCTGAGCATCGAGGTCTGGGACACCGGAATCGGCATCCCCGACGATCAGCTCCAGTCGATCTTCGAGGAGTACCGGCAGCTCGACAATCCTGCGCGCGAGCGGAGCCGTGGTTTTGGCCTCGGTCTTTCGATCGTGCAACGGCTCGGGAAACTGCTGGATCATCGTATCCGTGTCCGTTCGCGGCTGGGCAAGGGCTCGGTCTTTGCCATCGAGGCCATGCTCGCCGCGGGTGTTGCGGCGCCGCAGCCCGAACTCGATCGGCACGGCACCGGCGACGGGATCGCCGTGGTTGGTCGCCAGGCTGGCGCGATCCTGGTCGTCGAGGACGATCCCGAGGTGTGCGAGGTCCTCGAGCTCGTCCTTAAGGCCGAGGGTCATGGTGTGGTGACAGCGCATGACGGCGTGGCGGCGCTGGAATTGGTGGCGCGGGAAACCGTCCAACCGGACCTCATCCTGGCGGACTACAACCTGCCGAGAGGAATGAACGGTCTCCAGGTCGCCGGCAAATTACGGGAAGCGCTGCATCGGCAGGTCCCGTTCATCATTTTGACCGGTGACATATCGACCGATACCTTGCGCGACATCGCAGGCCAGGACTGTGGACGGCTCAACAAACCGGTGAAGCAGGCGGAACTTTCCCAGGCCATCCAACGTCTGCTGCCAACGTCCTGAACCGCGGTACGCGCGCGTCGGACGGATCGGGCAACTGCTGCCGGCGGTTGACGTTTTGCGCCCCGCGATCACAGATCGGCGCATGCGTCTCATCCGCCTCGCACTGACCGACTTCCGCAACTATGCGGCACTCACCTGGCGGCCGGGCGCCCGCATCAGCGTGCTGTTCGGACCGAACGGCAGCGGCAAGACCAACCTGCTGGAGGCGGTGTCGCTGCTGATGCCCGGGCGCGGTTTGCGGGGCCCGCGCAACGCCGATCTGGCGCGGCATGGCGGGTCCGGCGGCTGGGCCATCGCCGGGCGGTTTGCGACCGTGGAGGGCGAGTCCGACATCGGCACCGGAACACTCCCCGACGGTCCCCCTGACCGGCGCGTGTTCCGTCTCGACGGCGCCGCGCCGCGCAGCCAGGCGGAGATCGCCGCCCTCGCCGCCGCGGTGTGGCTCACCCCGCAGATGGACCGGCTGTTCCAGGAGGGGCTGTCCGGCCGCCGCCGGTTCCTCGACCGCCTGGTCTGGGCGCTGGAGCCGGGCCACGCGCGCGAGGTCGCGGCCCACGACGCCGCCATGGCGCAGCGCAACCGGTTGCTCGCCGGCGGCCATGCCGACCCGAGCTGGCTGGCCGGGCTGGAAGATTCGATGGCACGCCACGCCGTTGCTGCCACGGCCGCCCGCATGGCCCTGGTGGCCCGCATGAACGCTGTGCCGTCGTCGCGCGGCTTTCCCGCCGCCCGGATGGCGCTGGTCTGCCCGATCGCCGAACGGCTAGCGGCGATGCCGGCGCTCGCGGTGGAGGACTGGCTGCGCCAGGGCCTCGCCGCCGGCCGCGCACGCGACGCCGAGACCGGCTCCGCGGCACTCGGCGCCCACCGCGCCGACATGGCGCTCCGCGATGCGGCCAGCGGCACACCGGCCGCGTTTGCCAGCACCGGGGAGCAGAAGGCGCTGCTGGTCGGCGTGATCCTCGGCCATGCCGCGCTGATCGCCGACGCACGCGGCTTCGCGCCGATGCTGCTGCTCGATGAGCCGGCGGTGCATCTCGACCCGGACCGGAGGGCCGCCCTGTTCGAGGCGCTCGCCGAACTTCCGGCCCAAACGCTGGTTACCGGCACCGACTCCGAGACATTCCTGCCGCTGGCCGGCGTGGCGGAAGGCCTGCGCGTTCTTGGCGGCGAATTGCTGCCGGATCGACGTTTTCTGCGCCCGGAATTGGCCAACACCTCTGTCCCGGGAACGCTGTAGCGGCTATATAGCTAGAGTACCCGCACAGCCTCCTGGAGTGGCCCGCCGGCATGTCCGAAGACACCTCGCCGCAGCCTGATTCTGACGCCTATGATGCCGCGTCCATCTCGGTCCTGAAGGGCCTCGACGCCGTGCGCCGGCGCCCCGGCATGTATATCGGCGACACCGACGATGGATCCGGCCTGCACCATATGGCGTTCGAGATCATCGACAACGCAATGGACGAGGCGCAGGCGGGTTTCGCCACCAGGGTCGAGCTGGTGCTGAACGGCGACGGCAGCGTCACCGTGCGCGACGACGGCCGCGGGATCCCGGTCGATATCCATCCCGAGGAAGGCATCTCCGCCGCCGAAGTGGTGCTGACTAGGTTGCATGCCGGGGGCAAATTCAACCAGAACTCCTACAAGGTCTCCGGCGGGCTGCACGGCGTCGGCGCCGCGGTGGTGAACGCGCTCTCCGAGTGGATGGAGGTGCGCGTCTGGCGCCACGGCGTCGAGCATCTGATCCGCTTCCACCATGGCGACGCGGACGCCCCGCTCGCCGTGGTCGGCTCCGGCGAGCACCGCAACGGCACCGAGGTGACGTTCAAGCCGAGCCCCGGAACCTTCACCCACACCGAATTCGATTTCACCTTGCTGGAGCGGCGGCTGCGCGAGCTGGCGTTCCTGAATTCCGGCGTGACCATCGTGCTGCGCGACGAACGCCACGCGCCTGCGGTGGAAAGCGTGCTGCGCTACGACGGCGGGCTGGTGGCGTTCGTCGAGTGGCTCGACCGTGGCAAGACCGCGGTGTTCACGCCGCCGATCAGCCTGCGTGCCGCCGATGATGCGCTGGGCATCCGGGTGGAGTTCGCATTGTCGTGGAACGACAGCTTCCACGAGACGATGCTGTGCTTCACCAACAACATCTCGCAGCGCGACGGCGGCACGCATCTCGCCGGCTTCCGCCAGGCGCTGACCCGCGCGGTGACGAAATACGCCGAGGGCATGGGCAAGAAGGACCAACTGCAATTGGTCGGCGAGGACATGCGCGAGGGCATGACCGCGGTGCTGTCGGTGAAGGTGCCGGACCCGAAGTTCTCCTCGCAGACCAAGGACAAGCTGGTGTCGTCGGAGGTGCAGCCGGTGGTGCAGGCCGCCACCGCCGACGCCATCGCGCACTGGTTCGAGACGCATCCGAAGGAGGCGAAATCCATCATCCAGAAGGTGATGGACGCCGCCGCCGCGCGCGAGGCGGCCCGCAAGGCGCGCGAACTGACGCGGCGCAAGGGCGTGCTGGACGTTTCCACGCTGCCCGGCAAGCTCGCCGACTGCCAGGAGCGCGACCCGGCCAAGTCGGAAATCTTCATCGTCGAGGGCGACAGCGCCGGCGGGTCGGCCAAGCAGGGGCGGCACCGAAAATTCCAGGCGATCCTGCCGCTGAAGGGCAAGATCCTGAACGTCGAGCGCGCGCGGTTCGACCGCATGCTGGGCAGCGCCGAGATCGGCACGCTGATCACCGCGCTCGGGACGGGCATCGGCCGCGGTGAACCCGATCAGGGCGGGTTCGACATTACGAAGCTGCGCTACCACCGCATCGTGATCATGACGGACGCCGATGTGGACGGCTCGCATATCCGCACGCTGCTGCTGACGTTCTTCTTCCGCCAGATGCCGGACCTGATCGATCGCGGCCATCTGTTCATCGCCCAGCCGCCGCTGTATCGCGCCAAGCGCGGCAACGACGAGCGCTATCTGAAGGACGACGATGCGCTGGAGACCTTCCTGCTCGACAAGGCCCTGGCCGATGCGCGGCTGAGCTACGCCGACGGCCGGGTGTTCGAGGGCGACGAGTTGCGCATCGAGGTGCGTCTGCTGCGCGAGGCGACATTGCAGCTCCGCCGGCTCGCCGGCACGACGCCGGTTGCGCTGCTCGAGCAGGCGGCGATCGCCGGAGCGCTCACGCCCGATGCGACGCGCGCCACGGCCGCGGCACCCGGCCTGGCCGGGCGGCTGAACGCGGTGTCGCTGCCGAACGAGCGGGGCTGGGTGGTCAGCGCCGATGGCGGGCTGACGATCTCCCGCACCGTGCGCGGCGTGGCGGAACGGCACACGCTGGATGGCGCCTCGCTGCGCAGTTCCGAGGCGCGCTGGCTGGACGAGCGGGCCGCGGTGCTGGCCGCGAAGTTCCGCGAGCCGGCGAAGCTGAAGCTGGATGCGCAGGAGGTGGCGGTCGCGGGTCCGGCCGCGGCGTTCGACCGGATCATCGCGCATGGTCGCCGCGGGCTGACGGTGCAGCGCTTCAAGGGCCTGGGCGAGATGAATCCGGACCAGCTGTGGAAGACCACGCTCGATCCGGCCGTGCGGACGCTGCTGCAGGTGAAGGTGGGCGACAGCGAGGACGCCGCGCAGGTGTTCAGCACGCTGATGGGCGACGTGGTGGAGCCGCGACGCGATTTCATCGTCGGCAACGCGCTGAAGGTGGCCAACCTGGACGTGTAGCGATTCGTCATTGGACCGTGTGCGGGTGGGCTACGCAGGCCCCCGCCGCATGCGCTCGCGCCACGCGATATAAAGGCCGGAGCCGATGATCACGAACGCCCCCAGCCAGGTCCACAAATCGGGAAAATTGTCGAAGATCACGTAGCCAAGCACGGCAGTACCGACCAGCTCGACATAGCCGAGCGGCGCCAGCACCGCGGCGGGACCGAGCTGGAAGGCGCGGATGATCAGATAATGCCCGGCGCCGCCGAGCAGACCGAGGCAACAGAACAGCAGCGCGTCGAACAGCGTCCGTGGCGGCACGAACACAAGGGGCAGCACCAGGCTGGTCGCCAGCGACCCCAGCAGGGCGGCGAAAACGATGCCGGTCGCGGCACTGTCATATCGGCCGACCCAGCGGGTGGCGATCTGATACAGCGCGTAGGTCAGGGCCGAGAGCAACAGCAGAAGCACCGCGGGGTCCTGCAGGCCGCTGCCTGGCCGGATCACCATCAGCGCGCCGGCGAAGCCGACGATCACCGCGCTCCACCGGCGCCAGCCGACGCTCTCGTGCAGCAGCGGGACCGACAGCGCGGTCACGATGAGTGGCGAAGTGAAGCCGATCGCGGAGGCCGTGGCGAGCGGCACGCGCGCGATGGCGACGACAAAGACGAGGTTGCTGAGCAGCATCAGAGCCGAGCGGCCGAATTGCACGGCGGGACGCCGGGTACGCAGCAGCGACCACTTGTAGTGCGGCAGGAACACCAGCAGCATGATGATGAGATGGCCGGTGAAGCGCGCCCATACGATCTGGGCGACGGGATAATTCACGGCGAGCAGCTTTACCGCCGCGTTCATGAACGGAAAGAACGACGTACCGGCACACATCAGCAGGATGCCGCGCAACACGTCGGGCGCGCTGCGCAGGGCTCCGACAGCGCCTTTTCCGTCCGACATCGTCGGGAGACCCCGTCAAAGAGAACCGAAGGCGCGGCCCCTTAGCGTGCCGCCACGATCTCCGCCAATGCGCTTCCCCACATCCGCGGTGCCGGCCTGGCCGCCCATGTCGCGCGTCCTGGGGCCGCTCTCGCGCAGCAGCGTCTCGATCGCGGCGACGACCGCCCTGCCCGCCTCCGCCTCGCCGAGATGCTCCAGCATCAGCCCGGCCGACCAGATCTGTCCGATCGGGTTGCAGATGAATTTTCCTGCAATGTCGGGTGCCGAGCCGTGCACCGGTTCGAACATCGAGGGAAACCGGCGCTCCGGATTGATGTTGGCCGACGGCGCGATGCCGATCGAACCGGCCACCGCGGGACCAAGATCGGACAGGATGTCGCCGAACAGGTTGGAACCCACCACCACGTCGAACCAGTCCGGATGCTGCACGAAATGCGCGCACAGGATGTCGATGTGGAACTGGTCGGTGCGGATGTCGGGATACGATTTCCCCATCAGCGCGAAGCGCTCGTCCCAGTACGGCATGGTGAAGGTGATGCCATTCGACTTGGTCGCCGATGTCAGGTGCTTCTTCGGCCGGGTCATCGCGAGTTCAAAGGCGAATTTGAGGATGCGGTCCACGCCGTGGCGGCTGAACACGCTCTGCTGGGAGACGAACTCGCGTTCCGTGTCGATGAACATCCGCCCGCCGACCGAGGAATACTCTCCCTCGGTGTTCTCGCGAACGACGAAAAAATCGATGTCGGCCTCGGTGCGACCGGCGAGCGGCGTGCGCACGCCGGGCATCAGCTTGCACGGGCGCAGGTTCACATACTGATCGAAGCCGCGCCGGATCGGGATCAGCAGGCCCCACAGCGAGATGTGGTCCGGCACGTCGGGCCAGCCGACCGCGCCCAGCAGGATCGAATCCAACTGCGCGAGACGCTCCATGCCGTCCGCCGGCATCATCGCGCCGGTCTTCTTGTACGTCTCGCACGACCAGTCGTAGTGCGCGAACTCGAGCGCGAAGCCGAACCGGCGCGAGGCCGCGTCCAGCACGTTCAGCGCCTCCGGCACGGTCTCCTTGCCGATGCCGTCGCCGGGAACGACCGCGATACGATGGGTGCGCGCCATGTGTGGAGCTCCTTGCCGATCGGACGCACCTGACCGCGCCCCACCGCGATCGTCAACCATCGGCGGCATTTTCCGGAAATGTCCAGGGCCTGTGAGATGGTTCACAGAACTCTGATGTCGAAGGCGTGGCATCCGCATCCTACATCGAGCGATCAATTTGCCACGTCGGAGGCTGCTGCACGGGCGACCTGTTCCAGGCGCCATCAACGGGAGGTTCAGAAAATGTCGGATGACGCACTACCTCGGGTCGAGCCGTCAGTCCCACCGCCGGAGCACAGCGATCCGGTCGCTGAAACACCCGCCGCCGCCGTCCTGCAATTCCCTGCGAACGAAAATGCGCCCGGTTCGGCCCCGGCACAAGCTCCTGAGAACATGTGCAGTCTTGATGTTGGACAGCGTGACGAGCGGGGCAACACCGTCAAATACATCTACTCATGCGATCGGGATTACGTCGTTTACTATAGTCGCCTGGAACCCAAATCCGACGGCGCGGATGCCGAGAAGCAAGGCGATCCGGCCGGCTGGCAGCGATTGACGCGGTTTCGTGCATTCGCGGGAAGGCGAGCCGCCGACCTGCCTTATGAAAGCGAAGGCGTGCAGGCACAGCTTTCGTCCGATCCCGACAAGCGGAAGATGCTGCGGCAATTGCTGCTGCCATTGGGGACCGAGCGCGCCAAGCTGCAGGCGCTTCTCCGCGGCTGGCCGCGTCGGCAAAGCTACGACTCATCGGTTGCCATTGCGCTGCAACTTGCGTTGGATGGCGAAGGCAATGCCGAGGCCAATGCGAATGCGCTGCAGACATTGAAGGATACCAAGGCGTCGATCCTTAACGAGCGCGAGATCGCCGGGAAGGCCCAGTACGCCAGGTTCACGCTGCTCGTCGGCATCGTCGGGATGGTCCTGCTGGTGTTCGCGCAGCACAATCTGTTCAAGCACAGCGGCAATTTCTGGCTGGGCACCCAGGCCGGGCTGATCGGCGCGGTGATGTCCATCGCCGTTGGCATTCGCCGGAAAACCGTCGCGCTCGATATCGGCATTGCCGGAAATCTCTCCGACAGTGCACTGCGGCTGATGATCGGGGCGGTATCCGGTGGCACGTTCGTGCTGTTGTTCTCGACCGGACTGCTGCCGCCGCTGCATACGCTGCAGGGCGATATGAACGGCCTGTCATCGACGACATTCGTCATGTTGCTGGGCATTGTCGCCGGCTTCGTCGAACAGCTCGTGCCGAGTCTGTTGGAGGACCAGGCGCAGAAGTTCACCAGCGGCGGCGGCGCGACGGCGGCAGCGGGACCGACCGTGCAGACACCAACGCCCGCGCCACGACAGGGCGGGGCCTGAGCAGCTCGGGCGCGGTCGGGGCATGCTGCCCCGACCGCCCGACCGCGTTTGATTGCCGGCGGGGATTCCACCATGATCGATCACGGACGATGTAGCACGCTACCTCGTCCGTGATCGATGCAGGAGCGAGAAACTCGCCAATGGCCAAGCACATCCCCACGATGCCGAAAACCGCCGCCACCGACTGGGACCGCGATGCGGCGCTGACCACCGCGCGCATCCTGCTGGAGATCCAGGCGATCAATTTCCGCCCGGAGGAGCCTTACACTTTCACCTCCGGCTGGGCCTCGCCGGTCTATATCGACTGCCGCCGCATCATCTACTTCCCGCGCGCGCGGGGAAAAATCTGCGAACTGGGTGTGGAGAAGATCAACCGTCATGTCGGCTACGAGACGATCGAGGCGGTGGCCGGCGGCGAGACCGCGGGCATCCCGTTCGCCGCCTGGATCGCCGACCGGATGCTGGCGCCGATGGCCTACGTGCGGAAGAAGCCGAAGGGGTTCGGGCGCAACGCGCTGATCGAGGGCGACGTACCCGAGGGCAAACGCACGTTGCTGGTGGAGGACCTCACCACCGACGGCCAGTCGAAGATCCGCTTCGCCCAGGCGCTGCGCGACGCCGGCGCCATCGTGAACCACGCGTTCGTGGTGTTCTTCTATGGCGTGTTCCCCGGCGCGTTCGAGACGCTGGCGCGGATGGACATCGCGCTGCACCACCTGTGCACCTGGTGGGACGTGCTGGAGGCATGCAAGGACCGGCCGTATTTCGCCGAACCGGCGTTAGCAGAGGTGCGGCGCTTCCTCGAGGACCCGGTGGCGTGGTCGGCCGCGCATGGCGGCATTTCATCCGCCGAGGAAGCAATGGCACGGAAGGCGGCGGCGGACGCGTAGGGCGTCGGGATGGATCGCCGCGCCCTTCTCGCACTCCCCGTGCTCGGCCTGTTTCCGCGGCCGGCCGCCGCCCAGACAACGACGGACAATACGGCCATCGACACCGCGCTGGCGCGGTTCGCCGCGTTGGCGGGCTCGACCAGCTACGTGATCGAGGCGGAACATGCGCCCTCGCCGTGGCGCGCCGAACACATGCCGCAGGCGCCGATGTTCGTCGGCAGCGCGATCAAGACGTTCATCCTTGCGACGTTCCTTCGGGAGATGGAGGCGGGCAGTTTGTCCGAGGACGAGCAGTTGCCGATCGACGACGGCATCCGCTCGATGAGCAGCCCGGTATTTCTGCATCTGACCGGAACCACGCCGGCGCGCTCGGTCCTCGAAGCGATGATCACGCACAGCGACAACACCGCGACCGACGTGGCGCTGCATCGCGTGGGCGTCGAGCGTGTGCGCGCATTCATCGCCGCCGCCGGACTGAATGGCGTTCGCATCCCGGACTCCACACGCCGGCTGTTCTCCTGGCTGGCCGGCGCCGCTCCCGGCGTCGACCTGGGTTGGACCGGCATACAGCAGGCCATGGACGGCAAGTTGCCCGGCACGCCTCGGTCGCCGATCAACGACCAGCAGTCGATGATCTGCAGCGCCGCGACCTTCGTTGCGTATTACCAGCAGGCGCTGCAAGGCCGGTACTTCACCAAGCCCGCGACGCTCGGCGAGTTCAAGCGCATCCAGGCGATGGCCGATGCGATCGCTCTCGTGGTGCCCCCGGACACGGTGGCTTACGCCAAGGGCGGCAGCATCGACTGGCAGGATTTTCATGCGCTCTGCGTTCCCGGCCAGATACTGCTGGGACGCCGGCCGGTCACCTTCTGCTTCACGTTGAACTGGACCGGACCGGACGGCGGCGTTGCGGGCGCGATGCAGGGCTTCAAGGATTCGGTCGCCGGTGTTCTGGCTGAGGTTGCGAAGACGTTCGGCTGAATTCGGTCCGTTCGGCGGCGCGGCACGGAATGTTTGACCAGGTTCGGCGCGGCGTCATAGGCTGGAGCCAATAAGGCGGGGCTCTACTGAAGCCGTCGCCGACATGAACGGCTGGCGCCTCTGCGTCCGGCCAGCAGGGAAGGAGATCGGCCATGGTCAGCATGAGCCGGCGCTCGGTGCTTTCGGGATCTGTGGGCCTGGCGGCGACGGGCGCCTTGGCGCGTCCCTATGTTGCCAACGCAGCGGCCAGCACCGCGGTCGTCTGGCAGGTTCAGGGCTTCGTGCCCGAGGAAGACGCTGCCTTCCGCAGAACCGTGGCGGACTACGAAAAGGCCAGCGGCAACAAGATCGACCTCAGCGTCATGCCATTCCAGGCGCTGAACCAGAAGGCGATATCCGCGATCACCAGCGGGGATGTTCCGGACCTCATTTTCCACGACGCGCCGGCGACGATCCTGCCGCAGAACGCCTGGGACAACAAACTGGTAGACGTGAGCGACGTCGTCGAGGGGCAGAGGTCCAAGCTCAGCGAGACCGCGTTGCTGAATTCCACCTTCTACAACAGCGCCACGAAGGAGCGGCGCTTCTACATGGTTCCGATCAAGCAGGCCGTCGCCCCGTTCCATATCTGGGGTGACCTGGTTGCCAAGGCTGGCTTCAAGCTGTCCGACGCGCCGAAGACGTGGGATGCCTTCTGGGATTTCTTCAAGCCCGTACAGAAGGAACTGCGCGCCAAGGGAATGCGCAAGATGTATTCCATGGGTCTGCAGATCACCACCGTCGGACCGAACGACGGCAATGGTCTGTTCTTTCATTTCCTGATTGCCAACGGCGGTCAGGACATGGTCACCAGAGACGGGAAGCTGCACACCGACGATCCGAAGGTGCGCGAGGCGGCGATCAAGTCGGTCGAATTCATGACAAACTGCTACAAGGAAGGCTATGTGCCTCCCGAGGCGCTCACCTGGAACGATGCCGACGACAACAATGCCTACCACGAAAAGCTGTTCGTGATGGATCTCGACGGCACGCTGTCAACTGAACTCGCGATGATCAAGAACAAGAAGGCCTACTACGAAGAGGCGGTGGTGATGGGCCTGCCCAACCGCAATGACGGTTCGCCGATGCCTGCTCCGCAGGGTGCCGGCGGCGGCTTCATCCCGAAGGGCGCCAAGAACGTCGCGACGGCCAAGGACTTCATGAAGTACTTCATGCAGCCGCAGGTGATGAACGAGAACCTGAAGAATGGCCTGGGCCGCTGGGTGCCGGTCATCCCGCAGATCGTGAAGGACGACCCGTGGTGGCTGGACACCAAGGAGGACCCGCACCGCGCTCCGTATGTGCGCGAGGCCGTGCTGGGACCGACCTTCCCCGCCTACAACGGATTCAATCCCGCCTGGGGTCAGGTCAGCGCCGAGCAGCTCTGGGGCAATTGCCATGCCGATGTCATCAAGAACGGCATGACGCCGGCCGCCGCGGTGGACAAGGCGCTCAAGCGGGTGGAGGCGATCTTCGCGAAGTTCACGTTCGGCTAGGATCTCGCGGCGCCGACGCGGATGTCCGGCTCCGGATGTTTTGACTGGTTGCGGCAGGCCGACGCCGGTTGAAATGGCGTAATAACGGCTCCGGCGAGAGCCATCACAAAGAACCGGCGCGCAAGTGACCGGTCAACATACAGGAAGGAGAACGGCCATGGAATGCATGGGCCGGCGATCGGTGATTCGCGGATCCCTGGGTCTGGCGGCAGCCGGTATTCTGGCGCGACCACACATTGCCAATGCGGCGCCAAGCACCGCCATCGTCTGGCGGGACCAAGGTTTCGTGCAGGAAGAGGACAACGCATTCCGCGCGACAGTCGCGGAATACGAAAAGACCAGCGGCAACAAGATCGACCTCAGCATCATGCCGTTCACGGCGCTGAACCAGAAGATTATTTCCGCGCTGACCACCGGCGAGGTTCCGGATCTCATCTTCCACATCGCCCCGTCCACGATCCTGCCGCAGAACGCGTGGAACGATAAGCTGGTGGATGTCAGCGACATCGTGGAGGCGCACAAGTCAGAGCTCAGCAATACCGCGCTGCTGTCTTCCAGCTATTACAACAAGGTTGCGAAGCGGCGCAGCTACTACCTGGTTCCGCTGAGTCAGGGGGCCGAGCCGTTCCACGTCTGGGGCGATCTGGTCGAGAAGGCCGGTTTCAAGCTGTCGGATGCGCCGAACACCTGGGACGCGTTCTGGGATTTTTTCAAGCCGATGCAGAAGGCGCTCCGTGGCAAGGGAATGCGCAAGATCTATGCCATCGGGCCGCAGATGACGACGGTCGGACCAAACGACGGCAACGGCCTGTTTGCACATTTCATGATCGCCAACGGCGAGGCAGGCATCGTCACGCCCGACGGCAAGCTGCACACCGACGATCCGAAAATTCGCGAGGCGGCGATCCGAACGGTCACCTGGCTGACGGATGCCTACAAAGAAGGCTACGTGCCGCCCGAAGCCCTGAGCTGGACCGACGCGGACGACAACAATGCGTTCCACGAAAAGCTCATCGTGATGGATTTCGACGGCTCGCTGTCCACCGAGCTCGCGATGTTCAAGGACAAGAAGGCCTATTACGAGGATATTAAGACGCTGGGGCTGCCGCTGGGCAACGACGGCAAGCCGATGCCTGCGCAGATCGGCTGCGGCGGCCTGTTCATCCCGAAGGGGGCGAGCAACATCGAGGTAGCCAAGGACTTCAGCCGGTTCTTCCTCCAGCCGGACGTGCTGAACGCCAATCTCAAGGGTGGCCTGGGCCGTTCGGTGCCCTCGATACCGCAGATCGTGAAGGACGATCCATGGTGGCTCGATCCCAGCGATCCACATCGGCCGCCGTATGTGCAGGAGTTGGTGCTGGGGCCGACAATTGCACAATACAACGGCTACAACCCGGCATGGGGCCAGGTGAATGCCGAGCAGCTCTGGGGCCAGGCCTATACCGATGTCATCAAGAACGGGATGATGCCGTCGGCGGCGGTGGACAAGGCGTTCCGACGGGCCGAGGCCATCTTCGCGAAGTTCACGTTCGGATAGCGCCGGCACCGCAGACTGAACCACAGCGGCGTGAGGCCAGGCACGGCCGGGTTTGACTAGGCTCGGCCGGCCGCCCTAAGGTGGTAGTGTCAACGGAAACCTATGCATAATGCTCCGGCGCCAGAGCGACCGGCCAACAGGGAAGGGAGAGCGGCCTTGGTTAGCATGAGCCGGCGTTCGGTACTTGGCGGAGCCCTGGGTGCAGCGGCTGCTGGAGGCCTCGGCGCGGCCATATATCGCCAATGCCCAGGCCAAGACGGCCGTCTACTGGGCGGGTCAGGGGTTCATTCCTCAGGAAGACGCCGCGATGAGGCAGGTCTGCGAAGACTACATGAAAGCGAGTGGCAACAAGCTCGACTACAGCCTCATGCCGTTCATGGCGTTGAATCAGAAGACGATATCGGCGCTGACCAGCGGCGACGTGCCGGATCTGGTCTTCATGGACGCGCCGGAGACAATCCTGCCGCAGAACGCCTGGGACGATAGGATCGTTGACGTAAGCGACGTGGTGGCGCCGTACGAGTCGCAGCTCTCGGAAACCGCGAAGCTGTGCTCGACCTTCTACAACAAGACGACCAAGAAGCGCAGCTACTTCCTGTGCCCGATCAAGCAGGGCACCACGCCGTTCCATATCTGGGGCGACCTGGTCGAGAAGGCTGGGCTCAAGATGGAGGAGATCCCCAAGGACTGGAACGGGATCTGGACCTACCTCAAGCAGACGCAGGCGCCGCTGCGTGCCAAGGGCATGCGGAAGATCTACGCCTGCGGACTTCAGATCACCACGGTCGGACCGAACGACGGCAACAACCTGTTCAGGCATTTCCTGATCGCCAATGGCGGCGAGGATATCGTCACGCCGGACGGCAAGCTGCATACCGACGACCCGAAGGTTCGCGAGGCGGCGATCAAGTCGTGTCGAGTTCATGACGGATCTCTACAAGGAAGGCGTGGTGCCACCGGAGGCGCTGAGCTGGAACGACGCCGACGACAACAACGGCTATCACGAGAAGCTGTTCGTGATGGATTTCGACGGCACGCTGTCGACCGAACTGGCGATGATCAAGGACAAGGAAGCGTTCTACCATCACATGAAGACGCTGGCCCCGACGTACAAAAACGACGGCACGCCGATGAAGGCGCAGGTCAACGCCGGCGGCGGATATATCCCGAAGGGAGCGAAAAACGTCGAGGTTGCCAAGGACTTCATGAAGTACTTCATGCAGCCGAAGGTGATGAACGAGAATCTGAAGGCTGGCCTGGGCCGGTGGTTCCCGGCGATCCCGCAGCTCGTGAAGGACGACCCGTTCTGGGTCGGCACCGAGATGCCGTGCCTGCTCCCCTATATCACGGAAGGGGTGCTGAACCCCACCCTTCCGCTCTACAATGGCTATTCGCCTGCCTGGGGCCAGTTCGAAGCCGAGCAGCTCTGGGGCCTGGCCCATGCCGACGTCATCAAGAACGGCATGAAGCCGGCTGATGCCATCGACAAGGCGTTGAAGCGCTGCAACGAGATCTTCGCGAAGATCACGATATAGTTTTGGCGAGGCGAACATGAGCGTAACACAGCAGGCAATTGCCCTCGGACGGGCCAGCACCGCTGCTCGCCTGCGGCGACGTGCTTGGCACGGCGGAATGCAGGGCTCCGAATACGCCTGGGCGATCGCCTTCGCCTTGCCCTACGTCGCGGTATTCTTTGCGTTCGTCGTCTACCCGATCGGCTTCGGGGTCTGGATGGGCAGCGATGCAGCGCTCTACCGCGAACTGTTCGCCGATCCCCGCTATCTGACCACCGTGATCAATACGGTGCTGTATGTCGTCATCGGCGTTAACTTGAAAATGTTCCTGGCCTTCCTGCTGTCAGGTTTCTTCATACGCAAGCGCTGGTGGATCAAGGCGCTCCTGGTGGTCTTCATCCTGCCATGGGCGACGCCGGCATTGCCTGCCTACATGTCGATCCACTGGTTCCTGAATGGCCAGTGGGGCATGCTCAACAATGTGCTGTATATGTTGTTCGGCTTCGATGGCCCATACTATCTGAACGAGCATTGGACCGGGCTCGCGTCCAACATCGGCGCCTATATCTGGAAGACACTGCCATTCTGGACGGTGATCCTGCTGGCGGGCCGGATGGCAGTCCCGCAGGAGCTGTATGAAGCAGCCGCGGTCGATGGCGCCACAGGCCTGCGACGGTTCGCGCACGTGACCATCCCCCTGATGGCGAACCTTTATCTCGTGTGCGTGTTGCTCGACATGGTCTTCGCGCTCGGCGACTTCAACTCGACCTTCTTCGTCTCCGGCGGTGGGCCGGCGATGTCCACCGAGGTGCTGGCCACACTCGGCATTCGCTACGCGTTCACCCTTGCGCAGCCCCGGCTCGGCGTGGCGGCGGTGATGTCGGCGCTGCCGTTGCTGATTCCACTCGTCATCCTGCTGATGCGCAAACTCCGCATGTCGGAGGGGCAGCTATGAGCGCGACGACTGCCAGCCGGCGGATTCGGTCCCCCCTGCACTACCGGCTGCAGCGCCTTACGGTGGAAGCAGCGGGCTTGGCGCTCGGCTTCGTGCTCGTCGTGTGGTCGGTCACGCCGCTCTACAACATGTGGTTGATCGCGCTCAATCCTCACAGCGACATCTTCGGCGGCGCGATCTGGCCACCGAGTCCGACGCTGGAGGCATTCCGCGTCGTGGTCACCGAAGACTTCTGGTACCTCGAGCGTTTCTGGCATCAGTTCGGCAACAGCTTCATTGTCGGTCTGATGGTGACTTTCCTGACGGTGCTCATCGGCTCGCTCGCCAGCTTCACGGTCGGGCGGATGCGTCTTCGCCAAGGCTGGATGCTGACCAACGCGGCGCTGATGACCTATGTGATCCCGGCGTCGTTCCTGGCGATTCCGTTCTACCGGATCATGCAGATCTACGGTATGTCGAACCACCTCTCGGCGGTGATCCTCGCACTGACGACGTTCGCCACCCCGTACGCGATCTTCATCTTTTCGCAATATGGCAAATCGATCCCAATGGAGCTCGACGAGTTCGGCGCGCATCGATGGCGCCAATCCGTTGCAGATCTATGTCTGGATCTACCTGCCGTTGATGGCGCCGGCGTTGGTTGCCGTCGGGACCTATGCGCTGCTGCTGGCATGGAACGAATACCTGTACAACTTCCTGCTGCTGTCCACGCCGCAGAGCATGACCGTGGCAGTCGCACTGGCACAGTTCCTCAACAGCGACGAGTCGCCGTGGAACTACATGATGGCCACCGCCATCATTTATGCACTGCCGCCGATCATCCTGTACTATGGGTTCCGTCGCTACATGGCGGCCGGCCTGACCATGGGCGGCGTCAAGGGGTGAAATACGGCGTGCCGCCGTTGGTGTCCCGATGAGCAGCACGCAGCAGGTTCTCAGGTTCGGCAGGCCAGCGGCGATCGACCGGACGTGGCGGCCGCCCTGGCCCGGCGGCCTGCGCGGTTCGGAAATCTCCTGGGCGATCGCCTTCTTCGTGCCCTACGTGGCGGTGTTCATCGCCTTCGTCGTCTACCCGGTGGCCTACGGGCTTTGGCTGGGCAGCAGCCCGGAACTCTATGCCACGCTCTATGCCAACCCGCGCTACCTGACGACCGTGGTCAATACCCTGCTGCTTGTCGGCATCGGCGTGAACGTGAAGATGTTCCTGGCGTTCCTGCTGTCGGGCTTCTTCATGCGCCGGAGCCGCTGGATCAAGGGCCTGCTGGTTCTCTACATGCTGCCATGGGCGTTGCCGGCGCTGCCTGCATTCGTGTCACTGCATTGGATGTTCATCGGCTATGGCGGCTTTCTCAACAGCGCGCTGGAGGCGCTGTTCGATATCGACGGCCCGATCTGGTTCAATTCATACTGGCTCGCGATGGGCGTGAACGTCCTCGCCTATATCTGGAAGTGGATGCCGTTCTGGACGCTGGTTTTCCTGGCCGGCCGGATGGCGATCCCGCAGGACGTCTATGAAGCGGCCGCGGTGGACGGCGCCACCGGCATCCGGCGCTTCACCTTCGTGACGTTTCCGCTGTTGTCGAACCTTTACCTCGTCTGCACGCTGCTCTCCACGCTGTGGACGATTGGCGACTTCACCACCGCGTATTTTGTCTCCAGCGGAGCGCCGGCCTTGCAGACGGAAGTGCTGGCCACGTTCGCCTTCCGCGTGGCATTCGACCACGGCTATCCGGAACTCGGCGTGGCAGCGGTGATGGCGGCGCTGCCGGTGCTGATCCCGCTCGCGATCGTGCTGATGCGGCGGCTGCAGGCGACGGAAGTGCAGTTGTGAGCCTCGCCATGACCTCCGGCCGCCGCGCGCGCCGACCGCGGTACCGGCTGCGCCGGATCCTGAACAACGGGGCAGCCGCGGTGTTCGGCGTGATCCTTGCGATCTGGACGGTCATACCCGTCTACAACATGCTGCTGATCGCGCTCAGCGACGACGGCGATGAATTCACCGGCACAGTCTGGCCGAGCGATCCGTCGTTCGAAAGCTTCCGGGTGATCTGGACCGAGGGCTACTGGTACCTCGAGAACTTCTGGCACCAGTTCGGCAACAGCATCTATATCGGCCTTGCGACGATGGTACTGACCGTGCTGGTCGGCTCGCTCGCCAGCTTCGCGATGGGGCGCATGCGGCTGCGCAAGGCGTGGCTGCTCGGCAACGCCTCGCTCATCACCTACGCCGTCCCAGCGTCGTTCCTGGTGATCCCGTTCACCCGGCTCATGCACGTCTATGGCCTTGTGGACAACCTTTGGTCCGTCATTGCGGCGGAGGTGGCGTTCGCCACGCCGTATGCCATCCTGATCTTTCACCAATACGGCAAGCTGATTCCGCTGGAACTGGACGAGGCGGCGCGCGTGGATGGTGCGTCGCCGTTTCAGGTGTATTGGCGCATCTATCTGCCGCTGATGGCACCGGCGCTGGCCGCGGTCGCCACCTATGCGCTGCTGCTGGCCTGGAACGAATATCTGTACCAGTTCCTGCTGCTTTCTTCGCCGCGCAGCATGACGGTGGCGGTGGCAATCGATCAGTTCTTCGACAGCGACGAGGCGCCGTGGAACTACATGATGGCGGTCGCCATCGTGTATTCGCTGCCGCCGATTGCGATCTACTACGCACTGCGGCGCTACATGGTGGCGGGCCTGACGATGGGTGGCGTCAAGGGTTAGGCCTGCCGCTTGCCTTCTCCGCACCACTCTGGACGTACCGCCATGGCCAAGACCTACGACACCCTGCAAACCGCGGAGCCGCAGCCGCACACGCTGCTGGTCACGCTCGATCGTCCCGAAATCGCCAATGCGATGAACACGCAGATGGGCCTCGACCTGCTGCATCTGTTCGACTCCATCAACGCCGCACCCAACAGGCAGCGCTGCATCGTGCTCACCGGTGCCGGTCCGCGCGCGTTCTGCGCCGGTGGCGATCTGAAGGAGCGCAACGGCATGACGGATCAGCAGTGGCAGGACCAGCACCTGATCTTCGAACGTGCCATCCGCGCCATCGTCCAATGCCCGGTGCCGATCATCGCAGCGGTGAACGGCGCCGCCTATGCCGGGGGGATGGAGATCGCGCTCTGCACCGACTTCATCTACGCCGCGGAGCATGCCCGCTTCGCCCTGACGGAAGTGACGCTCGGCATCATGCCCGGCGCCGGCGGCACGCAGAGTCTGCCGCGCGCCGTGGGAGCACGGCGCGCCAAGGAGATTCTCCTTACTGGCAAACCGTTCACTGCCCAGCAGGCGTTCGAGTGGGGCATGGTGAACCGCGTCTGCAACGCGGAAACGCTGCTGCCCGAGGCGCTGGAGACCGCCGCCGTCATTGCCGCCAACGCGCCGATCTCGACGCGGCAGATCAAGCAGTCGGTGAATTACGGGCTCAACATGGACCTCGCCAGCGGCATGATGTTCGAGATCGAGGCGTATAACCGCATGGTGCCGACCGAGGACCGCCGCGAAGGCATCCGTGCCTTCAACGAGAAGCGCAAACCGAATTTCCAGGGACGTTGAGAAGGATCGCGACATGAACGTCGTCACCGACATTGCCTCCGAAGGCCTCACCGGCGCATTGTCCGAGCAGGCGCGCACGCTGACCTACGCCGACCTGCCCGACGAGGTCCGCACGATCGCTCGGCAATGCGTGCTGGACTATGTCGCCTGCACGCTGGCCGGATCGACGGAGGAACTGGCCGATATCCTGCTGGCGGAACTGGCCGAGCAGGGCGGCGCGCCGATCGCGACGGTGATCGGCCATACCAAGCGCCTGCCGGTGCTGTCCGCCGCATTGGTCAACGGCGCCGCGTCGCATGCGCTCGATTTCGACGATGTGAACCTGGCGATGACTGGCCATCCTTCAGTCGTGCTGCTGTCGGCGCTGCTTGCGCTGGCCGAAGAGCGCGGCAGTTCCGGCGTTGACGTCGTCACTGCCTTTGTCGCGGGCTACGAATTGCAATGTCGGCTCGGGCTGCTGCTGGCACCAGGCCACTACAACGTGCTCGGCTTCCATGCCACCGGCACGCTCGGCAGCTTCGGCGCCGCCGCTGCCTGCGCGCACCTGCTGCGTCTCGATGCGGAACAGTTCGCCACCGCGCTCGGCATAGCGGGCACGCAGGCAGCCGGACTGAAGTCGATGTTCGGCACGATGTGCAAGCCGCTGCATGCCGGCAAGGCGGCGTATCACGGCCTGCTCGCCGCACGGCTGGCGCAGCGCGGCTTCACCAGCCGCGGCGATGTGCTGGAGTGTGCCCAGGGCTTCGCCCGCACGCACAGCCCCGACTACCATCCGGACAAGGCGCTGACCACGCCGCACGGCGGCTTCCACATCCGCAACAATCTCTTCAAGTACCACGCCGCCTGCTACATGACGCATGCGCCGATCGAGGCCGCGCGCAAGTTGCGCGAACAGCATGGACTGACGCCCGATCGGATCGCGCGCATCCATCTGAGCCTGGACGAGACGTGCGATCGCATCTGCAACATCCCTGCCCCGCGCACCGGCCTGGAGGCGAAGTTCAGCCTCCGGCTGACCACGGCGATGGCGCTCGCCGGCGTCGATACCGGCGGGCTGGCCAGCTATTCCGAGGAGACCGCGGCCGACCCGACGCTGATCGCGTTGCGCGACAAGGTGGAATTCGATTTCTCCCCCGACCGGTCCAATACGGTGGCCGAGATGGAACTCGAACTGACCGACGGCAGGCGTGTAACGGCGCGCTACGATTCGGGCGTGCCGGCGACGGACATCGAAAAACAGGGCCGACGGCTCGAGGAAAAATTCATCTCGCTCGCGACGCCGATCCTCGGCGGCGCAAACGCCGAAAAGCTGCTCGGCGCAATCGGCCGGCTCGAAGCGCTGCCCGATCTGCGCGGCGTGATGCATCTCTGCGCGCCCTGACGGCGAACTGATCGGCAGGGCAGCAACTTCGTCCGGGCAAGCGCGTTTCTCTGACCACAACAACGCCAGAGGAAAGCGACATGGCCAGCATCGACGACACGAAAAACACCTCCGGCCGCCTGATCGGCGCCGACCAGGTCCAGGGCACGTACATCTACAACCCGGCCGGCGAGAGCCTCGGCAGTGTCGAGGACGTGATGATCGATAAGGTCAGCGGCAGGATCGCCTACGCGGTCGTCGGCTTCGGCGGTTTCCTGGGGATCGGCGACCGACACTATCCGCTGCCGTGGGAGAAGCTGAAATACGACACGTCCATGGGCGGCTACGTCGTCGATCTCGACCGGCGAACGCTGGAAGGCGCCCCGTCCTACGCCACCGATGAAACGGTGGGCTGGCAGGACCCGGCCTGGGGGCGGCGCGTTGACGACTATTACGGGGCCCACCCGTTCTGGGACGTGCCGTAACCCATGCGGCCCGGCAGCCCTACCGGGTTGCCGGGCGCCGCCTAACCAACAGCAGCGACGATCTCCTCCAGCGCCTTGAGCTGATTGCCGGCAGCCGAGGAAGGCACGATCACCGGCGTGCGCACGCCGGCGGCGTACCATTTATCCAGCTCATCGCGCACGCGCGAGGCCGGCCCGAACAGCGACACATCCGCCAGCCACCGGTCCGTCAGATAGCGCGGCACATCGTCACGACGATCTTCGGCGATGGCGCGCTCGATCTCGGTCATCTCCGCGACGTATCCCGCCTCCTTCCAATAGTTGCGGTAGTTCGGCAGGAACGCATACGACGTCAGCGTGCGGCGGCAGACCGCCTTGGCGGCTTCGATGTCGTCGCTGATGCACGTCGGCAGCATGTTGCCAACGAAGAACGCGTCGTCGTCGTGCTTCGCCGCAGGCAGCGCCGCGAGCGAGGCCGCCATGTGCGAGCGCGCGGCATTGGCGAACACCACGCCATCGGCGATTTCTCCAGCCAGCGCCACCATCTTTCTGCGCAGCGCGGCAATGATGATCGGCGGCAACGCGCCGAACCCTTCCTGTGCGCGGAGCTTCTCGACAAATCCGCGCGTGTCGGCGAGCGGCTTTCCCGCCGCCACGCCCATGCGCAGATGGCTCGGCGCATGCGCGACGCCGATGCCAAAGCGGAAACGCCCGCCGGAGATCTCGTGCATGAAGGCCGCGCTCTGCGCGAAGTCCTGCACCGTGCGTGCGTAGATCGGCGCGATGGCGGTGCCGAAGGCGATGCGCTCGGTGTTCCACGCCAGCGCCTCGCACAGCGACATGTTGCCGAACATGCTGGGCGAGAAGATGCCGGAGAACCCGCGGCGCTCGATGTCGCGCGCGAGGTCGATGGTGAGCCGGCGACGGCCAGGAACGGCAACCAGGCTGATGGCGGGCAATGATGCGGGCATCGAAGAACTCCTCAAGATTGCATCGGACGCTGCCCAACCTCCGCGGCATCGTCAAACCGTGCTAAGCGGGACCCAATGCGAATCCTGTTCGTCTCCTCCAATCGGCTTGGCGATGCAGTGCTGTCCACGGGCCTGCTGGACCACCTGATCCGCACGTATCCGCAGGCCCGCATCACCGTCGCGTGCGGCCCCGTGGCGGAGGGCGTGTTCGCGCGCATGCCGAACCACGAACGCACCATCGTGCTCGACAAGCGCCCCTACAGCCTGCACTGGCTGCCGCTCTGGGCCTGCGCTGCCACCACATTCTGGGACCTTGTGGTGGATATCCGCGGCTCCGCGCTTGCCTGGATGGTGCCGGCGCGCCGGCGCGCGGTGATGCGACGTCGCTCCGGCCACAAGATCGCCCAGCTCGGCGCGGTCCTGGATCTCGATCCGCCGCCGTTGCCGGTGATGTGGACAGCTCCCGCGGATCATGCCCGCGCGACAGCCTTGCTGCCGGCGGGCCGCCCGTTGATCGGCCTCGGCCCGACCGCCAACTGGGCGCCGAAGATCTGGCCCGCCGACCGCTATCGCCGCGCTGTTCAATGCACTGGTTGCCGATGCGCTGCCGGGTGCCGTTCCCGTCGTCTTCGCCGGCCCCGGCGAAGCGGAACGCGCGATGGCCGCCCCCCTCCTCACTGCCCTGCACGACGCAATCGATCTCGTCGGCAAGCTTACGCTGCCGGAGGCGGCAGCATGCCTCGCACGATGCGCCCTGTTCGTCGGCAACGATTCCGGTCTGATGCATCTCGCCGCCGCTGCCGGCGCGCCGACGCTTGGTCTGTTCGGTCCCACGCCGGCGCAGGAATATGCGCCGGCCGGGCCGCGTGCCACCGCAGTATTGTCAAAGAGCGAACGCATGCAGGATCTGTCCGTTGCAGCCGCGCTCACAACGGCCACGCGGTTGATTGCACAAGCCGAACTCGTGTGAGCCTATCCCGCCTCGTCGAGTTCGGATCCCCACATCTTCTCCAGCGCGTACATCGCCCGTGCCTCGGGCTTGAACAGGTGCACGACGATGTCGCCGGCATCGATCAGCACCCAGTCGGCGCCGTTGGAACCTTCCACCTGCACACGCTTTAAACCCGCCTTGTGCAGCTTCTCCGACAAGTGCTCCGCCATGGCGGTGATCTGCCGGTCGGCCAGGCCGGTTGCAATCACCATGCGGTCACAGAACGACGCCTTGCCCTCAAGATCCAGCGTCACGACGTTCTCCGCCTTGTCGTCCTCCAGGCTGCCGACGATCACCAACTGCAGCCGCTGCAGCGCGGACGGCTCGGCTTTGCGTGCCCGGCGCGGTGCGGCAAGGCGTGGACCGGCGGCGATCGTCTTCTTGCGTGGCGTGCCGGGCGTCTTGCCAGCCTCAGGCAGCGTCGGCTTGGCGATCTTCTTGCGCGGAGCGGCGCGATGCCGCGCGGGCGAGAACGGTTTCGGCGGCTTGGCTATGACTCTGCTCCTCTGCTGGCGCGGATTGCACTGGCCGAAGCGGCATGCTGCGGGACGCACAAAAAGACCCAGGCGGGCGCTTCAAGTTCGGACAACACCGCAGCCGATCGCATTGGCCGTCTTGCACGGGCGAGCCGTCGCGCCGCGCGGCCGGCCAGTGCGGGATGATTGTAGCCGGGGCGCGGCAGAACAGCGAAGGGAATCCGGCGCACGATCTCCAGCCAGCGGCGCCAGCGCGGCAATTCTTCCAAAATGTCGGCCCCCATCAGCCAAACAAAGCGCGCCCGCGGAAACTGCCGCAGCAGGCGACGCAGCGTATAGACAGTGTAGCGCGTGCCGAATGCGAGTTCGATTGCACTCGCCACAATGCGTCGTCCGTCCGCGATGGCGCGCGCGGATGCCACACGCTCGCCGAGCGGCGCCATTCCGTGTCGCGGCTTCAGCGGATTGCCTGGCGAAACCAGCAGCCACACCTGATCGAGCCGCAGGCGACGTCGCGCGAGATCGATGACGTGGCGATGACCGGCATGCGCCGGATTGAACGAACCGCCCAATAGGCCGATGCGCATGCGCCGCCGGTCGCCAAACCGTGGGATGGGCTCATGCCACGACGGCGCGTTCAGGGACGCACCTGCCCGGTACCTGTCACCAGGTAGCGATAGGTCGTGAGCTGCTCGGGACCTACCGGGCCGCGGGCATGAATGCGTCCGGTGGCGATGCCGATCTCCGCGCCGAAGCCGAATTCTCCCCCGTCGCAGAATTGCGTCGAGGCGTTCCACAATGCCACCGCGCTGTCCACGCCATTCAAAAAGCGTTCTGCCGCCGTAGCATCCTCGGCGACGATGGCATCGGTGTGTTCGGAGCCATGGCGCGCGATGTGCGCCAAAGCGGCATCGACGCCATCCACCACCGCGACCGACAAAATCGCGTCCAACCATTCGGTGTCGAAATCCGCTTCGTTCGCGGCGGCGAGGTCGGGCACGATGTCGCGCACCGCCGCATCGGCGCGGAAGTCGCAGCCCAGCGCCCGCAGGTCGGCGACGATGGTCGGCAGCAATGCGGGCGCGATGGCGCGGTCGATCAGCAGGGTTTCGGTGGCGCCACAGATGCCGGTGCGTCGCATCTTGGCATTCGCCACGATGCGACGCGCCATCGCATGGTCGGCGGACGCGTGCACATAGGTGTGGCAGAGCCCTTCGGCATGCGCCAGCACCGGCACGCGTGCCTCGCGCTGCACCCGTTCCACCAGCGATTTTCCCCCGCGCGGCACGATCAGGTCGAGCAGTCCGGCCGCCGCCAGCATCGCCGCGACATAGGCGCGATCGGCATCGGGTGCGACCTGCACGCAGGCTTCCGGCAGCCCCGCCGCGCGCAGCCCCGTCACCAACGCGGCATTGATCGCCTTTGCGCTGTGCAGGCTTTCCGAACCGCCGCGCAGGATCACGGCGTTGCCCGATTTCAGACAGATGCCCGCGGCATCGGCGCCGACATTGGGCCGGCTTTCGTAGATCATGCCGATCACGCCGATCGGCGTGGCGATGCGCTGAATGCGCAAACCGTTGGGCCGCGTCCAGTCTGCCAGCGTGCGCCTGAGCGGATCGGGCAATTTCCCGATGTCCTCCAGGCCTTTGGCCATGGCTTCGACGCGTGCGGCGGTCAGCGCGAGCCGATCGCGGAACGCAGCGGTGCCGGAGCAGGCGGCGAGGTCGCTGGCGTTGGCGGCAAGTATCTCCGCCGAGTGCGATCGCAGTGCCGCTGCCATCGCGCCCAATGCGGCGTTGCGCTCTGCGTCGGACAGGCGCGCCAGGACATGCGATGCCGCGCGCGCTGCGTCGGCGGCGCGTTGCAGATGCTGGGTTGCGTCGGTCTCGATGTGCATCCGTGGCGTTCCTCTCGTCTCAGTCTGCCTTTGCAATGCGGCTTCGAGCAAGACAGATGAAGCTGGCGGCTTGCAATTGGTAGCGCTCTCGTCGCAACACAGATCACAGCAAGACCAGGTCGTCGCGATGGATGATCTCGTCGCGCCCGCGCCAACCCAATATGGTCTCGATCCTGTCCGAGCGATGTCCGGCGATGCGTTCCGCATCGACGCTGGCATAGGCGGACAGACCGCGTGCCAATGCCTGACCGCTCGGCCCGCGCACCACCACCGGATCGCCGCGCTCGAACGTGCCTTCAACGCTGCGCACGCCGGCAGGCAGCAGGGAGCGGCCGGCGGCGAGTGCGCGCGCGGCACCGGCATCCACCACCAACGTTCCAAGAGGAGCCAGCGCGCCGGCGATCCAGCGCTTGCGCGCAGAACGACCTTCGGGCGCGGCAAGGAACCAGGTGCAGCGTGCGCCGTTCTCCAATGCCGCGAGCGGATGGTCGGTATGGCCATAGGCGATCGCCATCGCACAGCCCGCCTGCGTGGCGATGCGTGCCGCCGCCAGCTTGGTGCGCATTCCGCCGGAGGAGTAACCGGGCGGCGGGTCGCCACCCATCGCCTCGATCTCCGGGGTGATGGCCGGCACGATCGGAATGTGCGCCGCGGCGGGATCACGTCGCGGATCGGCGGCGTAGAGCCCGTCGATATCGGACAGCAGCAGAAGCTGGTCGGCCTGCGTCATCTCGGCCACGCGCGCGGCGAGACGGTCGTTGTCGCCGAAGCGAATCTCGGCGGTCGCCACAGTGTCGTTCTCGTTGATCACCGGAATGCAGCCAAGGCCGAGCAGCGTGTTGAGCGTGGCGCGCGCGTTGAGGTAGCGGCGGCGGTCCTCGGTGTCGTCGAGCGTAAGCAGCAACTGCGCAGCGGTCAGGCCTTGAGCCGAGAGGGCCTGGCTCCAGGCTTGCGCCAGGCGGATCTGCCCCACTGCGGCGGCGGCCTGTTGCTCCTCCAGCCGGAGCCGCCGCTGGTGCAGCCCGAGCGATCGCCGCGCCAGGGCGATGGCGCCGGAGGAGACCACGATCACGTCCACATTGCGCGCACGCAGGGCGGCGATGTCCGCCGCCACGCCGTCGAGCCATCCGGTGCGAGGCGCGGCCTCGTCGTGATCCACCACCAGCGCGCTGCCGATCTTCACCACGATGCGCTGGGCGGAGGACAGGGATGGCGTCATGGCGCGGAAAAGTCAGTGCGGCCCACGTACACCTCTCCCGCTACGCGAGGAGAGGGTGGGGCAACGGGCGGCACCCTCTCCCGTCGCGCTACGCTCTCCGACCTCTCCCGCGCAGCGGGAGAGGTGTGCTCGGGGCGGCTCACGCGGCCTTCTCCTGCCTTGCGGCATTGATCATTCCCTGCAGTGCCCGCAGCACCTCGGGCACACCCTGGCCGGTCACGCCGGACAGCAGCATCACCGGCTGGCCGGACGCCTTCGCCAACGCCGCCTTCCTTGCCGCCGCCTCGCGCGGCGTCATCGCATCCGCCTTGTTGAGCCCGATCAGTTCCGGCTTGTCCGCCAGCCCACCGCCGTAAGCGGACAATTCCTCGCGCACCGTGCGCCACGCCTGCACGACATCGCCGGCGGCGCCGTCCACCAGATGCAGCAGCACCGCACAGCGCTCGACATGACCGAGGAACCGGTCGCCCAGGCCGGCGCCGTCATGCGCGCCCTCGATCAGGCCGGGGATGTCGGCCAGCACGAATTCTTCCCCCGCCGACAGCCGCACCACCCCCAACTGCGGATACAGCGTGGTGAACGGATAGTCGGCGATCTTCGGCTTCGCGGCCGATGCCGCGGCGAGCAAGGTCGACTTGCCGGCGTTCGGCAACCCGACCAGCCCGGCATCGGCGATCAGCTTCAGCCGCAGCCACACCCAGCGTTCCTCGCCCGGCCAGCCCTTGTCCGCCCGGCGCGGCGCACGGTTGGTCGAGGACTTGTAGTGCGCGTTGCCGAACCCGCCGTCGCCGCCGCGCAACATCACCACGCGCCGCCCGGGCACATCCATATCGGCAAGCAACGTGGCACGGTCCTCGGCCATGATCTGCGTGCCCACGGGCACCTTGATCACCACGTCCGGTGCGCCGGCGCCGGTGCGGTCTGCGCCCTCGCCGTTGCCGCCCTTCTTGGCGCGGAAATGCTGCGTGTAGCGGAAGTCGATCAGCGTGTTCAGGTTGGCCACGGCCTCGAAGACGATGTCGCCGCCCTTGCCGCCATTGCCGCCGTCTGGCCCGCCGAACTCAATGAATTTCTCCCGGCGGAATGCACACACGCCGTTGCCCCCGTCGCCGGAGCTCAGATGGATCTTGGCCTGGTCGAGAAACTTCATCGCCCGTATCCGGTTAAAGACGGCTTCCAACGAAAACGGGGGCCGGCTGGCGCCGACCCCCGTTCGAAACGGCAAAGGGTCCCGGCGCCTTACTCGGCGGCGGCCGGCAGCGGTGCGACGGACACATGCACCCGATCGTTGGACCGGCGCTTGAACTCGACCTTGCCATCCACCAGGGCGAAGATCGTGTGATCGCGCCCGAGGCCGACGTTGGTGCCCGGCTTCCACTTCGTGCCGCGCTGGCGAAGGATGATGTTGCCGGCGATGACCGCCTCGCCGCCGAACTTCTTGATGCCGAGGCGGCGGCCTTCCGTATCGCGGCCGTTGCGCGAGGAGCCGCCTGCCTTTTTGTGAGCCATCCGTGCTTACTCCTTCCGCTCGGCGTCGGGTGAGGCCAGGTTCTCGGGCGTGTAGCCTTCGACGATGCCCTCGCCTTCCGCTGCCTCCAGGCCCGCCGGCGCGTCGGGCTCGGTGACGTGCATCGGCGGATGACGGGGATGGTGTTCAGCTGGCGGCGCCACGTCGGCGGACGGCGCCGCGTGATGGTGCTCGGGAAGGACGGCCGGCGTCTCGCCGTATACGACGCCGGTGCCTTCCGCCGCCTCGAGTGCGGTTCCCGACGGCTCGGACGCCGCAGCCACGAGCGCCTGACCATCCTTCTCGAAGCCGGCGATGCGCAGCACGGTGACGTGCTGGCGATGGCCGTTGCGGCGGCGACTGTTCTGCCGGCGGCGCTTCTTGAAGATGATGATCTTGTCCAACCGGTCCTGCGCGATCACCGTCGCCGTGACCGAGGCGCCGGCAACGGTCGGGGCGCCGAGCGTCAGGCTTCCCTCGTTGCCCACTGCCAGGACATCGGTGAAGGTGACGGTGGCGCCGGCCTCGGCTTCCAGTTTCTCGACCTTCAGCACCGCGTTCGGCGTTACCCGGTATTGCTTCCCGCCGGTGCGGATCACTGCGAACATCACACGAATTCCCACGCCATCGCGGGCCGTCGGGAACCCCTACGGCCGGAGAGCCGGCGTTATAGCGGGCGGGCGCCGTATGTCAACGCAACAACCGCGTTCAGTAGCCGGGCGCCGCATATCCGTAGGGCGGCGGGTAGTATGGCGGCGGCGGATAGTATGGCGGCGGATAGTAGATGGGCGGCGGCACGAAGATCGGCGGCAGACCGATGAATACCCCGCCGCGCCAACAGCAGCCCCAGGTCCCACCGTGCCAACCCCAGCCACCGCCGTGCCAGCCCGCTCCGCCATGCCAGCCACCGCCATTCCAGGCTCCGCCACCACCATGCCAGGCACCGCCACCGCCGTGCCAAGCTCCGCCGCCATGCCCGCCACCGCCGCCACCGTGCCAATCAGCGCGTGCGGCCGCGGTCGAAATGACAAGGCCGAGGAATGCGATGGCAGCGGCCCCCAGGATGTGCCGCGACAACGATCGAATGAATTGCATGTCAAAATACTCCAGAAGTCATTGAGTATGCACGCCGATCACGGCGGAGTTATGACGGGACAGCAATTTGATCACGACGAGGTAAAGCTCCGGTAACCATATGGTGCTTTCCGGTGGGCGCCGTAAGCCCTTGAGCGAATCCGGTAGTCCGCCCGGGCTGTCGCGTTCCGGCTGCGACCCAGCACATTGGACGCTCCGCATCGAGAACGAAAATTCCGCTCGCCGGATGCCGTGCACTGGATTCGCCGCCGGTTGCATCCCATCCTGACGCATGGCTGCTCCTGCGCCATAATCGGGGGCAAGGAATCCCCCGAAGGAATCCAACGCATGTCCCAGACGCTGCTACGCCCCTCGCCTCGCGTGCTGTTCATCCCAGAGAAACAGGCGGCCAAGCCGCTGACCCGCCGGTTCAAGGTGGTGTCCGAATATGAGCCGAACGGCGACCAGCCGACCGCCATCGCCGAGCTCACCGCCGGCGTGCGCGCCGAGGACCGCGACCAGGTGCTGCTCGGCGTCACCGGCTCGGGCAAGACCTTCACCATGGCGAAGGTGATCGAGGCGGTCCAGAAGCCCACCTTGATCCTGGCGCCGAACAAGACGCTGGCGGCGCAGCTCTACGGCGAGATGAAGAGCTTCTTCCCCGACAACGCCGTGGAGTATTTCGTTTCGTACTACGACTACTACCAGCCGGAGGCCTACGTCCCGCGCACCGACACCTACATCGAGAAGGACGCGCAGATCAACGAGCAGATCGACCGCATGCGCCACGCCGCGACGCAATCGCTGCTAGAACGGAACGACGTGGTGGTCGTCGCATCGGTGTCCTGCATCTACGGCATCGGCTCGGTCGAGACCTATGCGCGGATGGTGGTGAAGCTGGAGACCGGCGGGCGGATCGACCGCGACGCGCTGGCCAAGGGACTGGTCGATCTGCAGTACCGCCGCAACGATTCCGCCTTCCAGCGTGGCACGTTCCGCATGCGCGGCGAGACCGTGGATATCTACCCGAGCCATTACGAGGACCGCGCCTGGCGGGTCACGCTGTTCGGCGACGAGGTGGAGGCGATTTATGAGTTCGACCCGCTGACGGGGGAAAAAGCCGCGGCGTTGAACGAGATCACCGTCTACGCCAACAGCCACTACGTCACGCCGCGGCCGACGCTGACCCAGGCGATCCGCGACATCAAGGTTGAATTGAAGCAACGGCTGGAGGAACTCTCGGCGGAAGGAAAACTGCTCGAGGTGGAACGGCTGCAGCAGCGCACGACGTTCGACATCGAGATGATGGAAACCACCGGCTCGTGCAAAGGGATCGAGAACTATTCCCGCTATCTTACCGGCCGCAATCCGGGCGAGCCGCCGCCGACGCTGTTCGAATACCTGCCGGAGAACGCGCTGCTGATCGTCGATGAAAGCCACGTGACGGTGCCTCAGCTCGGCGGCATGTATCGCGGCGACTTCAACCGCAAGTCGGTGCTGGCGGAGTTCGGTTTCCGGCTGCCGTCCTGCGTCGACAACCGGCCGCTGAAGTTCGAGGAGTGGGAGAGCTATCGGCCGCAGACTGTGTTCGTCTCGGCGACGCCGGGACCGTGGGAGATGGAACGCACCGCCGGCGTGTTCACCGAGCAGGTGATCCGTCCGACCGGGCTGATCGATCCGGTGACCGAGATACGTCCGGTGGAGCACCAGGTGGACGACCTGCTCGCCGAATGCCGCGCGATGGCGGCGCAGGGTGCGCGCGTGCTGGTCACCACGCTGACCAAGCGCATGGCCGAGGACCTTACCGACTACCTGACCGAGCACGGCGTCAAGGTGCGCTATCTGCACTCCGACATCGACACGCTGGAACGGATAGAAATCATCCGCGATCTGAGGCTGGGCGTGTTCGATGTGCTGGTGGGGATCAACCTGCTGCGCGAGGGTCTGGATATCCCCGAATGCGCGCTGGTGGCGATCCTGGATGCCGACAAGGAGGGCTTCCTGCGGTCGCAGACCTCGCTGATCCAGACGATCGGCCGGGCGGCGCGCAACATCGACGGCCGCGTGATCCTGTATGCCGACACGATGACCAACAGCCTGCGCCACGCGATCGAGGAGACCGATCGCCGCCGCAACAAGCAGCGTGCGTGGAACGAGGCGCATGGCATCACGCCGGTCTCGATCAAGCGGCAGATCGGCAAGGTGCTGGAGAGCGTGTTCGAGCAGGACTACGTGACGGTTGCCCCGGTGAAGGACGCGGGCATTTCCGATTTTGTCGGCAAGGACCTGAAGGCGGCGATCGCCGAATTGGAGAAGCGCATGCGGGGCGCCGCGGCGGATCTGGAGTTCGAGGAGGCCGCGCGCCTGCGCGACGAAATCCGCCGGCTGGAGGCGCTGGACCTCGGCCTGGAACCGCCGCCGGCGCCGAGTTCATCGCTGCGGCCCGCCGTCACACCGCGCGGCAAGCGCGACCGCACGCCGGAGCCGATGGGGCCTGGTGGCGGCGGGTATGATCCGAGCAAGCGGCGCGGGCGTGGGGGGATGCGGCGCAGGGGGCCGTGAAAGTGCGGACTGCGCGCTGGGGATATCGTGCGCACTGGGCAAGGGCCTGCAGCCATATGTGGACGGCCCCCTCCTTGCAAGGTGTTTTTGCAGTGCTTTGATCAGATCGCTTGCGTCCATATGTCCGGCCTGTTTGTGCGCTCGCGCCTGAACGCTGGCCAAGATGGTTTCCGCGACGAGAGTTCCAAACAGTAAAGCGGCCTCATAGAGAGCCACTGGCTACATCGGAGTGTCCCGCGTCGTGGATCGATTGATCGCACCATCTGCTCATTATCTTGCAAGTTCTGGCATCGGCTCAGCACGGTTGCAGTTGATTTGCTCCCCGTGTCTGGCTGATCTCTGAACTGCGCCCGCTGAGGTTGGCAGGCGCAATTTCGTAAGTCCGCTGTTTGCCGGAGGTTGAAGGTCGCGGGCCGGGTAGCGAATTTGCATAGCGTTACGTCACGAAATACAATGGAAGCCGCCCCCGTTCCAATGACCGCAGGTCAGGCGTGGCTGGCTGCGCCTGCCGAGCTACCGGCCACAGATTTCGCGGTGTAAGTCTCCCCAGTTACCATCATCTTCCACGCGATGCGTGCTGTCTTGTTGGCCAGCGCTACAGCAGCCAACTTTGGCGACTTGCGCTTGAGAAGCTCGGCAAGCCAGTGCGGCGCTCTTCCACCACGTCGAACATGCTGGATCACGGCGGTAGCCCCGACCACCATCACGCTGCGCAATGCCTCGTCGCCGGCTCGCGTGATAACGCCAAGGCGGACCTTGCCTGCGGTCGAATGATCTTTCGGCGTCAAGCCGATCCAGGCCGCGAACTGACGGCCCGATCGGAACAGCTCGGGTTCCGGGGTCTTCATTCTCAGCAGTGCCGCGCCGATGGGGCCGACGCCAGGGATCTTGACGAGACGCTGGCTGCATTCATCGGCCCGATGCCAAGCCATAAGCTTGGTGCCGATCTCGTCGATTTGCGTCTGTAGCTGCGTATATTCCTTGGCCTGGATGGCAAAGAGCTCTCGAGCCAGCGCTGGCAGACTTTCATCGGCCTCAATGCGATCGAGCAGCGGAACCAGGTGAGCCATTCCCTTGGCGGCGGTCAGGCCGAACTCGGCGGCATGGCCACGGATGGCGTTGGCCAGCTGCGTGCGATTGCGGATCAGCCGGTCGCGCACCCCGACCATCATCAAGCCCGCTTGCTGCTCAGCCGTCTTCACAGGAACGAAGCGCATGGTTGGCCGGCTCATTGCCTCGCAAAGCGCTTCCGCATCGGCCGCATCGTTCTTGCCGCGCTTGACATACGGCTTGACCAGCTGAGGCGCGATCAACTTCACCGAATGCCCGAGCGATTGCAGCAGGCGTGCCCAATGATGGCTCGCGCCACAGGCTTCGATCGCGATCACCGTCGGTGCGAGCTTCGCGAAGAACGTCACCATATCCTTGCGCCGGAGTTTCTTACGCAGAACCGGCACTTCGTCAGCACTCACCCCGTGCAGCTGGAAAATGTGCTTCGACGTATCCATCCCAATTCGGCTAACCTGGTCCACGGACGGTCTCCCTTGTCTGAGATCATTCACACGACCTCATTCTGGCACATCGATGCCGTCGGGGCCGTCCACCCCAACAGTATTCCGCGAAGTCTCGTGAGGCCAGGCTCCGCGAACTGACGTAGCTGAATTGCCACGCGTGATCGCCCTCGATACCGGCATTCTCGTTACTACGCATCGCGACAATCCGGCGTCGCTTGCGCTGGTGGCGGCGGTTTTGTGTCTTTCGCGGAGAACAGTGGAGGACCACTGAGAGACGCGGAGAGAGACTTGCGATGCACTTTGAGCGCAACTCGAACTGAAACCGTCTCCGCGGCCCCCAGCGGTTCTCCGCTGTTCTCCGCGGCTGAATAGACAGTCTGTCGATTCCGCTCCTGCGCCGCCCATCGCCCTCAACCACCACCCGTGCCTGCACCGTGACCGATTGTCGCGTCGGCTGGACGCACTGGAGCCGCCGCATCCCGGCACGATCCATGCATTGCGTTATAAGGACGTTATTATCCTGTTATTCACTGACATTGGTTGCAGCAGTTAACAATAATTAGCGCCCGGCAATTATTTTCTCGTTTGCATCCGTTTCAGGTTCGGCCCACTGTCAAAATCTGGCATCCTCAGGCAAAGAGGCAAGGCGCGTGTCGATTGCACAGTATACCGGCCGGAAATCTCTTGCAGTCATTGCCGCCAGCGCGGAAGGTCGCAGCGGAGGTCTGGCAAAGACGCTCGGCCCGTTCTCGCTCGTCGGCCTGGGCATCGGCTGCATCATCGGCGCCGGCATCTTCGTGCTGACCGGCAAGGCGGCGGCCATCTACGCGGGGCCCGCGGTCTCCCTGTCGTTCGTCCTGGCGGGTGTTGCATGCGCCTTCGTCGGCCTCTGCTATGCCGAGCTGGCAGCCATGATCCCGGTAGCGGGCAGCGCCTATACTTATGCCTATGCGACCGTTGGTGAGATCTTTGCCTGGATCATCGGCTGGGACCTGATCCTTGAATACGGGATGGGTGCCGCGACCGTCGCTGTCGGCTGGTCCGGCTACGGCGTCAGTCTGCTCGGCAGTTTCGGCATCCACTTCCCGCCACAATGGGCACAGGCGACCGGCGAGGTGGTGAAGCTGGCCGATGGCACAACGGCAACCGCCATCGTCAATCTACCGGCCGTGCTGATCGTTCTGGTGCTCACCGGTCTGCTCATGCTCGGCACCAGGGAATCGGCGCTGGTCAACAATGTCATGGTGGCGTTCAAACTGTTCGTCGTCGGCGTGGTCATCGTCGTCGGCGCGTTCTATGTGAACCCGACCCACTGGTCGCCCTTCATTCCGGAGAACACCGGCACGTTCGGCGCATTCGGCTGGAGCGGCATTCTGCGCGGCTCGGCGGTGGTGTTCTTTGCCTATATCGGGTTCGACGCCGTCTCCACCGCCGCACAGGAAGCGCGACGACCGCAGCAGGACATGCCGGTCGGCATCCTCGGCTCGCTGATCATCTGCACGATCCTTTACATCCTCATGGCGCTGGTGATGACCGGCATGGTGCCCTACCAGAGCCTGGGTGTCGCCGATCCGGTGGCGGTGGCGATGGACGCGACCGGGATCGGATGGCTGTCCGTTCTGGTGAAATTCGCAGCACTGGCCGGGCTCACGACGGTGATCTTCGTCCTGCTCTTCGGCCAGGCGCGCATCTTGTTTTCAATGGCGTCAGACCGTCTGCTGCCGGCTCTGTTCGGCCAGTTGCATCCGCGGTTCCGGACGCCGTTCATCAGCCAGGCGCTGATCGGTGCCGTGGTGGCATTGGTCGGGGCGTGCTTTCCGATCGAGCTGCTGGGCGAAATGGTCAGCATCGGGACCTTGTTCGCGTTCCTGCTGGTTTGCATCGCGGTGATGCATCTCCGTCGCAGCGCACCGGAGGAGATACGTCCATTCCGCACGCCCAGCGTGCCGTGGGTGCCCGTGCTCGGCATCGCATTCTGTCTGCTGCTGATGCTTGGCCTGCCGCTGGCCACGTGGTTGCGACTGATTGTCTGGCTGGCCATCGGGCTTGCGATCTACTTCGGCTATGGCCACCGGCATAGCCTGGTACCGGTGGCGCCCGGCGCGTGACGTGCCAGGCCGGAGCAGAATAGCGGCCAGTCTGCACTGGCCTCCCTCCCGCAGTGACGACCCGCACTGCGCCGTTGCCGAAAGCCCCTCGACCTGATGCGGAGAGCCATCGTGAACCACGATACCAACGCGACGCCGGCGAGGCGTCGCTCAACCCTGCCGATCCAGATGCTGGCCGGACTGGCGCTGGGACTGGTTGTCGGCATCGAGTGGCCGTCGGTGGGCAAATCACTGCAGCCGATCGGCACCGCATTCATCCAGGCGATCCAGATGATCGTCATCCCGCTGATCTTCGCGGCGGTGACGCTCGGCGTCTATCGCATGGGCGAGAACGCACGCCAGCTCGGCCGCGTTGCCGTGGTTGCGTTCGTCTGGTTCTACGTCGCAACGCTGTTCGCCGTGCTGGTGGCACTTGGGCTGAACGGCCTGTTCCATCCGGGCGCCGGCGCCAATCTGGTTGCCACCGGCAACGTGCCGCCCAACCTGGCCCTGTCCGTCGACTGGACGAAATACCTGCTCGACCTGATACCCACCAACATCGTGGCCGCCATGGCGGCACAGCGCGTATTGCCAACCCTGGTTTTCGCGGTCCTGTTCGGTCTCGGCCTTGCACGCATCGGCCAGGCCACGGCGCGGCCGGTCGTCATGCTGCTGGAGGCGGTCCTGGCGACCATGTTCCGCGTCACCGGCTGGATCATCGCGCTCTCGCCGCTGGCCATCTTCGCCATCATGGCCTGGCTGTTCGCCACCCAGGGACTGGCGACCATCGCCGCCCTCGCCCGGCTGATCGGACTGATGTATCTCGGTCTGCTGCTCATGGTGCTGGCGTGCTGGCTGGTCCTGGCGCTGCTGCGGGAAAACCCGTTCGTGATAACGCGGCGCGTGCTGGAGCCCGTGCTGCTGGCATTCACCACCCGATCCTCCGAGGTGACGCTGCCGGTGCACATGGAAACGCTGGAGCGGATGGGCGTTCCCAACAAGGTGGTCGCGCTGGTCCTGCCGCTCGGCTACAGCTTCAACCTCGACGGCAGCACGCTCTATGTCACGCTGGCGGTGACCTTCCTCGCGGAGGCCTACCATGTCGAGCTTACCTGGGCCGCAGAACTGACGATTCTGGTGACTGCGATGATTGCCAGCAAGGGCATCGCCAACGTTCCCTCCGGCGGTCTGGTCGCGCTGGCCACGGTGCTGACCGCGATCGGCCTGCCGGTGGAGGCGATCGCGATCATCGCCGGCGTCGACGCGTTCATGGATATGGGCCGCACCGCGGTGAACGTCTTTGGCAACACGGTCGCGGTGAAGCTGGTGCAGAGGCTGGGCGGACTTGGGGCGGCGGCGAGCGATCTGTCGGTTGAGGAGGCACCGACGGTCATCGTGCCGGCGCACTGACTGCAACGCTCGGGGGATTCGCGTGGGTGCGGTGTCATCCGCCCAGGCCAGCAGAAGGAAGCCAGCAAGAATAACACAGAT
>CAWCDM010000085.1:0-32809 GCA_963794185.1 uncultured Alphaproteobacteria bacterium | reverse complement strand
ATCCCGTAAGCAACGAAAGAGCAGGCCGGAGCGGAATACCCCCTCCCCTTGCGGGGGGGCTGGAGGGGATGCGTGGCCCAGCAATGCTCAGCCGCGCTGGTCGGGAAGCCGCTGCGCAGCGAGTGGCAGCTGAACTCGGCCGGATCGAGGCCAGCGCGCTCGGCATAGTCCTTCACGATGCTGGCCACACTGCGATCTGACAGGGCCTCGGTCAGCATGCGGCCGCCCCTGGCGATGGGACGAAACACGAGACCGCTGGTGATCCCTGCGGCTTCCAGCCAATCCCGCACGGCCTCAACGGCGCGGAGCTTGCCGCCGGCTGGGATGGCGATTTCCTGCCCCTGTCCCTCCTGGTCGGTTTTGCTATGGCGGATCAGGACGCGGAAACCGTCCGGTGCTTCGATCAGGTCGGCAACCTCCAGCGCCACCAGCTCGCTCCGACGGAACACAGCAACAAAGCGCGGTCGCGCTTGCCGGTGGCGGTATCGGCCGGGATGAGTGCGAGCATGGCGGCGAGCCTGTCGGCGGTGGCAGGCGCCTTCTGCACGCGCGCGGCGCCAATGGTGCGGCGGATACCACGCATGACGGCCTTGACCGTCTCGGCATTGGTCGGTGACTCTGGCCTGCCAGACGGTGCGCGTAGTGGATCGCGGCGGCCTTTCGACCGATGGTGGACGCCAGTGGCCTCGGCGGAGAGGAGGGCAGCAACAGCATCCGGGCTGCGGGGAGGGGACCCAGGCTGCGCGCCGCGCACCAGGCAGGCAAGGCGCCGGCACGTTCACCGAGCTTGACTTCGTGCCGGCACCCTCCCCTTACCGCCTCGCCTGACACGCTGCACAGCGCAGCTTGACACCCCGAAGCGAGGCCGCCTATCTCGGCGCCCGATGGGTGCGTAGCTCAGCGGCAGAGCACCGTCTTCACACGGCGGGGGTCACAGGTTCAATCCCTGTCGCACCCACCATCTTTTCAAGCACTTAGCCCGGCAGGTAGTAACACGGGCAAAACCCCGGGCGATTACGCCGGCTGGCAGCGGATGCGGATAAGGTCTGCCAAGCTCGGGACGATCGGCTGATCGGGGATTGCGAGGCGGCTGCCGAGATAATCCCAGAATGCAATCCGCAACTTGGCGCAAGTTTTGGCCAAGCCGAGGAAGGCATCGCGGCAATCGCGGCCAACATCGCTGCGGGTGCCACCACTGACCTTGCGCTTGGTGACCTGGCAGCGGATGTCGTTTTCCGAACCATTCGTATGCAATGGGATTTCTGGGTGGTCGAGCACGGTAAGCAGTTCGGCCTTGTTGGCGTGCAGCCGCCGCAGCAGGCGATCAAGACTGACGAAGCCGGTGCGTTGGCAAAAGATGTAGTCGAACCGCGCACGGAGCTGGTCACGCCGGCATGGTGTCGGGCTGATGCGGTAGTCTTTCAGATCGGCATAGATCTGCCATATGAGCGAGCGGACGCGTTGCTGGACGGCGCGTTGGTCGTCGGTGAATGTGTCGAGCTTGTGCACCAGCCTCTCGGCATGGATCCAACACAGGGCATGCTGACCGATGTTGAACTGCCCGGCGTCGTCACTGACCACCACCGTGTCGCACAGGAACCCGTGTGCGCTCACCGCACCCCACAGCGCTCCCTCGGTGGCGACGCGCACCGGGTCGGGCGTCACCTGCAAACCGGCCAAACCGAGCTGTTCAAGATGATCCAACCAGGCTCTGTCATCGGCAAACTGGCGCTGCTCATGCGTGGCCAGCCGCTGGACGAGCGCTCCGGCCAGGGCATGGTCGCGCATGTAGTCCAAGGCGGCGTCGTTGATCACGTAGTCGGTGTGGCCGGCACGTAGCAGGCCGAGGAAGTTCAAGCGACTCTTGCTACCCGTCGTGCCGAACCACGCGAAGTTGTCGTTGCCGATCTGCGTGCAGACGCCGTTGGCGCCGCGATGGCGCGCACCGGTGTCGTCCACCGTGATCCAGTCGGCCGTTTCCAGACCGGCACGCAGTACCTCGCGGGTCTCCATCAGGAAGTCGTCCTGCCCATCGATGAGCAGGCGCATAACCTGCCGCTTTGAAATGCTAAGGCCCACCGCCTGTAGCAGCGTTACCAGACGCTCGGCTGTCACCTGGCCCTGGTGGTGCTGCATCAGCACGAAGCGGCGTAATTCAGGGCCAAAATGGCCACGGATGCCGCCGGGCAGCGGCGCCACGATCGTCTCGCCGTCCGGCGTCAGCCAGCGCTCGCGACGATAGCGTACCACCCGCGCGGTGAGCACCAGGTCCTGCACCTGGTACGGCTCGTAGCCTTTGAACTGCGAACCCGGCGGATGTGCCACCTGGAGCACCTCGATCTCAGGCCTGACCCGCGGTGTCACCTTGCCGCGGCGGTCACGTCTGTAACGCTTGCCACCCGGCTTCGGCTCGCTCCCCTTCTCCATGCCGCTCGGCTTGATGGAGGGACGGCCCTTCAAACCCTTCAGCCGGGCGATCTCGTCGCGCTGCGCCGCCACGAGCCGCTTCAGATCCGCCACCTCGCCCAGCAATTCCACCACCAGAGCTTCCAGCTTGGCTCGTGGTAGACCGGACGGATCGGCGAGCGGGGGCATGTCATGAGCGAATCGTACTCACCCGAGCCGGGGCAAACAAAAAATGCAACGCCACCCCGGGGTTTTGCCCCGATTACGGCAGGTACTGAACCATCGATGTGCCGGAAGCACCACGGAAGCAGCAGGCCACCGCCGATCCGCGTCATCACGGCGGGTTTCGGACCAGAGGCGTATAGCCGCGGTTTCCGGCAGCCCGCCAGTATTTCAAGAGGGACATCGCTTTTGGTGACTGGGCGGGGGCGGCAGCGGCAGTCGAGATGATGAAGAGCATCGCCGCAGTCTGGAGTGCCAAAGTTGAGGTTCTTGAGGCCAACGCGGCCGATTCGTCCCCCGTGCGATGCCCATCCCGGCTGGAACTGGCCCGACCTTGGTGGCCGATTTGGATTTGTACCTGCGTGGGCTGGCACTCTCGGAGGGAGAGTGCTAACAGCAGAACTCGCAATGCCCAAATTGGGGCCGCGAGAGGGGGGTTACCGACACCCCACCAACCAACTATTGTCCAAGATAACTCAGGAGGTTTTCGAATGAAGTTCCGTCCCCTGCATGACCGGGTAGTGGTCCGTCGACTGGAAGCCGAAGAGAAGACCGCGGGCGGCATCATCATTCCCGACACGGCCAAGGAAAAGCCGATGGAGGGCGAGGTCATAGCGGTGGGTCCCGGCGCCCGCGACGAAGCCGGCAAGCTGGTGCCGCTCGACTTCAAGGCCAACGACCGCATCCTGTTCGGCAAATGGTCCGGCACCGAGGTGAAGCTCGACGGCGAGGAACTCCTGATCATGAAGGAGTTCGACATCATGGGCATCATCGAGGGCCAGCCCGCCGCCAAGCGGAAGGCCGCCTGATCGGCGTTTGCCGAAACCTGAAAATCACCAGACTGAAATCACAAAGGAATTGACACATGGCTGCCAAAGATGTACGGTTCGGTGGTGATGCGCGCCAGCGCATGCTGCGTGGCGTCGACATTTTGGCCGATGCGGTGAAGGTCACGCTGGGCCCGAAGGGCCGCAACGTGGTGCTCGACAAGAGCTTCGGCGCCCCGCGGATCACTAAGGACGGCGTGACCGTCGCCAAGGAGATCGAGCTTTCCGACAAGTTCGAGAACATGGGCGCACAGATGGTGCGCGAGGTTGCCTCCAAGACCAGCGATATTGCCGGTGACGGCACCACCACGGCGACCGTGCTCGCCCAGGCGATCGTGCGCGAGGGCGCCAAGGCGGTAGCCGCGGGCATGAACCCGATGGACCTCAAGCGCGGCATCGACATGGCGGGGGTCACAAATTCAATCCCTGTCGCGCCCACCATCCGTTCAATGACTTAGCCTAGATTTAGCCTATTTCTAACAACAGTACGCGGTTTGCCGGAAGCACTTCGGAAGCGCCAGGGGATCTACTCCGGGAGTGTGCATCCCCTTGTGGAGTGCCTGTGGCCGGCAATCGCGACCCCAGCCATCACGACCTCAGTTCTCCATAGCCTTGCTAGGGCCGGCTCTGTCAGGCGACACCTCCCGTCCGGGGGGTGAAGAAGTGCGGGGGTGAATTAGTTTGCGCGCTTCCGCGACCGGACGTTTCCCGGTCGTGCGGCAGCATTAGGACGAGCGACAGGCTCTGTCCGTGCCGCACAAACCGGTTGTGGATAAGCGATAACGCACAACCAACCGATCGAGTAGCCCTAGTTCGTCAGCGCAAGGGAAAAAACGACCGCGCTGAAGTCTCTACCCAGCTGCAGCGCCGGAAACCTGATGACCGGGATCAGCCGATCGCCTCCGCGAATATTTGGCGAGCACGCGGATCATCTCACCCATAATGAACCCGCCCTTCGTGACACCATGGCGCCGACAGAAGTCATCCACACCCCTGACCTGCTTAGCCGGCGCAGAAATTTGCACCGCCGTCATGGCGCACTTGGTCTTCTTCGGCAGCGGCACTCTTGCTCGCTGACCATACACGAGGTCGGTTTGCTTGCCTGATGCGTCTACGTAACGAGATATTCGACCGAGTAGGACCCTGCTCCTCGACGAATGCTGATCGCCGCAGCAGTCGTCGAAACGCTTCGTCAATTCCTCGGGCACGTAAGCTACGATCCGACGGAGCCGGCCCGTCGTTCGCGCATTAATTCCTTTCACAATCGCCCTGCGCAGATCCTCCCGCCAATCGGGCCCGATCGCCCTCAATTTCGCTGATCCGGGCTCGCTGAATGAAATCTCGGCCGAGATACTGCCATCTGCCTGCGCCTCGGCAACAAACTTGCTGATCAAAGTCGAACCGCTCCCCTTAGGCATCCGGCCTCTCCAATTCGTGATATGTCAGAATATGTAAACTCCCGCTGCCAATGTGTCAATCCGCATGTAAGAAATATGTACGTCAGTATCGGAAAGAGCTTGGCCAGTGCGAATGAACTGGCCGGATTATGCTGGAAGGTCAGTGTGTTATACCGGTCGTGAGACTGCAGCGCCAAGGCGGCGTGACAGGCATTAAATTAAGCTTGGATCAGAACCTCCGGTAGGCCATTAATGAGCCAACCTCAGCGCAATCGTTCGAATCGCACACTAAAATGCAACCCCTCAGACCAAAGAACATGCGCCGATGGGAGGCTGCTGCATATCTCACATCGGTCTGCGGCCTTCCGATAGCAGCCGCGACGTTAGCCAAGTTGGCGTCCATCGGTGGAGGCCCACGCTTTCATAGAGCGGGACGCTTTCCCCTCTACCCAAGCGAGGAACTCGACCGCTGGGCAGCTGAACGGCTCGGGCCATTGCTAACAAACACTGGCGACAATGGCAATACGAAGTAGCACAACAACTACTACAGGGACATACCAATGACTGACACGCCCCCTAAGGTCGAGACGATTGTCGCATTCAACTACGCCAAGCTGCAGCTATCAGAGGACAAAATCAAAATTCTAAAGAAGGCCGCTGGGCGCATCAAGTCGCAAATGTATGACAGCGTGGTCGAAATAGGTAGGAACCTCAATAAGGCAAAGAAAATACTCGGACATGGCCGACTTGGCCCGTGGCTCCGCGCCGAATTCGGAATGAGCGAAAGAACGGCGCAGCGCTGCATGGCCGCTGCCCGATTAGCCGCGAAATCCGACAGCGTGTCGGAATTGCCACCATCCGCGCTACATGCACTGTCGGCGCCCTCAACGTCGGAATGAGCGCGAAAGAAGGTCATAGCGCTATTGGAAGCGGGCGAACGTCCGGGAACCCGCGTTGTAGGTGCGATGATCCGCGAAAGCAAGGAGGCTCGCGGCGACAAACGGAATATAGCAGTGGCGAAGCAGGTTTCATCGCCTTCAAAGAAAACTGAAAAGCGGCATCAACCTGTCATCCTGTGTACGCCCGAGGTCGAACAAGCAATCCGACAACGACACCCACCCACTGACAAGAAAATCGGTACCGGGCACGAATCCAAAACGACGACGACCGGCTGATCATCAACCGTCTGAAAGCTGCCAGACGGCGTCGGGCCAAAGATTAGGCGAACCGACCATTGGGTTTGGTCGCGATCCCCATGAGGCAACAGAAATCTCTCGCTCTCGACCAATTCAGTGTCTGCCTAAGTCTAAGATGTAAATCAGGACGACCGGGACGCGGGCGGGGTGCGGCTAGGCGTATCGCCGCGCCTTTGGAATGGCGGCGAGAACCGCACCACGTGCGGCGCTGTGCGCTCGGATGACGGCCAAATACGACACCGTGTCGCATTTGCCTCTCACTGTCCTGCATATCCTATCAGCACTCACAATCATCAACTGCACAAGAAAGATTCGTATAAGCTGCACGAAGCGTCCTGCCGCCGACGCAAACGCCTTTTTGGCACGGATCCATCGCGAGGGCGTCCGTTTCGTCGTACACGATCTCAAGCCGATCCGCCGTACATCTGACAAGCCCAGCAAATAACTAGGCGTATCGAAACCTAGGAGCATCCCCAATCTGCTGCCCGTAGCAACCGCGCACGAGGAGGTAAGCTAGCCCGCATTATGCAGCGCATCTGAAGGGTCTGGTACAACCTGTTGATCCGATGTAGGAATTGGTGTCGGACCGATTCCCATCGGAAAGCTGAAACACCATGCGCGCCAAAGTTGCATCTGCCACGTCGCTGCCGGGGTTGTCGCCGGTTGCTGGCAAACCAATCATCGCTCGTTTTGACGGTGGCCTGCTGTCGTCCGACGGCGGTCTTCTGGCACTGCGGGAGATCGAACAGCGGCTTGGCATCGCCGCTCGCGTGGCGGGCTGCATCGCCGACCCGCGTGTGCCGGAACAGGTCACCCACCAACTCGACGAGATCGTCCGCTTCCGCATGCTGATGATCGCCGCGGGCTACGAAGACGGTAACGATGCTGATGCGCTGCGGCATGATCCGATGTTCAAGCTGGCGATGGGACGCCTGCCAGAAGACGGCGCATTGTGCTCGCAGCCGACGATCTCGCGACTGGAGAACCTGCCGGACAAGCGCACCCTGCTGCGCATGGGCTACGCCATGGTCGATTTCTACTGCGACAGCTTCCGCCACGTACCGCGCCGGATCGTGCTGGACGTTGACGATACCTTCGATGCGGCTCATGGCGGCCAGCAGTTGCGGCTGTTCAACGCCTACTACGATGAGTACGGCTTCCAGCCGATCGTGGTGTTCGATGGCGACGGTCGCCTGGTGGGTGCCGTGCTGCGCCCGGCGCGACGTCCGGATGGGTGCGAGATCGTGACGCTGCTGCGTCGCCTGATCGCGCGCATTCGCGGCCATTGGCCTCGGGTCGAGATCCTGCTGCGCGGCGACAGCCATTATTGCACGCCCGAAGTGCTCCGCTTCTGCCGCGCCAACCGCGTTGATTACGTCCTCGGTGTCGCCACGACGACGACGTTGCGGCGTCATATCGACACCCTGGAGCAGAGCACGGCGGCGCGCTTCGCCGCCGCGGGTGGTCCCGACAAGCTCCGGCGGTTCAAGGAATTCTACGACGGCGCCGCGAGTTGGGATCGCGTCGAACGCATCATCGCCCGCATCGAAGCTGGGCCCGACGGCGTGGACACGCGCTTCATCGCCACCAACCTCGATGCCGGTACGCCTCGCACCATCTATGAAAAGGTTTATTGCCAGCGCGGCCGGGCGGAGAACCATATCAAGTCGTTCAAGACCCACCTGGCGGCCGACCGCACCTCGTGCCACACCTCGAGCGCCAACCAGCTGCGGCTGTTCCTGCATGCCGGCGCCTATTGGATGATGTGGCACCTGCGCATGCTGATGCCGCGACGCTCATCGTGGCGCGTCATGCAGTTCGATACTCTGCGCCTGCGACTGGTCAAGCTCGCCGTTCGCGTGGTGGACCTGAAGCGGCAGATCAAGCTGCACCTGCCGACCAGCACGCCGGATCAGGTCATCTTCACACTGATGCTGGGACGTTTGCCGCGCCTGACCGTCTGAACCGCGGGGCCGCCGCCCCGCCCATCGCCCGTTCCGTCAACCTCCAACCGAGACCCAAGCCTCCCGCAACGACCACCGGAAAGTGGCCGCGCGACGACATGTCCGCACAACCGGAGATGGAATGACTTTCGTGGCGGCGGAGTGTCAATGGGTGGCTACGAATAATGCGGGCTAATTGGCGCGAAGTACCACGAAATGGCGCGCTCCCTAGGGTCACGGACGACGGTGAACTTGAACAGTCCTGCAAGAGTGTCAAAGTCCAGTGCATCTGCATAGTCTTGCAGACTAAAGTGCTTGTATCTGGTGACCGGCCCCTGCACCTCAAAGCGCTCAATGCCGTCACGTAAACCGCCAGCCACAAGCCTGTCGTCACTGAATGGCACGAGTGCCGACTGAAGTGAGTTCCCTCCAGTCCTTGGCACATGGATAAAAAGCCACCGGCGAGACAGGGATAGCACAACGGTCCTTCTAAGCTTGAAGCGCGAAAAATCGGCTGACCAGCGACAACACGCTGTCGCCATGCGACAAAATGCCACCGTGGCAGCTGTCGATACAGTCTTAGGCACGAATTTGTCAAGTTGCACAAGGTTTGGGTAGTGCCTCAGTTTGAAAATCCCAAGATTGGGACAGTCTGCTATGCAGCAGTTTCAGGGCAGAAGACTCCGAAGCGCCATAGATCATCTTCGCCTAGGCCGCCGCGACGCCACGTTCAGGACGTCAGCCGCCAAGGCCCTGGCGGCTGCACGCACTCAGAATGTTCGCCAGCAGTCTTTCTACTTTACATAGCCGACATAATAAACGCCGATGACGTTACCCGATGCGTCCTTGATCGGTTCATAGCCCGTGATGTAAGGCTTGCCCAGGATGTTCGCCTCTCCGTAGAACGCTTCGCCCTTCTTGATCATCGCAATCGCCGGGCCATTGGGGTCCAGCACCGTCCCGACAGCGCGCGAACCGTCGTCCTTCTTCACGTTCGTCGCGACGCGCACATACTCGTCGCCGGCCTTCACGAAGAGCGTGGCCGTTCCGCCGTTCTCTTTCACAACCTCATCGACTACACCGAAGAAGTTGTTCATCTTGGTCGTGCCAAAATACAGGGCAGGGGCATCCCTGCCTGCAATGGGATCTTTCCCTTCGATCTTGGGGACTCCCAATTTTGCCGTCTTGGCTTTCAAAGCCAGCATGGAGGTCTTGACATTGTCCATTTGAGCGTTGCCGACGCTCGGCAGCAGCGCAGCAGTTGCGATAAAGCATCCGGCGGCAAGGATGCCGATGATGAAGTTCTTCCGATTCATGTGACCAGTCTCCTCCAAAGAGTGTTCTAATTCGCATCGCGGTGAGCATCAGACGCAGCGACGCTTGTGAGCCGGGGTGCCCCAGATAGCCGTCGTTTTCGCCGCTTCGTAGCTGACCGTAGTCTTCGGGTAGTGCCTCATCCACGTCGGCTCACTTCTTCCACCGCTTAGCTGCGGCCTTCTGTCGAGAGCAAATTAAGTTGGCCGGTTTAGGTGACACATCATGTGGCCGCTCGTTCACGTTTTGTCCTCCGGAGGAGCGGTGTCTCCGTCGGGCATTTCCTGGTGGGACTGTCAGGACCATTTCCCGGAGCCGACCTGCCGCGCGAGCGCGCGACGCGCGGAGGGGCTGTCAGGGATGGCCTCGCCGAAGGCGAGGTCACCGCGCCGCGGCGCGAAGCGTCCTTGACAGCCCCGAGCACGGCGCGAGGCTGACGACGGGACGGGCCGATATCCTTTTTTTCGCGGTCCCCGACACGAGGTTCGCCGATTGGAACGCCATTGCTGTCGTAGCGTCCGAGGCAACGGCGTCCATGGAAAACAGCGAGGCCCCCATCGGGATATTGATGCACCTTCACCGTCGCCTTGACGAAGTGCGGACGCAGCGGGCTCTCCGGGATCTGGAGCTTGCAATTCAGGAACGATACGCAGTTGTCGTTGCCGACGATGCGTTCTTCCTGGACGCACAGCACCTCTGCCAGATCCAATCCGGGCACCGCGACGAAGGCGCTGCCTTCCTGCTCCGCCGTGATCGCGAAGCGCGCGTTGTGCGCCGGTATATAAGTGTCGCGCAGCCAGGCGTTGGCTTCGGACATCGTCGCGATGCCCGCCAATGCCAGTTCCTTCGGCACGCGATCCTGCAAGGTCTGGAACAAACGCTCGGACCGTCCGCGCGCCTGGGGCGAATACGCCGCGATATGCTCGACGCCCAGATGCGCCAGCGCGCGCCCGACCTGGGTGGGCTGGCCGCGATCCACCTTGCCGCCGACTTCGGCTGTGTAAAAGTAATGACTTCCGCGATCGGTATAGAGGCTCAGCGGCAAACCGTGCCGCCCGAATACGTCCAGCAGCGCCCGGAATGTTAAATCCGTGCCTTCTTCCTCGACCAGGAACGCCGAATAAATCCCGCTTGTCGCATCGTCCATTGTCACCACCAGATCGAGCGCCGGCCCCTCGGCCAGCCACGCGTGCCGTGAAGCGTCCTGGTGCAACATCATGCCGGGCAGGGGACGACGAGGCCGCTTCCGACGGTGCGCCCCGCGACGCTCCGCCTTCGGCAGCAAATTCCGGCTTTGCAGGAACGCCTTCGTCCAGCTGTAACTCCAGGCGAACCGGTGGTCCCGAACCAGATGCTCGTGGAAATGCCGCGCGGTGAAGCCCTGATAGCGCGTCCGATACAGCCGCTCGACCTCCTCGCACCGGTCCACCGGCACCCGCTTGCCCGACGCCTTGCCAATCCGGCGGTCCAGCAGTCCGCCCTCGCCTTCTTCTTCGTAGCGCCGGCACCAGCGGCGGAAGGTTCGTTCGCCGACACCCAGCAACTCGGCCGCCTCCACTTGGTTCAGTTCCGCCGAATCCCAGCGGCCAAATACGTCCATGAACTTCAGCATACGAACACCCTGTCGGGCTTCCGTCAGGCGCATCCTCCCAACCTCCTGGCTGGAAAGCCGTTACCGGACAGATCGTGTGCTACCTAAACCGGACATATCATGTGCTACTGACAGCTTAGCGGCCTTCTGGCGATCAGCACCAATCGAGGTATGCTTACCGCCAAGCAGTCACGGAGTGAGAAGTGCCGAAAGGACCAAGAGGCGAGAAGCGCCCTGCTGACGTGGTGGGAGCCGCCATCCGCGTCGCGCGGATCAGCGTGGGCGACGAGCCGAATGACCGCGAGGGGGTGCCAGAGGTGGCCGGTCAAAACTGAACAGGCCGATAAGTGGATTCCCTGCCTGACTGCGGCGAGGATGCCGCGCAACAGGAGGGGAACATGTCGAGACGTACACGGCGCAACCACAGTCCGACGTTCAAGGCGAAGGTAGCTTTAGCGGCGATCAAGGGGGAGAAGACGCTGGCCGAGCTGGTGCAGCTTCATGATGTGCATTCGACGCAGATCGCAGCGTGGAAGGCGCAACTGGTCGAGGGGGCAGCCGGTCTGTTTGGGGCGGGTTCGTCCGGCAAATCCTCCGAGCCGGAGGTGGACCTGAAGACGCTGCACGCGAAGATCGGTGAACTGACCCTGGAGAACGATTTTTTATCGGCTGCGCTCGGCAAGGCCGGGCATCCGAGCGCAAAGCGATGATCGACCGCGGCCACGAACTGCCGTTGAGCCGCCAGGCGGCTGTGCTGGGGATCAGCCGGGGCAGTCTTTATTATAGTGCCTGTCCGCTGCCTGCCGCCGAACTGGCGATCATGCGGCGGATCGACGAACTGCACCTCGACTATCCGTTCGCGGGCAGCCGGATGCTGCGCGACCTGCTGCGCGGCGAGGGCATCGCGATCGGACGGGACCAGGTCACGACGATGATGCGGCGGATGGCGATCGAGGCGGTGTATCGCCGGCCGCACACGTCCAAACCGGCAGACGGGCACAAGGTGTTTCCCTACCTGCTGCGCGGGATGGCGATCGAGCGTGTCAACCAGGTCTGGGCGATGGATATCGCTTATATACCTATGGCCCATGGCTTCGTGTACCTGGCTGCGGTGATGGACTGGTTCAGCCGACGGGTGCTGGCCTGGCGGGTGTCGATCACCATGGAGGTCGACTTCTGCCTCGATGCGGTCGACGAGGCGCTGGCCCGTCATGGTCGGCCGGAGATCTTCAACACTGATCAGGGCAGCCAGTTCACCAGTTCATCGTTCACCGGATTGCTGTCGGACAACGCGATCAGGATCAGCATGGATGGCCGTGGGTCCTGGCGTGACAACGTGTTGGTCGAGCGGTTGTGGCGTTCGGTCAAGTATGAAGAGGTCTACCTGCGTGCCTATGACAGTGTGTCGGAGGCACGCAGCTCGATCGGTGTGTATTTTGGGTTCTACAACCGCAAGCGGCCGCATTCGAGCCTTGACGGGCGGACTCCGGATCACGTCTATTTCGGTGGCCGCGCAGTGGCGGAGGCGGCTTGAAATTCGCCGCCGCTGCGGGGCATCGCTCCGGTCGGGCTACGCCCTCCCTACGCGATGCCCCGCAGCGGCAATCGATGGAAAGGATCGGTCGGGAATCCATCTATCGGGACCGAAACGCTGTTCAAACCAAGCCGGCCACCTCTGCCAGCCGTCAGCCCAGCGCAGCAGCTTGGGAAGCTGGGAGGCGCTGCCAGGGCACGGATTCTGACGCCGGAGCGCAAGACGGAGATCGCCAAGAAGGCGGCGGCGAAGCGGTGGCACCGATAACCTCCTCTAGTCGGACGACTGTGTAGGTTCGCGATCTGCTAAAATCTCTTTATCCAACTGCAACTTACGGATGAGCCTATCGAGTTCCTTTTCTCCGACCTTTCCGCTGACAATTAGGCGGAAGCTGGCGTCCCGAGATAACAAACCGGTGGTCAACTCGCGCTCACCTTCCGCGACACTCGTTGCGTTCCGGAACTGTTGATCATCAGTGGCGGGGGTTGATTGCACTGGCTTAACCTCCACGGTTTCCTCGGTCTGAGTGAGGAGATTAGGCTCGCGCTCTGGGAAGGCGAAAGGTAGGGAAGCCCGGTAATTCGCTAATAGTTCCGAGGCTGATTGTGCGCTGAATGGCGCCTGATTATTATCACGCCGATCCAAGACAAGATAGTTTATCATTGTTTGCTCTGACGGCAGATCAGCCTTCCAGCGATCCCACAGTTCTGCGAAAACCCTGGGAGCCAGGAAGGAACGACGTAAAGCCTCTTGGCGACTTGGTGAATCTGGTCCTTCGTCTACGCCAAGCAACGGCATGTGGCGGCTGCCAAGGCAGCACCAGAGGGCGCGGGCGACCTCTGGACGTTTACCGGGTTGGAGGCAGACACGAAGCTGCTCATCTCGTGGCAGGTCGGTCCGCGCGACGCTGGAACCGCTACCGCCTTCATGCAGGACGTACGGGAGCGGCTCGCCAATCGCGTGCAGCTTACGACTGACGGCCTACGCGCCTACCTGGCAGCCGTCGAGGATGCTTTCGGTGCAGACGTTGATTACGCCATGCTCGACAAGCTCTACGGTGCTGTCACGGAAGCTCCTGGGCGCTATAGCCCTGCCGCGTGCATCGGTGCCATCCGCCGCCGCGTAGAGGGGCGCCCCGATCCAGACCACGTTGGAACAAGCCACGTCGAGCGGCACAATCTCACGACTCGGATGTCGCTGCGCCGCTACACGCGGCTGACCAACGCTTTCTCAAAGCGCGTAGAGCCACACTGCAATGCGCTGGCGCTGTTCTACGTCCACTACAACTTCGTCCGCATCCACAAGACGCTGCGGTGCAGTCCGGCTATGGCGGCGGGGCTGGCAGACCGGCTCTGGTCAATGGACGACATCATTGCGCTGATCGACGCTCGGGCTGTGGCACCGCACCGTCCCACCGTCTACAAAGTGAGAGTTTCAAAATGAGGCACTACCAAGGTTTGACGACATTTGGCGATGAGGCACACGGGTAGTCCGGTGTGTTGCCCCGATGCCTATTGGGGTGAGCACGCCCTGCTTGGGGTGAGCACGCCCTAACGCGCTTGCCCGCAACACGACTTCGCCCTCAACCCCCACCCGCCCGCGCCCCCTCGCCCGCCCACCCCGTCATCACCGCCAGGCGCAGCGTCGCCACCACGCGTCCATCCTCCTCCGGCAGCGCGGCTAGGGCGGCCGCGAACAGCGCGCGCGGGGGAATGCGCCGGTCGCGCTCGCGCAGCGCATTCGTTTCGCCGGCCGAGCGCAGGTCGCGCAGCAGGGCGAACGGATCGGCGTAGAGCAGCCGCAGCTCCTCGACATCGGCCACCGGCAGCGCAAAGCCGGCACGCTGCAGCAGCGCCGCACAGTCGCGGAGATCGGCGAACGGCGAGACCCGTGGCGCGGCGCCGCCGGTCAGGACCGCCTCGGCCTCGGTCAGCGCGCCCCGCAATTCCCCCAGCGTGCCCAGCGCAGGCAGGCTCGCCAGCAGCAATCCCCCCGGACGCAGCGCGAGGCGCAACTGGATCAGCGCGCCCGGCAGGTCGTTCACCCAGTGCAGCGCCAGGCTCGCCACCACCAGATCGAAACTTTCTCCCGCGAACGGCAGGAACTCCTCGTCCGCCGCCACCGCGATCCCGCCGTTCAGCGCCGCCATCGCCGGGGCGAGATCGCAGCTCACCACATCGATGCCGCGCGCGCGCAAGAGCGGCGCCACCACGCCGCGGCCGCCCACGTCCAGCGCGCGAGTGAAACGCCGCGTCACATCGTCCAGCCGGTCGAGCAGGCGCTCCGCCGCGTCGCGCAGCACCGCCGCCACGTCAGCCACGTCGCGCGCGGCGCGGTCGCGGTGCCGGCGCACCGCCCGGCGGTCGAATACCTCCATGTCCGGGTCCATCACAGCCATGTGCGCCCGCGCCCCGGCGTTGCCAAGCATCGGCCGGCGCGCCTAGGTTCGCGCCGGACCGTGCCATCGGGCCGTCGCGCGAGGAGCAGCCGCATGAACCGCATCACCGCGAACACGCTGCATTCGTGGCTGCTCGACGGACACGAACTCGCCTTGCTGGATGCACGCGAGGACGGCGAATTCGGCGCCTCCCATCTGTTCTGGGCGGTCCCCTGCCCGCTGTCGCGGCGCGAGATCCGCGCCCGCACGCTGCTGCCCCGGCTCGGTGTGCGCATCTGCTGCGTCGATGACGGACGCGGCCTCGCCGAGCAGCTTGCCGCTTGGCTGGAGGGCATCGGCTGCACCGATGTCGCCGTGCTGGACGGCGGCACGACCGCCTGGGCCGCCGCCGGCCACGAGCTGTTCTCCGGCGTCAACGTGCCCTCGAAGGCGTTCGGCGAATGGGTGGAACACCATTACGGCACCGAGAGCGTCGATGCGACCGAACTGCAATCCTGGATCGCCTCCGGCCGCAACATCAGGGTGCTCGACAGCCGCACGCACGACGAGTTCGTGCGCATGTCGATCCCGACCGGCATCAGCGTTCCCGGCGGCGAGCTGGTCTACCGGATCGGCGACCTGGTGCCCGATCCGCAGACGCTGGTGGTGGTGAACTGCGCCGGGCGGACGCGCAGCATCATGGGCGCGGAAAGCCTCCGCCGTGCCGGCATCCCCAACAAGGTGGTGGCGCTGCGCAACGGCACGATGGGCTGGGAACTGGCCGGATTTCGCCCCGACCGCGGCCGCACCGACCGTTTCTCCCCCGGCACGCCGAAGACGCTGGCGACGGCGCTGCAGCGCGCCCGGACCTTCGCCGAGGACTCGGGCGTGGGCGTGATCGGCGCCATCGACCTGGCCCGCTTCCTCGATGACTCGGACCGCACGCTCTATGTGCTCGACGTGCGCGATCCCGCCGAATACCGCGCCGGCCACTGGCCGGGCAGCGTCAGCGCGCCGGGCGGGCAGCTTGTGCAGGCGACGGACCAGTGGGTGGGCGTGCGCAACGCGCGGATCGCGCTGGTGGACGACACCGGCGTGCGCGCCCGCATGGCCGGCGCCTGGCTGCGCCAGATGGGCCATCGCGACGTATTCGTCGTGGAGGGCGGGCTGGAGGCGATCCGCACGACGGCTCGGGAACGGGTGAAAGTGCCGGAACTGGGCGCGCCGGTGTCGATGATCGATGTAACGGGGCTGGTCGCCCTGCTGGACAGTGGCGACGGTACGGTGGTGGTCGATCTGGCCCGCAGCATCGATTTTCGCGAAGGCCACATTCCCGGCGCGCTGTGGGGCGTGCGCACACGTCTGGGTGTGCTGGCACCGCAGCTTGCGGGGGCCAAGCACGTGGTGATTACCTCCCCCGACGGCGTGATCGCCCGGCTTGCCGTGGACGAGGCGAAAGGCCTGGCTCCTGGATCGAGCGATGTGCGGGTCCTGGAGGGCGGCACCGATGCCTGGCGTGCGTTCGGCCGGCCGATGGTGAAGGACCGCACCACGCCGCCAGACGATGCGTGCATTGATTCATATCTGCGTGCCTATGATCGCAACTCCGGCGTGGAGGAGGCCATGCAGGCCTACCTCACCTGGGAGATCGAGCTGGCGAACCAGATCAGACGCGATGACACGGTGGCTTTCGGAGTTGGCGAGGCATCCCCCGGCCATTGAGATCAGCCTGCCGGCGCCGCTCCGGTTCCTGGCGGACGGAGCGCAGCGGGCGGCGCGCGCGCTGCTCGACCTGTTCCTGCCGCCGCGCTGCGTGGCGTCCGATGCGCCGGTGAGCGCGCCAAGCCTGCTGTGTGCCGAGTGCTTCCGCCGGACCGGCTTCATCACTGAGCCCTTTTGCGACCGATGCGGCGTGCCGTTCGCCGCTTCCGGGCTGGGCGGAACGCACCTTCTGTGCCCGGGCTGCCGGGCCGCTCCGCCGGTGTTCCGTCACGCGCGCGCCGCATTGCGCTACGACGCGCAAGGGCGGCGACTGATCCTGCCGTTCAAGCACGCCGACCGCACCGAGATCGCCTCGGCGCTGGCTCCACACATGGCGCGTGCCGGCGCCGCCCTGCTGCGCGAGGCGGACATTCTGGTGCCCGTTCCGCTGCACCGCGCGCGGCTGTTCCACCGCCGCTACAACCAGGCGGGTCTGCTGGCCCAGGCGGTCGGACGCATCGCCGGACGCCCGTACCTGCTGGATGGCTTGCAGCGGCGGCGCGCCACGACCTCGCTGGGGGAAAAATCGGCGACGGAGCGCGCGGTTGAGGTGGCGGGCGCGTTCCTGGTGCGACCGTCACGGGCGGGCCGGGTGGCGGGCAAGCGGGTGCTGCTGATCGACGACGTGATGACGTCCGGCGCCACGGCCAACGCCTGTGCCTCGACGCTGCTTGCGGCCGGCGCCACGCTGGTCGATGTGCTGGTGGCGGCACGCGTGCCGGATCCGCGTTTGAATGGATGAAGCCAGACCCCCTCCCCGCCCTCCCCCGCTTCGCGGAAGAGGGGACGCATTAGAACTCCCTCTCCCGCGAAGCGGGGGAGGGTGGGGAGGGGGTGCAATGAGCGAGGGAGAATTCCGATGGACGCAGTGACGGACCGGATGTCGAGCCGCCTTTGGCCGGCAGGGCCTGACCCGCGTGCCCTACTGGGTCTACGCCGACCAGGACGTGCTCGCCGCGGAGCAGAAGCGCATCTTCGAAGGCCCGGTCTGGAACTTCCTCTGCCTTCAGATCGAGCTGCCGAATGTCGGCGACTACCGCACGACCTTCGTGGGCAGCATGCCCGTCGTCGTGGTTCGCGCCGAGGACGGCGAGCTTTGCGCATTCGAGAACCGCTGCGCGCATCGCGGCGCACTGATCTGCCTGGAGGACGCCGGCAGCGTGAAGGACTTCCAGTGCGTGTATCACTCCTGGCGCTACGATCTGCGCGGCAACCTGCGCTCGGTCGCGTTCAGCCGCGGGGTCAACGGCCAGGGCGGGATGCCGGCGTCGTTCGACATGGCGCAGCACGGCCCGCGCAAGCTGCGCGTCACCACGTTCTGCGGCCTGGTGTTCGGCACGCTGTCGACGGCGACACCTGACATCGCGGGCTGGCTCGGCGACGACATCGCCGGCCGCGTGCAGCGCGTGCTGGGCAACCGCAGGCTCGAGATTATCGGCCGCTTCACCCAGGCGCTGCCGAACAACTGGAAACTCTATTTCGAGAACGTGCGCGACACCTATCACGCCAGCCTGCTGCACCTGTTCCTCACCACGTTCCGCATCACGCGGCTGAGCCAGGGCGGCGGCGTGCTGGTCAGCGCAACGGGCGAGCACCACGCATCGGCCACGCTCGCGCCGACGCAGGCGAAGGACACCAGCTACACCTCGCAGTCGCTGCGCGCCGACAAGGAGGATTTCCGGCTCGCCGAACCCTCCATCCTGCGCATGCACGACGAGTTCCACGACAATATCCAGTTGCAGATCCTTTCCATATTCCCGGCGTTCGTGCTGCAGCAGGTGCAGAACGCGCTCGCGGTGCGGGAAATCGTGCCGCGCGGCGTCGATACGACCGACCTCAAGTGGACCTATCTCGGGTTCGCCGACGACACCCCGGAACTGCGCATGCACCGGCTGAAGCAGAACAATCTGATCGGCCCGGCCGGGTTCGTCTCGATGGAGGACGGCTGCGTCGGCGGCTTCGTCCAGCGCGGCACCGCGGCGGCGGAAGACGAGATGTCGGTCATCGAGATGGGCGGCGCCGGCGCCGAGACGCAGGAGACGCGCGCGACGGAGGCCTCGGTGCGCGGCTTCTGGAAGGCGTATCGCGCGCACATGGCGCTGTGACCGCGATGACCGACGCCGAGTCGCTGTTCCGTCTCGCCGCGCTGAACACGGAGTACGCGAACTGCATCGATGCAGACCGGCTGGAGGAATGGCCCGGTCTGTTCCTGGAGCAATGCGTCTACAAGATCACTACGGCCGATAACCAACGGCACGGCTACGCGGCGGGCATCGTCTATGCCGATTCGCGTGCGATGCTGACGGATCGCGTGGCGGCACTGCGCGAGGCGAACATCTACGAACGGCAGAGCTATCGCCACATCGTGGGCCTGCCCGCACTCCGCCGTGGCGATGTCGGAGAATTCGCCGCCGAAACACCGTTCCTGGTGGTGCGCACGATGCGCGACGGACGCATGGACCTGTTCGCCGCCGGCGTCTATCTCGACCGTGTGCGCGACGACGCTGACGGCAGGCTGCGTTTCGCCGAGCGCATCGTGGTCTGCGACAGCTCGCGATTCGACACCCTGGTCGCGATTCCGCTCTAGGCGCCGCGCATGGCCAAGGGTTCGGCGGGCAGTGAGGAGTTCGATCCGGGCTCGATCCTCAACCAGGGGATGATCGCGCATGCCGCGCCCCGGCGTGGACGCCGGCGCACCGGTCCGGAGAAAACGCTGCTCGTCACCGGGCTCGCCCGTTCCGGCACGAGCATGCTGGCCGCCCTGCTGCAGGAGGCCGGGGTCTGGATGGGCGATCATGTCTACGAACCGATCAACGAGGACGCGGAGATCACGCAGATGCTGCGGGCGCGCGACTTCACCCGGCTCGACGCGCTGATCCGGCGACAGAACGCGAAGACGCCGATCTGGGGCTTCAAGATGCCGGATCTGCATCAGTTCCTGCAGCACGATGAGCTGGACCGCTTCCGGAACCCGCATCTGCTCGTGATCTACCGCGACCCGGTCGCGGTCGCGGCGAGGGCCGCCATGTCGGAACAGGCCGCCGGCGCCGAGGCGTTCATCGAGACGACGGCGGCGATGCATTCGATCGCGCAGTTCGTGCGCGCCTCGCGGCTGCCGTTCCTGCTGCTGAGCTACGAGAAGGCGCTGCTGTTCCCGCAGGGGTTCATCGACGCCGTGCTGACGTTCTGCGGGATCGCGCCGGACGAGGCGAAGCGGGCGCGGCTGCGTCGCCATATCCAGCCCAATCGCATGCAGTACGTGCTGACCTCGAAGCGCGCGTTCGAGGGCCATCTCGAGGGCGTGCGAAACGGCAGGCTCCATGGCTGGGCCCGGCATATCGGCAATCTCACGCCCGTGCTGCTGGACCTGCTGATCGACGACCGGCTGGCCGCGATGTTCCAGTCGGGCGAGTTCCGCGACGACCTGCTGGCGGCCGGGGTCGGCAACGGCAACCACGCCTTCTTCCTCGACCTCGGCGAGCACCACGTGAAGGACAGCTCGATCATCCGCGTCCGGGTCACCGGGCGGACATTCGAGCTCGCCAACAGCGGCCGGTCGATCGCGGCGCTGAAGGCCATGCGCGCCGGCTGAGACCGGCTCTTGCGTGTCCGCCGCGCAGGCCCGAATCTCCGCAGGCGAAGGAGTCCGACATGGAGATCGAGGTCTACACCCAGTCCTGGTGCCCCTATTGCTCGCGAGCGGTCAGTCTGCTGCGCGGCAAGGGCGTGGCGTTCCGCGAGATAGACGCGCCGCACGGGTCGGCCGAGCGGGCGGAGGCGACAAGCCGCTCCGGCGGGCGGACCACCATGCCGCAGATCTTCATCGACGGAAGGCATATCGGCGGCTGTGACGACCTGGTGGCGCTGGACCGGGCCGGCAAGCTCGATCCATTGCTGCGCGCCGGATAGTGATCACGCGGCAACATTGTTGCCCTCAATTCCTGGCACTCCCTTGCCACGAGTGCCAGAGTTCGCCATCTGAGGCCGTGGAGTCTCGGTTCGGCAAGGCGGGAGCATGATCCACTACGATTTGAGATGCAGCCAGGACCATGCATTCGACGGCTGGTTCAAGGACAGCACCGCATTCGAGCGGCTGGCGAAGCGCGGGCTGGTCGAGTGCCCGCATTGTGGCGACGTCAAGGTGGAGCGCGCGCTGATGCGGCCGGCCGTTGGCAGGCGCGAGGCCGTGCCGGCGCCGATGCCCGCACCGCAGCCGCCTGCGCCGCCGGCCGAAGCGGCCGGTGGCCGCCTGCCCGCGCATATGCGCGCCATGCTGCAGAAGATGCGCGCCGAGGTCGAGAAACACTGCGACTATGTCGGCCCGCAATTCGCCGCCGAGGCCCGGAAGATCCACCGAGGCGAGAGCGACAAGCGCGGCATCTATGGCGAGGCGAGCCCTGAGCAGGCCGAAGCGCTGGCCGACGAGGGGATCGAGGTTTCCCGGATTCCCTGGGTGCCGCGGGCTGACGGATAGGGCGACACGCCAGTGCGCTTACGCAGCCGCGAGCGACACGTCTTGACTACACCTCGCCCGCTTGCGGGAGAGGTCACCGCGCGTAGCGCGGTGGGAGAGGGTTTGGGCCAGTGGGGTGGACCCTCTCCCGTGTCGCTTACGCGACTTGACCTCTCCCGCAAGCAGGCGAGGTGTACTCACTCTCGGCGGCGTCCGACGTAACGAACCTGCTACGACGTGCCCTACCATCCCATGGTTCTTCTGGTCGAGCAGCGCCCCATATTGCAGACGGGATGTTCGGCTGATCTGGCGCCGCGACGCCCGGCAGTACACGGACCCCGCTCCACAGGTCCGACACGTATGCTCACACGGAGGTATACCGGTGAACGAAGGCCATAGCGACACTGCCATCATGATCCAAAAGCGGCGTTGGTGGCATCTCCGCTACCTGTCCGTGTGTCTCTTGGTGCTTAGTCAGTTGCTCGCGCTGCCGTGCGGTGCCGCGGAGCCGCCGCTGGTGCTGGAACGCACGATTGCGCTGCACGATGTGCGCGGACGAATCGATCACATGGCGGTCGATCTCGCCCGCAAACGGCTGCTGGTCGCCGAGCTTGGCAATGACAGCGTCGACGTGATCGATCTTGCTGCGGGCGTCGTCGCGCACCGGATCACTGGCCTGCGCGAGCCGCAGGGCGTCGGCTATGCGGAGCGCACCGATGTCATCGTGGTTGCCAACGCTAAGGACGGATCGGTGCGGCTGTTCAGCGCCACGGATTTCTCCCCGGCGGGCAGCGTTGCACTCGGTGACGACGCCGACAACGTCCGTATCGATCCGCGCAATGGGCTCGCGGTGGTCGGCTACGGCAACGGCGGACTGGCGGTGATCGATCCGCGTTCGCACGCGAGAGTTGCCGACATCCACTTGCCGGCGCATCCGGAAGCATTCCAGATCGATCCGCAGACGGGCCGTGCCTATGTCAACATTCCGGGTGCTCTCCAGATCGCCGAGGTTGACCTGGACGCACGGCGCGTTGTGGCAAGCTGGCCGATGCGGGATGCAAGTGCGAACTTCCCCATGGCGCTCGATCCGGCGCAGTCGCTGCTGGCCAGCGTGTTTCGTTCACCTCCCTCGCTCCTGTTGCTGGATGCGGCTACCGGTGCCGTACGGCAGCGCTTGCCAGTGTGCGGCGATTCCGACGATGTGTTCTTTGATGCAACGCGCGCACGCATCTATGCCAGTTGCGGCGCCGGCGAGGTGGCTGTTTTCCATCGCGATACGGCGTGGCAGGCGCTCGATCCGGTGCGTACCGCGTCGGGTGCGCGCACGTCGCTGTTCGTGCCGCAGCTGGACCGTCTGTACGTAGCCGAACGCGCCGGGCTGGTGGGATCGGAGGCAGCAATCCGCGTGTATCGCCCCACGCCCTGAAACCGATCCTCTCTTACGCGGACATGAATGCGACCGCGTCTTCCTCGAACACTGCGCAGGTGAGCCTGCCGCCGCATCCCGCACCGGTGTCGAGGCCGATGCGGTTCGGCCTGATGGTGGGCGCGGGGCTCGCGGAATGGCCGTGCACGATGATTGCTCCGAAGTCCACTTCGCTCGCGAGGAAGCTCTGGCGAATGCCGAGCAGGTCGTCCTCGGCCTGCCGATCCAGATGCACGTCGGGTCGTACGCCGGCATGGACGAACAGGTAGCTGCCCTCGCGGTGCTCGAGTCCGAGGCGCTGCATGAAGACGAAGTGCGCGGCGGGCACTCTGGCGGGCCATTCGTCGCGCGGCACGTCCGCGCCAATGCCCCAACTGGCGAGCGTGACCTGGCCCCCGGTGTGCAGCCAATCCGTTGCCGCGGCGCCGTTGCCTGACAGCGCATCCAGTGCCGTGCGCTCGTGATCGCCCATCAGGTTGACGCTCGCCAGTCCAGCGATCGGTGGGCCCTCGGCGAGCAGTGCGATAACGCCGCCGCTGTCAGGACCGAAATCGATGTAGTCGCCGAGGTGCACCAGGACCGCCGATACGGGTGGCCGCGCCAAAAGGTCGGTGGCAATCGCGGCATGCAGCCGGCGGAGTTCCACGAGACAGCCGTGGATGTCGCCGATCGCATACACCCTGCGGCCTCGTGGCAACCATCCCGGCGCCAGCACGAACGCAAGCGACGCGGCATCCGCAGTGTTGATGCGTGGCGGACGCCACGTCGGCACGGCGGTCGCATCGAGTTCGGCGCGGATGCGGGGCCGCGAGACACGGCGAACGGGACGTCGCATGCGGGGCACTATGGCGTGCGCCGCCGCATGCGGGCAATGGACCGCGCCGGCCTACACGTCGCGGCGAGGGGCTGCTACGCTTCGTTTCCGGGCGACAAGAGATCGGAGGAAACCGTTGGCGAAGATCACATTCCCTGTCGAAGCGGGCCACATCATGCTGTTCGCGCGCGCCGTCGGCGATACCAACCCCGTCTATCAGGACGCAGAGGCGGCGAAGCGCAGCGAGGTCGGCGGCATCATCGCACCGCCCACCTTCCCGCAGGCGGTCGCGCAGTTCGATCCGGACTATCCGCTGCGCTGGCGCCCGGGCCAGCCATGGTTCGGCTCGGGCAAGACGCCGAGCGGGGTGGAGGACCGGCCGTCGGGGGGTGGTGGGCTGCACGCCGAGCAGCATTTCGAATATCATCGCCCGCTGCGCCCGGGCGATGTGCTGACGGTGGAATCCAAACCAGGCAATACCTGGGAGCGCGAGAGCAAGCGCGCCGGCAAGCTGACGTTCCGTGAGCGCGTCACCGAATATCGTGACCAGAACGGCGAACTCGTCGTCACCGCGCGCAGCGTCGGCGTGACGACGGAACGCCCCGTGGAACAGCGCTGAGGAGGGATCGCGCCATGGCACTGAAGGCAAGCGGGCTCAAGGTCGGCGACACACATGTCGAGCGCGTGGTGGAGAACCTGACGCGCACGGAAATCGTGATGTATTGCGGCGTGTCCGGCGATTACAATCCGCTGCATGCAGACGAAGTGTACGTCACGCAGAAGGCAGGTTATCCCACCGTCTTCGCGCACGGGATGCTGACCATGGGACTGACCGGCAAGATGCTGACCAACTACGTCGGCGACGGTCGGCTGACCAAGTTCGGTGTGCGCTTCACCAATCAGGTCTGGCCGGGCGACGATCTGGACGCCACGGCGACGGTGGCTGCGATCAGGGAAGAGGGCGGGCAGCATTTTGTCGATTTGACGCTGTCCACCACCAACCAGGACGGCAAGGAGGTCGCCAGCGGCAGCGCCACCGCACGGATCGATCCCTGACGCGATGGCCGATGGACAGCCGCGTCTCGCGCGCCACGCCACGCTGCGGCGCAACGGCACGATCGACCTGACGGCGGCAGAACGCGCCTCGATCGGCCGCCAGGAAGCGGACCGGCTCGATGACGTCTGCCGTGCATTTGACGTGCCGTTGCACGCCTGGCTTGGCGGCGCGTTGCGCCAGCGCGTGATGCTGGCGCCTGCGCTGCGGCTCGATGCGGTGGGCGCGGCTCAGGGCGGTGCGCGCCGCGTCGCGCTGACCAGCGCCGAGACGGACGTCGCAACCTTGATCGCATCGCTCGATGCGGCGGCGGACGCGCTGGGACCGGATGTCGAGGTGGCGTTGCATCTCGACGCGCAATTGCATCCCGCCACGCTGGAGAATCTTCGCGAGGCCGGGCGGCGGCTGAAGCTCACCTGCATAGCCGATCCCTGCGCCGATCTGGCGGAGGCGTGCCGCGCCTTTGCCAGCGGTGCGCCGCCGCTCGCCGTGTCCGCGCATCGCCATGCCCCGCGCGAGCTTGCGCGCGCGATGATCGAGGGCGGCGTGCAGATCGTGCTGGTGGACCCGGTGCGCGTCGGCGGACCCGAGGCGGTGCGCATGTGGGCGACCGCCGCGGACCTTACCGGCGTCGAACTGGCGCTGCTGGCGCATGATGCCAGCGCGCGGGCCACCGACTATGCGGCGAACCTCGCGGCCACGCTGCATGCCTGCACGCAGCCTTTGGTGGTCGGCCCGACAGCGCTTGCCGCGCTCGGCGCCGAATGGACGGCGGCGCCGCACGCATCGTCTGCCAGGCACCCGGCCGTCGAGCGCGTCACGCTGCATCGCGTTTCGGTGCCGATGCGTCAGCTCTATGTCAGCGCGATGTATATGCGCCGCACCACCGAACGGATCGTCGTCGAACTGGAGACCAGCGACGGCATGCGCGCGTTCGGCGAGACCAACGGCACGGAAGAGGTGCTGCAGAGCGCTGTCCGCATGGCGCAGAAACTGATCGCCCAGAACCCGCTCGATCGGCTGCGGCTGCGCCAGGCGATGGCTGGGCCGACCGTGGGCTCGCGCAACGGCCTCGCCGATTGGGCGGCGCTCGCGGGTCTCGACATGGCGCTGTTCGACTGGGCGGGCCGGCATTTCGATCTGCCGATCTGGCGCATGCTCGGCGGCGAGGGCGGGCGCGACTTCGAGGCCGTGGCGCATATTCCCGCGCTGCTGCTCGACGAACCGGTGGATCGGCGGGAACTGCCGCGGTTGTTCGCCGATCCGGCGCGCATCCGTGAACTCGTGGACCATGCGTTGCATCTGCAGCGCGATGCTGGCTTCACCGCGTTCAAGGTCAAATGCACCGGTACCAGCCCGGCCTGGGACATCGCGGTCCTGCGCACGCTGCGCGCCGCGCTCGGGGACGGGGTAAAGCTGCGGTGGGATCCGAACGCGTCCTATCCGCCGGCGCAGGCCACGGTGCTGTGCCAGCAGCTCGAGGAGCTGAACCTCGAATACTACGAGGACGCGACGCGCGGCATCGCCGGCATGGCGCAGCTTCGCGCTCGCATGAAGACGCCGCTCGCCACCAACATGTGCGTGGTCAACTTCGACCACCTCGCCACCGCGCTGCGCCAGCCCTGCGTCGATGTGGTGCTGGCCGACCTTGTGATGTGGGGCGGTCCGCAGAGCATGGTGGAACTCGGCGACGTGACGCCGCTGTTCGGTTTCGACCTCACCATCCACAGCGCCTTCGAGCTCGGCATCGGCATGGCGGCCAATCTGCAGATGGCCGCGGCACTGGACCCGGTGCGGCGTGCCATCGACTTCGGGCTGGAGAACATGGTGCACGAACTGATCGTGCCGCACATCCCGGTGCATGGCGGGCGCGTCGCGGTGCCGGACGGTCCCGGCCTTGGCGTCGAGCCGGACTGGGATGATATTGCGCGCTGCAAAATCGACAGCACGACGATCACCGCCTAGCGGGAGCGCCACATGGCCGACACGATCTACCAGCCGTACGACGACGGCAGCCAGACGCCGCATCGCGTTCCGGGCTATGCGCGGACCTTCAGCCGCACGCCCGATGCCTTCGTCGAGCGGCCCTTGACCCTGACCGAGCGCACCGGGCCGCTCGGTGTCGAGCAGCGGCTCACCGTGGGTTCGGCGGATTTCACGCGCATCAGTGCGGACGGGCTGCGCGCGCAAGGGCCGCTGATGCTGCTGCACGGCCGCGTGGTGGACGAGGACGGCAATCCGGTTGCCAGCGCCATGGTGGAGGTCTGGCACGCCAACGCCTCGGGCAAGTACAACCACGAGGACGACGGGTTCAACGCGCCGCTCGATCCCAACTTCACCGGCGGCGGCCGCGTGGTCACCGACACGGATGGACGCTTCACCATCACCACGGTGAAGCCCGGTCCGTACCGCGCCGGACCCGCGTCATGGCGCGCGCCGCACATCCATTTCTCCATTATCGGCGCGAGCTGGATGGACCGGATGGTGACGCAGATGCATTTCCCCGGCGAGCCGCTCAACGATTTCGACATGCTGTTGAACGCCGCACCCGACGGCACGCCGCGGGAGTCGATGATCGCGCGCGCTTTGCCGCCGAGCGTCGAGGCGGGCGATGCGTCGGCGTTCGAGCATCTGTTCGTGCTGCGCGGCCATGCCTGATCCCAGCGTCTGGCAGACGATCGGCCCGTTCTTCCCGACGCGCCTGGCGGAACCGTCCTGCACCGACCTGACCGAGTTGCGCGGCAAACCGGCACGCGGCACGCGCATCACCTTGTCGGGCCAGATCCTGGAGCGCGACGGCCAGCCGGTGCGCAACGCCGTGGTGGAAATCTGGCAGCCGGACGCCGAGGGGCTGTTCGCGCATCCGGCCGATGCGCGCGCAGCCTCGGCCGATCGGCATTTTCTGGGGTGGGGGCGCTGCGCCACCGATGCCAACGGCTGGTACCGCTTTCGCACCATCATGCCGGGACGCCGGGCGGACAACGCAGGTGGCGCGCGGCTGCCGCACATCAACATGATGCTGCTGGCCTCCGGCATCATGCGCCGGCTGACCACGACGGTATTCTTCGGCGACGATCCGGACACCGCGCAGGACCCGGTGCTGCTCGCGGTGCCGCGCGCGTCGCGCAGCCGTCTGTTCGCACACCGCGCGCCCGAACTGGATCGTGCGACGGATGAAGCCTGGCGCTTCGACGTTGTCATCCAGGGCGCCGGGGAGACGCCGTTCTTTCTCGACTGACGGTGGGTGCCGCACCGCTCAACCCATGACCCGCCGCAGTTGCCGACACCTGGGTACGAAGCGAGATGACATGGCGAATGAAAAGACGCGGCTGCTGTTGGTCCAGGCATTCACGCTGCCGGAGACGTCGCGTCATTACCTGAGACCCGCCGGTGGGGCGACGGAAGCGCAACTGATGAACCACCCGGATGTCGCGCACCTGCTGGCCGATGTGGACTGGGACCTGCACTCTGGTCCGATCGCGCCGCATGGCGGCTGGTATGTCGAGACGCGCGAGGAGTTCGCCATCGTCGGCGCGGCGCGGCTGCCGATCGTGCGCGAGGCCTGCGAGAGCGGGCGCTACGATGCGATCGTGCTGCTCGGCGGTGGCGATCCGGGTGTGACGGAGGCGCGCGAGATCGGCCAGCGCTACAACATTCCTGTGACAGGCTGCGCGCATTCGCAGATGCACATCGCGACGATGCTGGGGAACCGGTTCAGCGTCATCGACATCTCCGAAGCGCACAACAAGCACTACTACAATCTGGTGGTGCAGTATCGCTTCACTGCCGAATGCGCCTCGATCCGCGACATCGACTGCCCGCTGCCGCGCCCGTCAAATCCGGATGCGCGGCCGATCCAGCAGGAGAAGGTGCTGGCAGAGCACGGCGAGCGTTCGGAAATGCTGGAGCGCTCGATCGCCGAAGCTGTCGCGGCGATCGAAGACGATGGCGCCGAGGTCATCGTCCTCGGCTGCTCTGCGGCATTCTGGATACGCCCGCAGTTGCAGACGCGGCTACACGATATGGGGTGGGACGTCCCTGTGCTGGAGGGTTATGGCTGCGCCATCGAGATGGCGAAGCTGCTGGTCAATCTGCGCCTGTCGGTGAGCGGGCTTGCGTATCCGAGCGACCATCCGCGAAAGTGGCGGAGGCGGAAGGTGTTCTGACGCGGCGTCCACTCCCGGCGCTTCGCGCGGACCGGCTATGTAAATGGCACTTTGCGCGCCGGCCGCCTCATCGCCATGGCCGGGGCTGCTTTGGCCGGGGCTAGCCCGTCTTCGCCGGATTCGCGGGTTTTTGAGTGGTCCGGTCCTTATTTATCAATGAGGTAGACGAAAAAGTCTTCACTACATCAGGTGACGCGGGCGACAGCGGCGGTGGTGATTTTGGGAGGCTGTTGGGGCGGCAACTGGAACTTGAGCTGTTGGATCAGGAGTTGGAGTGCCGCCTCGGGCTGGGTGTAGCGGGTCAACAGCAACTCCCGTCCGTCGGTTGTCGGCAGATGGACATCGATCATCTGGACGGCGGCGAATTTCTCCAGTGCGCTGCGCGCGGTCAATCCGGGCGCCAAAGCATGAAGACGGCGTTGCAGCGTGACCTGGAGGCAGTATGCCAGGAACGCGATGAAGATATGGGCTTCGATACGGCGCTCGTCCTGATGGAACACCGGGCGGATTGCCAGGTCGCCCTTGAGGTTCTTGAACGCCTGTTCCACGGCGACGAGCTGGATGTAGTACTGCCACAGCAGCGCGGGATCGTTCTCGGTCAGGTTGGTGCGCAGCAAATAGCGCCCTTCGCGCCGACGCACCTTGCGCAGCTTCTGCCGGTTGAGGGCGTAGATGAACATGGAACTCTCCCGATCCATGTTGATCTCGATCAGGCGCCATGCCGTGGACGCACGCGATCGTGCCGCACCCAACTTCATCAGCATCTCCTCGCGCGATATCTCCATGGCGGCGAGCTCATGCAGCCGCTTCCACAACCACTTCATCTGCCGCCTGCGCATCGCGCGTTCCTTGTTGACGCGATCGACACTCTCGGCGAAGACATAAAGCTCATTGTCCTCGGCTAGCAGTTTCACTCGCACGCCTTCGCGCGTCTGCTGCCAAGGTTCGGCAAGCAGGTCTTTCTCCAGACGCGACAGGCGACCCTTCGGCGTTCCCACCAGGTACTGCACCGGCGGGTCACTGTTGCGCATTTCCGCCAGCACCGCTTCGGTGGGAACCCCGCGATCCATCACCCAGACACGCCGCGCGCGGCCGTATTGCTGCTCGATCCTGGCGAGGAACATTCGCAGCGTCGTGCAGTCCGCCGTGTTGCCGGGCAGCACCTCGTAGGCCAAGGGCAGGCCTTCCGGGGTGACCACCAGAGCGATTACCACCTGCGGGCAGTCCGGCCGCTTGTCGCGGCTGTAACCGTGGCGGCGCTTGTCGCCCTCCGGCACGTCCGAGGCATTGATCTCGAAATAGGTGCTGGTCAGATCATACAGCAGAACGTCGAAATCGACGTTGAACAGATCACGCCAGCGAGTCACCAAGTGGGTGAACAAGTCCGCTTTATGCTCCAGCAGGAAATCGTGACAGGCATAAAGTTTGTGCGGTTCGGCGAGGCGAAAATCCGCTCCCAGAAGCTCCGCCATGGCACTGCGGCCGAACCAGTCACGGTGCAGTTTCCACTCGCTGCCCGGCGCGATCAGCCGGTACGACACCAGGACCTGCAAGATCTGATCCCACCGCGTCCCCTTGCGGTTCACAGGCAGCCGATCGGCCCAGAACCGATCCAGCTGTAACTCTCCCCACAGCTGCCCAGCCAGCCAACACGCACCCCATTGCCGCGGCCGGCACAGCCGCATCTCGGACAGGCGAAGCTGCACGATCGAACTGTCGGGCGTGAGCCCGGCGCAGCGGTCCTCGGGAAACAGCGCCAGGCTCCGCGAATGCCCCGCGTCCTCATCGAAGACTTCGATGGACTTGCGCCAGGCCGCGGTCTGCGACGGGCTGATCTCACCCAAATATAAAACGTGGCGCTGCACCACCCGGCCGCCCTGGATGCGCTGGTTCTCGACGACGCTCCAATAGCTGTGCGTCTTGCCGTCCTTCTTTCGCCGGGTCTGCCGCAAAAACATGACCCGGCGAATCTAGCGAGGCGAATCGAGCGAGCGGAACGGGGTAGGTCTTCACTACAGCCGTTTTCGACCGAGGCCCTTCAATATAGCCATGGAATAACAAACACTTATCGAACCGCCTCCGGACCAAAGTCGGTTTTTCCGGGTGCGAATCCGCGAAGTCGGGCTAGTCTCCTATCGCGCCAGCATCGATACTCCGTCAGCGTTGCATGATTCAATGAACGTGGATCGGTGTTCATGACTATGGATGATAAAGGTGGCCGGATTGATACAAACTGACGCCTGGATCGTGTTTTGTGCCGTCAGAGTGATTGCCGGGGCATCCAGCCCGGCCCGCCCGATAGCACAAGCGCGATCCCAAATGGGTGCCTGTTATACCCCGTAATTGACCAAAGTACACGAGGAGTTTATTTCCTATTGACATCGGAATTCGGGTAGCCTTGCTTGGTTATGCGGTTACGGTTGGATTGACCCGACCCGATCAGTTTGGGTTGATGCGATCCAATCAATGGAAGCATCACCTAATTCTAAGTTCAGTAGCCATATTACTGGCTGCTTGTTCAACAAAGGCTTGGGAGGAGACAATCCTGGCGTTCTAGCGTGCGGCAGATACCTGCTGCCAGTGCGGAGATGGACCTATATATAGCTAATGTCGGCTGTCGGGCCGGTCAACTGGACTTGATACGGGACACTTGGCCCGGGCCGAGAGAGGTGCCAGGATGGCGATAAGAAGAGAGGATTGGATAGCCGTGAATATGGTGACGCCGACCGAGGCGCCGGGGGGGTGGCTGCCCGCGCCCTTCGCCAAGTTTTCGCGACGGTCAGGCAGCGTTCGCCATGAAAGCGGTTTCGTCTGGGGTGACGCGACCGTTATGTCGGCTCTGGATGCCACACTCACGGTGGTCCGCAATCGCGTTGGCGATCAATCGTGCGGCCAGACGGCTCAGATGCCTCGCACAGCGACTGTTGGCGCATTGGTATCACTAATGGCGAGCGATGGTGCAGACCCGATGGCGGTCACCGTAGCCGCAGCACGATCAAGCGTGCCTTCCATTGCAACCCGTGATTCAATTGGCCGTTCGCTGGGAGTTCAGCCAGCTGGGGCGCCGACGGCTGCTTCTGTTCCACAAGGTGTCAGCACCGAGTTGACGGGCGCGACCGGTGCGAGCCTCGGTCATTATCTTCGGCCCAAGCCAGGTTCTGGCATCATGTGGCAGCTCGTTCCTGCCAAATCTGCGCAAGTAAGACCCGACAGCGAAAGGGTCATGAAAGCGACACTCAGCTCCGGGAAACCCATGAAATTGTACTCTGCTGCGCAGAAGAGCATGACAGGAGTTGCAGAGGACAACTTATCGAGGGTTGTTGTCGAGAGTTCTTCGGAGCCAGGCCTGACGCGGACGGCAGTGACGAAGGGTATCGCGCCGGAGCCGATCCAGATCGAAATGCCCAGGATTGCGTGTGTCGCCGCGGCGGCGGCGGCGGCTTCGATCGCCTGTGTTGGTTAGAAGATGTCGATCGCAGTGCGACAGCGGGTGAAACCCGGTCTGACCGGTTGGGCGCTTGCAGGCAGCAATCGTGGGCCACCGCCTACCAGCGAGGAGGTCGAGGATGGGGTTGCGCTCGACCTCGAATACATCCGACACTGGTCGCCAGCATCGGTCCTGCACGATGCGTGGCCAAATTTCTGTCCGGGGGCGCTATGCGACGTTTCGATGGACCGGAACGGTCCCGATCCCCTGTTGGATACAGGGCCGGGATTGTGTTTCACTGATCAACCAGGAATGAACGGCCGTACCTTGACGCCCGGGACGTTGGGCCGGAATGACAGGAGACTCTGCTAGGTGAATCAGCTTTGGGTTCAGAAGAAGGCAATACCTCGGGAAATCGCTGAGCGTCGGCGTGGGGGAGATTCTCGCTCCGTCGCACGGTTCAGACCCAATCTCGCTACAGCACATCACCCGTCATTCGTGCAACTCTACTACGCCGTGGAAGCGCGCCGCACATCGTCGACCGCCCCTATGATCGTACAGTTCGTCTCTCCGTCAGCCGGAGCCGGTGTCAGCACCGTGGCGTCCGGTTACGCATGTGTCGCCGCTATGGGGCGACCAACGCCCGTACTGTTCGTCGACGCGTCATGTCGCAGTGGCAGACATGCGATAGCGGCGGCAAATGTTCCTTCGCTGATCGAAGCCTTCGAACGCGGGATCAACCTGAGCGAGTCCACCGTCCCGGCGCGCAACGGGGAGAACCTGCTTTGGGCACGCCTGTGCGATCATCCAGGCGCGCTTCTCGAGCTCGGCGGCGACCGGTTGCAGGACCTATTCAATTTGCTCGGCAACCTGCATCAGCTGATCGTCCTCGACAGTGCAT
>CAWCDM010000084.1:0-30679 GCA_963794185.1 uncultured Alphaproteobacteria bacterium | reverse complement strand
GGCCTCGCTGGCGTTCAGTGCCTCGACCAGGATCCACACCGCGGCCAGTATTGCGAGGACGCCGAAAGTCGGATGTGCGAAGAGAATTATGTCGTTCATGGCAGTCTTACCTCCCAGCACATTTTGGCAGGGCGACGTCTTTCCGCATTGATCCAGATCAAATGGCATCGCCCCGCGACCCGCCAGCCTCGGCAAATCGCTGGGACGCTTCATTTGTCGATCAGCGGCCAACGTTCTGTCAGCTGCTATGGGACGGTCGGGCGCTGCACGCCTTCGGCACGTTGCGTTCGAGCTCGGCAAGCCAGGCGTTGGCGTTGCCGTCGGATGGGGCGCGCCAATCCCCGCGCGGCGACAGCGAGCCGCCCGCGCTCACCTTCGGCCCGTTCGGCATGGCCGATCGCTTGAACTGGCTGAACGCGAAGAAGCGGCGGACGAAAACCTCCAGCCAGCGGCGGATCGTCGCGAGATCGTAGGCGCTGCGCCGTTCGGGAGGAAACCCGGGCGGCCAGTCGCCCTTCGCCGCATCTTCCCACGCGTGCAGCGCCAGGAACGCGATCTTCGACGGCGGAAAACCGTGGCGCAGCGTGTAGTAGAGATTGAAATCCTGCAGCGCGTACGGGCCGATATGGGCCTCGGTGCTTTGCGGCGTTTCTCCCTCGTTGGTCGGCACCAGTTCGGGCGTGATCTCGGTCGCCAGGATCGCATCGAGCGTCGCGGCCACATCCGGCTCGAACTGGCGGGAGCTGATCACCCAGCGGATCAGATGCTGGATCAGCGTCTTCGGCACGCCGGCATTGACGTTGTAGTGCGACATCTGGTCGCCGACGCCATAGGTGCACCAGCCCAGTGCGAGTTCGGAAAGATCGCCGGTGCCGATGACGATGCCGTTGTGGTGGTTCGCCAGCCGGAACAGGTAGTCGGTGCGCAGCCCGGCCTGCACGTTCTCGAATGTCAGGTCGTAGACCGGTTCGCCGTGCGAGAACGGATGGCCGATATCGGCCAGCATGCGCTGTGCCGCCGGTCTGATGTCGAGCTCGTGCCAAGTGACGCCGAGCGCCTCCATCAACCGGATCGCATTGGCCTTGGTGTGCGCCGAGGTGGCAAAGCCCGGCATGGTGTAGGCGAGGATATTGGTCCGCGGCAGCTTCGAGCAGGTCGAGCGCCCGCGCAGCAGACGATCAGCGCCTGCGTCGAATCGAGGCCGCCGGACACGCCGATCACCGCGCGCTTGATGCCGATCGCGCGCAGCCGCTGCGCCAGTCCCGACACCTGGATGTTGTAGCCCTCGTAGCAGTCCTGCTCGAGCCGGGCGGCATCCGCCGGCACGAACGGGTAGCGCTCGATCCTGCGCTCGAAGCCGATATCGCCGGGCGGCGCCTCGAGCCGGAAACCGACACTGGCGGAACACCGCCGGATGGCGCCGGCGGTTGGTATCGAAGCTGCCCATCTGCATGCGCTCGTGGCGCAGCAGATCGAGGTCGATATCGGCGATCGCAAACTGGCTGGCCGATGGAAAGCGCTCGGTCTCGGCAAGGGTTGCGCCGTTCTCGAAGATCGAGGCCTGGCCGTCCCAGGCCAGGTCGGTGGTGGATTCGCCGGCGCCGGCCGCCGCATAGAGATAGGCGGCGACGCAGCGGGCGGACTGTGAGCGGCACAGCAGCCGGCGCGTCTCGGCCTTGCCGATCGTGATGTTGCTCGCCGAAAGATTGGCGAGAACGGTGGCGCCGGCGAGCGCGGCCTCGGAACTCGGCGGCACCGGGATCCAGACGTCCTCGCAGATTTCGGCATGGACGACGAAGGCCGGCGAGATCATCGGCGGCGAACAGCAGGTCGGTGCCGAACGGGGCGGTGTGGCCGCCGATGGTGATCTCGCCGCCGACCATACCGTCGCCGCCGACGAAATGCCGCGGCTCGTAGAATTCGCGGTAGTTGGGCAGATGCACCTTCGGCACCACGCCGAGCAGCCGGCCGCGATGGATGGCGACCGCCGTGTTGTAGAGTGCACCGGCATGGCGCAGCGGCGCGCCGACCAGCAGCAGCGGCAGCAGGTCGGCGGAGGCCGCAACGATCGAGCCGATGGCAGCCTCGACTGCATCCAGCAAGGTGGCCTGATGCAGCAGGTCGCTGATCGCGTAGCCGGATATGGCCGAGCTCCGGGAACACGGCGAGCGCCGCGCCGCGCCGGTGGCATTCGCGCGCAACGGCAAGGATCGCCTCGGCGTTCGCCGCCGGGTCGGCGAGCGTGCAGCGCGTCGTGCAGGCGGCGACGCGGGCGAAGCCGTGGCGGTAGATCGAGCGGAACTCAAACTCCATTTGGCAAGGCACCAGCTGCTGTCACGCAAGCAATATGGTGCATCGCGGAGACGGCGTCATCTGCGGCAGGATCGAGGACAAGGACGAGGACTAGGAACTCCCCCTCCCCATGCGGGAGGGGGTTGGGGGAGGTCCGTGGCGCGTGAAGGTCCGCGACACGTGTAGCAACGAACCCCTCCCCAACCCCCTCCCGCATGGGGAGGGGGAGAATGGTTCACGTGTCCGCTCTTATCGTCGTCCTCAAGACAGCACATTGCCGCCCTGTTGCTGACACACAAGTGAGCGATCTGTCCTTCCATACGGCAACCCCGACGGGATGGATCGATGCGTTTCCTGCAAGTCTACGGACGTGTGCTAGGCATGTTGGGGCGTGACCTGCGGATCGCCGCGCTGCTGACCGGCGCCAACGTGATGGTCGCGGCGCTGCAATTTATCGATCCGATGCTGTTCGGGCGCGTGGTCAGCCTGCTGTCGCGCTCCGACCAGCTCGCACCGGACGTGCTCTGGTCGCAGGCCGCGGGATTGCTTGCACTCTGGGCCGTGGTCGGCGTGGGAGGCATCGCGAGCAATGCCGGCGCGGCCGTGCAGGCGGAGCGGCTTGCGCACCGGCATCGCCTGCACGCGATGGGGCGATATTTCAGCCATGTCCTCACGCTGCCGCTGGCATTTCACGGCGACACCCATTCGGGGCGGCTGATCAAGACGATGATATCCGGGACCGAATGCCTGTTCGGCACCTGGCTGGTCTTCTTCCGCGACCAGCTCGCCACGCTGATCGCAGTGTTCGTGCTGATGCCGCTCACGCTGCTGGTGAACTGGCGGCTCGCCCTCGTGCTGATCGCGCTGGTCGCCGTGTTCGCGACGGTCACCGCATTCGTGATCCGTAAGACCGAGGCAGGGCAGCGCCAGGTCGAGAGCTGCAACTCCTCCCTGGCGGGCGTCGCGCAGGACGCACTGGCCAATGTAACGATCGTCCAATCGTTCACCCGGCTAGCCGCCGAATCGCGGCTCTTCGGCGACATCGCTCAGCAATTGCTGCGCCGGCAATTTCCGGTGCTGACCTGGTGGGCCGTGGTCAACGTCCTGACGCGTGGGGCGAGCACGATCGCGGTGATCACGATCGTGGCGATCGGAACCTGGCTGCACGTCCATGGTCAGGCCAGCATCGGCCAGATCGTCAGCTTCATGGGGCTGGCCACGCTGCTGATCGGGCGGCTGGAGAGCGCCGTCTCGTTCATTGCGAGCCTGTTCTTCAAGATGCCGGCGATCGAGGACTTCTTCGCTGTGCTGGACGCAAGAAGCACCGTGCCGGATCGACCGGAAGCCCGCACCCTGTGGGCGCCGCGCGGCGAGGTCGTGTTCGACGACGTGTCATTCGCCTACCCGACCGGCGCCCCGGTGCTCAGCGACGTATCGTTCGTCGCGAAGCCGGGAACCTCGGTCGCGCTGGTTGGACACACCGGCGCGGGCAAGTCCACCGCGATGATGCTGCTGCAGCGGCTGTGGGACCCGACCTGCGGCCGCATCACGATCGACGGCCAGGACCTGCGCGAGGTCAGCCTGGAGAGCCTGCGCGCCTCGATCGGCGTCGTGTTCCAGGAGAGCATGCTGTTCAACCGCTCGATCCGCGACAATCTGCGCATCGGCCGGCCGGACGCGACGGATGAAGAGCTCGAGCAGGCCTGCCGCCAGGCGGACGCGCATGAGTTCATCATCCGCCAGCCGCACGGCTACGAGACCCAGATCGGCGAGCGCGGCGTGAGCCTGTCGGGCGGGCAGCGGCAGCGGCTGGCGATTGCGCGCGCCCTGCTGAAGGACCCGCCGATCCTGGTCCTGGATGAAGCGACGAGCGCGCTGGACTGCGGCGACCGAGGCGCGCGTTGGCGGGGCACTGAAGACGCTGATGGCGGGCCGCACCACCTTCATCATCGCCCACCGGCTGTCCACCGTGCGCGACGCGGACGAGATCCTGGTGTTCAACAACGGACGCGTGGTCGAGCGCGGCAGCTTCGCCGAGCTGCTGGCCCGACGTGGCTGCTTCGCCGACCTCGTCGCCACGCAGCTCGCGCCGGCCGAGCAGGCGTTGGCGGCGGACTGATCAGGCATTCGCGAGTCGAGCATCTGTGACCGGATGCGGTGCAGCCTGCGGCTTACGTTTCCGTTCCATCATCTGTTTCGCAGGAGTGCACATCGGTCATGTTGAGATTGGCTCTGTTCTTTCTCGTCGTTTCGCTGATTGCCGCGCTGTTCGGCTTCGGCGGCATCGCGGCCGCCTCGGCGGACATCGCGCGGATCCTGTTCTTCATCGCGATCGTGATCTTTGTCGTGTTGCTCGTGGCCGGGCTGATGGCGGGCAGCACGCTGTTCTAGCCGGCATTTGTGGGTATCGCTGCGCTCCACCCATCCTAAGTTCGTGGAGCGAGCAGGATGGTTGGAGCGCGGCGATACCCACTGCCGCTGCGTAATTGTGCGGTGCACACTCAGTATTTGCGCCGGCCGGTGCGAAGCGCGCATCATCCCCGAGATGAAGCGCCGCGCGGGTAAATCATCCGGCCCGGTACGCCCAACGTAGCACCCCGGATCATGGCCCGCCTGGCTTGAGCCAAGGAGCAAGGCCATGACGACGGTTGCCGCGATCCTCAAGCACAAGGGCTATCAGGTCACGACCATCGAGCCGACCATAACGATTGCGCGCGTGGTGGACGTGCTGGCGGAGCACCGCATTGGCGCGGCGCTGGTGATCGACGGCGCCGATCAGCTTCTCGGCATCGTCAGCGAGCGGGACATCGTGCGCTGCCTCGCGGCGAATGGCGCAAGCACTCTCGAGATGACCGCGGGACAGTTGATGACGCGCGCCCTGCAGGTGGCGCGCCCTGAAACCACAGTGGCCGAGGCGATGGGGATGATGACGATGGGGCGGTTCCGTCACCTGCCCGTGATGGACCACGGTGTGCTGGTGGGCCTGATCAGCATCGGCGACGTCGTGAAGGCGCGCATCATGGAGCAGGAGAGCGAGGTCGACAGCCTGAAGGCCTACGTGGCCGGGACCGGTTGACGTGCTGCTCCTGTTACGGCCTGCTACTCCAGGGCGGCGGGCCGAGATCGACGTCGCGCGGGCTGGTGACCGCACCGGTCGTGGCACCGGCCGCCCCGCCGATCAGGCCGCCCGCGACGACGCCGACCGGACCACCGATGACGCCGATTCCGGCCCCTGTGGCCGCGCCCGCCGCGGCGCCGCCCTGCGCGCGCTCGGGTTCGTTGTGGCCGCATGCCGCCAGCAGGCCGAGGCCGGCGAGGGCAATCATTGGCAGCGTTCGCATGGTGTCGCTTTCCTTCTGCTCTTTCTGACGATGGGCGCCGAGAACAGCGCGGGTAAATGGTGAACGCAGAACAACCGATTCGGTGGCGTTGCCAATGACGTGAGGGGGCATCGTGGCCCGCGGCCGGCTTTACCCGGAATTCATGCGCGGCAGGGATGGTGGTGGCCCGACCCGGAAGGCCTTGGCGTGGCGATCGTCGACCGACGTGAAATCGAACTGGACACCGCTGCGGTGCGAGCCGCGCTGGAATGGTCGCCTCAGGCGGCACAGGCCTTCGGACTGCCGCCTCTGGTGCCGACCAGCGTGCGGTGCAATCCGGCAGACGGCTGTATCGAGGTTGTTTACGGGACGCTGACTGCAACGCGGGTGTTCGGGTTGCGGGCGGAGGCGCTCGGCGCTCTGCTGATCTCCTACTGCAACCGGGTGGGCATGCCTATGCCGCGCCATTCCGACAAGGGCATCAGGGTCGAGCGCGAGCACATCGTTCTGGTGCTTACTGTTCGACTCGATGACCCGCCACACCCCGAAGTGCCGGAGGGGAAGATCTCCCGCGTGCCCGAGGCGGTGCAGGCCTGGGCCTGGATCGAGCCCCCGAGTTGACGCCTAAGTTGACGTAACGAGCGTTCCAGCCTTCCCTCGATTCCCGCCAGGGAGGTCGTCGGGGGAAACCATGACCAACGAAATTGAGCTGCGGATCGCCGAGCGCGTCGCGTTCGCCGAAGATCACGCGTTTGGCGACACCGGCGCCTATGAGCGGATTTCGGGGCGGGCGCATTTCGCCGTCGATCCGCGCGCCGCGGCGCAGGCGACTGTCGTCGATGTGGACAACGCGCCGATCGACGACCGCGGCCTGGTGCGGTTCGCCGCCGACTTCATGATCCTGAAGCCGCGCGAGATGGAGCGCGGCAACCGGCGTGTCTTCTATGACTACGGCAACCGCGGCCACAAGCGCGCGCTGCAGTTCTTCAACGACGCGCCGCACAGCAACGCGCCGATCTCCCTGGCGCACGCCGGCAACGGGTTCTTCATGCGCCGCGGCTATGCGGTGGCCTGGCTCGCCTGGGAGGGCGACATGCTGCCCGGCGACGGGCGCATGGTGCTCGACGTGCCGGTGGCGAGCGACAACGGCAGGCCGATCACCGGACGCGTGCGCGTGGAGTATCTCGCCGACACGCCGGGGATCACCTGCTTTCCGCTGAGCGGCCGGATCGCCGCCCACAGTTCTTCCGCCGTCTCGCTCGACAATAATGGCGCTCTGCTGACGCGGCGACGCTACCCTTATGACCGTCCGGAGGTCATTCCGAACGACCGGTGGCAATTCGCCTGCGTCGAGGCGGGCATCGGCGGCGAAACCCAGTCGGTCGAGCGCGCCGTGGTTCCGTCCGCGCGGCATATCTTCTTGCCCGCCGGTTTCCAGCCCGGCTGGATCTATGAACTCGTGTATATCGCGAAGGACCCGCTGGTGCACGGGCTCGGCCATGTCGCGGTGCGCGACTTCATCAGTTTTCTCAAATACGCGGACGCCGATGTGGCCGGGGAGACAAATCCGCTGCGCGGGGTCGAGAAGGTGTATGCCTGGGGCCGCTCGCAGACCGGACGCTGTCTGCGCGACTTCATCTATCGCGGCTTCAATGCCGATGTGCGGGGTCGGCGCGTATTCGATGGCGTGCTGCCGCATGTCGCCGGCGCCGGGCGCAAATGGCTGAACCATCGCTTCGCCAGTCCCATCGTCTCCGGCGGGCAGCAGTATGAGGACCATTTCAACATCGCTGACAGCTTTCCCTTCTCCTACGCGTGGTCCACCGACCACCTGACCGGGAGGCAGGATGCGATCCTCAAGCGCCCTGACACCGACCCGCTGGTGATCCATACGCAGACGGGCACGGAATACTGGGTGCGTCGCGGCTCGCTGGCGCACACCGACACCGAGGGCAACGACCTGAGGCAGCCGGACACCGTGCGCATCCAGTGCTGGGCCAGCTCGCAGCACTTCGCCGATCCGCTGCCGCGGGCGCCCTCGCGCGGCATCGGGCAGAATTTCTCCAACGTCGTATCGACGTCGATGTTCTTCCGCGCCAACCTCGATGCTATGAACCGCTGGGCGACCGATGGCACGCCGCCGCCGCCGAGCCGGATTCCGACCCGCGCCGCGGGAACGCTGGTGAGCATCGACGAGTGGCGCCGCCAGTTCCCCGCCATTCCCGGCATCGCCACGCCGCGCGCACCGAATGCGCTGCCGCTGCTCGATTTCGGACCGGACGTGGAGCGCGGTATCCTGAAGGAGCCGCCGGAGGTGGTGCCCGGCAAGCACTACACGGTGCTGGTTCCCGCGGTGGACCGCGACGGCAACGACGTGCCGGGTGTGCGTGCGCCGATGGTGGCGGCGCCGCTCGGCACCTATACCGGCTGGAACCTGCGCGCGCGTGGCCACGGACATGGCGCGCAACTGCGCTTCGAGGGCAGCTATATCCCGTTTCCCGAATCGCCGCAGGAGCGCGAGGCGACCGGCGATCCGCGTCTGTCCATCCTCGAGCGCTATCCCGACAAGTCGGCGTATGTCGCGGCGATCACCGCGGCGGCGCGCGAACTGGTCGCACAGGGGCTGATGCTGGAGGAGGACGTGCAGCGCTGCGCCGCCGCCGCGGCGGATTGGGGAAGGCCGCGGCATGACGTGTCGCTGGACTGACCGCCATTCCACCTGTCACCCTCCGCGAACCGTCACCCCCGCGAAAGCGGGGCCCAGGCCCACCGCCGACGATCCTGTGGCAATCTCCTGGGCTCCTGCTTTCACAGGAATGACAAGCCTACGAGGAAACGTCGATGCGCGATCACGCATACCTCTCCGGCCCCGGCCGTGCGCGCCGCCCCAACATCATGGCGCGGCAGCATGTCGTGGTGTCCGGCCACTACTACGCATCGCTGGCCGGGCTACAGGTTCTCGAGGCCGGCGGCAATGCGATTGACGCCGGCGTGGCGACCGGGCTCGCGATCGACGTGCTGGAGAGTCAGTTCGTCGGCTTCGGCGGCGTGGCACCGGTGATGATCCACCTGGCCGAGCGCGCCGAGACGCATGTGATCAGCGGCGTCGGCGTCTGGCCGAGGGCGGCCCGCGTCGAGCACTTCCATCAGCGGCACGGCGGCCGCATTCCCGACGGCCTGCTGCAGACCGTCGTGCCGGCCGCGCCCGCCAACTGGATCACCGCGCTGGAACGCTTCGGCACAATGTCGTTCGGCGACGTTGCCGCAGCAGCGATCCGGTTCGCATGCGACGGTTTTCCCACCTATCCGTTCTTCGCCGAAATCCTTTCCGCCAGGCAGGACGAGATCCGCCAGTGGCCGACCACCGCTGCGATCTTTCTGCCGGACGGGCGGCCGCCCGCAGCGGGAGAAATCTTCCGGCAGACCGACCTCGGCCGCACGCTGCAGTACATGGCCGATCAGGAGAAGGTCTGTGCGCGGAGTGATCGGCTTGCCGGGCTCCGTGCTGCGCACGATGCGTTCTATCGGGGCGACATCGCCGGCGCGATCGTGCGGCACCAGAGGGAGCATGGCGGCTGGCTGACCGTCGAGGACCTGGCCGATTTCCATGCGCGCATCGAGGCGCCGTGCTGCATCCGTTTTGGCGACCTCGATGTCTACGGCTGTGGCCCGTGGTCGCAGGGGCCGATGGTGCTCGAGGCGTTGAACATCCTCGAAGGCCTCAACCTGAAGTCCATGTGGCACAATTCGGCCGCCTACGTGCATGCGGTGACCGAGGCGCTGAAACTCGCGGCGGCGGATCGCGAGGTCTATTTCGGCGATCCGGATTTCGTCGACGTGCCGCTCGACGCGCTGCTGTCAAAGGATACGCGGCGCGCCGGCGCGCGCAACTCGATCCGGCGAAGGCGTGGCCCGGGATGCCGCCGGCCGGCGAGGTGGGCGGCCTGTCGATCCCGCCCTGGCGTCCCGATCCGTCCGCCGGCGCACCGCTGGCGATCGCCGATACGAAGCCCGAGACGTCGTTCCTGTGCGTCGCCGACCGGCGCGGCAACGTGTTCGCCGCCACGCCGAGCGATCCGACGATCGGCGGGGCGGTTGTGCCGGGCACCGGGATCGTAGCGTCGATGTGGGGTTCCCGAGGATACACCGGCGCCGATCATCCGGCGCGCGTCGGGCCGGGCCGGCGTCCGCGCATGTCGGCCAATCCGGCGATCGCGATCCGACCCGGCGAGGTGGCAATGCCGTTTGGCTCACCGGGCAGCGAGGTGCTCGGCCAGGCGATGGTCCAGGTGTTCCTCAATCAGACCGTGTTCGGCATGGACCCGCAATCGGCGTGCGAGGCGCCGCGCTTCGCCAGCTATTCGTGGCCGGAGTCCGCGCTGCCGCATTCCTATCGGCCGGGGCATCTCTGTATCGAGGAGGATGTCGGTGCGGCGACGGGCGAAACGCTGGCGGCGATGGGCCACCGCATCGAACGGTGGCCGGAGCGAAAATATCTCGCGGGTTCGGTGTGCACCATCCAGGCGGACCTGCGGACCGGCGTGAAATGGGCCGGCGCCGATCCGCGGCGGACGGCCTACGCGGTAGGGTGGTAGCGAGCACACCAGCTCAGCGTAGCCAGGTCGGCAGGTTGCCGCCAGCGGAACGGGAGGAAACAGCATGGATTTCGGAATTGGCATCGCCACGTCGAGCGACTCGTGGAAGCTGGCGCAGCGGGCGGAGGAGCTCGGCTTCACCCACGCCTGGTTCTACGACACGCAGATGATCACCGCCGACTGCTTCGTCGCGATGGGCGCCGCGGCGATGAAGACCTCGCGGATCCGGCTGGGCACCGGCGTGCTCGTGCCGTCGAACCGGATTGCCGCGGTGACCGCGAACGCGTTCGCGACGCTGAACGGCCTGGCACCCGGGCGGATCGATTTCGGCGTCGGCACCGGGTTCTCGGCGCGCCGCGCCATGGGGCTCGGCGCGATGAAGCTCGCCGACATGGAGGAATACATCCGCGTCGTCTACGGCCTGCTGAACGGCGAGACGCTGGAGACCACCATCGAGGGCAAGCGAAAGAAGATTCGCTTCCTCAATCCTGAGTTCGGCCTGATCAACACGCGCGACCCGATCCGCCTGCACGTCTCCGCCTACGGGCCGAAGTCACAGGCGCTGACCGCGAAGCTGAACGCCGGCTGGAAGAGTTTTGTCTCCGATGTGCCGGGCGCGATGAGCGCGCTGGAGAGCATGCAGCAGAGCTGGAAGGCGGCCGGACGAAGCGCCGGCGATCTCTACGCCACGGCCTGGGCCTGCGGCTGCGTGCTGGCCGACGGCGAGACGGCCGAAAGCCCGCGCGCGATGGCGCAGGCCGGCCCGCGCGCCGCCGTGCTGCTGCACCGCGCGGCCGATCAGGACATGGAAGGCTGGCAGAACACCTCGCCCGTGCCGCCGTCGGTGGCCGAGCAGGTGGCGGGCTACGTCGCCATGGCGCGCGGCTATGAGCCGTCCGACGCGCGCTACCTGATCAACCACCGCGGCCACTTCGTGTTCGTCAAGCCGGAGGAGCAGAAATACGTCACCGGTGAACTGATCCGCCGCACCACGTTCACCGCCACCGAGCAGGAACTCACGCAGCGCGTCGAGGCGCTGCGCAGTTCCGGGTGGAACCAGCTGGTGATCCCGATCACGCCGGGCGAGGAGCGCGCGATCGAGGACTGGGCGCGGATCAAGCGGGCGTTCGATTGAGCGCCGGCCGTATCACCATAGGCATCGGAATAAGGGCTGACCGGAGCGCTATTCTCCGGAGTTCGGGGTCACACGAGGCACGTGGATCTGCCGGCTCCGACTCGCGGGAACAACCCTACGCATGCTTCCGGCCATTGCGGTGCGTCTCTGGGCACTGTGGAAGATATCCTGACTGACCGACTGATGCTGCTGGTAAGTGTCGTTCCTGGCAGCGATCAACGGGTCCCTGCCGTTCTTGTGCAGCATTAGAGTAAGGGTGTAATCAACCTCGATGGCGCGCGCCCGCTCCGTATCCACTGAGCTAGTCTCGTGTTTCTAGCGGGTCAACTACCTCACTGCCAAACATTATCGGTTTGATGCGATCCTCGCCCTTGTACGGCACCCACGTGCCGTTCTGTAGAATGTCCTGAACCGGGAGCGGGTAGCGACGCTCACCCGCGGGCGAGCGGTAGATCACGTTGTCTAGCTCGTAGTACCACCAAACTCCACTGTCATCGTTCATTTTAACATCGCTCCTTCACGGGCTCTATGTTGCTGGCTTATCGAAAGGCATGCCACCGTGCAGTCTGACGGGAGAGCGTCAGAGTTCAGAGCGTTCAGAGCGCCACGCCTTGTTCCGCAGGGCAGCTTCTTTCGTTACCTCCACCGCTCCCGGACCTTCTAGGGTCGCCAGAAGATCTGTAGCCTCGTCAACCATAGCTACTTTTAAGTTATTCCATTCGACTACATCGAACCACTGCCGGAGGTATGGGTCGTCAAGGACGGTGTGATCGGCATTCGCCTGATCAATGAACCAGCCCAGCAAACCATTCCAACCCGTCATGCCACGGGGATGATGAAGCGACCAACCCAGTTCATCGAGCGTAAAATTGGCCTTCGCAGAATTGCGGAGCATCGACGTAGTGGCCAAATTGCTTTCGTCATTGGTGCCGCCGCGCGACACCGGCAGAATGTGATCAATGGTCGGTGCGAGTTCGTAGAAAGCGAAATGGCAGGTATCTGTACGCCAGTGGGTTTGGTACGGGAATTGATCGGGGAGGCGCTTGGAGATCAGCCGCAGGGTCGCCGGGCAGATCAGCCGCATGTCTGAATACCGATCAGTAAAGCCGTCGCGGACGAACACGCTATGCATCTGTCGGATTGAACAGCGGCGTCCAACCTTTATCAAAGGGACGAACGGGTATCGCTCCCGCAGGATCGCTCCGGCCTCCTTTGGTTGATTATCAGAAAGGGCAGCGCAAACGTCAGTTAGCACGGCGGCTTTGTCTACCATCTGGCTCTCCTTGGCGCAGTTCCTCACGGGCACAAAAACGCTGCCCCTGCATGTTCGCGAAACAGATCCGTCCGCCTGACGTAGCCGCGAGGGTGTCCGCGCTCTTGTGCTGCGATACCTCCATCATCTTAATAATCGATGGACCGGCCTCGGTCGCACTGGTCAGGAGGAGCGTCGCTCCTCTGGTGTCGTTCGTATGCGAACGATCTGGACCTCTGGCACCGGCTCTGCTTCGGGGGTCGGACGACGCCAGTGGCCGAACTCGCTCGAGTACGCCCGCTCAAGCCACCAGCCCGCCGCACCCCATTCGTCGCCGGCGGCTCTGATCTGCTGCAATGCCTCGAACACGGCCTGGCACTCGGCCATTTCGACGGTGTTGAGGAACCGGGCATGGATTGTGTCACGGCCCGCCCGGCGCTTGGCGCGTTGCAGCCAGCGATACATCGTCGCCTTGTCGATGCCGGCCTTCGCTGCCGCCTGCTCACGTGGCATCCGGCCGAGCAGCGCCTTCTCGACCTCCGCCGCCATCTCGGGCGTCAGCTTCGTCGGTCGGCCGCGCCTACGCGGCTGGGTCAGCGCCATCTTCTTCGGCCTGCTGGTGCTGGTGGAGTCGGCTGTCCAGGCGTTGCTGGGTCGCCTCCGTCAGCAGCGCGCTGGCGACCGCCTGTCCGATCGCCGCCTGGAACGTCCCCCAGCCCGGTTCGCGCAGCCGGCTTATCAGGCAGCTTCCGAGATACTCGATTTCGTCCGCACCCGCCGCCTCGATCAGCGGTGCTATCTCGCCCAACAATCGGCTCAAGCAGTTTGCGAGCCGCTTTTCGGTCCGCCGCTGCCGCTGTCTTGCTGCGCGCCGCTGCTCGACTGGATGCCGGCACAGCCGGACAACCTCGCCCATCCTGCCGCCCTCCGTCGAAGTCGATCACCTGAACTGTGTCGCCGCCGCGCAGCACGCGCAGGAACCGACCGGGAGCGCTGCTGTCCGGGTCCGCAGTCAGCCAGAGATCGCCGCGTCGGCGACGATGCCAGCGCCCGACGCCGTAATGCCGATCCATGAACTGCAAAACTTGACTGCGTGCTGCTTGCCCCTCCCCCCGACCCCCTCCCGCAAGGGGAGGGGGAGGACCCCCTCTCCAGCGGCAGTCCGGCAAGCTGAACCCCTTCCGCGGGGCAAGAATATCTGCGAGCGTGGGCAATCATGAACGACGCAACACAACCCGACGCGCTCGCCCTGCATCGCGGGGTGCTGACCCTCGACACGCATATCGACATTCCCTGGCCGACCGGCCCCGACCCGTTCCAGGACGGCACACGGCGCGTCGATCTGCCGAAGATGCAGCGCGGCGGGGTGGCCGGCGGCTGCTTCGCCGCCTACGTCCCGCAGGTTGCCCGCACACCGGAAACTGAAGTCGCCGCCTATGAGCGCGCCGTGGCGATGCTGCAGGCGATCCGCTCAATGGGGCGCAGCGAAAATGGCGTCACCGCGCGCGTCGCGGTCACCGCGGCAGACATCGAGGCTGCGAAGCGCGACGGCGTGCTGGCTATCGTGCCGGCGGTGGAGAACGGCTTCGCCACGGGCACCGACCTGTCGCGGCTGGCGCGCTTCCGTGCGCTGGGTGCGCGCTATCTCACGCTGACGCACAACGGCCACAACGCACTCGCCGATTCCTGCAACCCGCGCAAGGACCTGGGCGACGCCGAGGCGGAACATGGCGGGCTGAGCGCGCTCGGCCGGGCGGCGATCGCCGAGCTCAACCGGCTCGGCATGCTGGTCGACGTGGCGCATGTCTCGCGCGACGCGATGCTGCAGGCGGCGGAACAGTCGCGCACGCCGGTGGTCTCCACGCATTCCTGCATCCGCGCGCTTTGCGACCATCCGCGCAACATGGACGACCTGCAGCTCGACGCGCTACGCGACGTGGGGGGCGTGGTTCAGGTGACCGCGGTGGCGGCGTTCCTGCGCCCCGACGCCAAGCCGGAGGCCGTCACCGTCGCCGACTTCGCCGACCATATCGATTATGCGGTGCGGCGTATCGGCATCGGGCATGTCGGCATCTCCTCGGATTTTGACGGCGGCGGCGGCTTCACCGGCTGGCACGATGCCGGGGAGAGCGCAAACATCACGGCGGAACTGGTCCGCCGTGGCTACGGCAGGATCGAAATCGCGGCACTCTGGGGCGGCAATTTCCTGCGCGTGCTGCGGATCGCGGAGGAGGTGGCGGAGTGATGCGCACTGTACGATTGCCGGATGGCACCGAGGTTCCGGCGCTCGGCCAGGGCACTTGGCACATGGGCGAGCGGAGCGGAGCGGCAAAGGCCGAGGTGACGGCGCTGAAGCTCGGCATCGAACTTGGCGTGGCGCTGATCGACACCGCCGAGATGTATGGCAACGGCAGGGCGGAAGAGATCGTCGCCGAAGCGACCGCCGGCCAGCGCGATCGGCTCTTCATCGTCAGCAAGGTTTATCCGCACAATGCCTCGCGCGACGGCGTGCCGGCGGCCTGCGAGCGCAGTTTGAAGCGGCTGCGCACCGACCGGATCGACCTTTATCTGCTGCACTGGCGCGGCAACCACCCGCTGGCCGAGACGGTCGCGGCGTTCGAACAACTGCGTGCTGCGGGAAAGATCCGCTACTGGGGAGTATCCAATTTCGACACCGGCGACATGCAGGAACTGATGCGGCTGCCTGACGGCGCGCACTGCGCCACCAATCAGGTGCTGTATCACGTCGGGAGCCGCGGCATCGAATACGACCTGCTGCCCTGGTCGAACGAGCGCAAGATCTCGCTGATGGCGTATTCGCCGGTGGGGCAGGGCGGCCGGCTGCTGCAGTCGAAAGCCCTGGCCGCGGTGGCGAAGCGCCACAATGCAACGCCGGCACAGATCGCCATCGCCTGGACCATGCGGCATGGCAACGTGATGTCGATCCCGAAGGCGAGCGATCCTGGCCATGTCCGCGAGAACGCCACCGCCGGCGACATCGTGCTCACCGCCGAGGACCTTGCGGTGATCGATGCGGCGCATCCGCCACCGGGTCGCAAGCAGTCGCTCGACGTCTCGTAGCGCTGCTATCCTGCCGCGTGTGGACGAGTCGCACGCAGCGCCGGTGACGCCGTGGTTCTGATGCTGCTCGCGATTCTCATCGCGGCGCTGCTCGGATTGGCGATCGCCTCGGTTGTTGTCCCACGCAGTGTGGCGACGCTGGGAACTGCCGGCATTTCCGGTCTGGCCGTCGTGCTTGTGTTCGCCTCGCTGCTGGCCGGCGGCCAGACGACGATGCTGGCACTGCCGATCGGTCCGCCGGGTGGCACCATGCATCTCGCGCTCGATCCCCTCGGCGCACCGTTCCTTCTGCTGCTGTTCGTCGCTGCCATCCCGTGTGCCGTGTTCGCTACCGCCGACCCGGGTGCGGCGCCCCCGGCTTGCCGGGCTCCCGGCCGCGCTGGCGGCGATGGCTCTGACCGTGCTGGCGGCAGATGTTTTCGTCCTTGCGCTGGGACTGGCGGGACTGGGCGTTGCTGGCCGGCTGTTGCTGTCGCCCCGCGAGCAAACCGGCGCAACGCGGGATGTCGCGCCGGCGTATCTCGGCCTCGCCATTTTCGCCGTCGTCTGCCTGATCGTGGCCTTCGCCCTGATGGCGCCGCCTCCGGTTGCGTGGCTGGATTGCGACTTTGCGGCAATACGTGCGGCGCCACCGGAGGGATGGCGTGCCGGCGCCGTACTGTTGCTGACCCTGTCGGGCGCGGCAGGTCTGACGGGGCTTTTTCCCGCACATTCCTGGGTCCCACGGCTTGGCGGCGCGTCCGCGCTGCTGGTCGGCGTCGGCACCAACATCGGCATCTATCTGCTGTTGCGTGTGCTGCTGGACCTGTGCGGATCTGCGCAACCGCTTTGGTGGGGCGTGCCGCTGCTCCTGATCGGCGGCGCCTCTGCGGTGCTCGGGCCGCTGCGGGCGGCGTTCGAAATACGCCTGGAACCCGGGCTGGCCATGGGATCGCTGCACCAGACTGGCCTGACGGTGATGGGCCTTGGCGTGGCGCTGTTCGCGCACGCGGCCGACCTGCCGCAGGTCGCCTCGCTTGCGCTCGATGCAGCCTGGCTGCTGCTGGTGACCCATGCATTGTGCCGCACCCTGCTGCTGCTCTGCGCCGGGGCGGCACAGCATGGCGCGGGCACCGGCCGGCTCGACCGGTTGGGTGGCCTGATCCACCGTATACCGGTCACCGGGCGCTGTGCCCTTGCCGGGCTGTTCGGCGCCGCGATGCTGCCGCCCGGGCTCGGCTTCGCAGGGTTCTGGCTGCTTTTCCAATCGCTGCTGGCAGCCTTCCAAATCGGCGGGTTCGGTCTGCAGCTTCTGATCGCACTTGCCGTCCTGGTTGCATCGCTGTCGGTGGGTCTTGCCGCAATGATGGCGGTCCGGGTCGCCGGGGTCGTCTTTCTCGGCCGGCCGCGTACGCCGCGTGCGGCCGTCGCAGAGGAGGTGCCGCGGGCACTGCGCCTGTGCCTGATCAGTCTGACGGCGCTGACCGGACTGCTGGGCGTCTTTCCGGGTCTCGCACTGCTTCCGGCGGCGCGCGGCCTTGCCCGGCTGGCCAGCGGATCGGGCGTCGGCATGGCGCTGGTGTTGAAACCGGCCGCAGAGGCACCGGGCTATGCGCCTGTCGCGATCGCCGGACTCCTGGCGCTGGCTTGCTACGCCATGCTGTGGCTGACGCGGCGGTCCGGTCCGGAACATCGGCGAGAACCCGTATGGTCCGGCGGTTTCACGCCGCCGCCGCCCTGGCTGCCGTTCGGCGATCCGACGACGCAGATCGGCGCGGTGTCCTTCACGGAGCCGTTGCGCCGGATACTTGGCCACTGGGATCCCTGGCCTGCACTGCCCGGCGCGGCGGGGCTTTGCCAAACGTCACTTGTCCGTCTCCGTGTCTGGCTGCGGCACGCAGCCGGCGCAGCCGGCCAACCCAGCCTCGCCGGATCGGTCTCGGTCACTCTTGCCGTGCTGGTACTGGCGCTGGCCGTCTGGCTGGCAGTGTCGTGATCCTCGCGGTCGCGTTCGTCGCCCAGGTGGCGCACGTCGCGCTGATGCTGGTCGCCGCACCGACGCTGATCGGGGTCATCCGTTCGATGCAGGCCCGTCTGGTTGGACGTGCCGGACCGCCTCTCCTGCAACCCTGGCAGGACCTTGCCCGATTGCTCCGCAAGCAGCCGGTGATGGCCGAGAGCGCCTCCGAGGTCTTCACCGTCGCACCGCTGCTGTCCGCCGCCGCCGTTGCGGTCGCAGCGGTGCTGGTGCCCTCGTTCACGCTGGGCATGACACTGGCGCCGTTCGCCGATCTGCTGGCGATTGCCGGACTGCTGGCCCTGGCGCGCTGTTCGATCGCCCTGGCAGGAATGGATGCCGGCACCGCGCTCGGCGGGTTGGGCGCAAGCCGGACGATGGTGATTGCCTGTCTGTCGGTGCCGGCTCTGGTGCTGGCGATCTTCACGCTCGGTCTGCTTGCCGGCAGCAGCAACCTCGACGTGGTCGCCGCGATGCAGCAGGAGAGCGGCACCGGTTGGCGGACCGGCGCCGGCCTGGCCCTGATCGCCACGGTGCTGGTGGCGATCGCCGATGCCGCCACCGGGCTCGCGGCGCCGCCTGAGCTGGCGATGCAGCGCGAGGCGATGGCGCTGGAATTCAGCGGCCGGGACCTGGCCGTGATCGACACTACCGAGGCGCTGCGCCTGCTGGTCTGGTTCGACCTGATCATCGTGATGTTCCTGCCCTTCGGCATCGCTCCCGCCGGCGCTGGGTTGACCGCCTTGCTCCTGGGCTTCATCTGTTGGGTGGCGAAGCTGCTGGTGCTGACTGCGGCTCTCGCATTGTTGCAGACCTTGATGGGCCGCCTGCGGCCGATGCACGTGCCGCACCTGCTTGGCGTCGCCATACTGCTTGGACTGCTGGCCGTGGTGTTGCTGTTCGCTGGCATGGGGACCGTATGACCGGCGTTGCCACATCGGCGGGCGCGCTGGCGCTGACCCTGTCGATCGTGACGCTGTTCGCGGGACGCATCGGCACCGCCCTGCGCATCTGCATGCTTCAGGCGCTGGCAGCCGGCTTGGCGGCAGGAGCGCAGGGCTGGGCGCGACATGCTGCTTCGCTCTGCCTCGCCGCCCTGCCGGTCGTCGCATTGAACGGGCTCGCGCTGCCGATGGTACTGCGGCGACTTGTCGGAGCAGCGGCCACGCCGCCAACGATTGGGTGGCAGCGCGGTTTCGCCCTATCGGCGACTGCGGCGTTCGTTCTGGTGGCGGCCTCTGTCGCGGGTTCGATGCGGCTGGCCGACGGCAAGCAGTTCGAGCTGCTGGCCCTGGGCATGTCGATCGTGCTGCTCGGCCTGCTGTTCCTGGCGGTGCGGTCCCACCGGCTGCTGCCGGTGCTCGGCCTGTTGGCGTCACAGAACGGCATCGTCGTGGCCGCTTGCGCCATTCCCGGCCGGCCAATGTCGGTCCTGCTTCTCGCCGTGGTTCCTCTGGTTCCGTCGCTCGCCGTCGTGAGCCTGTGGCTGCATGACCGGAATCGGCTGGCTGTGGCCCCGCCATGGGACTGACGCTGCCCGACATCGTGGTCGCGCTGCCATTCGCCTCTGCTGTGTTGTTGGCATGCATCGGGGCCTGGCGAGCCGGCGTCTGGATCAACGCCGCTTCAGCTACCCTGGGCTTTCTACTGGCGTGTCTGTTGCCCTGGCAGTTCCGCACTGCACTGCCGGCACACCTTGCTCTGCTCACTGCCTTCGTCGCGATGACCACAAGCTGGTTCGGCTGGCGCGATATTCGTGCCGCACTGGCGGCGAGGCGGCTCGATCGGCGCAGCACCCGTCACCATCATGTCGCGTTCCAGACGCTGGTGGGCGCGATCCTGCTCGCAGTGCTGTCGGACAGCCCGGCGGTGACATGGCTGGGCACCGCAATCGCGGTCGCAGCCGCGGTGGGTCTGACCGCCGCGGTGTGCAGTGTGGGGGCACAGCGCGCCGCGGGCCGACTGCTGCTGATGTGCGGCGCCGGTCTCATGCTGGCGCTGTTCGGGACGCTGCTGCTGTATCTGCCGGTGCAATCCGATCCCGCGTCGCTGCGATGGAGGGCGTCCCAACTCGCGGTTATCTGTCTGGTCCTGGGCTACGGTGGGATCGCCGGCCTTGTGCCATTGCATTCCTGGCTGCCGGACGCCGTCGGCGAGGGCACGAAACAAGGCGCCACCCTGATAGTCGCGCTGCTGGTGAACGTGCCGCTGCTCGTGATCCTTCGTCTGCGTTCCGCAATGACCGATGGCGCTGATGCGCCGGTTGCGCTGCTTGTCGTGCTGGGTCTTGCGACGCTGCTGACCGCCGCATTCTGCCTGGCGGCGCGGCTGGACACGCGGCGCCGACTGGCCTTCGCCGGCACGGCGCAGATCGGCATCGTCGTCTTCGCGTTCGGCCTGGGCAGCCGTGCCGCGACCTTCGGCGGCCTGCTGCTGATGACGATGCTCTCCCTGGCCAGGGCTGCGGCGCTCCAGTGCCTCGATGCCACGCCGACACAGGCCGCGGCCCTGACACGCACGGCGTCTGTCCTTGGTTTGGCCGGCTTGCCGATCGTCGCCCTGTTCCTCATCGCCGGCGCCACCGCGGATTTTGCGCCGTGGCTGCTGCTGCCTTTGGGGACGGGCGTATTGGTGACCACCGGTTCGTTGATCGGCGGGCTCCCCACCCCCGATGCCGCTCGCGACGGCGGCAGTCCCGCAGCCCTGCTTGAACTGGTGCCTGTCTGGCTGCAACTGGCATTGCTCGTGCTGCTCGGCGTGGCGATGCCCGGCCTGGTGGCAGGCTGGTTCCGCACCATGGCGGAGTTCCGATGACCAACGCATCGGCTGCGATCCGGGCCGCCGCGACCGAACCATGCCTGCCCTGGCCGCGTCACGTGCTGACGCCCGCCGAATGGGCGCAGATGGCGGCAGCGCTCGCGGATGAACCGGCGCTCGCGCTGCTGGCACTGTGGGCCGACACCGGCCACGTGCACGCCATTCTGCACGACGGAGCGGCCGGTGAACCATTGCTGGCTTCGACTCCGATAGAGGCGGGCTGCTACGCCGCGCTGTCGCCCAGCCGCCCCCTGTCCGCCTGGTTCGAGCGCATGGTGCAGGACCTATGGGGCCACGCGGCGGCCGGCGGGATCGATCAGCGCCCGTGGCTCGATCACGGTCACTGGCCGCAGACCCACCCGATGTCACTGCGCCCAGACGCGCTGCGCGGCCGCAGCGAGCCGCCCGAGTTCCTGCCGGCCGCGGGCGAGGACCTCGATCTGATCCCGCTCGGCCCGATCCATGGCTGCATCGAGGCAGCGTCGCACCTCCATCTTACTGTCGAGGGCGAGACGATCGCCCGACTGGAGGCCCGGCTCGGCTACGCCCACAAGGGCACGCTGGCGATGATGCGCGGGAAGTCGCCACGCGCTGCCGCACGCTTCGCCGCGCGCCTGTCCGGCGAGGCGACCGTCGCCCATACGATCGCCTTCGCACAGGCGACCGAGGCTGCGCTGGAGGTCGAGCCACCGCCCCGGTCGGTCGCATTGCGCGCCGTGATGGCGGAGCTCGAGCGAATTGCCGGTCATCTCGGCGCGCTCGCCGCGGTCGGGGAAGCGGCGGGATTCTGCGGTCCTGGCGGCGCGCTGCGGCCGCTATCGTGAGGCCATCCATCGCGTGGCGGACATTGCGTTCGGCCACAGGCTGATGATGGACTGCGTTGTTCCGGGCGGCATCGCGGCGGACGTGGCGCCAGGCGGTCCGGATGCGGTCCTCGGCGCGCTCGCCGATCTTGCGCACGGCATGGCGAAATTGGAACGGCTGTACACCGGCGGCCTGGTTTCCCCCGACTTCTCGGCATCGGCGTCGTCGGCACCACGCAGGTCAACGCCCTTGGGGTCGGTGGCGTGATCGGCCGTGCTGCAGGGCGCGCTGTTGATGCGCGGCGCTTCCCGGGTTACGGGCGCTATGCCTCGATTGCACTGACCGTGCCCACGCTGGCCGCAGGCGACGCGGATGCCCGGGTCTGCCTGCGTCTGACGGAAATCAGCGAGAGCATCCGCCTGCTGCGCGCATTGCTCGATGCATTGCCGCCAGGTCCGATCTCCATCGCGCTGCCGGCCGACAGCGGTGAGGGCGTGGGGTGCGCCGAAGGCGCCCGCGGCGACGTCTGGCACTGGCTGCGCCTGGACCATGGCCAGATCGCCAGCGTGTTCATGCGCGACCCGTCCTGGGCGCATTGGCCGCTCTTCGAGGCGATTGCGCCATGTGCCCGGACGGCCGATCTGCCGCTGATCCAGGCCTCGTTCGACCTCGCCAGCTCAGGAGTGGATCTATGAGCGTCCTCGGACGGATCGGCCGCACCCTGCGCGAGGGTCCCGCCGCCGAACCGCGCACGCCCGTCGATGCCGAAACAGCGGCGTCTCTGGCGGGCCGGCTCGAGGCCACGTCGCGGGCACGGCTGGGTCGCAGCCTCGCCATCAGGCACATCGATGCCGGAAGCTGCGGCGGATGCGAGATCGAACTGCGCGCCCTGACCAACGTCATCCACGATCTGGAGCGCTTCGGGCTGACCTTCGTCACCAGTCCGCGCCACGCCGATGTGCTCCTGGTGACCGGGCCGCTGACCCGGAATCTCGTCGAGGCGCTGGAACAGGCCTGGACCGCGACGCCTGATCCGAAGTTCGTGGTAGCGGTCGGCGATTGCGCGGTGGACGGCGGGGTCTTCAAGGGCAGCTACGCCATCGCCGGGGGCGTTGGCACGACGCTTCCCGTCGATCTGCTGATCAGCGGCTGCCCGCCCACGCCCGAGCGGATTCTGGCAGGACTGCGCGCGCTGCTGGAGGCGAACGCGCGCAGCTAGGCGGAAATCAGCTGGCGGCGGACTTGTGGGACGGCTGGTGCGACGCGTGGTGCGACGCGTTGTGCACGGATGACGAGTGGTGCGGCTTCGCCTTGTGCGAGGCGTTCGAGGCGTGGTGCGACTTGTGGTGCACCGAATTCGAGGTTGCAGCCCAGATCGGCGAGGCGGTGAAGGCGGCAATCGGCAGAACAAGACCGAGCATTGCGAACAGGTGTCTGCGCGAGGGGATCACGGGATGGCTCCAGGGATGGCAGGGTTGCGGGAACAGGCTCGCAGGCTGGTCGAACAAGCAAGCTCAATCGACTGACAGCATTATCAATCTGCCCGCCAGAGTCGTGCAAGCGTTTTTATTGTGCAACTTGCATTTAGAGCAGGCAGAGCACCCGCAATTCGCGCCGCAGCGCCGGCGGCAGGTCTTCCTCGCCCAGGGCCCGGGGGCCGAGGGCAAGATCGGGTGGCGCCGCGTCCGGCTGGAGGTAGCGCCAGCCCTGGAACGGCTTGGTCGGCCGCCCGGCAAGCTGCACCAGGGCCGGATCGAGAATGAGCCCAGTGCAGGCGCTGCCGTCGTCGCGGCGGTCCTCGATGATGTCCACGATGCGCTGGCGGACCAGCATGCAGCCGTTGATCACCCAGTACATCGACCCGCCGTCGATCACCTCCTGATGGCGGCGCGGGAAGCTCCGCGTGCGGTGGCGCAGCGGCGGATTGCGCTCGGCGCGCTCCGCCTGCCAGTCGCGCAGCTGGTCGATGTCGCGCACGCCGACGGCGAGCTTGGTGAGATGCAGCATGGTTCGGCGACTCGGGCCCTCTACCCGGCTGGATCATGCCAGGATGGCGGCGCGATTTGAACTGTGGGCGTCGGTCAAAGGAAGGAAGTTTCACCGCAGAGACGCAGAGGACGCTGAGCGTTTTGCCAATCCTCGGCGGCCTATTCGTCTCTGCGTTGAAGCTTTCGATTCGCGCGCATGGACCTGAATGTCGATTGTCGGGCGAACGCCGCCGCCGTAGGTTCCACGCAACAGATATTCCTACGGGCACGGACATGGGCGAAGGAGGCACGCGTCGTCTGGCCGGCATTCTTGCGGCCGACGTCGTCGGCTATTCGCGGCTGATCGGCGCCGACGAGCCCGGCACGCTCGCGCGCCTGCGGGCGTTGCGCGAACAGGTGATCGACCCGCTGCTGGCCGAGCATGGCGGGCGCGTGTTCAAGTCGATGGGAGACGGCCTGTTCGCGGAGTTCCGCAGCGGCGTGCAGGCGGTGCAGTGCGCCGTCGCCGTGCAGCAGGCGCTGGCAGCGCGCGCCGACGATCTGCAGCTGCGCATCGGACTGCATTCGGCCGATGTGACCGTGCAGCACGACGGCGATCTGCTCGGCGATGGCATCAACGTCGCCGCCCGCCTCGAAGCCCTCGCCGAGCCAGGCGGCATCTGCATCTCGGAGCGCATCCGCGAAGATGCCGCCGGCAAGATTCCTTTCGACGTCGAGGACCTCGGCACACCGGCGCTGAAGAACATTGCACGGCCGGTGCGGGTCTATCGCGTGGTGCCAGGCCAGCCGGCCACGCCCTCGGCCACGGGAACGGCGCGTGAGGGGCCGGCAACCCCGCGTCCGTCGATCGCGGTGCTGCCGTTCGCGAACCTGAGTGGCGACCCCGAGCAGGAGTATTTCGCCGACGGCCTCACCGAGGACATCCTCACGGCGCTGACGCGCTTTGCGCAGCTCACCGTGATCGCCCGCAATTCCACCTTCGTCTACAAGGGGCGCGCCGTCAGCATCGCCGAGGTCGGGCGTGACCTGCGGGTCCGCTACGTGCTCGAGGGCAGCGTGCGCCGGTCCGGCGAGCGCGTGCGGGTCACCGCGCAGCTGATCGAGGCGGCGACCTCGGCGCATCTGTGGGCGGAGCGCTACGACCGTGCGATCACCGACATCTTCGCCCTGCAGGACGAGATCACTGAGCGGATCGTTACCACGCTGGTGAGCAACATCGAGCGCAGCATCATCGAGCAGGCCCGCCGCAGGCCGCCCGAATCGTTCGACGCCTACGAGCTGTTCCTGCATGGACGCGAACAGCGCAACATGTCCCAGCCGGACGCGATGGTGGCCGCCGAAACGCTGTTCGATCGGGCGGTCGCGCTGGATCCTGGGTTCGCGTCGGCGTATGCGGAAATCGCCTATATCCAATACATCTATGTCACCTGGCGATGGGAGCCGGAGCGACGGGACGCACATTTGAGCAAAGGCTTTGCCAGCGCCCGGCGTGCGCTCGCACTCGAGGCGTCGCTGCCGCTGGCCAATCGCGCACTTGGCATGCTGCATCTTCGCGCCCGTGAGTACGCCGATGCGGTCCTATGGACGCAGCGTGCGGTTGCACTCAATCCCGGCGAGGCCGAGAGCTATGCGTGGCTTGCCAACGTGCTGTCCTATGTCGGGCGATCCGACGAAGCGCTGGAGCAGCTGGCCCACGCCACGCGGCTCGATCCGCTGCATCCGCCGCTGTGGGATTTCTATATCGGCCGCGCTTTGGTGCATCTCGGCCGTTATGAGGAAGCACTCACTTCGCTCGACACCGGCTTGCGCAGGGCACCCCACTTCGGACACTTTCAGCGCTACAGGGCCGCGGCGCAGGCGCATCTGGGGCGGCAGGAGGAGGCGCGGGCAACCCTGTCGGTCCCGGCGTCGCCTGGGATCTATATCTATCGAACTATAAGGGACGTCCGCCGGTGGGATTCATACCTGGACAGCATCGAATTTGAGCGGCTCATCGAGGGTCTGCGCAAGGCAGGCTTTCCCGAATGACAACTAACGACTTGTCCTGCCTGGGTGCGATCCCGGCGCCGACATACAGCGTGTCGAATCAGACCCTGCGCACGCCGTAGAATGCGGCAAAACCCCAGGGCAGATCGACGATGTTGCGCCGATGCGCGGTAGATCGAACCCAATGTCCCATCGGGATGTACGGGACGTCCTGCCACAGCTGCAACTGCATCTGCACGCCAATCCGCTTCAGGGAATCGGCATCTGCCGCATCCAGCCAGTCTTCGCGCAACACCTCCAGCTTTGGGCTGTCTGGCCATCCCTCCAGTCCAGATCTTCCATCCCCGCGAATTGCGTAGTTCGTTGCCGGAGTGCCATTGAACAGACCATCGAGGATCGTGAAGAAAACATTCCACCCGCCCTTGTCAGGTGGCTCTTTGCTCATGCGTCGGCGTACCAGCGTCCCGAAGTCCATGATTTGAAGATCGACGTTCATGCCGGCCTTGCGCAACTGATCGGACCCCACTTGGGAGATGGACACGATTAGACTGTTGCCGGACACACCCAGCACGACGATCGGCTCGCCGCGATAGCCGGCTTCCTTGAGGTCGCGCTTCACCTTATCGTAATCACGGGGACCGCTCAGCGCTCCGATGCCAGCCTCATTGGCCAGTGGAGAACTTGGATCGAACAATCCGATCCTGTCATGCCAATAGTTGCGGTCGTTGCCGGCCACGGCACTCATCACGTCTGACTGATCGACGGCGCCCAACAAGGCACGCCGAATCGCTGCGTTGTTGAAGGGAGGATGAAGATGGTTGAAGCGCATGGCTGCGATCGACCCAGAGTATTCCCTGACCTCCACTGACACGCTGGCGTTGCGTGCGAGCAGAGGCAACTGGTCCGCGCTTGGTGAATCCAGCCAATCGACTTCACCCTGCAACAATGCCGCGACAGATGTTGCAGCATCGCCGAGCGACCGCCATTCGACGCGATCGAAATGGGCCACCTTGGGGCCAGCGGTATAGCTCTGGATTCCCTCGCCGCGCGGAACATAAGGGGCGAACCGTTCATACGCAGCACGCTCGCCCACGTTGAACTCTGCGGGCAGAAAGCGGTATGGGCCGCTGCCGACCAACTCCGTCACCTGACGGAACGGATCTGTGCTGGCAAGACGCTCTGGCATAATGCACGGCATGGTTGTTGAAGAACCAGCCAGCGCTGCGAGCAAGTGCGGAAATGGTCTGGTAAGGCGGAAGCGCAAGGTGCGATCATCCGTGGCGGACAGTTCGCCGGTCACCGCCATCAACGATTTGCCGAATGCGTCGCGAGCTGCAAAGCGCCGGATGCTGGCCACTGCGTCACGTGCCAACACTGGTGTACCATCGTGGAATCGCAGGCCCTCGCGCAGCCGCATCGTCCAGAGCATCCCGCCACTCTCGACAGTATGCCCTTCTGCCATTTGCGGCTGAGCGGCGAACGTCTCGTCAAGACCGTAAAGCGTGTCGAACACCAGGTAGCCGTGGTTGTGCGATGCACGGTTCGGGCTCCCGACCGGATCGAGCGAAGTCAGATCGGGGGTCGGGACGAATTTGAGCGTTCGGTCGCGCTGCGCCTGCGCGATATGCGGCACAGCAAGCACAGCGGCACCGGCCGACAATTTGAGCACGTCGCGGCGGCGCATGGCATACTCTCCTTGTCATTGAGCCGACGGCACTCGTCCTCCAGGCACTTGTCGCCCTTCTGCGAGCCATACTGCCATTCGCGTCACCCGCGAAACTGCACCGGCTGGCGCTTGCGGCCCCATGTGCCGGGCCGCGCCTCGAAGACGCCCGCCGCCGCGGTGCCGCACGCACGGCAGCGCCCCTGCGCATCCAGCCCCCAGCCGGTCAGTTCGTACCAGTCGCGCCCGATCAGCAGCGCGCCGCAGCCATGGCAGTACGTGCTGCCGCCCGCCGCGTCATGCACGTTGCCGGTGTAGACATAACGCAGCCCATGGCCTATCGCGATCGCACGCGCGCGCGTCAGCGTGGCCGGCGGCGTCGACGGATGATCGCGCATGCGCCAGTCGGGATGAAACGCGGTGAAGTGCAGCGGCACATCGCAGCCGAGTTCCGCGGCGAACCAGGCTGCCAGCGCGCCGATCTCGGCATCGGAGTCATTCTCGCCGGGGATCAGCAATGTGGTGACCTCCAGCCATACGTTCGTCTCGCGCCTGATCCATACGAGCGTATCGAGCACATCGGACAGCCGGCCGCCGCAGACGTTCCGGTAGAACGGCTCAGTAAAACCCTTGAGGTCGACATTCGCCGCGTCGATATGCGCATAGAACTCGCCGCGCGCCTCGGGCGTGATGTAGCCGGCGGTCACCGCGACCGTCTTCAGCCCGGCCGCGTGGCAGGCGAGCGCGGTGTCCACCGCATATTCCAGAAATATCACCGGGTCGTTGTAGGTGAAGGCGACCGACCGGCAGCCAAGCCGGCGCGCCGCATCGGCGATCATCGCGGGTTCGGCGGTCTGGTTCAGCCGATCGATCTCTTTCGCTTTGCTGATGTCGTAGTTCTGGCAGAACTTGCACGTCAGATTGCAGCCCGCGGTGCCGAAGGAGAACACGGGCGTGCCGGGCAGGAAATGGTTCAGCGGCTTCTTCTCGATCGGGTCGATGCAGAACCCCGACGACCGGCCATAGGTCGTCAGCACCATCGCATCGCCCTGCCGTGCCCGCACGAAGCACAGGCCGCGCTGGCCCTCGTGCAGCTTGCAGAGCCGCGGGCAGACGTCGCACTGGATGCGCCCGTCCGCCAGCGCGTGCCAGTGGCGCGCGGGAAACAGGGAGCCCTCGAGCACGGTATCCATGCTACATTGTGCCGCAGTTTCGCATCGAAGGCACGCGTATTGACCGCCATTCGTCCAACCGCCGTCGCCGGAACCTTCTACCCAGCCGAACCAGACGTGCTGGAGCGCCAACTCGAGAAGTTCCTGTCCGAGGCCGCCAACACTGCCTCGCCCGCCGTGCCCAAGGCCATCATCGGCCCGCACGCAGGCTACGCCTATTCTGGCGCCGTCGCCGCCCGCGCGTATGCCCGCCTCGCCGCCGCGCGCGGCCGGATCAGCCGCGTCGTGCTGATCGGACCTTCGCACTACGTCGCCTTTCGCGGCCTGGCGGTGGACACCGCCGATGCCTGGGCCACGCCGGCCGGCACGGTCCCGCTCGACACCGACACGATCGCCCGCCTGCGCCAGCTTCCCATGGTGGGCGAACTCGACGCCGCCTATCAGCGCGAGCATGCGCTGGAGGTGCACGTCCCGTTCCTGCGCCACGTCCTGGGCGAGTTCCGCCTGGTGCCGATCGTCGCCGGCAATGCACCGCCGGAGGCCGTCGCCGCCGTGTTCGACGCATTGTGGGGCGGGCCGGAGACGCTGATCGTGGTCTCCACCGACCTGTCGCACTATCTGGACTATGCCGCATGCCAGCGCACCGACCAGCGCACCGCCGAGGCGATCGAGCGCTTTGACATCGACACGCTCGGCCCGTCGGACGCCTGCGGGGCGGTGCCCACGCGTGGCCTGCTGCTCGCCGCCCGGCGTCGCGGCATGGCGATCGAGCGGCTGGACCTGCGCAATTCCGGCGACACGGCAGGTCCGCGCGACCGTGTCGTCGGCTACGGCGCCTGGGCGCTGTTCGAGCCCGCTCCGGCCGGCGAACCGGTGGACGCGGAGCGGGATGAAGTCGAGGCGGTGGGCGGGACGCTGCTCGACCTCGCCCGCCGCTCGATCGCGGCCGGCTTCGATACCGGCCGGCCGCTGCCTATCGTAGCCGATGCGCGCATGCCGCCGCTGCTGGCCGCGCCTGGCGCCGCCTTCGTCACGCTGCGCCGCCATGGCGCGCTGCGCGGCTGCATCGGTTCGGCAGTCGCCTCGCGTCCGCTGATCGTCGATGTGGTGCAGCACGCCTTCAACGCCGCCTTCCGCGACTGGCGCTTCCCGCGGCTGGATCTGCCGGAACTGGAGGGGATGGCGCTGTCGGTCTCCGTGCTGACGCCCCCCGTGCCTATGCGCTTCACCGGCGAGGCCGACCTGCTGGCGCAGCTCCGCCCGGGCGTGGATGGGCTGATCATCGAGGACGCCGGCCGGCGCGCGCTGTTCCTGCCGAGCGTATGGGAGGAACTTGCGGACGCGCGCCAGTTCCTGAGGCTGTTGAAACTGAAAGCGGGGCTGAGGGCGGACCATTTTCCCCCCGGCCTTGCCGCGAGCCGGTTCCGCGCGATCGAGGTGAAGGGGACAAAGACCGAACGCGTCCTGACCGGTTCGGAAGTTCTATCGACACTGGATAGCAGACTGGCCTGGACACCCTGCGCGCGCCCGGCGACGCCCCTCAGTCGTCCCGACAACAGGCCAATCCAAGCTCATTGATGGCGGCCAGCAACCGGTCCGGGCCAAGACGCAAAACCGCCGCCTGGCGCGCCCGGGCGCCCAGCGCTCTGCGCTCCGGTTCGTCGTCCGCAAGACGTCGCAGATGCGCCACGGCGTCCGCCTGGTCGGGCTCAGCCCATACCGCGTGCGCGACGTCGTAGGTGCCGCGGCGATCGCGCGCCGCAACCAACTGAAAGCCGACCAGCGCCGCGCTTGCCTGGTCCATGTATTCCATATTGCCGGACCAGCCGGTCGCGATCACAGGTTTGCCCAACAGCATCGCCTCGGCCAGGACGAGCCCGAAAGCCTCGCTTCGATGCAGCGACAGAACGATGTCGGCGGCGGCGAAAAGTGCGTGGTTATCAGCCGATGGAAGGTCGCGTGCCTCCAGACGGATGTTCGGCGCATCGGCCGCTGCCGCCAGTTGGGCGAACTCCGACCGGAAATGCATCGGGTGGCCCACTTTCAGCACCAGGAGCCGATCGCTCCGATCGCCGAACGCGGCACGAAATGCAGCAATCGCCGCATAAGGATTTTACGCTCGAGCGACGACGCCAGATTGAAGACGGCCAGCACCACCACTGCGTTATCAGGAAGGCCAAATGCGCGACGATCGAGCGCAGATGGCGACGGCGGCACGACGGCCACGGGATGCGGCACCACTCGGACGCGACCGGGCCGCAGCGGCTCCACCGCGTCGGCGGTAAATCGCGAAGGCACCCAGATCTCGTGCGCAAATGACGCGCCGATCGCCCACTCCGGCGGCAGCCTGGACAGCTCCCACGCCCAGTACCCAATGATCCGGCGTCCATGCACCATGGCGCGTGGCAGCCGCATCAGCGAGGCGGGCAACATTGGCGCGTTGGCATGCACGATCAGCGGCACTCCGCTGGGCAATCTGGGGAGACGTGCCAACATAGGTTTCGAGGTGGGCCGCCACGCGGGACCGACATCGAGTTCCCAGTTTCGCACGCCAAGGATTGCCAGTGCCTGCAGCATG
>CAWCDM010000083.1:0-20200 GCA_963794185.1 uncultured Alphaproteobacteria bacterium | reverse complement strand
CTAAGGCTGGATCACGAGTATCGCCGCGACGTTCTGCTGCGGCTTTCCGCTGGTGTGCAGCGTGCCGACTACCTGCAGGGCGGTGGCCAGTCGAACGGGTTCACGCTTGGCGCAGGCGTGACCTGGCTGCTGAACCGCAATTTGCGCCTGTCGGCCGATTACAGCTTCACCGATCAGCAGGGCACCAGCAACCCGACGCTGCAGACCACGGGCAGCTTCACGCGCAGCATCGGTCTGCTGACGCTGCGGTTCGCGCTGTGATCCGCAAAGTAAGATTGCTGGGGCTGGAGTTCGCCGACCTCGATGCAGCTGGTGCAGCAGACTGGCTGGCGCGACGCCCCGCCTCGGCGCCGTTCGGCTATGTGACGACACCGAATGCCGACCATCTGGTGCGGCTGAACAGGCTGCCTGGGTTTGCGCCGATCTATACCGATGCTCTCATGCGCCTGCTGGATTCGCGCGTGGTTGCCCGTGTGGCGCGGCTGGCCGGCTTCCGGGTGCCGCACGTTGCCCCGGGGAGTGATCTGACGGAACTGCTGCTGACCCGGCATGTCGCCGCGGGCGAGCGGGTCACGATCGTCGGCCTGGGGCCGGAATGGCTGCCGGCATTGGTTGCTCGCTGCGGCATCACGCCACCGGCGCACTACGATCCGCCGATGGGCTTCGCGAGCGATGCATCCGCGCTGCACGCAACCGTCGAGTTCGTGCTTACGCATCCTGCGCGTTTCGTCTTCCTGGCCGTTGGTTCGCCACAGCAGGAGATGCTGGCGGCGGCGATTGCAGCGACGCAGCGCGCGACCGGCGTCGGGTTGTGCATCGGGGCCAGCCTCGAGTTCCTCGCCGGCGCCGCGCAGCGCGCGCCGCTCTGGGTTCAGCACGCGGGCATCGAGTGGCTGTATCGGCTCGGGAAGGAGCCGCGGCGACTGGCGCGCCGCTATCTGCGCGATTGTCCGCTGGTGTTTCCGATGCTGCTGCGCGAGCGTCTGGAGCTGTCGTGGCCGGTTGGCGTGTCCAGAGCAAGACGGCCGAGCCGGTCGGCGAGGGCTGGCCCGGCAAGCCTCGGCAATGCTGTGCGATCGGTGCGAATCCACTGACAGCGGGCTTGTCCGATGGATATCAGAACAAGTGCAGGCCGCAGCGCTATTCTCCCCCTCCCCTTGCGGGAGGGGGTTGGGGGGAGGGGTCCGGCGCAGCGGAATGATGTGGCATAGCTTCGCGCCTTCCCCTCCCCCCGACCCCCCTCCCGCAAGGGGAGGGGGAGGACAGGACTTTTCCATCGTTATGATCACCGGCTGCGCGTCGCAGCCGTTGCGGAAGGTCCTATGCCGCGGCGATTTTCGCAGGTCGCGGCCAGCGCTGCGCCACATGCGGCAGCACCTGCTCGATCAGCAGCCGTGACTGCGCCAGCATCTCCTCATCGCCGCGCGCCGCCGGGCGCAGGATGAACTTCGAGGCGTCCGCCGCCACATACTCGCCGATCCGATCGATGATCGTCGCCGCGTCGCCAATGACAAAATGCCGCTGCGGATCGCGGCCGGTGCGCTTGCGATACGCCTCCATCACCTGCGCGACACCCGGGTCGTCCCAGCGGCCAAAGCGATACGCAAATGCCGCCCCATAGTGGTCCTCGTCGATGCTGCGTCCAGCCGAGGCAACCGCTGCCTTGATGGCGGCGATCACCCGGCCGACGTCCGCCGGGGTTTCGGCACCCGCCTGCCAGCCTGTGCCATAGCGTGCCGTGCGCCGCACAGCCGCCTCGGAGGAACCGCCGATCCAGATCGGCAGGTCGGGCTGCGCCGGCTTCGGCGATATCGACGCGGCGGTCAGGTGAAAGTAGCGGCCCTCGAAATCGACCGATTCCTCCGACCACAGGCGATGAATGATCTCCAGGCATTCGTCGGTCTTGCGGCCCCGCGTCGTGGTGTCGATGTGCAGCGCCTGCCACTCCGGCCCCTGCGGGCTGCCGATGCCGAACCCGGGCAGCAGCCGCCCCTGCGACAGTACGTCGATCGTGGCGCATTGCTTGGCGAGCAGCACCGGATCGCGCAGCGCGAGTGACACGACATTCACGCCGAACTTGATCCGCCGCGTGCGGCCGGCGATGGCTGCCAGGGCCGTCATGCATTCCAGGATCGGCTGGCGGCTGACGATCCGGTCGGTCTGCCAGATCGAATCGATGCCGCCCGCCTCGCACAGATCGACCCAACGCCAGAACCCGTCGGTGCTGGAGAACGGAAAATCCATCAGGCCCAGGCCGACGGCGATGCTGCGCGCCATTCCGAAACTCCGTCAGTTGTTGCCGACCGCCTCGCCCAGGGTCTCGCCGATCTCGCGATGCAGCACCAGGTCGGCGAGCGGATCGAGCCCGGTCGGCTCGCGGTTCAGGATCACCAGGCGCGCGCCGTTGCGCACGGCAAGCTCCGGGAAGCCGGCCGCAGGATACACCACCAGCGAGGAGCCGATGGTGATGAATAGATCGGCCGCCAGCGTTTCCTCCTCTGCCCGGATCATGGCGGCCGGCGGCATCGACTGGCCGAATGAAATCGTCGCGGTCTTCACGAAACCGCCGCACGATTGGCAGACCGGAGCCTCCCCGCTGCGCTCGAATTCGATGCGGATGTCCGCCAGTTCGTATCGCTGCGCGCATTCGAGGCAATGGGCGTACGTCGTGTTGCCGTGCAGCTCGATCACGCGGTCCACCGGCACGCCTGACGCCTGGTGCAGCCCGTCGATGTTCTGGGTGATGACGGCGGACGCCTTGCCGCGGGTCACCAGTGCCGCGACGGCGCGATGGCCGCGATTGGGCTCGGCTCCGCGCAATGTCGGATCGGTCGCGAACCGCCGCCGCCAGGTCTCGCGCCGCGCCTCGTCGGAGGCCAGAAAATCGGAAAAATCGATCGGCCGCATCCGCGTCCAGATGCCGCCGGGGCTGCGGAAATCCGGAATGCCCGAACTCGGTGCTGATGCCGGCGCCGGTGAACACGACGATGCGGCGCGCATCCGCGATCATCCCGCGCAGTTCGGCAATCTCCTGGTTCCGGTCCATCGCAGTCTCCCGAGGGGCATGGTCCACCAAGGTCCGCGCAACGACAATAGCCGGGCTGCGGTACGCGCGGTTGCGGCGCCGGGGCGCGACCGGCAGGATCGCGGCCAGAAGCGGTACGATGCCGCCAGCTCGACGAGGATCGTCCCTTCCTTGAATGAAACGACAACAGCCAGGCCGGCGGCCAGCCATCGCGCGTGGCTGATCGACTGCCCCGATTTCTGGCGGCTCTGGTTTGTCGGACTCGTCGTGTTCTCGGTGCGCTGGGTGGAGACGGTCGCGGTCGGCGTGTTCGTCTACCAGCAGACCGGATCCCCGTTCATCGTGGCGATGATGACGATGCTGCGCCTGCTGCCGATGGGGCTGTTCGGCGCATTCATCGGCGCGATCGCCGAACGGATGGAACGCCGCACGACGTTGGTCGTGGTCGTCGCGGTCATGCTGGTCAACGCGCTGGTGCTTGCGACGCTGGCGCACCTGCACCTGCTCGCGGTCTGGCACCTCGCGGTGACCAGTTTCATCAACGGCGTCGGCTGGGCGACCGACAATCCGGTGCGCCGCGTGATGATCGGCGAGGCCGTGGGATCGGCGCGCATGGGAGCCGCCATGTCGATCGACGTGGGGGCCAACAACGCGAGTCGATGGTGGGGCCCACCGTCGGCGGTCTGCTGCTCGCCGGCGCCGGCATCGAGGGGGTGTTCGCGCTGAGCGTCGTCCTCTACGCCGTCTCGGTGGTGGCGGCGCTGCGGGTGCGCTACCGGAACAGCTTTCCCCCCACCTCGTCCGAGACGGTGATAGCGCGGATCGCCGAGGGCCTTGCGTTTGTGCGCCGGGACCGGCGGTTGATCGGAACGCTGACCATCACGGTGATCTACAACGTGTTCGGCTGGCCGTTCACCAGCATGGTTCCGGTGATCGGGCAGGACCAATTGGCGCTCGGCCCGGAGGGTGTCGGCGTCCTGGCCAGCATGGACGGCATCGGCGCGTTTGCCGGCGCGGTGCTGATGGCGATGTTCTGTCCGCCGCGCTTCTATCGCCAGGCCTATGTCGGCGGCGTGACGCTCTACATGGTCATGCTGATCGTGTTCGCCCTGGTGCCGGTGCCGTCGATCGCCGGTTCGGCGCTGCTGTTCACCGGCCTGGGCGGCGCGGCGTTCAGCATCATGCAGGCGACGCTGGTCTATCTGTCGGCACCGCCCGAGATGCGCAGCCGCGTGCTCGGCGTGCTGTCGGTCTGCATCGGCGTCGGGCCGATCGGTTTTCTAGCACTTGGCTGGCTGGCCGACGCGATCGGCGCGCCGTGGGCGACCGCTGCCACGGGGCTCACAGGGCTGCTGGCGATGTTGCTGACGCGTCCGCTGTGGCGGGCGATCTGACGGGTATCGCTGCGCTCCACCCGTCATTCCATCGCTTCGCGCGCCTCCTGCTCGATCGCGTCGAGTTGGCGCGCCGGAGATCACCGCCGACGCCCATTGCACGTTGCTGCCTGGTCCCTGCAACAGCGCATCGTGCGTGCGATCGTTGCCCGCCCGGGTCAGCACGAGCCGGCCCTGTTCGTCATCGGTGGCGAGGACCGATCGCAACCGGCATAGCCGCTCGAGGAATGCGAAGCCGGTTTCGTGCCGCTCAATCGTGGCGTCGGGGAACGGCTCGACGACATCGGTTTGCACAACGACGTCGATCTTGAACAGGCTCGCGATCGCGCGGGCGATCGCATCCAGCTTGTAGCCGGCGAACTGCCCGCCTTTGATGTCGGGCGTGCAATCGACGATGTCCTCGGTCTTGCTGCGCCCAGTGACCCGCACCGCGTGGCGATCCGCCCCAACCTCGGACAGATAGTTGTCGATGTAGCCGGTCAGCACCGGATCGCTGCCGATGGCGACCGTGCATTCCTGAAACGGCCCCAGCGGGAAGCCGTCACGCGCCTGACCCGGTGATCCGCGCAGACACCAGGAAGCGCTCGGATACCGCGATGTTGAAGTCGGCGCACATGCGATCGATCTCGCGCGTGACCCTGATCTCCTCCCAGCGTTCGTACCGCTGGCCGTTGACGGTCAGCGCGAAGGTTTCCCTAGTGTTCATCACCGGTGCGCGTCAGTAGCGTGACGATACTCCCAGGCAGCCCCGAAGAGCGGACAACGCACGCATTCTCTTGGCGGCGTGGCACGCGCTGCAAGAGAAGTTGATCTACTGCGGCTTTGTAAATCGGACTGCCTCATGACGCGCTCCTATTCCTGTGGCTTTGGAGTTGCACTGCTGCTTCCTTCCGAGGCAACCTCGTTGTGCACGCCTAGGCACGTTCAGCAACGGCAGGATAGCATTGATCTAGATCAATGCAGACCACTTGCACCTATCGTTAGATTTATCGAAGCTGAGGGAGCAGGGCAAATGCCTGGATGGTTTATACATATGGATGTCGCACGCAAAGCGCTTGGTGACCTAGAGGGCTTTTCGAGTGCTGCGGATATATTTTCAAAAGACGGGCCGAGCCCGAAAGAGCTAAGCGATATAGCAAGGGCAAACCCTGCCTACGTTGCACTCGGAGCGATCGGTCCCGATTTCTTCTCCCTCCTGCCGGACTTTAAAGGGTCCATCGGTAACTTCATTCGATGGGCTGCTGCCTGATAGAGACACTATATGAGAAGATCGATCCCTACATCTCCAGCTATGAGCAGTCCCTTGGTCCAGTGATGAACCAACCTGCGGGCTACAATGAAGGAACTTTTTTTGGTCCGACATGCTGCACTACCGTAAGACTTACAAGTTTGCTGCAGCGCTGTGGCGGAATGCTGACTGCCCAGAGCGTAAAGCCTTTGCGCTCGGTTGGATGACCCACTTGGCTACCGATGTAGTCGGCCACAGTTTCGTGAACCAGAAGTGCGGCGGCCCTTACCGTCTTCATCCGCAGCGACACCATCTCATCGAGAATCATATCGACGCCTGGGTATATGACTGCTTTCACAAGATGCACGGCGCGGGTAGTGCAGATAGTACCCCGCACTAGGCGGTGCAGCGCAGCACTTGTGGATTGCGTTCAAAGAAGACGATACCAACGCATATCCGGCGTCGCACTTCCAAGACGCGGGGTCATTGTTCGCCGACCTCTCTTCGCCCCGAACGCCTGATTACCAGCCTCCTCCCGGAGACGGGCGGTCGCCTCAAGTACCGGAGGAATGGGATGTCGACAGTAACCTGCCTCCCGGAATTAGGGACCTTCTCGCCGAGACGTTGAAGAATGTCTACTACAAAAGTCACCCTAATATATTACCAAACGACGGCTTTCCGACCGCTAAGGACATTGAGCAGACTTACTTCTATCTTTTCAAATATCTGAAGATGATAACAACAGACTTCTATAAACTTCAACCGCCGCAAGAACCGCCTATATTTCCATGGCCGGAATTTCCGTCGGTCCCCGGGACTCCCGATGCTAATGGATCGGAGGACGCCTCACTTAGTTTCTGGGATTTCCTGCTTGGGATTGCCTCCTGGGTCGTATTCATAGCTGAGTGTATCGCGTACGTCCCAGCGCTACTTGCCGCTGGCATATTGGGACCACTGACCTGGCCGGTCAGGGAGGCGATGTATCAGTTAATCGAACTCCCACTGTACAATATGTGGTTGTCATTCCACTGGTTGCTGGAGGTTAGCGGCTACGTTCTACCACGCCCCAGCCACATCAGCGAGCCGCTCTACAGGTTGGGTGTCGGCTGGGAGCGGAATTGGGCCTTGTTACAGGCGGAACTCGACGTCGTGACCGGTGGCCTGCTGGCTTATGAGCCATATCCCGGCCTGATCACAGCTGGTCACGAGCCGGCCAATGATCCCCTGTATCCCAGGGACGCAGTCACCGATCCCGCAGGCGCTGTTTCTCCGTTGAGTGCCGGGAACAGGGAACCGTATCCTCGGTCAGCGTCCAAGTTGAAGTCGGTGACAGTCTGAGAGTTGAGATAGTGTCGCGTCAGCTGGGCGACCACATATGCTGAATAATCGACCGCATCTCCGAGGTGCTGCCCTTTGCCGGTTCCGTCGGCTACCTGTTTCGCAGTGTCCTCGGGCGTACGCGCATGCTCCAATGCACGTCGGAAGTCGGGACTCCCAGGGCTAATTTCATTTCGTTCGGGTGTTATCGCGGTCGCATCTTGACCTTCCCTAAACGGGCCGGCTCGAGTCACCTCCCGCTCCGCATAAATTGTATCCCCCTGATAATCAGCCACTGGCCGCATCCAGGGCCGCAAAAACTCACTGCTTCCCTCGTCGCTACGGGTGGAAGGTGGGCGACGTTCTCAAGGATGCCAATCCAGGCTTCCCGAGCGAACGCAAACCTTGGCAAGACAAGGGGCCGCCGCCGTCCGGACTTCCACCTGTGAAGATCGCATACGTGGACCTGCCGAACCCGACCCCTACCTAAGCAGAACTCTGTCGCTTAACCGTAGATCGCACTACACATCGCTGATGGAGAATGAAATGCCGGAAGATATCCTTGCCTGGATTAGGGAGAATTTTGCAGCGTCGCCTCCCAGCGGTTCTTCTAATCCCGAGTGGCAGAAGTTCTTCGAACAAAATCGACCTGGCTGGCCAACCGGTAACGCGACAACAGAGGTGCTAAAGTTTTTCAGAGAGGCAGCGGAAGGCTGGCGGCCTAAGAGCCGAGTAACCCACTTTCCCCAAGCAAATCTGCCCTTGAAGCCGTTCTTGCCCTACCTGTTGATTCGCTCATACGTAGGTGACCATGGGGCACGTCCCGTGCAATGGGCAAGTCACGAGTGGGGCGACAGTCCGGACATCTGGATAACGGCTGCATCTAGTGCCAGCGCCGCGCCAGTTTTGCCCTCTGGGAGGGGGGACACACACGTAGCGGTGGGCGCGACGTATGCGGTGTACGCGCATGTTTGGAACCTCGGTCTCGCTCCTATTGCGGGTGTCAGGGTGGAGTGGTCGGCGGCGCCGGAAAATATTGGTGCCAATGTCCACCGCGAAGACTTCAAGCACGTAGGCATTGCCCGAGTGGATTTAGCTCCACGCGGTTTTCCTGGTTGTCACAAGCTCGTTAGGTGTCCGAATCTGGTAGCGATTACCGGCCCAGCCCTGTTGGTAGCGGTCGATATCTCATGCCTCGGGAATCCCTTCGTTGGTGACATAAGGCCGAACATGAATCGTCAAATTGCGTTCAGAGTTTTTCAATCCTGACCTGATGAGGGGGGATGTAGGGTCTCATGCCTCAAGAACGATCTACAATCCCGAATCGGATCATTCAGCTAGCGCCTTGCCGCTGGTCGGCATGAACAGCGATGCGGCGCATCGTTCAACGCCACCAGCTCGGTTGCGCGCGTCGCGTCCTGATACAGCCGATAGGCCAGCGCCAACGCTGCCGGCGGCCTCGGCCGCACGTAGGTGATGAGCTGCGGCAGTTGCTGCGCCCGCAGCGTCAGGTCCTGCAACGCCACCGATGCCAGCGCCTGCCACGCGGCGAACAGCGCGTCCTGCCCGGCTGCCGCCGCGGCGATCTGGCGCGCATCCAACAGATCGGCGAGCTGGTCGCGTGCCGCACTGGCCGCGTCGGCACTGGTCCAATCCACGCCAGCATACAGCTCCGCCAGCGCCGCAACCGCCGCACCGCGCACAAGATCGACCGTCGCACGCGCGTTCGCCGCCCGTAGCAAGCCTGTCCCCGGGCTTGGCCTGGGGATGCCCGGGTTCGCGGGGTTCGCGGCCAGGATGTCATCACCCCAATTGGCCAGATCGGCCAGCCCGCCGGACGGATCGCCTTGCACTGTGTTCCTCGGGCCAGGCCCGAGGACGCCGTCAACGATCGCCGACGAATATGGGGCCGGTGCCGTCAGAACCGCGCCGGCCGTGGCGTCGGGATCCGTCGGCATGGCGACAATGCCAGGCATCAGGCAGCATGGCGCAGGGCCCGCAGGGCTGCTTCGGGCTCACGGTAGAGAACCAGCAGCAGCGCCTGCACGGCAGGGTCAATGCTGAAGCGGTTCTGTTCCCAGTTGCGCAGCGTGCCGAGCGGAACGTGCAGGAGCGCCGCCAGTTCGGCCTGGGTCATCCGGAGTTTTTCTCGCACCAGCTTGACCGGCACGGTAAGCCGCGCCTCCGCTGGGCTCTCTTGCTCCGGGTCATGCCCGTCTTCTCGCATGTGGCACCGGATATCCTCCTCCGTCGTTTCGTCGTAGCGCTTCTGCGCCGCAGCAACGGCTCGTGGTGTGCGCCGGGCCAGTTGTGCCTTGACCTCCTTCGGCGTCATCCGGGGTCAGCTTTCTGTCTGCCATCGCTGCCGATCTTTCCGGTTTGCTTCCAAGCTGTGATGATCCGCACCACCTGGCCGCGCATCGTGTCGGTCACGCGAAGAATCTTGCCATTCGCTTCGCCGATCGCATTCATTCGGACCTCGCCATGGTCGGTGCGTGTGTCCGGCCATTCGATCACTTCGCCTTCGAAGATCAACGCGGCCTCATCAAAGCCGATACCACGGCTGCGAAGGTTCCTGTCGTGCTTGGACGGGTCCCATTCGAACTCCATGGTCGAGAGTACGCGCTACGCGCACCCCCAGCAAGCACCCCGTGGAACGAGTTTGTCAGGTGCTCCGCGAAAGCGTTCGCCTTCCTTCCCGGCCATGTGCCACCAGGTCATGCTGCCAGCGCCTTGCCACTGGTGGGCATGAACAGCGGATGCGGCGCATCGTTCAACGCGACCAGCTCACTTGCTTGTGTCGCGTCCTAATACAGCCGATGCGCCCAGTGCCAACGCTGCTGGAGGCCTTGGCCGCGCATAGATGACGAGCTGCGGCAGTTGCTGCGCCGGCAACGCCAGGTCCTGCAACGCCACCGATGCCAGCGGCTGCCACGCCGCGAACAAGCGCATGCTGGCCCGCCGCCGCCGCGGCGAGCTGCCGCCGTCCAAGAGATCGGCGAGCTGGTCGCGCGCCGCGCTGGCCGCGTCGGCACTGGTCCAATCCATGCCGGCATACAGCTCGGCCAGCGCCGCCACGCCGCGCGGCGCACCAGATTGGCCGTCGCACGAGCGTTCGCCGCCTGCAGCACGCCTATCGTCGCCGACTGCTGCGCGGTCAGCGAGCCGACAGTGCCGACTGGAGACTCACTCCCCGCTGCAGGCGCGGTCTGTGCGCCTACTGGCGCCCCCCTCCCCCAAGCCCCCTTCCGCAAGGGGAGGGGGGAACTGGGGCGACAGTTCCTCGCGCACCTCGCGCTCGATTGCGTCGAGCAATCGTGCGGGAAAATGCCGCGGCACGCCCTGGGTGATGAACACCATGCGCGTGCTGTGGTTGGCGGATGGCCAGCAGTCGAGGAATTCGGGCGGCGCGAAGACGTGCTGCACGCCGTGGATCACGGCAGGCCGTCCGGGCATTTCCTCGATGTGCACAAGGCCCTTCACTCGCAGCAGGCGCGCGCCGCAATGCTCGGCCAACGCCTCGAGCAACAGGGTGAGCACTAGTGCCGGAACGCTACGGTCGCGCTGCAGGATTGCGGTTTCGATCCCGCCCGTATGCTGCGCGCGGCTGAACGGATTTTTCCTGGTCCGGTCGGGCAATGTCGCGAAGCGCGCCGCGACGCCCGAACCGGTGAACAACAATCCGAGCGCGACGTCGCCGGCGATGTGCTGCGCTGCTCCTGGATTGAGTGCAGCGAGACGCTTGCGCAGTGCCGTGGCCGGCCCGGCGATGTCAGTCTTGCTCAGCAGCAGACAATCCGCGATCGCTGCCTGCCGCAGCGCTTCGGGATGGTGGTCGAGTGCCGCCTCGCCATGCAGCGCATCGACCACCGTGACGATGCCGTCGATGACATGATTTTGCGCGATGTCGCGATCGGTCATCAGCGCGTGCAGGATCGGCGCAGGATCGGCCAGCCCCGAGGTCTCGATCAGCACGCGGTCGTACGCGATTTCGCCTGCCTCGCGGCGGCGTTGCAGGTCGAGCAGCGTGGCAACCAGATCGCTCCGCACCGCGCAGCACAGGCAGCCGGTGGTCAGCGCGAGCAGGGTCTCGTCGCTGCTCTCGATCAGTTCGTGGTCGAGGCCGATCTCGCCGAATTCGTTGACGATGACCGCGGTGCGGGCGAATGCGGGATCGCGCAGGATGCGCGAAATGAGCGTGGTCTTGCCGCTGCCGAGAAACCCGGTGACGACGGCAACCGGCACGGGCGCGGACGGCGCCATCACGGTCAGCCGGGCGCAAGCCGCAGGATCGCCGTCCCTGCGGCGATCGTGGCGGCACCGGTCCAGCCGCGCCGCCCCGGCCGCTCGCCGAGAAACAACCGGGCCAGTACCACGCCGAACAGAATTCCGGTCTCGCGCAATGCCGCCACCGGCGCGACCGGTGCACGGGTCATCGCCCACAGCACGAGCGAATAGGCGCCGATGCCGGCGCCCGCGCCGCCAAGCCCGCGCGCAGTCTCGTACAGGCTCGGCCAGCGGAGTGGCGTCGCGCGATGCAGCCACAGCAGCGTGGGCGCCGCCGAGAGCGGAAACATCCAAAGCACGTAGACCAGCGGCGCCTGCGAGATCCGCACGCCGACGGCATCGTTCAGTGTGTAAGCAGCGATGACGACGGCGTTGGCCAGCGCGAACCGCACGGCCGCAGCCTCGCCCGCTTCACCGCGGCGGCGCGCCAGCAGACCGACGCCGGCACATATCGTCGCCACGCCGAGCAGGGCGGCCGCGGGCAATGCCTCGCCCAACAGCAGCCAGGCGGCAATCAGCGTCACCATCGGGGCAACCCCGCGCATCAGAGGATACGCCAGCGCCACGCCGCCACGCGCGTAGGCTTCGGCGATCAGCACGAAATACAGCGCGTTCAGCACCGAAGACACGAGCAGATAGGGCCACGCCGCCGCAGGCAGAAGCGGCAGGAATGGCAGCACAACAACGGCAATCACCGATCCGCCGGCGACCAGCAGGGACGTTTCGCGACGGCGGTCGCCGCCGGCGCGGACCACCACATTCCAACCGGCATGCAGAATCGCGGCGAGCAAAACGGCGGCCACGACGGGGGCGGAAAGCACCGTCAGTCCGGCTCGGCGTCCTTGCGGAACGGCGACTGCTCCGCCAGCGCCGCCATCTCGGCATGGATGCCGCGCCGTTCGTCCTCCAGGTAGTTCGCGACGGCGCGGCGCAGCCCGGTATGCGCGATCCAGTGCGCCGAGTAGGTCGGCCGCGGCAGATAGCCGCGCTGAATCTTGTGACGGCCCTGTGCGCCGGCCTCGACGCGCTGCAGGCCGTGCTCGATCGCCCAGTCGATCGCGCGGTAGTAGCAAAGCTCGAAATGCAGGAACGGCCAGTCGCCGCGGCAGCCCCAGTTGCGGCCGTACAGCGCCTCGCTGCCGGCCAGGTTCAGCGCGCCCGCCACCGGCTTGCCCGCGTTCTCGGCCATCATCAGCACCACGCGGTCGCCCAGTCGTTCGCCGAGCAGCGAGAAGAACGAGCGTGACAGGTAGGCAGAACCCCATTTGCGATCCACCGTCGAGCGATAGAAGCGATAGAACGCGTCCCAGTGCGCCTCCCTGATGTCGGCGCCGCTCAGCGCGTGGAACGTCAGACCGCACGCGTTCGCATCGCGCCGCTCGCGCCGCAGCACCTTGCGCTTGCGCGACGACAGCGCGCCGAGAAAGTCCTCGAAGTTCGTGTAGCCCGCATTCTCCCAATGGAACTGCTGGCCGATCCGCTGCAGCCAGCCCGCCTCGCCCAGCGCCTGCCATTCCGCCTCGGTGCAAAACGTAACGTGCACGGACGACAGATCGAGCGAACGGCACGCCTTCTCCAGCGCCGAGGCCAGTGCGGCGACCGGCACGCCCGCCTCGGGATGGCGCAGCAGGCGCGGGCCGGGTGCTGGGCTGAACGGCGCCGCGACCTGCAGCTTCGGGTAGTAGTCGCCGCCGGCGCGCTCCAGCGCGTTCGCCCAGCCATGGTCGAACACGTATTCGCCGTAGCTGTGCGACTTGGCGTACATCGGCGCGACGGCGGCCACCTGGCCGGCCTCGCCGCGCAGCACCGCATGCTGCGGCAGCCAGCCGGTGCGCGCATTGGCCGAGCCGCTGTCCTCCATGGCGCTCAGGAAGGCGTGGCTGACGAACGGATTTTCGTCCCCGGCACACGCATCCCATTCGGCCGGCGGGATTTCGGCGATCTTGGTGTGCAGGGTCAGCGTGAGGGTCGCGGAACCGTCGGGCATGGGGCGAGCCTAGTTGATCTCGAACAGACCCTCTACCTCCACGGCGGCGTCGGCGGGAAGCGCCGGCACGCCGATCGTGGTCCGCGCATGGCGGCCCGCCTCGCCGAACACCGCCACCGCGAGATCGGAGGCGCCGTTCATCACCTGTGCATGGGAGGTGAACTCGGGCGGGGAGGCGATGAAGCCACCGAGCCGCACGACGCGCTTCACCCGGTCGAGATCGCCGCCACACGCTGCCTTCAGGTGCACCAGAACGTTGATGAAGCAGAGTTGCGCCGCCTCGATCCCCTGCTCGACCGTCAGCCCATAGCCGACCCGGCCGGTCACCACGATCCGGCCATCCACCGCGGGCACCTGGCCGGACACCACGACGAGATTCCCGGTGACCACATACGGGACGTAGTTGGCGATCGGCGGCATCGGGCGGGGAAGAGTGATGCCGAGTTCCGCCAGCTTTACGTCGATGCGACCGGGCATGGCTGGGGTTCCTTCCGGTTGGTTGCAGGTAGAAAGATGCACCACAAAGACACGAAGACACAAAGATCCTCAAACCCCCGGTCGGGTGAAACGAATTCGATTGCCGCTTTGTGTCTTCGTGTCTTCGTGGTGAACTATCTGGAAACCACCCTGAATCCACGCCGGCGCGCACGGGGGAAGAGTCCGCCGGCAGGTCCAACGGCAGCAGTGGAGCATTGTCGCGGCTGCCGTTGCCCACGGTGTCCGCCTCCTCGACCTCGGCCTCCGGGATGTCGCGTCGGCCGAGATAATTCGCCGCCAGATGTCGGAACGCATAGTCCAGCAGCGATGTCGCCTGCGCCACGGCGGGGTCGCCTTCCACGGCTCCGGCGGGGCCGAAGCGCGTAAAGGTGAACGCTTCGACATAGGTTTCCAGCGGCACGCCGTGCTGCAGACCGAGGCTCACGGCGTGGGCGAAATTGTCCATCAGGCCGCGAAATGCCGCACCTTCCTTGTGCAGCGCGACGAACATCTCGCCCAGGCTGCCGTCGTCGTATTCGCCGGTGCGCAGGAACAGCCGGTGTCCACCGACCGCGGCCTTCTGCGTGTAGCCGGCACGACGCGCCGGCAGCTCCCGCCTGCGGGCAGCATGGGCCGGCTGGCGCATCGGCTCGGGCCGTGCCGGCATGGCATGCACGAAGGATGCTACCACGTCGTGCATCGCAATGTGCGCAGCCGCGCCCGGCGCCGGGAAGGGATCGCGGCCCGCCAGAAGTGCGGACAATGCCACTTCGACCGTGACGCCGCGCGCCGCCAGGGAGGCCTGAGCGCAGCGCGTCAGCCCGCCGGCCTCGCTGAGGGGCGAAAAGGCTGGGGCGATGCCGCCGGTCTCCACGCCGAGGAGTGCGTCCGCGCACCCGGGATCGGCAATCGCCGCCAGTGCGCTGTGCCGCAGTCCGCCCGCCATGATCGCCGCCCGTCGGGCTGCCTGGGCCGCTTCGGCGAGGCCGGCCACTGGTGTCTCAGCAGGCGGCGCCGGCCAGTCGTGAGAGCCAGGTGCGACTGGACCGAACAGTCGCGCCAGTGCGCCGGATGCCGCCTCGGCCCGGCCGCGCAGGATGGCGGCCAGCGCGCGCGCGACGGCAAACGAGGCGTCCGAGCCGTAGTCGATGCCGAGCAGAGCCAGCAGGCCGGCAAGGTCGGCCATGCTCACGGCGATCCGGCCAGCCGAAGGCGCGGCCAGGGTCAGCGCGAAGACGGCTGTCTCGATCGCCTCGGCAAAGGCAGGCGAGTCGAAGCCGGCGGCGGGATCGTGGAACGCGACGAGGTTGAGGACAAAACCCGGAACCGGTCCGTCGCGGCCTTGCCAGATCGGCTCCATCGGCGCGCCCTGCTGGAGCAGCAGCAGCCGATGCAGCCGTTCAGCCAACGGGGCTTCGATCCCTGCCCGCAATGCCCGTTCGGCGACGGGGCGGATCCAGGAATCGGCCGCCCCCGCCAATGTAACCGGCCCCGCGCCCGGCGCCAGTGCGGCCAGAGCGCAGGCAGCCGCGTCGTCCCAGGCCGCCGGCAAGGTCACCAGCCGGGTGGGCGCATCCGGGTCGGGGCCCGCCGTCACACGCCGCATCCGCACGCCCTGCCATGTCCGGTTCGTCTTCATGGCTGCCATGCTAGGACCGCTGCCGCGACTCGAAAAGCGTATTTTGGGGCTGCGAGTGGCTCCAACCCCAAAATCCTGTGGATGACAGGCCCCGCGCAGGTTCGTATATCACCCGGCATGAACCTCGGCACCTGGCTGTTCACGATGATCAAGGGCCGGCGCGTCGGCGCCGATGCCTACGGCAACGTCTACTACGATGAGCGGCGTCCGCGTCCGGGACACCGGCTGCGCCGCTGGGTGACCTATGCAGGTGCTCCCGAGGCATCGCTCGTGCCGCCCGAATGGCACGCCTGGCTGCACTACACCACCGACGCACCGCTGGTGGAGCGGTCGCGGCACCCATGGGAGAAGCCGCATTTGCCCAACACGACGGGCACACCGGCAGGCTATCGCCCGCCCGGGCACGACTACCAGGGCGGCAAGCGCGACCGGGCGACAGGCGACTACGAAGCCTGGACCCCGGAAAGCTGAGACGCACCGCATGCGTCGTCGCAGCATCGCGGAGATGCTGACCGGAGCGGTCGTGCTTCTGGCCGCCGCCGGCTTTCTTGCCTATGCCGTGGCGAATTCCGGGCGCACCGGCGTATCGGGCTATCCGCTGTTTGCCAGGTTCGAGCACATCGATGGGCTCGGCGTCGGCGCGGACGTGCGCCTGGCGGGGGTCAAGGTCGGCAGCGTGACCGAGGAGCGGATCGATCCGCAGAACTTCCTCGCCGTGGTACGGCTGAGCGTGCGCGACGACCTGAAGCTGCCGAAGGACACCGCCGCCATCATCACGAGCGAGAGCCTGCTGGGGGGCAAATATCTGTCGCTGCAGCCGGGCGGGGACGAGGCGATATTGCAGACGGGGCAGACCATCACCATTACCCAGTCCTCGGTCAGCCTCGAGGAACTATTGGGGAAATTCATCTTCAGCATGACGAATGTGCAGAAGCCCGCGGCCGCCGGCGCCAATCCTGGCGAGTCCCAGCCGGGCGCGCCCCTCAAGTGATCCCCGCACCGCCCGCCACCTGGCCGCAACCTGATGGCGCGCCGGTGTCCTGCCGCGAGAAGCTCCGCATGCTGGCCGAGAACCACGCGGAACTGGCCCAGGCGCTGCAGGACGCGTTCGAGGATGCGGTGCTGATGGGCGTGGACGAGCAGGCGATGCGCCGGATCCTGACGGGAATGGTCGAGGGCCTGGAATCGCCCAGACGCGGCGGACGATGAGGCACGCCCTGGCCCTACTGGTGGCAATCGTCGTGCCGATCGCCGCGTCGGCGCAGTTGCAGGCGCCGCTTACCCCGGCGCCGCTGCTGCCGCCCATCGTGGCATATCCCGCACAGCAGCCGCCGCAGATGCAGACCGCGCCGCCTGGGACGCCGCCGGCCGCCGCTCCGCAGAGCACCTGGCTGCCGCAGGCCACGGCGATGCTGCAGGTGCTGGACAAGTTGAATGCACAGAACTCGGTGCTGACCGTGAAGGTGGGCCAGTCGGCGCAGTACGGCTCGCTGACCATCCAGGTGCAGGCCTGCCAGATACGCCCGCCCGACCAGCCGCAGGATGCCACCGCCTTTCTGACGATCACCGATAGCCACGCTGACGCACCAGGCTTCCGGGGATGGCTCCTGGCCAACAATCCCTCGGTGTCGATGCTGCAGCACCCGATCTATGACGTGCGCGTGGTGGGCTGCAGGGCCTGACTCCATGGCACTGTCGCTTCCCCCCATCGAGCGCACCGCTCTGATGCTCGATCTCGATGGCACGCTGCTCGATATCGCGCAGGCGCCTGACAAAGTGGTGGTGCCGCCGGGACTTCGCGGCATTCTGCATGCATTAAGGCCGCTGCTCGGCGATGCTCTGGCGGTGGTCACCGGACGGCCGGTCGAGACCATCGATGCACTGCTGGGGGATGCGCCGTTTGCGGTGGCGGGCGAGCATGGCGGCGCGATCCGCCACGCTCCGGGGCAGGCGCTGGAGCGGCCTGACCTGCCGGCGCCGCCGGAGGCGTGGCTTGCGGCGGCAGGGCAAGTCGCGGCTGCGCATCCGGGGGTTTTGCTGGAACGCAAGGCGCGCGGCTTCGCCATGCACTTCCGCGCGGTGCCCGCGGCCGGGCCCGCGCTGCGCGAGGCGCTGGATGCGTTGCTGACGGGGTCTGCCGACTTCGAGGTGCTGTCCGGGCAGATGATGTGGGAGGTGCGGCCGCGCGGCGTCGACAAGGGCACGGCCGTGGCCCGCCTGATGGCCCACGCTCCGTTCCTTGGCCGGCTGCCGGTGTTCATCGGCGATGACGTGACGGACGAGGATGGCATCGCCGAGGCGTTGGCGCTTGGTGGTGTCGGTCTGCGCGTGCCCGAGTTGTTCGATGATGCAGCCGGCGTTCGCGTCTGGCTGGGGGCGACGGCAGCGGCTGGCCACTGGCGGGCGGGGTGACGTGAAGCGCAACGTTAGTCTGCCGATTCCGTGGGTTGCGCGATAACCGGCCTCCCGACTGACACTTGCCGAAAGTGGGGCCTTGTTCGAACGGAAGAGGCCGAAAGATGATCGCCAACCATCAGTCGATATTCCCGGCCTCGTTTCTCGCGGAGAATTCGCGTATTGGACCAATGCAACCCAATATGCAGGCTGGTGCCAATTCACATGGGCCTGGATCGACAGCTACAATAAGACGCGCCCGACGATGACATTTGAGTTGCCCGCGGCTCGTTCACCTACTCGACCAAGTCTAATTGAACCGTCCGCTCGCACGCTGTCTGGCAGGAATTGGAGGATGCATGGAGGGGAAGATCATTGTTGAGGATGAGGAGTTGAGGAGCATTTCTGCTTCGCTAATTCGACGCGGTTATGAGCAGGATCACGCTTTCTGATGGGCTCGAGAGCACGGTTTTTGATGGGCTTCCGGCTTCCACTTCCCAGACGCTGTAGGGGCACGGGAAGCGGAAGCGGGAAGCGACATGCGGTGACCATCGGCTTCTCGCCCGGCGCGGGAAAGCCTGCCACCGTGCTCGCGGCCGTCAAGGACAGGCCCTTCGGGTGGCCGCCAAGTGGCGGCCATCCTTGACCGCCGCTCGACACGGTAGCGCAACTGAATTGCGGTCGGGACGGAAGAATGGCTTCGCCGAGGTCGAACAGAAAAATGCGTAGATGGGCAAGCCGGATGCCAACTTTTCGTGTTCAAGCTAAATGAGGGTGCTGAGAGGGCGTCCATCGCGATCTGTGCTCAAAAACCCCGGGCACTGACATCGATTTGCCTGCACAGGCTCAGTTACCACCCAGGCCTGCGGGCGCGGGCGTTGGTGGAAGTGCTGCCTGCGACAGAAACATTTGATAACATTTTAGGAGTGCAATTTGTGCCACCAACAAGCGGCAAAGTCTTCAAACTAACAATGCGTGCGCCAAGTGGAGGCACTACTGTGTGCTTCGTGCCAAATGACCCTGCTAACCGCGAAATGCAGCTTATTAGGCACTGGCTTATACTGGGCAACTTTCCTGATCCTCCCGATATGCCGAAGCAACATTCCTGGGCATTCCCCATTGGGTATGGCGGTCAGTTGCTAATCCGATAACCATAATTGTAATATCTGTAATGAGCGCTTTGCTAACTGCTTTCGCAACTAAGCATTTCTCGTTGAAATAGCCCGGAAACGACGGTGACGCGATCCTCGCAGATCTGGCAATCCGCTACACCTTACTCAAGCACACCACGATCAAATCAAACTCCGGATCGGCTACAGTATCCCCTTTTCCTTCTCGGCCTTGTCCTTGACGAACGCCGCTGCTTCCCGAATATTCTCATAGAATAGTACCCAGCGGGTGATGTCTCCTGCCGCTCCACGCAACCCGAGCTGAATTGCGACCCCGTCACTAACAAACTCGACATATCGTCTTGCGCTGTTCTGGGATAGGTAGAAGACGTACATTTCCGGGTGCCGCGAATAGGCTTCACCCTTGTCGTCGGTTTCATTACCCTTGCCGTAGCGCTCGGTAAGGATGCCTAGGAGTTCCTGGTAACGACGAATTCCAGGGTATCCGTACTGATCAGGCCCCATGCCCCGGCTTACTGCGAATATCCGCCATAACCGGTTCCGAAGCCCGAAGAAGAGCATGACACTTTCCATATCGGAAAGGACGCCCTTAAGGCTCTCTGCAGTGTGGGCGACCCCATAGTCAGTGGGATTGCCGCCGTCCGATAGCGTCACGCCCGACGCGCGGACCTCCTCGGCGGATTGCCCCCATGTCAGCCCGAACGGTGCATGATGGCTGGTGGTCGTGTTGGCGGCGTCCTGCGCCATGGTATTCCGCGCAAACGCAAGTCCGCAGCAGCCACCAAATAATAATCGTCTCGCTATCATTACAGCGCATTCTTATCTGTACGATCTGGCCGGGAGGGCTTCGCAGCTTGCTATCGGAGCGGACCATTGGTGGCACCAGAATTCCGTAACGATGTAGTGTTCGCTGTTGCTCGACCACTCCCACCACCATATTTGCAACAGCAATTCTCACTTGAGCCAGATTCGCCAGCAAGCCGCCAGAATAGCGACTGGCCTCTGCCTGGGCGTCTGCAAGATCCTTCTTTGCCTGCGCAAGGTCATTGTCGGCGGTCGCTTGCTCGTCTGGGCTTGCCGCGCTTCGCGGTACGCCATCCCGATAGACTAGGGTGATTCCCCGCAGGATGCTGAGCCGCTTCTGGGCAAGCATAGCTTCAGTATTCTTGAGCACCTGCATTCGCATCAACGCCAATGTTCCAATGACGCTACTGCCATAGCGATCAACCTCAGCCTTCGTCTCGGCCACTTGCGTCCTGACGTCTGCAAGATCTGCATCAAGTTGAGTGTCAGTCGTCAGTCGGCCCTTGTGCCAGCACAAC
>CAWCDM010000082.1:0-76303 GCA_963794185.1 uncultured Alphaproteobacteria bacterium | reverse complement strand
AATGCGGGCTAGATGGATGGGACACGGCCATCAGCCGATCTGGTCGCCCGAAGACTTCCGGTATAGTCTATCCCAGGTGGCGCGAGCCGTGGACATGCTGTCCATAGCCGGGAGATACCAAACTCTGGACATGATCCTACGGTTCGAGAATTTTGCACAGGACTCGCAGATTCTATCTGAGCGACTGAATATCCGCCAAATACCGATTCCGCACCGTAATCGTGGCGTGCATGAGTTGAATTGGCGCAGTACGACGGAATGAATCCGGAGTTGATAGCCTTTGTCGCAGACTTGCACGGCGAAGATGCCGAGGTCTTTGGCAACCGTCATCCCGCTCGCTAGCATCACGAACTGGATCGGAGTCCTTAACGGGAATGGAGCGGCCAATGGCATCGATCGAAATGCCGCTTGGCTGGGAGAAGCCGTTCGATGTGCTACGCCGCAAGTGGATTACCGTTCCAGCGGGTTCGGACACACGTCTTGACAGCACCTACCTGCTCACACTGCCTGACGACTTGCTCCTCGAGCACTCGGACCGATCGTTTCGAGAGGTGACCGCGGGGACGGCCTTCGGTCGGAGGGGCTGGTATCATCAGCTTTACCTGCCCTATTTCATAGGCAGGAAGGTTCTGGATATCGGATGCGGTCTTGGTACAACGACGGTCATGCTTGCAGAGCGTGGCGCAGCCGTGACATTCGTTGACATAGTTGAAGATAACGTCCGGCTGGTTGAACGGCTATGCCACCTCAAAGGCGTGGCCGCGAAGTTCCTTTATATGGAGGATCTTGGCAGCCTCGACCGGCTCGCATACGACTACGACGTGGTGACCGCACTAGGATCACTCCTCAATGCCCCGCTTGCGTTCACCAAGCGTGAAATAGCAGCAATTTTACGGCATTTGCGCTGCGGTGGGCGCTGGCTGCATTTGTCCTATCCCAAAGCACGGTGGGAACGCGAGGGTTCAGTAGATTTCGCGTATTGGGGCGAACTTACAGACGGCCCAGGGACGCCGTGGATGGAATATCACGACAGGACCAAGCTGGAATGGCTCTTCAGTCCGGCACGGATAAGCATCCTATTCGAAGCCGAGTACCACAACCACGACTTCAACTGGTTCGACATCGAGTTGATAGCGCACTGACGGGACCTGCCAACAAATCGTTTGTCAGGCAAAAGGCAATGAACAACGCCATACACTCTGTACCGCAACATATCGCAATGATCATTTCTCGTAACGGTTAGCGATTAGGCAAAGCTTAGACGCCGTCCTGAAGTCGTATTATTCCGCACGGCTTTCGAGATACCGAGGTGCAGATACAATTCCAACTGCAATCCCGCCTGTCTGCGTTGGCGATAAACAGAGTACCAGATTATCGGCCTCTAGAAGAGTACGTGCACGTGGCAACAAACGACGAAGAAGAGGGATGTTGGGGAGCCGATGTGCTCTCAGCCCGATCATCGTAAGCTCATCCGGTCACAAGCGATGGCGCCCTCGCATGATCATCGGCACCGCCGGCCACATCGACCACGGCAAGACCGCGCTGGTGAAGGCGCTGACCGGCATCGACGCCGATCGCCTTCCCGAGGAGAAGCGGCGCGGCATCACCATCGATCTCGGCTATGCCTATACCGACACGCCCGACGGCACGCTGGGCTTCGTCGATGTCCCCGGCCACGAACGGTTCGTGCACACGATGTTGGCCGGCGCCAGCGGCATCGATGCGGCGCTGATGGTGGTGGCGCTCGACGACGGCGTCATGCCGCAGACCCGCGAGCACGCGCATATCCTGCAACTGCTCGGCATCGACCGTGGCGTCGTCGCACTGACCAAGGCCGATGCAGCGCCGGGCCGCGCAGCCGAGGTGGGCGCGCAGGTGCGTGCGCTGCTGGCGGGCACCGGGCTCGGCGCGATGCCGCTGCTTCCGGTCTCCGCGCTGACCGGCGAGGGGATCGAGGCATTGCGCGCCGCGCTGCTGGCACTGGGTCCGCGCCCGCGCGACGGCGACGGTTATCCGCGCCTGGCGGTGGACCGCGCCTTCACGCTGGCCGGCGCCGGGCTCGTGGTCACCGGCACGCTGGTCGCCGGGCGCGTCCGCGTGGACGACCGGCTGATGCTGTCGCCGCCCGGTCTCGAACTCCGTGTGCGAGGTCTGCATGCGCAAAATCGTCCGGCCGGCGAGGCAATGGCCGGACACCGCGTGGCGCTGAATGTCGTCGGTCCACGGCTGTCGAAGGACACAGTGTCGCGCGGCGACTGGGTGCTGCATCCCGACGTGCATGCACCGACCTTCCAGCTCGATACGCGATTGCAGCTGCTGGCGGATGAGGCGCGGGCGCTGCGCGCCGATGCGCCGGTGCATCTCCATCTGGGCGCCGCGCACGTGACGGCGCGCGTTGCGGCGCTGGACGTCGAGCGCATTGGACCTGGCGAAGCGGCACTGGCGCGCCTCACGCTCGATCATCCGATCGGCGCTCTTGCGCGGGATCGGCTGGTGCTGCGCGATGCGACTGCCACGCGCACCATCGGTGGCGGCGTGGTGGTCGATCCGTTTCCGCCGCGTCGCGGCCGACGCACGCCGGAGCGGCTCGCGCAACTGGCGGCGCTCGACGAGCCGGATGCCGCGACGGCGCTGCGCGGCCTGCTGGCCCTGCCGCCGAAATGGACCGACGCCGCCACGTTCTTCCGATCGCGCAATATGCCGCCGGCGGCGCAGGCCGCGATGATGGCAGCCGCGCCGGCGGTTGCCGTGGCGGAGTTGCTGATGGCGCCTGGAGAGCTGGATGCCGTGCGCGCCGATGTGCTGGAGCGACTGGCGGCATATCATGCGGCGGCGGCGGACCAGCCGGGACTGCAGCCCGAGCGTCTTCGCCTGGCGATGCAGCCGCGGCTATCGCCGGCCGCTTTCCGCGCGATCATCGGATCGCTGGTGCGGCGGGGCGCGATGGAGCAGGACGGGCCGTGGCTGCGTCTGCCGACGCACCGGGCGGTCCTGTCGCCGCAGGATGAACGGGTCTGGCGCCGGGCGCGGGAGCTGATCGCCGCGGACCGCTTCCGCCCGCCGCGCACGCGCGACCTGGCGCAGGCGCTGTCCATGCCGGAACCGGCGATGCGCGCCACACTGAAGCGGCTGCAGCGCATGGGCAGGCTGATCGAGGTCGCGCCGGATCAGTTCTTCCTGAGCGAAACGGTGGCCGAACTGGCGGCAATCGCCGCGGCGATCGCGGACGCCGATTCCGCGGGAACGCTCACCGCGGCGGAGTTCCGTGACCGGCTGTCGAATGGCAGGAAGGTCGCGATCCAGATACTCGAGTTCTTCGACCGCGCCGGGGTGACCGTGCGCATCGGCGATGAGCGGCGGGTGCGTGCGGATCGGTTGGGATTGTTCGGTGTGCCGGCGGCAGAAAGCAAGGTTCCGCACCAGGAACACCGAGATTCCATCGAGAACCACTGAGAAGAATTGGTGGGCGCTTCGCTCGATGCGTCGCCTGCGCCTGGCTCACGCAAACGCCAGCAGCACGACGCCGCAGCAGATCAGCGCGATCGCTCCAACGTGCATGAAGCCCAACGGTTCGGCGAATGCGTAGTGGCCGATCAGTGCCGCGGCGACGTAGGAAATCGCGGTGCAGGGCAGCGCGCGTGACATCGGGATGCGGCGGAGCGCGACGATATAGAGAACGGCCGCACCGCCGTAGAGGCAGAATCCGACCAGTGTTCGCCAGTCGAGCAACTGCGTGAAGAAATCGCCCGCGCCCGCGCCCGCCTTGAGCAGGCTCTGACCAGCCATGCTGATCCCGATCGCGCCAAACAGGGTAACCCAGTAGGGCGTCAAACGTCGGCGCGTTCGGCTGCGGCGTTGCGCTTGATCGAGCGCACCGTGCCCTGCGGCTTGCCGTTCGCTGACAGGAAGGTTCGCCCGACATATTCGCCCAGGACACCGAGGATCATCGACTGCACACCGGCGACCAGCAGGATCACCGTCATCGTCGAGGCCCAGCCGGATGGCGTATCTCGCAGGAACAGCGCCTCCGCAATCGTTGCCACGGCGCCGATCGCCCCGAGGAGTGCCATGAATACGCCGGCGTAAATCGCAAGCCGCAGCGGAGCGAGCGAAAAGCTGGTGGCCAGGTTGAGCCAGAGCCGCACCAGTCGGCGCAGATTGTAATTGGAGCGGCCTTCCACGCGCGGCAGGTGGCGCACCTCGATGCTGTCGATACGCTGCGTCACCTCCATGATCAGCCCATCGACGTAAGGGTAAGGTCCGCTGTAGTGGGTGACGGACCGCACCACGAGTGCCGACATGCAGCGGAACGAGGAGAGATACAGGCCCTTGGGCTTGTCCAGCAACCGATCAGCGACCGCATTGGCGAACCGGCTTCCCAGATTGCGCCAGCCATCGTGCTGCTTCGCCGCATAGCGCGTGTAGACGACGTCCCAACCGCCAAGGCGAGCGTGGTCGTACAGCCGGACCACCTCCTCCGGCGGATTCTGCAGGTCGTCGTCCATCGTGATGACGTAAGCGCCGCCTGCATGCCGCAATCCGGTCATGACCGCGTTGTGTTCGCCGTAGTTGCGCGCGTGTTCGACGTAGGTGAGCGGCACCGATGCGCTCCGCACCAGCGCCTGGCACACCTCGTCGGAATTGTCGGGGCTGCCGTCGTTGACCAGCACGATCTCCAGCCCGCCTTCCGGGTGCAGCGCCGACAGCGCAACGACCAGGCGTCCGACGGTGGCGGCGCCGCGATACACCGGGACGACGATGGACAGCCCGACGGGCATCCGTGTGGGCTCCGTCCGAACATCCGGCAACTGTGCCGGGAAGAAGCCATCGTCGTTCATGGTCGCTCCGCGGTCGCCAGTACCGAACCACCCGCCGGCAGGGCGAATGGCAGGCGGCGCTCGATCTCTGTCATGGCATGGAGCGTAACATCGAGCCATGGCGGAAACGCGGCGACGTCCGAGGCGGCGCCGCCGCGGGCCAGCAATTTGCGCTGCACCACCATGAGCGGCAGCAGCAGTCCGTTCCAGTAGCGTGCGCGCACTTGGCCGAAACCCTGCCCGGCGCAGCATCGCGGCGAGCTGGCCCGCAGTTTGGCGCCGGACATTGTGCACCTGCCGGTCGTGTGGCGAGAGCAGCCATGCGTAGGCCGGCATGTTGACGATCAGCCGGCCGCCCGGACGCAGCACCCGGCTCAGCTCCGGCAGCGCACGATCGGGGTCCACAGCGCGGTGGCACAGCATGTCGGCGGCGATCACCGCGTCGAAGCGCGCCTCGGCGAAAGGCAGCGCGTTGGCGCTGCCGCGGACGATCGCTGCGCCGGACTTGGTGGCGGCGCGCCGGCAGGCCGCCTCGGCCCAGTCCAGTCCGACCAGGTCGAGGTCCGGCCGCGCCGCGCGCAGCCGGCCGAGCAGGCCGCCGGTGCCGCAGCCCGCGTCCAGCACGCTGCCCCGCACATCCGCCAAAGCGGCAATCAGGCGCGCATGGAGTGCGCGGTACCACCACATGCGATCCTCGGCCGCGTCCATCAGGTCGTATTCCGCCGGCTCCATGCAGACCGTCCGAATGACCGACGCTGCTTGCCTCGCCGCCGCCGGGGTCGCAAGGCATGGACGCGCCCGCCATGCGCACGAGCCCTCTGGTGTGGCGGCCAGTGACCTCTTCGCGTATTTCCTGCGCCATCCGCTGTTCGCCGAGCTATGGTCGCCCTACCGGTTGAGCGCGGAACGGGGCCGCTACCGCCTCTACATGCCGAAGGACTGAGTGCGCTAAACCAATAGGGACACGAGGGGGAACGTTCCGGTGGCCGATGTCGTGCCGCATGCCATCGCTGCGCCATCGCCGCGTGTGCTGACCGACAACGCCTCCGACACGGTGCGCGGCATCGCGCTGGCGGTGCTGGCCAACCTGATCTGGACCCTGGGCGACGCCACGGCGAAGCTGACCATCCCGACCGCCGGCGTCGCCGGCGCGATGCTGTGGCGCGGCGTGTTCGGCCTGGCAACCGTGGTCGCGGTGGCCGTCGGACGACGCGGCGGCGAGGGCTGGCGGCGTCTCGTGCCGGTGCGCTGGGCGATGGTGCTGTGGCGCAGCGCGCTGTCCTCGTTCGTGTCGGTGACCTGGTATTTCTCCTGGCAGTCGATGAGCCTGGCCGACACCTACGCGATCGGCTTCACCGCGCCGCTGATCATGACCGTGCTGGCGGTGCCGATGCTGGGCGAGCGCATCCGCTGGCGCCGCGCGCTGTCCACGTTGGTGGGATTTGGCGGCGTGCTGATCATGCTGCGCCCGGGCGGCGACCTGTGGACCCCGGTGGTCGTGCTGCTGTTGGCCGGCACCGTCGTCATGTCGCTCACCCGCATCCTGACGCGCCAGCTCACCGCCACCGAGACGCCGGAATGCCAGGCCTTCTGGCTGCTGATCTGCCACGCGCTGACCGGTCTGCTGATGCTGCCGGCGTTTCCGATCCCTGGACATATCGGCCCGGTTGCCTGGCTGGCCCTGGCCTTCCTCGGGCTGTCGAGCGGCTTGGCGCATTGCGTCTATGCGCGCGCCTACGCGCTGGCGCCGGTCTCCGCGCTGGCGCCTTATGAGTACACGGTGCTCCCCTGGGGCGTGCTGGCAGGGTTTCTGCTGTTCGGCGACCTGCCGTCATGGAACACGCTGGTCGGGGCGACCGTGGTGGCCGCCTCCGGCAGTTACAATGTCTACCGCGAGCGGGTGCGGCGGACGGAAGAGCGCGCGGCAGCACGCGGTTAGGAGGCAGTCTCCCCCTGCATCACGCCCGCTGATAGCGCCTGCAGCGCATCACCAGCATATCGCGGAAATGCGGGCGCATGCGGCGCGTCCATTCCGTGTCCGCCGCCTTGGTCCAGGCATCCGAGCGCGAAACCTCCGGCCCCGTCAGGTGATACAGCGCCAGGTATTGCCGCTCCCGGTCCGCCGCCGATGAACCGTAGCGGCGCGCGCACAGCACCCCGGGCACCGCGGCAAGCTGCGGCAGGTGCTCGGCGTTGTACCACTCGTTGAATTCGTGCTCGGCCGCCGGATCGACGTTCATCGACGCGACCAGCAACGCGCCCGCGCCCGCCGGTGCCACGGCATCGCCCGGCACCAGTTGCTCGCCCTCGTAGCGCAGGATGCGGTGGGCCATCGCGGTGACCCGCTTGGTCCACGGCGTGCCGTTCGCGCCGCCGATCGCATCATAGGGCGCGCTGTGCAGTACGCCGACCGAGTCCAGATCGTAGGTCGCAACCGCGATGTTCGGGTTCTCGTCGCCGATCCAGCGCTCCGCGTTGATGAACCCGGGCACGCGCAGCCGCTCCGGGATGTGTTCGAGGTCATACCAGTCGTGGAACTCGTCGGTGTGGGCGGTGGAAAAATCGAACGACGCAAACAGCAGTCCCTTCCTGTTGCCCCGGTCTGCATTCCCTTGGGCCATGGCATCCTCCCTTGCAGTTCAGCTTGCGCCGATCCTGGCATGCGGCGGCCCCGCGTTGCCAGCCCCGCCGCTTTGCTGCATCTACCTGCGCCGAATGCAGACGAGGACGCGATGCCCTTCCTGACCGAACCCGAGCCCGAACGCGGCGCGGTCCTGCCGGTGATGCCCGGCATTTCCCGGATCGTCGCCGCCAATCCAGGTCCGATGACCTATTACGGTACCAACACCTATCTGATCGACACGCAGGACGGCCTGGTTGTGCTGGACCCTGGCCCGGCTGAGCATCCGGAGCACGTCGAGGCGATCCTCCGCGCGACTGGCCCGAACGTCGCGCTGATTCTGGTGAGCCACACGCATCACGACCATGTCGGCGCGGTTCCCGCGCTGCAGCAGGCCACCGGCGCGCCAACCGTGGGCTTTCGTCTGAGCGGCCTCGACGGCTTCGAGGCCGACATCAAGCTGGCCGACGGTGATGCCGTCGCCGGCATGACCGCGATTCACACGCCGGGCCATGCCTCGGACCATCTGTGCTTTGCGCTGCGGGCGGCGGACGGGACCGCGGTGCTGTTCAGCGCCGATCACGTGATGTCGTGGTCGACCAGCGTGGTGAGCCCGCCGGGCGGCGACATGATGGATTATTTCGCCAGTCTGCGGCTGCTGCTCGACCGCACCGACGACGTGTTCCTGCCGGGCCATGGCCCGCCGCTCCCAGAGCCGCGCACGCTGGTGCACGAACTGCTGACCCACCGCATGGCGCGCGAGCGGGCGATCGAGACGGCACTGGCTGGGGGGGCTTCCGGGACCTACGCGCTGATGGATGCGCTCTATTCGCAGGTGCATCCGCGGCTGCGCCGCGCCGCGGAACGCAACGTGCTGGCGCATCTGCTGAAGCTGGAGGCGGAAGGGAAGGTGATGCGCGACGGCGAGCAATGGCGAGCGGCATAGGCCGGGGAAGAAAAACAGGGTCTCCCCCTCCCCTTGTGGGAGGGGGTCGGGGGAGGGGTCTGTGGGGTTTCCCCGGTCCCTCCCTCTTAACCCCCTCCCGCAAGGGGAGGGGGGCCGTTGCGTCGGGCCCCTACGCTGCCTGCAGCGCACGCCCGTCCATTCCCGACGCGGCAATACCGACATGCCGCATGATGGTTGGCGCAAGGTCCGTGACATGAGCCGATCCGGCGCGTGTGCCGCCAGCGGCGAACCCCGGGCCGTCAATGAGTAGCACGGGTGACTGCTCGAACCGGCCGAGGCCGCCATGCTGGCCGCAGCCGAGCCGGTCCGGCTTGCCCCAGCGCGGTTTCGCGGCAAGCGAGCGCCCTGGCACGCCGAATTCGTTCTCCGATGCATCCGCCTTGAGCGAGACAGCAAAGGCCAGGCCATTGTGCGGCGCCTGACCGATCGCGGCGAGGCCCATCGCATCGACCACCGTGCCGGCCCAAGTCCGCGAGCCGAGGAAATTGCCGAGCTGGTCGCGGCGATCCTCAGCGTCCCGATGGAGGTAGATCAGCGTGGACGTGCCGCTCGACATGGCGACGACGTCGTTTGACTCCGGACCCGATTTCAGTCCGGCGGCAATCAGTTCCGCCTCGATATCCACCACACCAGAGACCGTCTCGTGCCCATGATCGGACCCGACGATGAGCAGGATATCGTCGCCGGCCCGGCGTCGCCGATCGACCGCCTCGGTCACCATGTGGGCGTTGCGATCCGCCTCGCGCAGCACGTCCAGGTGCTCCGGCGAGCCGAGCGGGGCGTTATGCTGGATATGGTCGGGCTCGCCCAGCCACAGCACGGCCAGCGCCGGCCGGCGTTGGCCCAGCACGTCGGCGATGAAGCGCTCGGTCATCGCCCGATCGCCCGCCGCATCCAGTTCGACGGCCAACGGCGCGGCGGCGACGCGCCCGGGCGCGAACGAGCCTGCGCGATGGTAGACATACCCGTGGCCGTCCGGATCATGCGCGTAGGCCGCGCCCGGCGAGACGTTGTTGTACACGATGGCCCCGCCATGCGGCGCCAGGCGCTCCGCCAAGGTCGGCACAGCGAGCGAGAATCCGTTGATGGCGCGCTTGTGCTGCAGGAAGTCGGGCGCGCCGGCGTCGTGCGGCACCAGCACGCCATCCTCCAGCAGCGCCATTGAATTGCCCTGCAGCGTGTGGCGGGCGGGATGGCAGCCGGTGGCAAAGGTCGCAGTCACGACGCGGGTAGCCGATGGGAAGGCCGTGCGATAGGCCGGAAATCGCTCGGCCCGCGCGGCGAAGTCGGCGAGATGCGGGGTCCGCGCCACATCGATGAAATCGCGCCGCAGCCCATCGAGAATGACGACGACCACACGGCGCATGTAATTTCCCCCACTTCATCCCACCGGCCTGCGCGACGTTGCGTCGGCGCCCGAAGCATGCAGGACGGCCCGGATGAAGTCACTCTTGGCCTCGGTATAGGCGTTCCGGTCGGTGCGGTGCCGCGCAGCGAGCCTGTCCTTGAGCGCGGCGTAGGCGTCCCTCAGCGCGGGATCGCTGCGCAGGGCATCGCGGAACGCGCGCTCGGCGTGTGCGGCGGGATGGCCGTGCTCGATCACATGAAGATGGTGGGTGCGCGCCTCCGGGCGCGGTCGCAGGAACCATAGGCGGTGTTCGCGGTTGGGGTCGTCCGGCCAGAACAGCCACCCGTCTGCCGTCAGTGCGGCAATCGCCGCCTGCGCCCGCGCCAGGGACACGACGGGCGCCAGGATATCGACCACCGGCTTCGCGCGCAGGCCGGGGACCGCAGTCGATCCGACATGCTCGACCGGCGCGGCGAGCCAGGGCTGCAGGATCGCCGTGAGGCAACAAGCCTGCTCGAGGAAGCGGTCCGACCAGACCGGATCGTAATCGACCAGGACGACGGGCGCATCGCTCATGGCTCGCCGGTGATGCGGCGCATCAGTTCGGGCGCCAGACCCTTGGCCGGCTTGGCGCGCGGCCGGGCAAAGCTGCCGCGCAAGGGGGCGCGCGGCTGCAGGGCGACTAGCGTCTCGGCCATGCGGACGGCACAGGCGACACCGTCCAGGCAGGGCACTGGGACCGCATCCGCGGTTTCGCGCGCCAGACCGGCGATCGGGCCGCCGCCGAAGATGATCACCTCGGCCTCGTCCTGTTCGATCGCCAGCATGCATTGCTCGATCAGGCGGTCGCGCAGTTGCTGCATGGCGCGCGTGATGTCGGGGATCGGCACGTCGAGCGCGCGGACGCTGGCCAGTCTGCCGGCCAGCCCGTGCTCCTGCGCGCATTCGATGTACCAGGTGCGCAGCCGCGGCGTAAGGCAGATGATCGAATAGCGCCGGCCGAGCATCCAGGCGGCGAGGATGGCGGATTCCTCGATGCCCACCACCGGAACGTCGGAAAATTCGCGCGCCGCCGCCAGGCCGGGGTCGCCGAATGCCGAGACCATCGCCGCGTCGCAGCCCTCGGCGTGCTTCGCTAGCGCTTCGAGCACGGCATGTGACGCGATCGCCGCCTCGACGCGGTTCTCCACATACTGGGTGCCGAATTCGGCGGTGACGGCGACGATCTCGGTCGCTGGGGAGGCATAGCGGCGTGCCTCGGCCGCCATCGACTCGGTCATCGCCGCGGTGATGTTTGGATTGATGAGGAGGAGTTTCATTTGCGGCGCCCTCTCCCGGCGCTTCGCGCCGACCTCTCCCGCGCGGCGGGAGAGGTGTACTGGCACGTCAGCGTCCTGTCAGAATGCGCTCGACGAGCTGCTTCACCGTGGGGATGAAGCCGTTCGAATAGAACGGATCCTTGGCGAAGCGGAACGCGTTGTGGCCGCTGAACATCAGGTTCCGATCGAGCGCCGCCGAGTCGTCGCTCTCATGCACGATGTTCTGCAGCGTCTTCTGGATGCAGAAGCTGCGCGGGTCCGCCTTCTTGCCGGTGCTGTGGTCCGGCGCCTGCTGGCTCCAGTTGGAGAAGCGACACTGGCTCAGGCAGCCCATGCAGGCGACCTGGTCGGCGTGGATCTCCATTGCCTTCTCCGGCGTAACGAAGATCAGCGTGCTGTCCGGCGTGCGCAGCGCCTCGGTGAAGCCCTGCGCCTCCCAGGCTTGGGCACGCTCGAGGTCGGCCGGAGTCAGATAGACGAGTCGCTTGCGCGGGCCGACGCCGTATCCGGCTACGTGGTCGCCGATGACCTCGATCGTGAAGGCGACCTGCCGCTCGTTCCGCCCGCGCAGCTCCTGGATGAAACCGTTGTTCACCGCGCTGGAGTAAAAGCCGGTGGGACTGAAGTGGTTGAGGAAGACGTCGCCCTCCCGTAGCGAGCGCAGCCGCTCCTTCCAGGCGTCGCCGATCGGGCTTTCCTTCGTGAGCAGCGGCCGTGTGCCGAACTGGAATGCCACCGGGCCGAGGTCAGGGTTGTCGATCCAGTCCTCCCATTCCTCCAGCCACCATACGCCGCCGGCCATGATGATCGGCGTCTCGTGCAGGCCGAACTCGCGCATCAGCCTGCGCAGCGCCAGCACGCGGGGGAACGGGTCTTCCGGCTTCGTCGGGTCCTCGCCATTGGACAGGCCGTTATGGCCGCCGGCGAGCCAGGGATCCTCATAGACCACGCCGCCGAGCAGCGACGCCGCCTTGGAGTAGGCGCGCTTCCACAGCGCGTTGAACGCGCGGGCCGACGAGACGATCGGGTAGTAGTACACGTTGAACCGCGCGGCGATGTCGGACAGCCGGTAGGGCATGCCCGCGCCGCAGGTGATGCCGTGGATCAGACCCTTCGCCTGCTCGAGCACGTCGGTGATGATGCGGTCGGCGGCGCCCATCTCCCACAGGATGTTGGCGTGAATGCGTCCCATGCCGCTCGCCAGCTCGTAGGCGCGGCGGGCCTGCGTCAGTGCGCCCTGCACCGCGAAGGCCACCAGCTCTTCATGCCGCTCCCGCCGGGTGCGGCCGCGATAGTCCTGCGGAATCCGCCGCCCCCGGTCGTCGAAGCTGTCGGCGTTGACGGCGCTGAACGTGCCGACGCCGCCGGTGAACGCCCAGTTGCCGGACGATATGCCGTTGGAGATGGAGATGCCCTTGCCGCCCTCGACAAGCGGCAGCACGTCCATGCCTCCCATGCGGATGGCGTTGATCGCTCTCATGGCCTTCGCCCCCCAGGCCGCGTGATGAATCCGTTATGACGGTTGTTTTTGGTTGCAGGTGAAAGCCGGTCAGCGGCGGTGTCCCCTCCCCCCACCCCCTCCCGCAAGGGGAGGGGGAGTCGTTCGGTGCTCCAACTCCCCCTCCCCTTGCGGGAGGGGGTGGGGGGAGGGGACACCAGCGCTATTCGCCCACCACCGGCTGTTCGGTGCCTTCCGCCGGTGCGACGACTTCCTGCCGCTCATACCGATCGCCCCGATCCCGGTCACCGCGGTCCCGGTCGCGATCGCCGCGGCCAGGCTTGGCGCCGACCTTCTCGGTGATGTCGTCGCCCGTGGCCTGGTCGACCACGCGCATCGACAGCTTCACCTTGCCCCGCTCGTCGAAGCCGATGACCTTGACCTTCACCGGGTCGCCCATGCTCACCACGTCGGTGGTCTTCCCGACCCGGCCCTGCTGCAGCTCGCTGATATGCACCAGCCCGTCGCGCGAGCCCAGGAAGTTGACGAAGGCGCCGAAGTCCGCGGTCTTCACCACCTTGCCGTTGTAGATCACGCCGATCTCCGGCTCGGCGACGATGCCCCTGATCCAGTCGATCGCCTTCTGCGCCTGCGCGGCCTCGGTGGCGGCGATCTTGATCGTGCCGTCGTCGTCGATGTCGATCTTGCAGCCGGTCTGCTCGACGATCTCGCGGATCACCTTGCCGCCGGTGCCGATCACCTCGCGGATCTTCTCCTTCGGCACGTTCATCATGGTGATGCGCGGCGCGGTCGCGGCCACGTCGTCGCGCGCGCCGGTGATCGCCTTCGAGCCATCTCACCCAGGATGTGCATCCGCCCGTCGCGCGCCTGATCCAGCGCGATGCGCATGATCTCGGGCGTGATCGAGGTGATCTTGATGTCCATCTGCAGCGCGGTGATGCCCGCCTCGGTGCCGGCCACCTTGAAGTCCATGTCGCCCAGGTGGTCCTCATCGCCCAGGATGTCGGACAGCACGGCGAAGCCGCGGTCCTCCTTGATCAGCCCCATGGCGATGCCCGCGACCGGCCGCTTCAGCGGCACGCCGGCATCCATCAGCGCCAGCGAGCCGCCGCAGACCGTCGCCATCGACGAGACTGCCGTTGCTCTCGGTGATCTCCGAGACGACCCGCAGCGTGTAGGGGAACTTTTCCTTCTCCGGCAGCAGCGGGTGGATCGCCCGCCAGGCAAGCTTGCCGTGGCCGACCTCACGCCGGCCGGGCGAACCCATGCGGCCGGCCTCGCCCACCGAATACGGGGGAAAATTGTAGTGCAGCATGAAGTGCTCGCGGTACTCGCCCTCGAGCGCGTCGATGATCTGCTCGTCCTGCCCGGTGCCGAGCGTGGCGACGCACAGCGCCTGGGTCTCGCCGCGGGTGAACAGCGCGGAGCCATGGGCGCGCGGCAGCACACCCACCTCGGCAACGATGGGGCGCACCGTCCTGGTGTCCCGCCCGTCGATCCGCAGACCGGTGTCCAGAATGGCGTTCCGGACGATATCCGCCTCCAGGTCCTTGAACAGCGGCTTGGCCTTTTCGAGGTCCAGGCCCTCGACGGCGAGCGCCTCCATGACGTGCTTCTTCGCCGCATCGATCCTGTCGTGCCGCGTCTGCTTGTCCGCCTCGCGATAGCCGGCGGCCACGTCGGCACGGGCCAGCGCATCGATCCGCGCCCTCAGCGCCCGCTCCTCGGTGGAGGGTTCGGGCAGCGGCCAGGGATCCTTCGCCGCATGTTCCGCCAGTTCGATGATCGCCTGGATCACCGGCTGGAAACTCTGATGGCCGAAGTTGACCGCGCCGAGCATCACCTCCTCGGACAGCTCCCTGGCCTCGGATTCCACCATCAGCACGCCCTCGGCGGTGCCGGCGACCACCAGTTCAAGCTGGGTGCGCTTCAACCGGTCCGCGGTCGGGTTGAGGATGTACTGGCCGTCCTCGTAGCCCACGCGGGCGGCGGCCACCGGGCCGAAGAACGGGATGCCGGACAGCGTCAGCGCGGCCGAACAGCCGATCATGGACACGATGTCGGGATCGTTCTCCAGGTCATGGCTCAGCACCGTGGCGACGACCTGGACCTCATTGCGGAAACCCTCGGGGAACAGCGGGCGGATCGGCCGGTCGATCAAGCGGCTCTTCAGCACCTCGGCCTCGCTCGGCCGGCCCTCGCGCTTGAAGAAGCCGCCGGGGATCTTGCCGGCCGCGAACGCCTTCTCCTGGTAGTTCACGGTCAGCGGGAAGAAATCCTGGCCCGGTCGGGAGCTTCTGACGCCGACGGCGGTGCACAGCACGATCGTGTCGCCGTAGCGGACCAGCACCGCGCCGTCGGCCTGGCGGGCCATCTTTCCGGTCTCCAGGATCAGCTTACGGCCGCCCCAGTCGATTTCCTTGCGGAAGTAGTTGAACATTCACACGTCCTTACAGGTGCGCGGCATCGGCGGACGGCAAGCCGGACGCTCCCTGGGCCCAACTGGGCGGGAGGCGGCGTCTCGGGTCGCATGGATGGCGGGCTGCGTCTGCGGTGAGCGCGGGCGCAGCCGCGGGCCATGTGGCCGGAAACGCCGTCGCGGGTCCCGCACCTCGGGTCGCCGGAACAGCGGTCTGTCGGTCCGCCGCGTGTCGCGGCGTTCGAGGGCATCGCATGCCCTCATGGCGTTGCCCCGCACCACCATGGTCCGGGGGTAGGCGCCGCTGTGCCCCATATAGGGCGGCCAGCGGCGAAATCAGCTAGCGACGAAGGTTGAGCCGGCCGATCAGGGCCAGGTAGCGCGCGTTGTTCTTCGCCTTCAGGTAGTCGAGCAGCCGCCGGCGGCGGCCCACCAGCATCAGCAGGCCGCGGCGGCTGTGGAAATCCTTGGCGTGGGTCTTCAGGTGCTCGGTCAGGTTGCCGATCCGCTCGGAGAGCAGCGCCACCTGGACCTCCGGGCTGCCGGTGTCGGCCGGCGCGTTCGCATATTCGCCAATGAGCACCGTGCGGCGCTCCGCAGTGATCGACATCGGATTTGCTCCTGTTGCCCTCGGGGGTTTGGCCCGGGGATGTTGGCGGGACGCGTGGCGGAGCCCGTTCAGAGCATCCGTTCGGGCTTCATCCAGCCGTCTTCCAGCCTGGCCAGCCCGATCACGCGGCCCCCCGCCATGGCTCGCACCAATCCCCCAACGGGATCGGCCGACCCTGGAATGCGGCCCATCAGCGTGACCAGGCTGATCGCCTGGCCGTGCCTGAAGCCGTTGGCCTCCGCCTCGGTCAAGGCCAGCGCCGGGATGTCGGCCAGCGCGGTCACGACCGGAAGCAGAAGGTCCGGGGAAGCCGGCGCGGTATCGTCCGAAGCGCGCGAGTTTGTCCAGGGGAATTGCCTGGGCCTCGGTGAACGGCCCCACCCGCGTGCGGCGCAGTGCCGCGATATGGCCGAGCGTGCCGCAGGCGGCGGCAAGATCGCGGCCCAGGCTGCGCATGTAGACGCCCTTGCCGGACGCGACCTCGAACACTGCGGTGTCCGAATCGGGGCGCTCGACCAGCTCGAACGAGTCAACGCGCGCGGGGCGCGGCTCCAGGGTGGGTGCGCGGCCCTCGCGGGCCATGTCGTAGGCGCGCTCGCCGGCGATCTTCACCGCCGAGAAGGCCGGCGGGATCTGCATGATGTCGCCGCGGAAGCCGGGCAGCGCGGCGTTGATCTCGGCATCGGTGGGACGCACAGCCGAGGCGGCGGTGATCTTGCCGTCGGCGTCGTCGGTGTCGCGCCCCTCGCCGAAGCGGAGCGTGAAGCGGTAGAGCTTGGTGCCGTCCATCACGTAGGGCACGGTCTTGGTCGCCGCCCCGAATGCGATCGGCAGCACCCCGGTCGCCAGCGGATCGAGCGTGCCGCCATGCCCTGCCTTCTGCGCGTCGAACGCCCGGCGCACGCGGTTGACCACGTCGGTGCTGGTGAGCCCCGGCGGCTTGTCGATGATCAGCCACCCGTCGAGCGGGCGGCCGCGGAGCTTGCGGCGGGGCATTCGAGGACTTTCAGTCGATGCACGGGAGGCGCCCTATGCCGCCCAGGGATTCACCACGTCAACGCCAGTTTCGGCAAAATCGGCTACATTGCGCGTAACCAGCGTGAGGTTGTGAACGCGCGCGGTCCCGGCGATCAAGCCGTCCAGGGCTGGGAAGGTCCGCCGCGCCATCAGTTGGCCCCAGGCTGTCGCGACCGCATCGTCGATGGGCAGGATGCGGTCGGCATAGGCGCTGCGCAACCCATCGAGCCATCGGCCAAGCGCGGCGGCGGCGATCGGATCGGTTCGCTCTCGTGCGGCGATGCCTTTGTTGATCTCACCGATGGTGATGACGCTCATGAATAACGTTGCCGGGTCGACAGTCTTGAGCCAGGTCACCGCAGGGACAGATCGCCGACGTGCCTCCGACACCACGCATGTATCGACCAGGTAGCTCAAACCTCAATGTCGCGGCCGGTGTCGCGCGCACGGTCATTGATCTCATCGACCAGGTCGTCGGGCCACGGCGGTCCTGACAGCAGATAGTCAGTGAACGGCAGGCGCGGCGTGGCGAGGGCGGCATAGGATTCGGCTGACAGCACCACAGCGGCGGCCTTGCCGTGAACAGTGACTGTCTGTGGCCCTTCCTCCCGGGCGCGCCGGACCAGTTCGCTGAACCGGTTCTTTGCGTCCTGAAGTTGCCATTCATGCATCGATGCGCTCTGGTGTCTAGACTGGCTAGAATTTAGCACTGCAAATCCGATACGACAACATCCTCCTGATCGCATCGGTCCACGTGGAGGAATGGTAACCACGGACTGTGCCCGGCTTCTCAGCTCGCCGGAGTGCCCTCCCGAAAACTAATCCGGAGCGTTTCGCTGGGCCGAAGCGCGTGTTGGTCCCCGCTCACGGCAAGCGTCATCGCCTGCCCCGCCTCCAGGGTCGCGTTGAGCCGATGGCTGGCCTGTTCGATGTTGATCTTCACTTGGCGGCCGCGCCAGTGCACGCGAAAGCCGAAGCTGCGCCAGGACGGCGGCAATCGGGGATCCAGGGCCAGCACGTCGGCGCGCAACGACAACCCGGCGAAGCCGAACAGCGCCGCCAGCCAGAGCCCACCCAGCGCGGCGATGCGCACCCCGCCGGCGCTGCCGCCGCCGTTGTCCGCGAGGTCGGTCGCCGCGGTCTCCTGGAAATAGCGCAGCGCCAGTTCGGTATCGCCCAACCGGGCCGCGACGAGCGCGTGCATGGCCCGGCTCAGCGAACTGCCATGTGCGCAGCGCGACTCGTAGTAGCGGAAATTAGCCACTTTGGTCGACTGGTCGCACTCGTCCGGCAGCAACGCAAGCAGCGCGACGACATCGGCCTGCTTCACAACCTGGGAGTGCTGCGTCCGCTCCCGCCCGAGCACGACATCCATCGGCGCGGTGCGGCCTGCGTATGAAGACAGATCGATCTCCTCCAGATCGAAGAAGCCCGCGAACTGCTCGAACAGCCCGGTCCGCGGATCGAAGCCCGTGACCAAAGTGTCGGCGGCCTGTCGCCACCGATGGAGCTCCGCATCGTCCAGCCCGAGCCTTCCCGCGAGATCCGCCCAGCTTGCGGGCCAGCGCTCGCCCAGCAGCGCTGCGACATCCAGGCCGCGGCGGATGTTCCAACGGGCCATGACATTGGTATAGGCGTTGTCGTCGATATGCTCGTGGTACTCGTCCGGCCCGATGACGCCGCGGATATGGTGGCAGCCGTCGGCTTCGGGCGCGGCGCGGCTGGCCCAGAACCTCGCTGTCTCCAGGATGATTTCAGACCCGGCATCGAGCAGGAAGGGGTCGTCCCCGGTGGACTGCCAGTAGTGCCAGACCGCGTAGGCGACGTCCGCGCTGATGTGCTGTTCCTGGGTGCCGCAGAGCACCTGGACGACCTTGCCGTCGGGGCCGATGATTTGCTCGGGCGTGGTTTCCTCGCCGGTGTCGGTGGACTCCCAGGCATACATTGCGCCGCGCCAGCCCATCCGCGCGGCCTTGGCGCGGGCACCGGACAAGGTGTGGTAGCGGTACATGAGCAGCGCCCGGGCGGCCTCGGGCCAGGTCGCCACGTAGAAGGGCACCAGGTAGATGTCAGTGTCCCAGAACACGTGCCCGAGATAGGCGTCTCCGGTCAGCGCCCGGGCGCCGATGGACACGCGCTCGTCAGCCGGGTTGGCGGCGCTGTTCATGTGGTAGATCGAGAACCGCAGCGCCTGCCTGGCCGCGTCGTCCCCCTCGAGCTCGAGCTCGCTGCAGTGCCAGCGCCCGCTCCAGGCAGCCTCGTGCGCGCCAAGGACGCCGCGCCAGCCAATTTGGCGCGCTTTGCCCAGCACGCCGCGTGCGGCCGGACCGGGGTCCTCGCCCGGGTCGTCGCTGCGCGCGAAGGCGACCAGGCGCTGGAAGGTTGCGATCTGGCCGGGAACCGACGCCCAGCTCCACGACCATTTGAGGTGGTCGAGCGCCCGCGGCGGCATCTCTACCGCGTCCAACTGCAGTGCCGAAGCGCCGGCCATGGCGACGCCTTTGCCCGACTGCTCCGTGCGCCAAACGCCGAGATCCTGCTCTAGCCGCACCACCTCAAGCCCCAGCCCAGCCCCCTCGAACAACGCCTCCAGGGTAACGTCTACCTGCCCCTGGTCCACCTCGAGGCGAAGAAGCTGCAGACCGATTGCGCGTTCGGACAGCGAGACCAGGCGGAGCGTGCGCGCCCGGATGACCACGCCAGCCGGTTCGCGCTGCCGCCACTCCGTCAGCAGCGCACCCCGCCGCATGTCCAGCATCCTCCGGTGCGAGAGCGTGTCGCCCGAGCGTCGCAGCAGCGGCCTGCCGTTCAGCAGGATCCGCACGCGGAGCCAGTCGGCGGCAGGAACCAGTGCCGGCACGGGCGGCTCAGTGTTGGGCGTGTCGAACAGTCCCGCAACATAGGTGCGCGGCCACGAGGCCCAGTTGAACGTGTGCTGCCAGGAGACCCACATCGGGCCTCGGCTGATCGCCCGAGCCCCCCGGACGCCGACGAAGCCGTTGCTGATGGCGAAGCGCGACTCCACACTGTTCTCGCGAAGGGGATCGTAGCCGTGCTCCTCCAGTACCCAGCCGGGGGCGGCGGTTGGCTCTAGCGCATCCTGCATGTCCCTGGGTTTCCTCACTGCGGCCGGGTGCGGAGCTGGCCCTCGGCCAACGCCTCTACCGCGACCTCGTCCAGACTCGTCACGACCAGATCGGCGCCGGCTGCCCGCAGCATGGCCTCGTCGCCTAGCCTGGCGACGCCGAGCGACAACATGCCGCCGGCCTTTGCCGCCGCGACGCCAGCCGCCGCATCCTCGACCACGAGGCAGCCTGAAGGGGCCGCACCCAGCTCCGCAGCGGCGAGCAGGAAGATCTCCGGATGCGGCTTGCCCTGGCGGAGGTCGCGACCGCAGACATTGGCGGCGAAGACATCGAGCAGGGTCTGTCCCGAATTGACACGGACCAATTGCATCATCTGGTTGGCATTTTTCGATGATGAAGCGACGGCGAGCCGCAGGCCAAGCGTCCTGAGCGCCTGGACGAAGCGGAGCGCGTCGGGGAAGGCCGTGAAATCGCGGGCTGCAATCAGCTCCTCCAGCCGCCGCTGCTTGCGATCGGCATAAAGGACAACATGCGGCACGTCGTCGGCCAGCCGCAACTCCTCCAGCACCGCGCGGGCACCGCTGAGGCGCGGCTTGCCTGCGACATGGGCCTGATAGGTCTCGGTTGTGAGGCGCGCAGGATCGGTGATGCCCAGAAGCGCCTCCCGCCAGGCGCGTTCGTGCGGCGAGTCGATAAGAACGCCGTCTACGTCGAAGATGACGGCGGAGAGAGGTCGCGCGGCGGCAAAGTCTGCTGGCATGCGGCGGCCCTTATCGGCGCTTCCCTCGGCCGCGACCAGCATGTCATCTCATCATTGCCGATTCTTAGCGGATGAGGCCTCTTAGCGGATGAGGCTCCGGCGCTTTCCAGGCATCAAGCCTGGACCCAGATTGCCGCACCTCCCGCGCCCAGCCCGGACGGAACCAATATCACCACCGCCGCGGCAAGCCCGATCATCGATCAGGCCGGCAATGCCTGGACGCTTGTCCAGTCAGCCTCGAAGGGTCTGCAGATCGCAGTCAACGGCACTGTCGATCCAACCACAGCCAACGTCGTCCTGCTGGAGAGCCTCGGCGGCAAGACCGTCCAGGAGAACACCGCCGGCAACTGGTATTCCAAATCTGGCCCCGGCGGAGCCTGGTCCCAGATCACGCCGCCAGTCACCATCGGCAGCGGCTCCCAACCCGCGGTCAGCGAGACAAGCGAGCACGGGTCTCGGACGAAAAGCATCTCGCAGACCGGCATCTACACGGTCGGCGGAGACACCTTCATGCTCCACGGCAGCAATGCCGCCTTCGTCGTCCTCGGCACCGGAGCCAGCCAGATCGCGTTCATCGGTGCCAGCTCTGTCCTGCTGGCCGGCGGGGCCAGCCAGGCCATCGTCACAGCCGACGCGGGCAACAATGAATTCATCGCCAGCACGGGAGCCATGGACGTGACGGGCGGCGCCGGCAAGGACGCCTATGTCTTCCACGCCAACAACGGTCTCCTCAAGATCGAGGACTTCTCGATCGCCAAGGGCGACGCTGACCATCGACAAGACGTTGCAAGGCGCGCTGCGGCAGACCTCAGACGGCCAGGACGGCACGATGCTCACCCTCGGCGCAGGCGCCACCCACGGCGTGGACATCCACGGCATGGCGATCCTGCCGACTGCCAGCATCACTTGGGGATAACTTGCCGCGCGACGCCACTTTATGGGCTGGCGGGACAGCCAGACGGCCCTGTGCGGCCGCGCAGTTAACCAGGCGGCCGTTGATGGGAGGTCTGCTGCCCGTGCGAGCGATCTTGCAAACTCTGCCCAGCCCCGCTATCTGTCCTGCACAAATCATTCTCCGCTGAGTTACGGAGGGTGGCCTTAACGGGCCGCCTTTTTTTGCATTGGACAAGCCGCACCTGCATGATTTGGACGACCGACGCCACGCCAGCCTGGAGGTCAGGCTCGCCGCCATCGTCGCGCCCACGCTCGAAAGCATGGGCTACGAACTTGTGCGCGTCGCCGTGCTCGGCCGCGACCGCCCCACCGTGCAGGTGATGGCCGACCGCGCCGACGGCGCCCAGATCAATGTCGCCGACTGCGAGGCGATCAGCCATGCGCTCGGCGCCGTGCTGGACGTGGAAGACCCGATCCCCGGCGCATGGTCGCTGGAGGTCAGCTCGGCCGGCATTGACCGTCCGCTAACGCGCGTGAAGGACTGGAACCGCTACGCCGGTCATCTCGCCCGCGCCGAGGCGGTCGCCCCGATAGACGGGCGCCGGCGCTTCTCCGGCATCGTGCTGGGGGCGGACGATGGCGGGGCCCGGCTCCGGCTCGACGATGGCAGCGAAATTGTGCTGCCGCTCACTGCCATTCGACGCGCGAAGCTGGTACTGACCGACGCCCTGATTGCCGCAACCGCCACCCCAACCCCGACCAACTGACAGAGGTCGCCATGGACACCGCCATTGCCCGCCCCGAACTGCTCCTGGTCGCCGACGCCGTCGCGCGGGAGAAGTCGATCGATCGCGAGGAAGTGCTCGAGGCGATGGAGCAGGCCATCCAGAAGGCCGGCCGCGCCAAGTACGGACACGAGAAGGACATCCGCGCCACGATCGACCGCAAGACCGGCGACGTGCGGCTGTCACGCTGGACCGAGGCGGTCGAGACGGTGGAGAACGAGGAAACGCAGATCCCCGTCCACATCGCCCGCAAGTTCCAGCCGGAGATCAAGATCGGCGAACACCTGATCGATCCGCTGCCGCCAATCGATTTCGGCCGGATCGCGGCGCAGACGGCCAAACAGGTGATCGTCCAGCGGGTGCGCGAATACGAGCGCAAGCGTCAGTACGACGAATACAAGGACCGCGTCGGCGAGATCCTCAACGGAGTGGTGAAGCGCACCGAGTACGGCAACCTGATGGTGGAGCTCGGCCGCGCCGAGGCGCTGCTGCGCCGCGACGAGCTGATCCCGCGCGAGAGTTTCCGCAACGGCGACCGGGTGCGCGCCTATATCTACGACGTGCGCGAGGAGCCGCGCGGGCCGCAGATCTTCCTGTCCCGCACGCATCCCGGCTTCCTGGCCAAGCTGTTCGCGCAGGAGGTGCCGGAAATCTACGACGGCATCATCGAGATCAAGGCGGTGGCGCGCGACCCCGGCAGCCGCGCCAAGATGGCGGTGATCAGCCGCGACAGCTCGATCGACCCGGTTGGCGCCTGCGTCGGCATGCGCGGCTCGCGCGTGCAGGCGGTGGTGCAGGAACTGCAGGGCGAGAAGATCGACATCATCCCATGGTCGGCGCAGGCCGCGACCTTCGTGGTGAATGCGCTGGCGCCGGCGGAGGTCACCAAGGTGGTGATGGACGAGGAGGCCGGGCGCGTCGAAGTCGTGGTGCCCGAGGAGCAGTTGAGCCTCGCCATCGGCCGCCGCGGCCAGAACGTGCGGCTGGCCTCGCAGCTCACCCGCTGGGACATCGACATCCTGACTGAAGCCGAGGAGAGCGAGCGGCGTCAGGAAGAGTTTCGCCGGCGCAGCAGCCTGTTTGTCGAGGCGCTCGACGTGGACGATGTGATCGCCGGCCTGCTGGTGACCGAGGATTTCTCCACCGTCGAGGAGCTGGCGTTCACGCCGGAGGAGGAACTGGCGGACATCGAGGGCTTCGACGAGAACATCGCCGCCGAGCTGATCCGCCGCGCCGAGGCCTTCATCACCCGCCGCGACACCGAACTGTCGGAGAAGCGCGTCGAACTGGGCGTGAGCGACGATATCGCGGCCATCGAGGTGCTGACCCCGGCGATGCTGGTGGCGCTCGGCGAGAAGGGCGTGAAGACGCTGGACGATCTGGCCGATCTCGCGTCGGACGAGCTGATCGAGATCGTCGGAGCGGGCAGCATGGACGAGGCCACGGCCAATGAGGTGATCATGGCCGCCCGCGCCCATTGGTTCGAGGAGGGCGAGAGTGCCCCTGTCGCCACCGGCGAGGAGGCGCATCACGACTGAGGCGGCAACGCAGGCGACCGACGAAGCGGCGGACGATGAAGCGGAGACCGGCCCGCTGCGCCGCTGCGTGGTCACGCGCGATCGTCTGCCCAAGGAGCGGATGATCCGCTTCGTCGTCGGTCCCGACCGAACTGTGGTGCCCGATTTGGCCGCAACTCTGCCCGGACGGGGAATCTGGTTGAGCGCGCGTGCGGATGTGCTAGAAACCGCACGCGCCCAGGGAGGCCTGGGGCGTGTCTTCGCCAGGGCCGCGCGTGGTCCTGTCATAGTGCCCCCCGATCTTCCTGCCGTGCTTGAGGCGGCCCTGGTCCGGCGGATCGGTGAGTTGCTGGGGCTGGCACGCCGCGCCGGACAGGCAGTCGCCGGTTTCGACAAGGCGCGTGAGTGGCTGCGGACTGGTCGGGCAAGACTGATCCTGCAGGCGTCGGACGGCAGTGCCGCGGAACGTGCACGCTTTTTGTCCGGTGCCGCGGATTCGGTAACGGTGTTGGATCCTCTCCCGGCGGCCGTGCTTGGCCGGGTCTTCCGCCGTGACCATGTGGTGCACGTGGCGATTGCACCCGGCCGGCTGGGTGAGAGGCTTGCTCTCGAGGCGACACGCCTAAGTGGGCTGGGACGAAAGTCCGAGGACGAGTTGAACGATGACCGACGAGATTCCCGGATCAGATCCGGGGACGGTCACAAGATGGACGGGGCCAGCGGGTAATACATGAGCGAAGGCAACGATCAGGACGCCGGCAAGGGTCGGCTCTCTCTACGGCCGGCGGGACGGCTGGAGCTCGGCCGCACGGTCGACGCCGGCTCTGTGCGGCAAAGCTTCAGCCACGGCCGCTCGAAGGTCGTGCAGGTCGAGGTGCGGAAGAAGCGCGCCGGAATCGGAGCGCCCGGCGCGCCGGCGGGCGGCGCCACCCCAGGCTTGGCCGCGCCCGGAGCAGCGGCGCCGGCTGCACGCGCCCCATCCCCTGGCGGACGCGGCGCGACGCCATCGGCGCCCCGCGCCCTGACGGCGACGGAGCTGGCGGCACGGCAGCGCGCGCTGGTCGAGCAGCAGCGCGAGGCGGCGAAACGCGAAGCCGAACGGCGCGAGCAGGAGACGATCTCGATCCTGTCGGCGGCGGAGGAGGCACGCCGGCGCGAGGAAGAGGCGCGCAAGGCCGCGGAAGAAGATGCCCGTCGCGAGGCCGAAGAGGCAGCGCAGAAGGACGCCGAGGAGGCAGCACGCAAAGCGGCCGAGGCCACGGTCACCGCCCAGGCAGCCGATCCGGCCGCACGCGGCGCCGAGGAGCCCCGACGCCGGGCTGCTACCCCCGTGGCCTCGCCGACGGTGCCCACCGAGACCCTGCGCCTCCGGCCCGGCACGCGCGGTGCGGAGGAAGAGGACGATGCACGCCCGATCCGTCGACCGGGCGGCATCCTGGTACCGCGCAAGCCGCAGGTCGCGGTAGCCAAGAAGGGCACGGACAGCGGCCGCCGCGCGGGGCGCATCGATGTCCAGGCCGCGATCGAGGGCGAGGACGAACGTGTCCGCTCGCTGGCCTCGGTGCGGCGTCAGCGTGAGCGCGAGCGCCGCCAGGCCGAACTGGAGCGTCTGCGGTCGGATCAGGTGAAAGTAGTGCGCGACGTTATTCTGCCCGATACAATCACGGTTCAGGAGCTGGCCAATCGGATGGCCACACGCACCGGCGAGGTGGTCAAGGCGCTGATGAAGCTCGGCGTGATGGCGACCATCACGCAGACGCTGGATGCCGATACCGCCGAACTGGTGGTGCAGGAATTCGGCCATCGCGCGCGCCGTGTCTCGGAATCCGACGTCGAGATGGGCCTGGAGGGCGCTGCCGACACCGAATCTGAGCTGCAGCCGCGACCGCCGGTGGTCACCATCATGGGCCATGTCGACCATGGCAAGACGTCGCTGCTCGACGCGCTGCGCTCGACCGACGTCGCGGCCGGCGAGGCGGGCGGCATCACCCAGCATATCGGCGCCTACCAGGTGGAGATGCCGGACGGCGCGAAGATTACCTTCATCGACACGCCGGGCCACGAGGCGTTCACCGCGATGCGCGCCCGCGGCGCGTCCGTCACCGACATCGTCGTGCTGGTGGTGGCCGCCGATGACGGCGTGATGCCGCAGACGATCGAGGCGATCCGCCACGCCAAGGCAGCCGGCGCGCCGCTGATCGTCGCCATCAACAAGATGGACCGGCCGGACGCCAACCCGACCCGCGTGCGGCAGGAACTGCTCAGCTACGAGGTCGTGGTCGAGGACATGGGCGGCGAGACGCAGGACGTGGAGGTCTCGGCGACCAAGAAGACCGGCCTCGACAAGCTGACCGAGGCGATCGCGCTGCAGGCTGAAATCCTCGATCTGAAGGCCAATCCGAACCGCGCGGCAGAGGGTGCGGTGATCGAGAGCCGGCTCGACCGCGGCCGCGGTCCGATCGCGACCGTGCTGGTGCAGAAGGGCACGTTGCGGCAGGGCGACATCGTGGTGGCGGGCGCCGAGTGGGGCCGCGTGCGCGCGATGCTGGACGACAAGGGCCGAGCGGTCACCGAGGCAGGCCCATCGGCGCCGGTCGAGATCCTGGGCCTGGCCGGCGTGCCATCGGCCGGCGAGCCGTTCGTCGCGGTGGAGAACGAGAGCCGCGCCCGCGAAATCGCCGAATTCCGCACACGCAAGCTGCGCGAGAAGGCGGCTGGGGCGACCGCCGGTGCGCGCGGCACGCTCGACCAGATGCTGGCCCGCATCCAGGCAGGCGAGCAGAAGGAGGTCGCGGTGCTGATCAAGGCCGATGTGCAGGGCAGCTCGGAGGCTATCTCGGCGACCGTGCTCAAGCTGGCGCATGAGGAGGTGAAGGTCCGCGTGCTGCACGCCGCGGTCGGGCAGATCACCGAAAGCGACATCCAGCTCGCCAAGGCATCGGACGCGGTGATCCTGGCGTTCAACGTGCGTGCCACATCGCAGGCCCGCGACCTGGCGCAGCGCGAGGGCGTCGATATCCGTTACTACTCGATCATCTACGAGGTTGCCGACGACATCGAGAAGCTGGTGCAGGGCAAGGTCGCGCCGAAGGAGCGCGAGCGCTTCCTGGGCTATGCCGAGGTCCGGAAGGTGTTTTCGATCACCCGGGTGGGCAAGGTTGCCGGCTGCATGGTCACCGACGGCTTGGTCAAGCGCGGCTCGGGCGTGCGCGTGCTGCGCGACAACGTGGTGATCCACAACGGCGAGCTGTCGCAGCTCAAGCGCTTCAAGGAGGACGTGCGCGAGGTGGCGCGCGGCTACGAGTGCGGGCTGTCGTTCGCCAACTTCCACGACCTGCAGGAAGGCGACGTCATCGAGTGCTTCGAGACGGAGATGGTGCCGGCTTGAGGAAGCCGTCGGCCGGTCCGTCGCAACGCCAGTTGCGCGTGGCGGAGGAGATCCGTCACGTGCTCGCCGGCGTGTTCGCGCGCCAGGAGTTGCGCGATCCGGAGCTGGCGGATGTGCAGATCACGGTGACCGAGGTGCGCATCGGCCCGGACCTGAAGCACGCCATCGCCTTCGTCGCGCGGCTTGGCCGGTCGGATGTGGACGCGCTGCTGCCCGCGCTGAAGCGCGCCACGCCATTCCTGCGCGGCCAGGTGGCGCATGCGCTGCGGCTGAAGTTCGCCCCCGATTTGACGTTCCAGCCCGATACGGCACTCGAATACGCCACCAAGATCGACCGCCTGCTGCACGCCCCCGAAGTGGCACGCGATCTGGAGTGACGATAAGCCGCCGCTTGCGGCAACTCACAGTCGACACCTCGTCCGCAGGCGGTTCCCCCAGAGGCACACCGGCCGCAACGAGTGGCCGATTATCGTTCCTTTCCACGCACGCAGCGTGGCATCCTGCCGGCGACACAGGAGCGGCGGCGGGCCGATGGCGGAATTCCGCGTCTTCCTCTCGGCGGCGACCAACGAGTTCGGCGCGGCGCGCGATACGCTGGCGGCCAGCCTACGGTCGCGCGACCTGTTGCTGCGCGTGCAGAGCGATTTCCACCAGGAGGCGGCCGCCGACACGACACTGCGCAAGCTACACGACTACATCCGCGACTGCAGCGCCGTTGTCTGCATCATCGGCCAACGCAGTGGCGCCATGCCGCCGGCCGCATCGGCTGCGCCGTTCGCCCACATGCTGCCACCGGGCGTGGCTGAAGCATCCTATACGCAATGGGAATTCTTCTTCGCGCGCCACTTCCGGCGAAGACTATCGCTCTATGTCGCCACCGATGTCTGGCAGCCTGACAAGCCCGCACCTGACGGCGATCGCGCCGACCTGCAGGCTGCGCTGATCGAGCACATCGTCCAACGGCAAGGGCTGGATCGCGACTACTTCGGCACCGTCGATCGCCTGTGCCATCTGGTCCTGAAGGAGGACTGGCCGAAGGAGAAGCCGACCAAGCCCGGTCCCTCCTGCCGTACGCGAGCCTGGGCGAATTGTTCATCGGCCGCGACGACGATCTTGTCAGGCTGCACGACAGCCTCAACCGCGGCGCCGGCGCGGCGATCGTCAGCAGCGCCCTGCTCGGCCTCGGCGGTATCGGGAAGACGCGGCTCGCCGTTGAGTTCGCCGCACGCTGCGCCGACGACTACACCGCGCTGCTCTTCGCCATAGCCGAGACGCCAGACGATCTGCACCGCAATCTCGCAGCGCTGACCGGCATCCTCGGCCTGCGCGCGCTGAACGCCGCGGATGACACGACCCGTTTGCAGGGCGTGTTGGACTGGCTGGCCAACAACCGGGGCTGGCTGCTGATCCTGGACAACGTGGACACCACGGAGGCGGCCGCGGCAGTTGGCTCCCTCATGGGCCGCCTGATGGGAGGCCACGTGCTGATGACCAGCCGGCTCGCGAGCGTCCCCGCCGAGTTCGCCCGCCTGGACCTGGACCTGCTGGCTCCGGACGAGGCCGCGGCCTTCCTGCTGCGGCGGACCGAGGGCCGGCGCCGCGTGACGCCCGGCGACGCGGCGGACGCGGCCGCGCTGGCGGGCGACCTGGGCTTTCTTGCGCTGGCGCTGGAGCAGGCGGGCGCCTACATTGCCGCCTCGCCGCTGCCGATGTCGCTGGCCGCCTACCGGCTCCTGCTGCGTGACAGCTTCGCTGAAGCCATGGAGTGGTCGGACCCGCTGGTGACGCATTATCCGCGTGCGGTAGCGGCGACATGGCAGACCTCGGTGGCGCGGCTGGACGAGGCGGCGCGCGGTTTGCTTGAGCGCCTTGCGTTCCTGGCGCCCGATCCGGTGCCGGCCTTCCTGCTGGACGTGGCCGCGCCCGGCGTCGAGCCTGGCGAGGCGAGACGCGGGCTGCGCGGGCTAGCGGCCTATTCGCTGATCAATGCGGCGGCGGACGGCCGCGCGTTCACGGTTCACCGGCTGGTGCAGGACGTGACGCGACGTGGGCTGATCCAGGCAGGCACGGCTCGGGAGCGGCTGACCAAGGCACTACATTGGATCGATGCTGCGTTCACCGGACCTCCGGATGATGTGCGAAACTGGCCGCGGCTCGATCCGCTGGCGCCACACGCAGAGGCGTTAGTGGTGCACGCAGATGCCGAGGGTATCGCTGAACCAACCATCGAGTTGATGGGCCGGCTCGACCTGTTGTTCGATGCCAAGGCACTGCATCACCGTGCAGAGCTCTACTCGCGGCGTGCCCTTCAGCTCGCCGAGGCATGCTACAAAGCCGACGACCCTCGCCTCGGCACGCGCCTCAACAACCTCGCCGCGTTGCTGCAAGCCACCAACCGGCTCGGCGAGGCGGAACCGCTGATGCGCCGCGCGCTCGCCATCGACGAGGCAAGCTTCGGCAAGGACCATCCGGAGGTCGCGATCGACCTCAACAACCTCGCCCAGTTGCTGCAAGCCACCAACCGGCTCGGCGAGGCGGAACCGCTGTATCGCCGCGCGCTCGCCATCGGCGAGGCAAGCCTCGGCAAGGACCATCCGAACGTCGCGACCGCCCTCAACAACCTCGCCGGGTTGCTGCAAGCCACCAACCGGCTCGGCGAGGCGGAACCGCTGATGCGCCGCGCGCTCGCCATCGACGAGGCAAGCCTCGGCAAGGACCATCCGAACGTCGCGATCCGCCTCAACAACCTCGCCGAACTGCTGCGAGCCACCAACCGACTCGGCGAGGCGGAACCGCTGATCGCCGCGCGCTCGCCATCGACGAGGCAAGCCTCGGCAAGGACCATCCGACCGTCGCGACCGCCTCAACAACCTCGCTGGGTTCCTGCAAGCCACCAACCGGCTCGGCGAGGCGGAACCGCTGATGCGCCGCGCGCTCGCCATTACCGAGGCAAGCCTCGGCAAGGACCATCCGACCGTCGCGATCCGCCTCAACAACCTCGCTGGGTTGCTGCAAGCCACCAACCGGCTCGGCGAGGCGGAATTGCTGTATTGCCGCGTCGTCACCATCTTCGAGGCAAGCCTCGGCAAGGACCATCCGAACGTCGCGACCGCCCTCAACAACCTCGCCGCAATCCTGCATGCCACCTGCCGGCCAGGCGAGGCGGAGTCTCTGCTGCGCCGCGCACTTGCTATCGACGAGGCAAGCCTCGGCAAGGACCATCCGAACGTTGCGCCGAAGATCGCTTGGTTGGCAGAAGTGCTTCAGGCTGCAGGCAAGCTCGAAGAAGCGGAGCAATTGAAGCGCCGCGTGCTGGCGATCTTACTCGCCTTCCAGTGCGACACCGGCCACGCCCATCCGCACCGCGACGCGGCGATCGGCAACTACGCCGGGCTGCTCGCGGCGATGGGCCGGAGCGCGCCGGAGATCGAAGCGACGCTGGCGACGCTGCGGCGTGAGGTCGGCGCGGGTCAAGGCTGAACCGACCACGCCATGTCGTAGGTGGGTGTACAACGTGTGATCCACACCGGGCGCCGTCGCGGCTGAAGCGCCCCCGAAGTGGTGCGCGACCTCGGGAACCAGGACTGAACCTCGCTACGGATCGGCGACATCGGTGGCAGGCGGCCAAAGATAGACCTCGGTGCGCCGCGTGCTGCAGGCGGCGAGGCTCAGGCCTATCGCCAGCAGGGTCAGCAGGATCTGAGTGCGCATGCGCATCACAGACAACCTCGTGCTGCCGGCGGCTATTGCAAGACCTGCGCCGCGTCGTGGCCGGGATGCTCCGCTGGTGCTACGTGCCCTTGATCGTTATGTCCTCGAACGGCGCGGTATAGGGAAAGCCCGCGATGCGGCCGAACGACGATTTACCGACCCGGGGCCCGACCCCGTTGAGGAACGCCAACTGCCAGATCGGCGCGAAGATCGCCTTCTCGTGGACCAGCCGCTGCATCTTCTCGAGAGTCGCGGCACGCTTACCCGTGTCGAGTTCGTTGGTTTGCTGCGGGTAGAGTGCGTCGATGTCGGGATAACCGCCATAGACGGCGGCACCGCCCGAAGCGACGAAGGAGGCAAGCCGTGTCGCCGCGTTGCCGAAGGCGCCGCTCGCCCCGCGCAGCACGCCGCGAGTATACTTCTTGGCGGCGTATGCCGCGGCGAAGCCGGCCCGCTCGATCGGCTGCAGCTTGGTCCGAATGCCGACCTCATGGAAATTGTTCACCGCCACTTCGCCGATGTTTGTGTACGAACTATCGCAGTAGAACAGGCCTGAATCGAAGCCGTTGGGAAAACCGGCCTCGGCCAGCAATTCTCTTGCCTTGGCGGGATCGTAAACGGCGGGTGGCGGTTGCCAATAGTACTCGAACGAGTTCGGAATGATGCTGCTGGTGATCATGCATTTTCCGAGGAACAGCGCCTTGCTCATTCCCACACGATCGAGTGCCAGATTGGCCGCCTGCCGCACGCGCAGATCAAACCACGGAGATTTCGGGTCCCACTGCTCGGGGAAGTAGATCCAGTTCGGTGCCTGCAGGACGATGGATTTGATCTCGAGCCCGGGCAAGCGCTGCAATTCCTCGGCGAGTTCACCACGGATCGAGTAGGCGATATCGACCTCGCCACCCTTTAATGCTGCGAGCCGCGTCGACTCGTCGGGAATAACCTTCATCACGATCCGCTTGACCGCCGGTGCCTTGCGCCAATACCCCTCGAAGGCCTCGAGGACCATTTCGTCTCCTGCACTGAACGAGACGAATTTGTACGGGCCGGCGCCGATCGGATGCTTCCTGAACCCATCATCTCCGACTTTTTCGACATATTTCTTGGGAACGACCCATCCAGCGCCGCTGGCCGTCGAATAGAAGGTCAGAAAGTCCGGCCACGGCTTTTTGAGCTTGAAGCGGACATGCCTGGGATCCGGCGTTTCGATGGCGTCCACCTGATCCTTGATCAGCTTGTAGGCTGCGCCGCGGTAACGCTCGAACGAGAACTTCACGTCGTCCGCGGTCACTGTCTCGCCATTGTGGAACTTGATTCCTTCGCGCAGCACGAACTCATAACTGAGGGTGTCCTCGGATGTCGACCATGACGACGCCAGGGATGGCGCCTGCAGGTTGTCCGGCATCGGCTTCACCACGGCGTCGTGCAACGCGTAAAGGACCATGAAGGGAGTGATCACTGCCTGCGTGTCGGCGGGATCGAACCAGGTCGGGGCGAGCGAGACGTGGATCGCCCAAGTCAACTGTCCCCGGGGACCAGCAGCAAATGCCGCTCGCGGAACCGCCGCCACTGCTCCCACGGCGGCCATCGTCAGCAGATTGCGGCGCGTTAGGTCGGTGTTGTTGACGGTGGGATCAGAACCTTCGTGGCGTCGGGATTTGGTCTTCATGCATTCCTCCCTACAGCTACATTTCCTTCGTTTCCTTGATTGAGGATAAGAGGCGTCGGAGCGTGGCCTGGTAGGTCAAGCCGGACAGCTTCAGCGCAAGCAAGGTCTGCTGAGCCGTACAGTCGCTGACGATCACGATGACGGCTGTCCGGAACTGGCCTGTTCCATCCTCAAACAGCCAATTTGAACGGCGAAAGACGGGGCGCGCTGCTGCGTGCGATATCACGCGGTGTCGCCATGTGCACACACTCCCTATTCAACCGCGCTGGTGCCCGGTCGTTTGTTATCGTTCAGGACGTTCGCGGGCTCCGGCCCGCGATGTGGCCACCCCTGGCGGCGCGTCCCGAGGGCCGGTCCGCAGACCCGCCACAAGAGTGCAGCGGCATTATCGCGCGAAAATTCGCATCTGGCGACTCAAATACTGGGACCGGCAACGGCCCCCGGGCCGCGCGCAAACCGCCTGGTCGGCGGAAACCTGAGACGTCGCCATCCCGGTGCAACGAACTCGTGCTCGACCAGGTTGGCTTCTGCCCATACTGGCAGAGCAACGTCGAGGCCCGCGACTTACAAAATCCAACGACCAAGATTTCCGAAGATGTGATGGTAATCGACTTAAGGACTGACCTCAATGCGCCAGCCGGCCAGCGTCATCCGTGATGTAAGCACAAAGGGAAACAGATCTGCCAGCCGCTGGAGATCATCACTACGATCATGGCGGCGTTGATCCAGTGAGTGATCTGCACGGCGAGCGGATGGATGCGTTGCGTGTGCGCCGACAAGGCAGCAACTCCACGAGAAGGTAATGCGGGCGGCCCTGGTGGCCTGACCGCCGACACGAATGGGCTGATCGGATGCAGGCGAGCCAACATTTTTTGCAGCTTGTTAAGCGGCGTCCGCCATCTTGTCCCCATGCGGCGGCTGGTTTGCCTGGACGGGTTGCGCGGAGTGCTGGCGTTCTACGTGATGCTCAGCCACACGCTGCCGTTTGCCCCGATGCCCGGCTGGCTGGTCTGGGTGTTCTCGCATGGCGGCGCGGGGGTGGACGTGTTCTTCATCCTGAGCGGCCTGGTGATCGTCCAATCGCTCGCCAGCTTCAACTATCGGCCGCGTCCGTTCCTGATCGCTCGAGTGGCGCGCATCTATCCGGTGTTCCTTGTGGTGTTCGTCGTCGCCATCGCGGTGCAGCCGTTGGCGACCGGCTTCGAGCGGATGGCCTGGATCGCGCCGGACAGCGCCGCGCGCTTCATCTGGTCGGGCGGGTGGCCGAATGACTGGGGGCTGTTCATCGCCGCACATCTGACGATGACGCACGGGTTGTTTCCGGATGGCGTGCTGCCGGACGTGTGGGTCGGCTTTCTTGGTGCGGCGTGGAGCCTGTCGACCGAGTGGCAATTCTACCTGCTGGCGCTGCTGGTCGGCCAGCGCCTGGGACTGCGCGCTCTTGCGTGGCTGCTCTTGGGGTTCGCGGCGGCGGCGATCGCCTGGCATGCGGTGGCGCCCGACGCCTGGCAGTTCAGCCGCGCCTTCCTGCCGAACAAGGCACAGTATTTCGCCCTCGGCATCGCCAGCGCGAGCGTGGTGCGGCAGGGCAGCAAGGGCCTGGGCGCCTATGCGGCCATGCTTGCCGTCACGCTGGTGCTGTGTGCCGCACAGGGCGGCGTCGACAAGTTGCTGCCGCCGGTGGTTTGGTCGGCATGCCTGGCAGCGCAACTCCGCTCATCCCCGCGATTGTCATCCCCGCGAAAGCGGGGACCCTGCGGCGACTGGGCCCCCGCTTTCGCGGGGATGACAATCGCGGTACTTGCCGCGGCGCTGCGATCACGCCCGTTGGTCTGGCTGGGAGCCGTTTGTACTGCCTCTACCTCATCAATGAACCCGCTCAGAAACTGCTGGGCGTCGCACTTGCAGTCGCAGTACAGGGCAATGCGACCCTGTTCACCGTGCTGTGGCTGCCTGGGGCGGTGGTTCTGCCGCTCCTCGCAGCGTGGTGGCTGCACGAGTGGATCGAGACGCCGACGCTGCGCTGGGGCCGAGCCATGGCGCGGCGCAACATGCCCGCAATGGGCGCTCCGGTCAGCGCCGCGTGAAGCTCCAATAGAGCGGTGCACGACCTACGCGAAGCGCCTTTGCCTCGTAGCGGGTGGTCGGCCAATCCGGCGGCCGTGCGGTCAGGGGCGGCGGCGCATCGAACAGTGATTGTCCGGCCATCACCTCGCCAACCCACGCCTGATACGTCGCATCGTCGCTGGCCACCCGCCACTCGGCGCCGGGCTTCATCACGCGGCCCAGCAAGGGCAGCAGTGTGGGATGCATGAAGCGGCGCTTGGCATGGCGCGACTTCGGCCACGGGTCGGGGAAGAGCAGGAACAGCCGATCAAGGCAGCCATCCGGCAGCAACCGCAGCAGCGTCCGTGCATCGCCGGTCCACAATCGCAGATTGGCCGGCAGCGGCGCCGAGGCCTCGCCGCCCTCCGGGACCAGGCGCGACAGAAGGGAGCAGATGCCGTTGTCGAATACCTCGCAGGCGATCAGCGCCGCGTCGGGATGCGCGGTAATCTGCGCCAGTACGTGCTCGCCCCCGCCGAACCCGACCTCCAGCCACAGCGCGGCTGCGGCCGGCACGAACGCTGACAGGGGCTCCGGCGCGCGTGCCGGTGCGAACTCCAGGCGCGGCAGGGTGACTTCTAGCAGGCGAAGCTGTCGCGGGCGCAGCCGATGGCCGCGGCTTCTGCCATACAGCCGGTCTGGCGATGGCTTCAGCGCCCGAAGGCGGCCTTCAGTCCCGGCACCAGATCCGTCTTCTCCCACGTGAAGGTGCCTTTATCCTCGTCCGGCTCGCGGCCGAAATGGCCATACGCCGAGGTGGGCACGTAGATCGGCCGGTTCAAATGAAGATGCTCGCGAATGCCGCGCGGCGTGAGGTTCATCAGGTCCCGCAGCGTCTTCTCCAGCCGCGTCTCGTCCACGTCCTTGCCGGTGTTCTGCAGATCGACATAAACCGAGAGCGGACGCGCGATGCCGATAGCGTAACTGATCTGGATGGTGCAGCGATCCGCCAGGCCGGCCGCGACGACGTTCTTGGCCAGGTAGCGGCAGGCGTACGCGGCCGAACGATCCACCTTGGTCGGGTCCTTGCCGCTGAACGCACCGCCGCCGTGGGGGGCCGCTCCGCCATAGGTATCGACGATGATCTTCCGCCCGGTCAGGCCGCAGTCGCCGTCCGGCCCGCCTGTTACGAACTTGCCGGTCGGGTTCACATGGAACTCGGCCTCCGGACACATCCAGCCGTCCGGCAGGGTGCCCTGCACGATCGGCCAGAGCATTCGCTTGATCTCAGGCTGCTCGAGATCTTCGACATGCTGGGTGGAGACCACAACGCTCGTCGCCCCCACCGGCTTGCCGTCGACATAGCGCAGCGTCACCTGGCTCTTCGCATCAGGCAGCAAGCCGTGCACCGATTTGTCGTGCACATGCCGGAGCTCGCGAATGCGATGTAGGATCGCGTGCGCGTAGTGGATTGGTGCCGGCATCAGCGCCTTGGTCTCGCGGCAGGCGTAGCCGAACATCATGCCCTGGTCGCCGGCGCCCTCGTCCTTGTTGCCGGCCGCGTCCACGCCCTGGGCAATATCCAGCGACTGTGAATGCAGATGACAGGCGATCTCAGCCTTGTCCCAGCTGAACCCGTCCTGGTCGTAGCCGATGTCGTGGATCGCCATGCGGGCAAGATGGTGGATCAGGTCGTGTGTGACGGTGGCAGGGCCCCGCGTCTCGCCCGCAAACACGACGCGGTTGGTGGTGACCAGCGTCTCGCAGGCGACGCGGGAGTAGGGGTCTGCGGCAAGATAGGCGTCCAGCACCGTGTCGCTGAGCCGGTCGGCGACCTTGTCGGGGTGCCCGTCGGAGACCGACTCGGAGGTGAAAAGGAATTCGCCGGCATCGCGCATGAATGGTTTCTCTCGCGTCGCGGTGGGTTGAGGACCCGAAATTGGCCGTGCCCGGATTGGATGGGGGGCGGCCGGTGTGTGGCGGAAAGCCCCCTAGGGGTCAAGTAGCCGCGGCGCTCGTGGACAGCACGATGCCATTCAGTCTGATCGAACCGCGAATCGCGAGTTCCGCCACCTTGCCCCAGCGATAGTCGGCAATCCGGCGATAGGTCCCTTCGTCGCGTGCGGCAGTGGCACCGCCCTGCACGGTCGAGCCGGTATTGAACGTCGCGAAGTATGCAATTGTGCCATAGCGATCCAGCAACATCGCCGTATCGGCCGCGAGGATAACTGGCGCCCTCCCCAAGCCAAGACGCATGCTGCGCGCACGATCACGACGACAGGCGGCGATGAACCGGTTGCGACGGTTCTCGCAAGCCCAAAAGAAGATGTGGCGGTCGACATGCTGCCGCCAACGATCAGGCTGTCCGGCGAAGGCGCCGCCAAGCGACCGGGCGAGCCGTTGGTCCGGCATCTGCTGTGGCCGGAGGACCGCCAGCCGTCCCTCCCCCAGCTCGATCGCCTCGAAATCGTCGCGATTGGCAGCTGTCCCGGAGAAGCCCGCATACTGGCGCAACTCGGCGGCCGGCAACAGTTCCAGCTGGTCCGCGTCAGCGACTGCGCCCTCCGCCTCGATGACGTGCCAGACGACGGGGTAGCGCTTCGCGATGCGAGCCGCGCCATCGGTCACAGCATCCCCAGCACATCCATCATGGAGTAGAGGCCCGGCTTTCGCCCTGCTGCCCAAATCGCGGCGCGCACGGCGCCGGTGGCGAAGGCGCGCCGGTCGAAGGCGCGGTGCGTCAGCGCGATGTGCTCGGTGGCGGCGGCGAAGATCAACGTGTGCTCGCCGACGACCTGGCCGCCGCGCAGGGCCGCGAAGCCGATGGCGCCGGTCTTGCGTGCGCCGGTATGGCCGTGCCGGCCGCTCTCCATCACGTCGGACAGCGCCACGCCGCGGCCCTTGGCCACGGCACGGCCCATGCCGATCGCGGTACCGGACGGTGCATCGACCTTCTGGCGATGATGCATCTCGACGATCTCGGCGTCGTAGCCTTCGGCCGGCAATGTGGCGCCCATCCGCTCGGCCAGCGCCAGGACAAGGTTCACGCCGGCGGAGAAGTTGGACGCGTAGACCACAGGAATGCGGTGGGCCGCGTCCGCGACGGCGGCCTCATCGGCCTCGGACAGCCCCGACGTGCCGAGGACCCAGGCCTTGCCGGAGGCGGCCATTGCGGCGGCGTAAGGCTGTGCCGTGGCAACGTTGGTGAAATCGACGACCACGTCCGAGGCCGCAGCCAGCGCCGCGATATCGGCGAACAGCTCCGCGTCGGCGGGAGCAGGCTTTGCAGCGCCAGGCCGGCCGACACCGCCGACCAGCGCGGCGCCGGCCGAGCGCACCTCCTCGACCAGCAACTGCCCCATCCGACCGGTGATGCCTGCGATGCCAATGCGCGTTGCCATATCGCCTGCCCCCGCGGCGGTCGCGCCCGAGGGTAGCAAGCCGCCTGGGGTGCCGCAATGCAGTTGGCATATCCTGGAGCGGCAATCGGGCGAAGCTAACGACCGGGGCTTCACGCCGCATCCCAACAAGGGAAGTGCTCTGACCTCCGGTCGATCCGATCCCCCGGACGTACCTGGCCGGCATATCCGCGACGACGGCCGAGAGCGCTGCGGCGATTGCGCCGGCGGGCGCCGTCGCCTCGGTTTATTCCTGCAACGGGCGGACAGCTGAATTAGAAATCGGCCCCTTGGCGCGAACCGGGAAAGGAGCAGCCATGCGCACCCCCCTGAATAGGTGGCTTCCGGCCGCCGGTTCCTTCCTGACCGATCACCTGCTGAAGGCCGTTCTCCTTGCGGCGCTCACCGGAACGGCCGCGGGTTGGCTGAAGGGATTCGCCAGCGACCTGCTGCCCGGATCTGAAGCGTCGCGATGTTGGATCGAACAGCGATGGAAGGCTGCGTTCGGCGGCGCGCCAAATCCCGATCCAGGCAAATTCGTGGTTCTTGTGACGCGGCTGGCGAATGACCGGGATGAAACTGAAACGTCGCATCTGAGAAAGGCGCTTCGTGGTGAGGACGGCTTCCTCCGCCTGGAGACATGCCGTGTCGTCACGGGACACGGCGCGACCCTGAATGCAATCGACAAGAACGCCGAGGAGCAGGCCGAGCAGCTTCGAAATCTCAGCGGGCGCTGACCTGGTCCTGTTTGGGGATGTCGCGGATCGCGGTGCTCTGCATGTCTGGATGACCGGCCCCACAGTACGCCCCAACCTGAAGGCGAGAGCCTGGGTGGTGGAACAAGGTGCTTTGGAACCGGCGTTCAAAGAACAGTTCTACACGGCGTTACAGGCAATCGTCCTGGCGGCCCTGGCACCGGCACAGCAGGGTGGCTAGACACTTGTCGCAGATCTTCTGCGGCCACTGCTGCCTCGCCTGAGCGCTCTGCTGGAGAATCCCCCAGATGGCCTGACTGGTCAGACCAAGGCCGCCTTGTTCTCTTCGGCCGGCTGGGGCTTTCGGACCTATGGAGAGCAGACCGGCGACGATGTGAGCCTCAACAAGGCGCTGGCCGCCTACCGTGCAGCACTGTCCGTGACGTCGCGCGAGCGCGACCCGCTCGATTGGGCGAACGCGCAGAACAGCCTGGGCACAGCGCTCCTGGTGCTGGGTCAGCGCGAGAGCGACCCGACGCACTTGGCGGCGGCGGCCGGGGTGTTTCGGTTGGCGCAGGAGGAGGCGACCAGGGCCCGATATCCGGCCATATGGGCGATAATCCAGTCGAATCTCGGCGCCACACTCGCGTTCTTGCGTGAGCGGGACGGCGGTACCGCACGTCTCCACGAGGCAGTCGCAACGCTGCGTGAGGCGCTGGCGGAAAAGTCGCCCGACCATACTCCGCTCTCCAGGGGGTGGACGGAACTCAATCTGGGGATGGCACTGCTGCGGCTCGGGGAACGTGAGGGCAGCGCTGTGCGCTTGGAGGAGTCGATCGCCGCGAGCCGGGCAGCCGTGGCGGTGTTCCCGCATGATCAGGCCCCGGACGATTGGGCGAAGGCGCAACTCAATCTCGGGTCTGCACTTTGGCGCCTCGGTGAGCGAGAGAGCGGCACCCAACGTTTGCAGGAAGCGGTTGCGGCGTTTGAAGCGGCCATGACGAAATGGCCGCGTGAACGGGCACCGTGGTGGTGGGCTGTGACGCAGGCGAACCGCGGCGTCGCACTGCTAGACCTAGGCGAACGGGAAACCGGCACGGCGCGGCTCGAGGAAGCCGAAGTCGCTCTGAAAGGCGCCTTGCAGATCCTGACGCTGGACGGATCACCCCCAGCAATGGGCGCAGGCACAGATCAACCTCGGCGTGGCGCTTGTGCGATTGGGCCAGCGGCAGTCCGGAACAGGTCGTCTCGACGAGGCGGTCACGACGTTCCGTGCGGCATTGCAACCGGGCACCCGCGAGCGGGTCCCACTGCAATGGGCGATGGCGCAGACGAACCTCGGCTTGGCGCTGGTAGTTCTCGGGGAACGGGACGCCGGCACGGAGAACCTGAAGGGCTCGATTGCGGCGTATCGCGCAGCGCTGGAGGAGGGGACCCGCGACCGCATGCCGCTGCAGTGGGCGACGGCACAGATAAATCTCGGCGTCGCGCTGATGATGCTGGCAGGCCGTGAGGGCGGTATGAACGGCCTGGAAGCGGCCGCCGCGGCCGACCGTGCGGCGTTGGAAGAATTCACCCGCGGCCGCGCGCCACTCGACTGGGCAAGGGTGCAGACGAACCTCGGCAGCGCGTTGAAGATGCTGGGAGATCGGGAGAGCGGGACCGCGCGCCTGGAGCAGGCGGCGATGGCCTATCGCGCGGCTTTGCAGGAATTCGCACGCGATCGGCAGCCGAACGTGTGGTCGATCGCGCAGCGCGGTCTCGGCGATGTAATGCTGGCCTTGGGAGATCGGGAAAGTGAAATCGGAGCACCTGGAGGAGGCCTTGGCGACCTATCGCGCGGCAGCCGAGGAAGTGCCGCGCGATCGCGATCCGGTTGGTTGGGCGGCAGCTCAGGCAAAGCTCGGTGCCGCATTGCAGGCCTTGGGCGAGCGGGACGGTGGGACCGAGCGGTTGCAGCAGGCGCTGCTCGCGAAACGGGCGGTGCTCGAGGTGTGGACCCGCGAGCAATCGCCGTCCGACTGGGCTATGGCCCAACACAATCTCGGCAATGCTCTCACTGCGTTCGGCGATCGTGAGGCCGAGACAGCGGACTTGCACGCGGCAGTCGCCGCCTATCGCGCGGCGCTGACCATACAGACCCAGGAGAGCGCGCCACTGAGATGGGCGATAGCGAAGGACAGTCTCGGCGTCGCACTGACGGCACTTGGCGAGCGTGAGTAGGGCACCGCGCATCTCGAAGAGGCTGTGGCGGCAATTCGCGCCGCGTTGACCGAGCGCACGCGAGAACGCGACCCGCTGCGATGGGCAACGACGCAGACCCATCTCGGCCGCACGCTCACCGGTACTCGGCACGCGTGAGACCGACACCGCGCACCTGGAAGAGGCGGTTGCGACACTGCAGGCGGCGCTGACCGAGCGGACGCCCGAGCGGGGTCCGTTGCAATGGGCGGAGACGCAGCACGATCTCGGCGATGCGCTGCGCCGGCTCGGCGAGCGCGACAGCGGGACAGCGCACCTGGAGCAGGCGGTCGCCGCCTATCGCGCGGCCCTGACAATCCGAACCGGCGACCGGGTACCGCTGCTATGGGCAAGGACCGAAAATGCTCTCGGCAGTACGCTGCTGACGCTCGCCGGGTGGGAGGGCGGACCCGCGCGGCTGGAGGAGGCGCTGACATCGTTCGACGCGTCGCTCGCCGTGTTCGTTGCGGCCCGGGCCGACTACGACACGGCACGCTGCCGCGATGACCGCAGCAGGGCGCTGGCGCTTCTCGCCCAACGGAAGTCGTAGCGGGGACCGCGGCGAGCGGTGCCGGGATTCCGCCTACTCCCGGCCACCCTCGAAGAATTCCTTCACTTTGGAAAAGAACCCCTCGCTCTCCGGGCTGCCCTTCCCGTTGCCCTGCGCTTCCGCCTCGAACTCCTCCAGCAGCTCCCGCTGGCGACGCGTCAGGTTCTGCGGCGTCTCCACCGCCACCTGGATATACATGTCGCCGCGCGCCGCGCTGCGCAGCACCGAGAAGCCCTTGCCGCGCAGGCGGAACTGGTCGCCCGGTCTGCGTGCCCGGCGGGATCTTCACCTTCGCCTTCGTCCCGTCGATCACCGGCACTTCGACATCGGTGCCCAGCGCAGCCAGGCTCATTCGCAGCGGCACACGCATGTAGATGCTGGCGCCGTCACGCTGGAACATTGCATGCGGCCGGATCGCGACGTGAACGTACAGATCGCCGGGCGGCGCACCCTGTCCGCCCGCCTCGCCCTCGCCGGCGAGCCTGATCCGCGTGCCGTCCTCCACGCCCGGCGGGATCGCCACCTGCAAGGTCCGCTCGCGCTGCACCGTGCCGGCGCCGTGGCAGACCTTGCAGGGATTGCGGATCACCCGGCCGCGGCCGCCGCAGGTCGGGCAGGTGCGCTCGACCAGGAAGAAGCCCTGCTGGGCGCGAACCTTCCCGGCACCCTGGCAGGTCGTGCAGGTATCCGCCGCGCGCGTCTTGTCTTCCGATCCGGAACCGCCGCACGCATCGCACGCCACGCGCGTCGGCACGCGCAGGTTCACCTTGGCGCCGGTGAACGCCTCGGCGAGGTCGATCTCGGCCGCCTGGCGGATATCGCTGCCGGCGCGGGCTCGCGCACCGCCGCCGCGACGGCCGCGTGAAGTCGCCGAACATCTGGTCGAAGATGTCGCCCAGGCCGCCGCCGGCCGAGAAGTCGAACCCGCCGGTGAAGCCTCCCGCTCCGCCGCCCTGCTCGAATGCGGCATGACCGTAGCGGTCGTAGGCGGCACGCTTCTGCTCGTCCTTGAGGACGTCGTACGCCTCGTTGAGTTCCTTGAATCGCGCCTCGGCCTGCTTGTCGCCGGGATTGCGGTCGGGATGGAATTGCATGGCGAGCTTGCGGTAGGCCTTTTTCAGGTCGTCCGCTCCCGCCTCCCGCGCCACGCCAAGGGTGGCATAGTAATCCTGCTTGGCCATCTCAGCCCTTCTTGCTGGCGCTGCGCACGCGGCCGGCGACACGGCGGCCGCCCGCAAGACCGACATGAAATCGCGCCCGCCTTCAAGGAAGCGCGGGCGCAAATCCTCATTTCTGCCTGCCTGGGATGATCAGGCCGACTTCTTTTTCTTCTCGTCGACTTCCTCGAATTCGGCATCCACGACCTTCTCGTCGGGCTTGGCACCGGGACCCTGTGGACCACCGGGCCCACCATCCGCATGGGCCGTCGCATCGGCTGCCTGTTCGGCCTGCTGCGCCTTGTACATCAGCTCGCCGAGCTTCATCGCTGCCTGGCTCAGACGCTCGCTCGCCTGCTTCAGCGCCGCGGCATCGGTGCCCTCCATCGCGGAGCGCGCCGCGGCAACCGCGGCCTCCGCCTCGCCCTTCTCCTGCGCCGGCAGCTTGTCGCCATGCTCCTTCAGGTTCTTCTCGACCTGATGGGTCAGGCCGTCCGCCTGGTTCTTCAGTTCGACGAACTCACGCCGCTGCTTGTCGGCCTCGGCATTGGCTTCGGCCTCCTTCACCATGCGCTGGATGTCGGCCTCGGACAGCCCGCCCGACGCCTGGATGCGGATCTGCTGCTCCTTGCCGGTCGCCTTGTCGCGCGCCTGCACCGAGACGATGCCGTTGGCGTCGATATCGAAGGTCACCTCGACCTGCGGCACGCCGCGCGGCGCCGGCGGCAGTCCGACCAGGTCGAACTGGCCGAGCAGCTTGTTGTCCGCCGCCATCTCGCGCTCACCCTGATAGACCTTGATGGTGACCGCGGTCTGGTTGTCATCGGCCGTCGAGAAGACCTGGCTCTTCTTGGTCGGGATCGTGGTGTTGCGCTCGATCAACCGGGTGAACACGCCACCCAGCGTCTCGATGCCGAGCGACAGCGGCGTGACGTCGAGCAGCAGCACGTCCTTGACGTCGCCCTTCAGCACCGCGCCCTGCACCGCCGCGCCGATCGCCACCACCTCGTCGGGGTTGACGTTGCGCGCCGGCTCCTTGCCGAAGAAGTTCTTCACCGCGTCGATGACCTTCGGCATCCGGGTCATGCCGCCGACCAGGATCACCTCGCCGATCTCGCCCGCAGTCACGCCGGCGTCCTTCAACGCGGCGCGGCATGGGTCCATCGTCCGCGCGATCAGGTCGTCGACCAGGCTTTCGAGCTTCGCCCGCGTCAGCTTCATCACCATGTGCTTCGGCCCGGCCGCGTCGGCGGTGATGAAGGGCAGGTTGATCTCGGTCTCCTTTGACGAAGAGAGCTCGATCTTTGCCTTCTCGGCGGCTTCCTTCAGCCGCTGCAGCGCGAGCTTGTCGCGGCGCAGGTCGATGCCCTGCTCCTTGCGGAACTCGTCGGCCAGGTAGTCGATGATGCGCGCGTCGAAATCCTCGCCGCCCAGGAACGTGTCGCCATTGGTGGACTTCACCTCGAACACGCCGTCGCCGATCTCGAGGACGGAGATGTCGAACGTGCCGCCGCCCAGGTCATAGACCGCGATGGTGCCGGTGTGCTTCTTGTCCATGCCATAGGCGAGCGCCGCCGCCGTGGGCTCATTGATGATGCGCAGCACTTCGAGGCCGGCGATGCGGCCGGCGTCCTTGGTCGCCTGGCGCTGGCTGTCGTTGAAGTAGGCCGGCACGGTGATCACCGCCTGGCTGACCGGCTCGCCGAGATAGGCCTCGGCGGTCTCCTTCATCTTGCCGAGGATGAACGCGCTGATCTGGCTCGGCGAATATTTCTCGCCCTTTGCCTCGACCCAGGCGTCGCCGTTGTCGCCGCGCACGATGGTGTAGGGCACCAGGCCCTTGTCCTTGGCGACGATCGGGTCGTCGAACCGCCGGCCGATCAACCGCTTGATGGCATACAGCGTGTTGGACGGATTGGTGACGGCCTGGCGCTTGGCGGACTGGCCGACCAGCCGTTCGCCGTTGTCGGCGAAGGCGACCATGCTGGGCGTGGTGCGCGCGCCCTCGCTGTTCTCGATCACCCGGACGTCCTTGCCCTCCATGATGGCGACGCAGGAGTTCGTGGTGCCGAGGTCGATTCCGATGACTTTGCTCATGAGTAGCTCCTTTCAGCGGACGCTTGTGACCCGAAGCATCACATGCGTCCCTACGGCGGAAGTATTACACGGATGTATGGGGGTGTGGCCGGCCGGGCAAGAGGCCGGAGCCCGGATTCTTGTGCAATTGCGGCACGATTGCATCAAGCGGTCGTATTCAGCTTCGCCGCACCCGAGGCCCCATGAGAGGCCCCACTGGAGGCAGACGCGATCTCGGGGGGCGGGGCCTTGGCCACCACCACCATGGCCGGCCGGAGCAGCCTTCCGTTCAACGTCCAGACCGGCGTCCACGCGTGCATGACACTGCCTGACGCATGCGCCGCGCTCTCCTGCTCGGCCATCGCCTGGTGCAGGTTCGGATCGAACGGCGTGCCGGTCGGGTCCTCTCGCCGGATGCCGTTTCGCTCGAGGATGTTCAGGAAGTTCCGCTCGATGCCATCGAGGCCCTCGCGCAGTCGCGCAACGATCTCCGGCTCCCGCTCGGTGGGCGGCGGCAGGCTCTCCAGGCCGCGGTGCAGGTTCTCGGCGGCCTCCACCACATCCTGGGCGAATTTCTGCACGGCATATTGCCGCGTCTCGTTGACCTCGCGCTGGGCGCGGGCACGTATATTGGCATTCTCCGCCTCGGCGCGCATCCAGCGGTCCTTCATTTCTGCCAGCTCGGCCTCCAGGTCGGCGATGCGCGCCGTGGCGGCCTGCATCACCTCCTCCGGTGTGCGTGGCACGTCGGATGCGCCGGCGGAGCGCCCTGTGTCGTTGGCGGGGATGTCGGATTTCATGTTCTCGGGTTCGTTGCTCATGTCGCGATCAATTGGGTGCATCCGGTGCCGCGGACAAGCGGCGGCGTCAGCCCAGAAGTCGTCCGATCACCCGGGCCGTGTAGTCGACGACAGGAATGATCCGGCCGTAGTTGATCCGAGTCGGGCCGATCACCCCGATGGCGCCCACGATCCGGCCGCCGTCGTTGCGCGCCGGCGCCACCACCATCGACACGCCCGACGTGCCGAACAGTCCGCTTTCCGCGCCGATGAAGATGCGGACGCCGTCGGACTGCTCCGCCAGCTCGAGCAGGCGCAGCATGGTTTCCTGCGCCTCCAGCCGTTCGAACAATGCCTGGATGACGGCGAGCCGCTCGATCTGCGTCACGTCGGACAGCAGACGCGCCTGTCCGCGCACGATCAGGCTGCCGGCGCGTCCTTCGCCGGTCCAGGTCGCGAGCCCTGCCTCCACGACCTTCGAGGACAGCCCGTCCAGTTCGGTGCGGTTGGCGGCCATCTCCTCGGCCACGATCCGGCGAAGCTCGGCCAGCGGGCGACCCGAGAGCCGGGCGTTGAGGTAGTTGCTCGCCTGCTGGAGCGCCGAGGGAGGCAGGCCCGGGGGCGTTTCGATCACCCGGTTCTCGACGTGCCCATCGGCATTGACCAGCACGACCAGTGCCCGCCCCGGCCCGAGCGGGACGAATTCGATGTGGCGGACCGCGCCCTCGGACTTCGGCGCGAGGACCAGGCCCGCGCCCTGGGACAGACCGGACAGCATGGTGCTGGCTTCGGCCAGCGTGTCCTCCAGGCTGCGCCCCGAAGCGGCCAGCGCGGCGGTGATTGCCTCCCGCTCGTCCTCGGCCAGTTCGCCGAAATGCAGCAGGCCGTCGACGAACAGGCGCAGGCCCTGATCGGTGGGAAGCCGGCCGGCGGAGGTGTGCGGCGCGAACAGCAGGCCGGCTTCGGTGAGGTCCGCCATGACGTTGCGGATGGTGGCCGGCGAGAGGCTCATCGGCAGCCGGCGCGACAGCGTGCGACTGCCGACCGGTTCCCCGGTCTCCACGTATTGCTCGACGACCTCGCGCAGCACGGCGGCGGACCGCGCGTCCAGGCCGGGCGGCAAGGCCATGCGGGAAGCGAAACCGGGCGGAAAGATCGGCTTGTCCATAGGAAAGCTCCGCGGTGAAGCTAGGGAGAGTGAACCTGCCGGTCAATGATTATTGGCGAGTTATGAAAAATGGCCTAAACGCATATGTGGCAGATCTTGGATGGTGGGATATTGATGAGCCAGAAGAACCTACCGGTCAGGATGGCGGCGAACGGGCGCCTGAGCGTGCCGGCAAAGTTCCGCAAGGCGCTTGGCCTTGAGGAGGGCGGTATGGTGGTCCTCAGCCTCCAGGACGGCGAGATCCGCATCAGGCCCATCGGCGTGGTGCTGGCCGAGGTGCAGGCGATTGTGGCGCCTTATCTCAAGGCGTCGGGAGACACTGTGGAGCAGTTCCTCGCGGACAAGCGGGCCGAGGTGGCCCGGGAGGAACGCGAATACCAGGCGCACGAGGAATCCAGGCCAAAGCGTGAGTGATGCCATTCGTTCTGGATACGTCCGCTGTGCTCGCGATCCTGTTCCGGGAGCCGGGCCAGGACATCGTCCGAACGGCGCTGCGTGAGGGCAGCGCGATCTCGGCTGTCAATCTTGCCGAGGCAATAACCCGGTTGGTGCGAGACGGCATGGCGGCGGACCGGGCGGCCGCGGCCCTGTCAGCCCTTCCCATCGCATTGCACGATCTCGACGCCGACCTTGCGGTCGAGACCGGCGCACTGTTCGCGCAGACCCGTCCATTTGGTCTGTCGCTGGGCGACCGGGCGTGCCTGGCCTTGGCCAGGCAGCAAAATCTCCCGGCTTTGACTGGCGATCGGGCATGGCTTCAGGTGGCATCTCTCGTTGGCATCGAGGTCCGGCTGATACGATAGGGCGATCAGCCCTGCCGATAGAGCTGCATGGCATTATTGAAGAAGAAGTCGCGGCGCTTCTGTTCCGGCAGCGGCATTGGCAGCACCTGGGTCGGATCGTCGTAGTCCCAGTGCGGGTAGTCGGTGGCGAACAGCAGCCGGTCCCAGCCGATCCAGTCGATCGCATCCAGCACGTGCTCGCGCGGCTGCGGCTCCTCCATCGGCTGCGTGGTCAGCCAGACCTGCTCACGGATGTATTCCGAAGGGGCGCGTTTCAGGTGCGGCGTCTCCTCCTTCAGCCGGCGCCACAGCTTGTCGAGCCGCCAGGCCAGCGGCGGCAGCCAGGCGAACCCTGACTCGATCAGCACCAGCTTGAAGTTCTTCACCCGCTCGAACACGCCCTCGATCACCATGCTGGTGAGGAAGGACTGCGCCGACTGGGCGTGGCCGACCATGTCCTCGATGTAGAACGACGGCCAGCCGCTGCCGGTGACCGGATAGCCGCCGAAGCCGAACGCATGCACGCCGATCGGCAGGCCGGCCGCGGCGGCGGCCTCGTAGATCTTCCAGGTACTGCTTCTGGCCCGGCGGGTTGGCGGTGCGGGTCACCATCAGCACCTGCACGAAGCGCGGATCGCCGGCCCAGCGCTCGATCTCCTGCACCGCTGCCTCGGCGTCCTCGTAGGGGACGACGATGGAGCCCTTCGAGGCGGGGTTCGATCAGCCATTCCGCCTCGACCCAGCGGTTCATCGCGCTGGCCACGCCGGCGCCGAATTCGCGGTTCTGGAAGCTGGCGCCGTTGTCGCCGGTCGGGTTCAGGATGCCGAGCTGGATGTTGTTCTCGTCCAGCAACTGCTTCTGCATGAACGACAGGCTGCTGCCGGGACGGCCACCCTCGGGCGGCCAGGCGTCGCGGCGCGAGGCATTCGGCTGGCCCTTCGGGTAGGCCGGTCCTGCCTGGTACGCCTGGCGCGGGCGCGAGCCGAACGTCTTCGCCATGTCGATCCAGCGCTGCTCCATGTAGGGGAACAGGTCCTTGTAGGCGTTGCGCTGCGGATGGATGTCGCCATCGGCGATCGCAAGCTTCGAGGCGGCGGCTGGCTGGACCGTCGGGCGGCTGGTGACCTGGACGTTCATCGGATCGTCTCCGTCAGGCGGGAACAGGCGGGAATAGGTGTTCCGTGGGTTGTGAGTAATGATCGTGCGGGGACGTGCGCCTGACAAGCCCTAAATCCTTATGGGACTGTTGCACTTGTTTTGTAACACTCGACCCACAGGACCCAGCATCCCCGACCTGACTTAGTTGAACTACCTTTCCGGACGATAGATGAAATAGCAAAAATGCTATACAATGCCTGAGTTCATGTGCTATCATTCGGAGAGTGGTGATGACGTGATCAAGCGTTGGTACCGAGGGCTAACTCCGGCTGTCCAAGGTGCCGTTGTCGCCACTGTCGAGTTGTTGCAGCATCGGCCGCCGGAGTACTGGCGGCGAAGACCCTATGGCACCTTGCGTGGCCGTCTGTGTTCGGGGCTTGGTGAATTGCGAATAGAGGAACCCAAAGGCGTTCATTACCGGATGTTGGGTTTCTTCGACCAGTGCGGCACTAGGTTCGTTATGCTGTACGCTTTCAGGAAGGACCATGATCCTGAATACCTTGTAGCGTGCCCGAAGGCCCAGGAGCGTAAATCGAATGTCGAACGAGATGGGACCCGAAGTCGCAGGTGCCAATTTCCAGCGCCTGGCTAGCTTAGCTGGTTCGTTTGATGATCCTGAATTCCGCGGCAGTTATATGGCTCATCATCTAAGGGCGTTTATTGCCGACCAAATTCGCGGACTTCGCGGGGATATGTCGCAGAACGAGTTTGGCGAGCGAATAGGGAAGCCGCAAAGTGTCGTGTCCAGATTGGAGAACGAATCATATAGTGGCGTTTCCCTGCAAACGCTAATTGAGATAGCTATCAAGCTGAATATCGCGTTTGTGGGAAGGTTCGTGGATTTTCCGACGTTTCTGCGGGTTACGTCGGACCTTTCGGAAAGCGCTGTGACTCCCCCGCCCTACAGCAGAGAGGCATTGGATGCTTTAATTGCGGTCGAACGACAGAGTCGGCCTCCCCAGGGAGCATTGCAAGCCTTCCTATCCGCTTCATACGAGAGACAGAAGGAATCGGCTCTTGCGCACGTCGCGAATGCAGCCCCAGAACCCAAGCAACATCTTTGGGCCAATCATAGTTTCTATGACGTGGACACTGGGACAACCATTAGGTTGGGCGCTGGTAGCCAATCGCCTGCGAGCGTCTTGGAACCCGCTGCATGAAGCTTGTCGGCACGGAAATCGGCAGGGTTGTCCAAATTGTGGTGCCAGATGAGGTGCGTCCGGTCCATGGGCTAGATCTGCCCACCCTCCTGCATAGTGTGGCCACCAGGTATGGTTTCATGAAGTCGCCCACCTCAGTGGAGGGCTTTTCTCAGCCAACTGGCGCGAAATTCGAGCATGGCCGGTTCACCGTCACCTCCTCGCATAGCGTCGTGCCTATTCAGGAATTGTCGCTCTTCAATGATGGAGTAATTTCCGCTTGCGCAGACACTAATTTATCTGATGCACTGTTGGATGACTTTTTTGCTTGGGCTGTCCAGCTTGGATTGCTGCGGCAACCACTTTCTGCGAGACCACGGCAGTATCTGAGCAATCTGATTGTCGAACTTGACAGGCTCCCGCCTCACAGGCTTGAGCACATGTTCAAAACTGCGTCGCAGTTCAATTTAGCCTTGAATGAACACTATGGATGGAATAGTCCCACGGGCCTTGCCCGGATTGCATTCTCACCCGATCCTCATTCCCTACCGCAGCATCGGGCGGCGGTGCTCATAATTGAGCGGCGCGGCGCTGTGCCCTATGAACAGAACTACTTTTGGTCTAGCGCGCCTCTGCGCCGATCCGCTCATCTCGAATTGCTGGAGATAATGGAAACGGAGTTGGCCGTGGGTTAGATTAGATGCGGCGGCTCCAGCAAACTATGATGCTGCAGCCCACGCAGGACGCTCTCGTTCCGGAAGATAACAAATCGCGGCATTTGATATCGGACGGCCCCTACCGCTAGGGCCTCTATTCCGAGTCGACGCTGGCGCTCGAAGCTTTATTCCGTCAGTCGGGAATACGTGTTCCGCGGATTGTCTATCATGATCTTGCGGACGAGGTCGCGCGATAATCCCTCCGGCAGGGCGGCATCGCCGTCGAACTGCCAGTGGGGATAGTCGGTGGAGAACAGCAGCATCTCGTCGGACCCCATGTGCTCCAGCAGGCGTTGGAATGCCTCGACTGTCGGGGGCGCGTCGCAGGGTTGCGTGGTCAGGCGTACATTGCTGCGCACGATCTCGGTGGGCGCGCGGTCCACCCAGGGCACCTCGATGCGCAGCCCGCGCCAGAATTTCGTGAGGCGCCAGAGATGGGCGGGCAGCCAGGTGAAACCGGATTCCACCAGCACGACCTTGAGGTCCGGGAACTTGGTGAACACGCCCTCGCAGATCAGGCTTGAGAGCGCGGCCTGAAACGCCTGGGCCTGGGCGGCGTAGTCCTCGGTGTAGTAGGTCGGCCAGCCCAGGGGCGTGACCGGATGCCGATAGGCGGACCCGGCGTGGATGCCCACCGGCAGGCCGAGCCGTTCGGCGGCGGCATAGATCGGCCAGTAATGACGCTTGCCGAGCGGCATGTCGTGCATCACCAGCAGCAATATCTGGACGAAGCGGTGGTCGGGGGCGACGCGCTCGATTTCCTCCACCGCCAGTTCGGGGTTCTGCATCGGCACCACGATGGAGGCGCGCAGCCGCGGCTCCTTGTCCAGCCACTCGTGCGCCATCCAGTCGTTCACAGCGCGAGCGAAGCCGGCGCCCATGTCCTCGCTGAACAGCAGCTGCACCCCGTAGAGGCAGTTGCAGATCGCCAGGCTGGTGCCGAACGGGGTGAGCGCCTGGGTGCGGAGCGCGTCGAGGTCCGAGCCTGGCTTGACGCCTGGCTGCCGCCAGTCGGGCCGAGCGGTCAGCGGCGAGTTGGCCGGATAGGCGATCGATTCCAGCTCGTGCACGCCGCGCTGCACGACGATGTCGCGCCAGTGGTCGGAGAGGTACGGCAGCAGGGCCTTGAGGTTCGGTACCGCGGGATGGATGTCGCAGTCGATGCCGCCTGGTTCGATGATGGACATACGCGGCTGTTTCCGTGGCGTTTACCCGGGGAGGATAAGCCCCCCAGGTCCAACCGTCCAATTCGAGCGGACCAGGGGACAGTCCCAGTCATTTGCCGACTAGCCGCGCGCTCGCCGATTTGCCGCTACACGGAGTGCGGCGGTCACCGGTTTCGCAACCAGTTCTCGCAGACCATGCCATCGACACGGCGGAATTCCGTGATGTCGTCGGTGACCATCGTGCAGCCAAGCGCAACCGCCTGCGACGCAATCAGCAGGTCGTTGCCCCCAATCGGCCTGCCGCTCCGTTCCAGCTTCGCGCAGATCAGGGCATAGCTGGCATCGGCAGGAGCCTCGCACGGCTGCACATCGAGCGCGCCGAGGACCGCCTCGACCTGCCGCGTCAGCCTCGCGGATCCCTTCTTCGCAGCGCCATAGCGCAATTCCGCCGCGACGATGATGCTGGTACAGTCCTGCGCCTCGCCGACCTTGCGAATGTGGTCAGCGATTCGGCCCTGCGGATTGAGGACCAGATCGGACACGATATTGGTGTCCAGCAGATACCGCATCAAAGCTCGATGGCATCAAACGGCGCGTCGGGGATCGGTGGAAACTCCTCGTCGAGCGGCGCAAGTGTCGCCAGCAGCGCCAGCAGCGACTTCAGTGGGACGGGCTCGATGATCAGCCGTTCACCTTCCGTGCGCATGACGGCGTCCTCGCCGGGCAGCTCGAATTCGCGCGGAATCCGCACGGCCTGATTGCGGCCATTCTTGCATAGCTTGACATGACGTTCCGGATGGGCGGGCAATCTTCCAGGATGACCCGCTCACCGGACGACGTCCGCACAACGAGGCTGACATCCTGCCCGGATCGGCCCTGCACGCGTAGCACCTCCGCCGAGACCAGAATGTCGATGCCTTCGTCGCCTAGAATTCCTCGGACCTCTTCCGCCACGTCCGGATCTTCGCGCCCGGCGAGCTGCGGTCCGTGCTCGATGATCGTCACACGGCTGCCGAAGCGGCGGTAAGCCTGTGCCAGTTCGAGCCCGACATAGCCTCCGCCGAGCACGATCAGGTGTGACGGCAGATAATCGAGATCCGGCGCCTCAATATTCGTGAGCGGGCCGGCAGCGTCGAGCCCGGCAACATTTGGAATCGCCGGGTGCGTTCCGACATTGATGAACACATGCTCGCCCGTCAGCACGCGCGTGCCACCGTCGTTCAACCGCACTTCGAGCGACTTCGGCGCGACGAAGTGCGCCTCCCCCATGATCAGTTCAGCGCCGCTCGCCTTGTAGTACTCCAGGTGCATGTCGATCAGGCCCTGCACCATGTCGCGCTTGCGCTGGCGAACCTTGGCCATATCGATCGCGGACGGCCCCGTCGTGGCGCCAAACCTGTTTGCGTGATGCATCAGATCCGCGACCTTCGCGCTCCAGATCTCGTTCTTGCTTGGCAGGCAGTTGATGTTGGGGCAGGAGCCGCCGATCCAGCGGCGCTCGACAACGGCCGTGCGCTGCTCGGATCGCGCCAGGTGCCATGCCAGGTACTTGCCGCCCTCGCCGCTGCCGAGAACAAGCGCATTCAAACCGATCAGCTTCGGACATCATGACCTCCCTGCGGGTATCGGACACCATCAGGCTGCGATCGGAAATGCCCTGGCGAAGTGGCACGCGACCAACCGCCCCTGCGCTACATCCTGCAGCGCCGGCGCCTTCGTTCGACAAACCACCTGTGCGATCGGACAACGCGGGTGGAAGTGACAGCCGGACGGCACGCGCGACGGGCTGGGCACATCCCCGCAGCAGGATGATCCGCGTGGTGCGACGCTCCGGATCCGGCACCGGCGCGGCCGACAGCAGCGCCTGCGTATAGGGATGATACGGCGCATCGAACAGCGCATCGCTTTCCGCCACCTCGACCAGCTTGCCAAGGTACATCACCGCGATGCGGTGCGCGATGTGCCGCACCACCGCCAGATCGTGCGATATGAACAGGTAGGCGATGCCGAAGCGCTCCTGCAGATCCTGCAGCAGGTTCACCACCTGCGAGCGGATCGACACATCCAGCGCGGACACCGGTTCGTCCGCCACGATCAGCCGCGGCTCGGGCGCCAGCGCGCGGGCGATCGCGATGCGCTGACGCTGGCCGCCGGAGAATTCAAACGGGCGGCGGCGCAGATGCACCGCATCCAGCCCAACCAGGCGCAGCAGTTCGACCACCCGTTCGCGGCGCTGCGTCCGGTTGGAATACAGGCGATAGACGTCGAGCGGCTCGGCGACGATGTCCTCGACACGTTGGCGCGGGCTGAGCGAGGAATACGGATCCTGGAACACGATCTGGACATCGCGCCGGCGCCGGCGCAGCGCGCGACGGCCGAGGCCGAGCAGATCCTCGCCGCCGAACGTGACGCTGCCGGAGGTCGGTTCGGTCAGGCGCAGCAACATGCGTCCCGTGGTGGACTTGCCGCAGCCGGATTCGCCCACCAACGCCAGCGTCTCGCCCGCGTGTAGATCGAATGACACGCCGTCCACAGCCTTCACCTGGCCGATCATGCGGATGCCGAGCGGACCGCCGGTGATCGGGAAGTGCCTGGTCAGGTCGCGGACCTGCAGCAGGGGCATTACGCGCCGCTGGTGCCAAGTACCACCTCGCCCGCTGCGCGGGAGAGGTCGCCGCGAAGCGGCGGGAGAGGGTCGAACTGCACGCACGCAACAAATGAATCGCACCCTACTGGCGGCACCCTCTCCCGCCGCGCACAGCGCGGCGACCTCTCCCACTCTGTGGGCGAGGTGTACGATCATGTCAGCGCCCAGCATGCCGCCTCGCCGCCGGCTCCGTCACTCACCAGCGGCGGCTCCGCATCGCGGCACACCTCGCGCGCCAAGGCGCAGCGCGGATGGAACCGACAGCCGTGCGGCATGTCGAGCGCGGGAGGCACCGTTCCCTCGATCGTGCGCATGCGTCGCTCGCGCACAGTGAGCGACGGCACCGAACGCAGCAGGCCCTGCGTATAAGGATGCCGCGGGGCCGCAAACAGCCGCTTCATCGGCGCCCGCTCCACCACCTTGCCGGCATACATCACCACAACTGTATCCACGAGATCGGCGATCACCCCAAGATCGTGCGTGATCAGGATGATCGCGGTGCCCAGCTCCCGCTGCAGCCGGCGCATCAGATCGAGAATCTGCGCCTGGATCGTCACATCGAGCGCTGTCGTCGGTTCGTCGGCGATCAGCAGCTTGGGATGACACGCCAGCGCCATCGCGATCACCGCGCGCTGACGCATGCCGCCCGAAAGCTGATGCGGATACGACCGCGCGCAGCGGGCGGGATCCGGAATGCCCACCAGCTCCAGCATCTCCACCGCCCGCGCGAACGCCGTCCCGCGCGACGCATCGCGATGCAGCCGCACCGCCTCGGCGATCTGCTCGCCGACCGCGAACACCGGGTTCAACGTCGTCATCGGGTCCTGATAGATCATCGCCATGGCGTTACCGCGCAGCGACCGCAGCCGAGCTTCGTCCATCGCAACGATGTCCTCGCTGTCGAACATGACGCGCCCCGATACGATGCGGGCCGGTGGGCTCGGGATCAGCCGCATCAGCGCAAGTGCGGTCATCGTCTTGCCGCAACCCGACTCACCGACGATGCCGAGACTGCCGCCCGCTTCCAGCGAAAACCCCACGCCATCGACGGCACGCACCACGCCGCCGCTGGTGAACAGATGCACGCGCAGATCATCGACCGCCAGCAACGACCGGTTCACGCGTCCAGTTCCGGATCGAGCATGTCGCGCAGCGCGTCGCCCACCATGTTGAATGCCAGCACCGCCAGCGTGATCGCCGCACCGGCGAACGCGGCCGGCCATGGATCGCCGACCAGATCGCCCATCCCCTCGCGGATCATGTTGCCCCAGCTTGGCGCCGGCGGCTGCGTGCCGAGCCCGAGGAACGACAGCGCCGCCTCCAACCGGATCGCGGTGGCGATCCACAGGCTCAGTGCCACAACCAGCGGCCCCGCGATGTTCGGCAGCACGTGGCGCGCCATGATGGCGAGCGGCCCGCGGCCCGATGCGATCGACGCATCGATGAACGGCTCGCGCCGCACCACCTGCGTCGCCGATCGCGCCAGGCGCACGAAGCGCGGAAACAATGCGATGGCGATCGCGACGATGGCGGTGCGGAAACCGGGACCGAGCGCGGCGGCGATCATCACGCCGAGCAGCAGCGACGGAAACGACATCAGCAGGTCGGAGAACCGGCTGATCAGGCGATCGGTCCAGCCGCCGAAGTAACCGGCCAGCATGCCGGCCCACGTGCCGAACAGGGCGGCGAGCGCCGGCGCCGTCACGCCGATCGAAAGCGACGCCCGCGTGCCGAGCAGAACGCGCGAGAACACGTCGCGGCCGAACGAGTCGGTGCCGAACCAGTGCTCCGCCGATGGCCCCTGGCCGGCGGTAAGGAAGCTCTGCTCCAGCGGGTCCTGCGGCACGATCCATGGCCCTGCCAACGCCACGACGGCAAGCACGCAGACCAGCAGTACGCCGATGGAGGCGATGGTGTTGCCGGCGATGTAGGCCAGCACGGCACCGCGCCGCGCGTCGGTGGCAAGGCGTTCCGCCAGATCGCTCATCGCAGCGTGATCCGGGGATCGATCGCGGCGCAGAGCAGATCGGTGAGCAGGTTCACCAGCACGACGAAGAACGCGAACACGACCAGTCCTGCCTGCACCATCGTATAGTCGCGCGCCGTGATCCCGCCGATCAGCAACTGGCCGAGGCCGGGACGGGAGAATACCAGCTCAACCGTTATCGTGCCGGAGAGCGTGGTCAGCAGGTAGATGCCGATGCCGGTCGTCACCGGGATGAGCGCATTGCGCAGCGCATGTTTGAAGATCACCCAGTGCTCGGCCACGCCTTTGCCGCGCGCGGTGCGCACATAGTCGCGCCGCAGCACTTCGAGCAGCGACGACCGCGTCAGGCGCATGACGAACGCCGCCATCACCAGGCCAAGAGTGATGGCCGGCAGCACGAGGTGATGCAGCCGATCGAGCACGCCCTCGCCGCCGCCCAGCATGGGGAACCAGTCGAAGTGCAGCGAGAATGCCATCAACAGCAGCACGCCGACATAGAAGTCGGGCAGCGAGAACCCGGCCAGCGCAAACAATCGCCCGACGAAATCAGGCGCACGGTTGCGCCGGACCGCGGCCCACGCGCCGAGCGGCACACCGATCACGATGCCGATGAGCGTGGCGGCGAGAGCGAGCTCGATCGTATAGGGCAGGCTGGCCAGCAGCAGTGCATTGATCGAAGTGCCGTTGGTCATCGAGCGACCGAAATCGCCGGTGAGCGCATGGCCGACGAAGCTCAGGTACTGCACCCAGAGCGGCTGATCCAGCCCGAGCTTTTCCCGGAACGTGGCGATCGCCTCCGGTGTGGCGTATTCGCCGAGCGCCGCGATCGCCGGATCGCCGGGCAGCACGCGCAGCGCGAGGAACACCAGCGTCAGCACCAGAAGGACGGTCGGAATGACCTCCAGGCCGCGGCGCAGGATGTAGCCTGCCACTACCCCCTCCCCAACCCTGCCCCGCTTCGCGGGAGAGGGAGTATTGGTGCATCCCGCCTGCCTCGCGGCAGTGGCACCATTGATCTATCCCGCCCGCTTCGCGAGGGTGGGAACATCGATCCCCCTCTCCCGCGCCCTTGCGCGGGGGAGGGTTGGGGAGGGGGCGCTGCAGTCAGAGCACGAACCCCCTAATGCACGCTCGCCTTGCCGAGCGTGAACGTGCCCATGAATGCCTTCACCGGGAAGCCGATCTCCAGGCGCGGATTGTGCACCCAGATGCCCGCCGGACTGGGCAGCGGCACCATGGGCACCTGCCGCAGGATCTGCATCTGGATCTCCTTCAGCAGCGCCAGGCGCTTCGCATCGTTCACCTCCTGATGCGCCTGGTCGATCAGCGCATCGACGTTGCCCGCCACATCGCCGAAATGGGAAAAATTCATGTTGTGCGTCGGCTTGCCGACGATGGAACGCGAATCATAGAACGCATTGAGGATCGCCTGGGTCAGCGGCGGCTGGCCCGTGCCGTAGACCACCAGCGGATCGAGATCGCGCCGGATGTCGACGTGATAGCTCGCGTGATCGACAAGGCGCATGTTGATCTGGATGCCGACCTTGCGCAGCTGCTCCTGCACGATCAGCAGATAGGTCTTGTATTCCTCGCGCTCGCTAATGAACACATCGATACTGAACCCGTTCGGCAAACCAGCATCGGCCAGCAGCTTCCGGCTGGCCTGCTGATCGAAGGTGTAGGGCCAGTCGGGGGGAATATCCTCCTTCTGCAGCGAGCCGTAGAAGCCCTGCGGCGAGATACCGTACATCGGCTCGACGAAGTCACCAAACGCGTTCGTCCATGCCGTCGGGTCGATGGCATGGGCAATCGCCTGGCGCACGCGGATATCGTCCAGCGGCTTGCGCGTCATGTTGAGGAACAGCGCCCAGGTCCCGCCGGGTCGGCCGTAGTCGAAGATCGCGTCAGGCTTCTGCTTCCTGAGGCTGGCGAACCAGCCGGGGACCCCGGCTCCCTCGATCATGTCCACGTCGCCTTTGACGAAGGCGAGCGTGCGGGCAGCGGTCTCGGTGAGGAACAGCACCTCCAGCCGGTCGATCTTCGGCTTGCCGCCCCAATATCCATCGAACGATTTCGTGACGACCTTCTGCTTCGGCTCGTAGCCGACGAACTCGAACGGTCCGCTGCCGACCGGGTTGAGCCGCAGCTTGTCGCCGAGCTGCTCGACCGCCTTGCGGCTTTGAACGTAGCCGCCGAAGCGCGGCATCATGGAGAACGCGTAGATGAACGGGTTGGGCTGGCTGAGATGCACCACCGCCGTGTAGGCGTCCGGCGTATCGATGCTCTCGATCTGGCGGTAGTTCGCCGAATATTGCGACCCGGTCTTCGGATCGGCCATCCGCGTGATGGTGAACGCCACGTCGTCCGAGGTGACCTCGCCGAAACCCTTGTGCCATTGCACGCCATGACGCAGGTGGAAGGTCCAGGTGCGCGCGTCGGGCGACACCTCCCATTTTTCCGCGAGCTCGCCCTGCAGCTGATCCACCTGGATCTTCGTCGTGCCGTCCGGCGGACTGACCAGCGTGTTGTAGATCTGGCGGATGGTGAACTCGTCGCCGTTGCCGATGCCGTAGGCCGGGTCGAGCGCGCCGAGATCGCGTGCGGCGACGCCGACGCGCGCGATGGTTTCCGCCGACTGCCGTGCCGGCGCACAGGGACGCAGTCACGGCGATCAGCGCAAGACGCAGATGATGGCGCATGCTCTCTCCCTCGTCGCCGGTCTCGATGTGCCGGCCTGCAGATACGGACGGTATGCAGCCCGGCTCTTCGGCGTCAACAAAGCCGCGGCTCGTCGATGGTCGCCGCAACCGCATCGGGCTATCGTCCCGCGCCCCGCAACAGGAGCCACCATGCGACCATCCGGCCGAACCCCTGACGCACTGCGTCCGATCTCGTTGACGCCGGGCTTTGCGCGTCACGCCGAGGGCTCGTGCCTGATCCGCATGGGCAATACCGAGGTGCTGTGCGCCGCCAGCGTGGAAGGCCGCGTGCCGCCGTTCATGCGCAACTCCGGCCAGGGCTGGGTGACGGCGGAATACGGCATGCTGCCGCGTGCCACCCATACCCGCGGCGAGCGCGAGGCGGCGCGCGGCAAGCAGTCCGGGCCGCACGCAGGAGATCCAGCGGCTGATCGGCCGCGCACTGCGCGCGGTGGTGGATCGCTCGGCGATGGGCGAGATCACCGTGACGCTCGACTGCGACGTGCTGAACGCCGATGGCGGAACGCGCTGTGCGGCGATCACCGGCGCCTGGGTCGCGCTGAGCCTCGCCTTCCGGCACATGCTGCGGATGAACGTCATCAAGAAGCTGCCCCTCATCGGCCAGGTGGCAGCGGTTTCGTGCGGGATCTGCGGCGGCGAGCCGGTGCTGGACCTGGACTACGCGGAGGATTCGGCGGCCGATGCCGATGCCAACTTCGTGCTGACCGATGCCGGCGGCATCGTCGAGATCCAGGGCACGGCGGAACGCGCGGCCTTCAACGAGGCACAGTTCCTGAGCATGCTCGGCCTGGCACGCCAGGGCGTCGCCACGCTGTTCGAGGCGCAGCGTCAGGCGGTCGGCGCGGTGTGATGGCGCGGAGGTTGGACCGCGGCTCACGGCTCGTCCTGGCGAGCCACAATCCCGGCAAGCTGGCGGAGCTCACCGATCTGCTGCGGCCCCATGGCGTTGCGGTGATTGCCGCCGGGTCGCTCGGCCTGCCGGAACCGGACGAGGACGCGCCCGACTTTGTCGGCAACGCGCGGATCAAGGCGCTGGCGGCTGCGCGGGCATGCGGACTGCCGGCGCTGGCGGACGATTCCGGTTTCTGCGTCGCCGCACTGAATGGCGCGCCGGGGGTGCATTCGGCGCGCTGGGCCGGTTCGGCGAAGGACTTTTCCCACGCGATGCAGCGGGTGAACCGGGAATTGGCGGATGCACAGGACCGGCGCGCCTGGTTCGTCGCCGCGCTGTGCCTCGCCTGGCCGGACGAGCATACCGCGACGTTCGTCGGGCGCGTGGACGGACAGGCCATCTGGCCGCCGCGTGGGACGAGAGGCTTCGGCTACGACCCGATGTTCGTTGCCACCGGAGCCGCGGTGACGTTCGGAGAAATGGACGCGGCGGCAAAGCATGCGATCAGCCATCGGGCGCGGGGCTTCGCCCAGATGATGCGTGCATGCCTACTTGCCGATGCAGAACCGGGCGAACAGCGTGTCGAGGATGTCCTCCACACCGACGCTGCCGGTGATGCGGCCCATCGCCCGTAGCGCCAGACGCAGGTCCTCGGCCCGCAGCTCGGGCAATTCGGCGATCCCTGCGCCGGCGAGCCGTGCCGCCGCCTCCTGCAACGCTGCTCGATGTCTGGCCTGTGTGAGCGGCGGCGGCCCGGCGCTTTCGGTCAATGATCGCGCCGCTTCGGCCAGGCGCGCACGCAGTGTGTCCAGGCCCTTCCCGGTCAGCGCGCTGACGCCGATCGCATGCGGCGGTACGGTGCCGCCGAGGTCGATCTTGTTAATGACCCGCAGTCGGGTGGCCGATAAGGAACGCGGTGGCTCCCCCTCCCCTTGCGGGAGGGGGTTGGGAGGAGGGGTTCTCGGCGGTCCCACGACCCCCTCCCCCCAACCCCCTCCCGCAAGGAGAGGGGGAGCCTCGCAATCGTTACCATTTTCGCTGCCTGCCTCGACCACGACGATCACCAGATCCGCGTCCGCCGCACGCACCAGGGCGCGTCGCACGCCCTCGGCCTCGATCGCGTCGGTGCTTTCCCGCAGTCCTGCCGTGTCCACCAGGGTGACCGGGACGCCACCCAACACCACCCGCGTCTCCAGCGCATCCCGCGTCGTCCCCGGCGTGGCCGAGACGATCGCAACGTCGCGTTCGACGAGCGCATTCACCAGCGACGACTTTCCCACGTTCGGCCGCCCGGTGACGGCGAACACCAGGCCTTCGCGCAGCCGCTCGCCCCGGCGTCCGTCGTTCAGATGCACCGCCACCTCGGCCCGCAACGCCGACCAGTTCCTCCAGGACCGCCGCCTCGACCTCCGGCGGCAGGTCCTCGTCCGGGAAGTCGATCAGCGCCTCCTGCTGCGCCAGCAGAACGCGCAGCCGGTCAGCCCAGCCGCGATAGATCGTGCCCAGCGCGCCATCGAGCTGACGCAGCGCCTGTCGCCGCTGCGCCGCCGTCTCGGCCGCCACCAGATCGTGCACCGCCTCGGCCTCGGTGAGGTCCATCCTGCCGTTGAGGAAGGCGCGGCGGGTGAATTCTCCCGCCTCCGCCGGCCGGGCACCGAGCCGGACCAGCGCCTCCGCGACGCCGTCGAGCACGGCGCGCCCGCCATGCAGGAACAGTTCGGCCGAATCCTCGCCGGTGTAGCTGCCGGGTCCGGGCAGCCACACCACCATCGCCTGGTCGAGTTCCGCCCCGTCGCGATCGCGACAGCCGGCGGAGCGACGCGCGGCGCGGCGGCGGAACGCGCCCGCACAGCGCCGGCAACTGCGGCACGGCTCGCCGGGCCACTGATCCGCAGCACCGCGATGGCGGCGTAACCGGCGCCCGAGGCGACGGCAAAGATGGTATCGGCTTCCATCCCTCCTCGATCCCTGTCATTGCCCACACGCCCACCCCATGTCCGCCCAACACCCAGGGAGCGCAATGCCATGGCCGAGGCCGAAAATCTGCTCCGCCACGAGACCTCGCCCTATCTGCTGCAGCACGCCGACAACCCGGTGCACTGGCGGCCCTGGGGTGCGGCGGCCCTGGCCGACGCACGCGAGACCAACCGCCCGATCCTGCTGTCGATCGGCTATGCCGCCTGCCACTGGTGCCATGTCATGGCGCACGAGTCGTTCGAGGACCCGGCCACCGCGGCGCTGATGAACGCGCATTTCGTCAACATCAAGGTCGACCGCGAGGAGCGTCCGGACATCGACCATCTGTATATGTCGGCGCTGCACGCGCTGGGCGAGCAGGGCGGCTGGCCGCTGACCATGTTCATCACGCCGGACGGCGCGCCGTTCTGGGGCGGCACGTATTTCCCGCCAGAGCCGCGCTGGGGCAAGCCATCGTTCAGCCAGGTGCTGTACGGCGTGTCGGAGGCCTGGCGCGCCGACGACGACATGGTGAAGAACAATACCACCGCGTTGCGCCGCGTGCTGGCCGCGATGTCGCAGGCCAATCCGGGCGATCTGCCGACGCCGGTGCATCTCGATGCCGTGGCGACCGCGCTGCTGCGGATGACCGACCCCAAGGAGGGCGGGCTGCAAGGGGCGCCGAAGTTCCCCAACCCGCCGATATTCCGCTTCCTGTGGCAGAACGCGTTCCGCACCGGGCAGGCCGCGGGCCAGGACGCGGTCCACCTGATGCTGGAGCGGATGTCGCAGGGCGGCATCTACGATCATCTCGGCGGGGGCTATTCCCGGTACTCCACCGACCCGGTCTGGCTGGTGCCGCATTTTGAGAAGATGCTGTACGACAACGCACAGCTTCTGGAGTTGCTGGCGTTGGCGCATGCGCACCGGCCCAACCCGCTGTATGAGCAGCGCGCCGTCGAGACCGTCGGGTGGCTGACGCGCGACATGACGGCCGCCGGCGTGAATGGCCGCGCCGCCTTCGCCGCCTCGGAGGATGCCGACAGCGAGGGCGAGGAAGGCCGGTTCTACGTCTGGACCGAAGCCGAGGTGGATCGCCTGTTGGGCGATGACGCCGCGGCGTTCAAGCAGGCCTACGACGTGACGCCCGGCGGCAACTGGGAGGGACATACGATCCTGCACCGGGTGACCCCGGCCGGGACCCCGGACGAAGAGGCCGCGCTGGCCCGCGGGCGGCAGGTGCTGTTCGGGGCGCGGGCGCTGCGCGTCCGGCCCGGGCGGGATGACAAGGTGCTGGCGGACTGGAATGGCTTGGCCATCGCCGCGCTGGCCCGCGCGTCGGTGGTGTTCGGCCGGCCGGAGTGGCTGGCCCGCGCCGAGCAGGCACAGGATTTCATCCTGGCGGAGATGTCGGCGCCCGATGGGCGGGTGCACCATGCGTGGCGGCTCGGGCGGGTGACCGCTGCCGGCCTGCTGGACGATCAGGCGGCGATGGCGCGGGCGTCGCTCGCGCTGTTCGAGGCGACCGGCGCGCTGGAGCGGTTGGCCCAGGCGATTCGACTCGCGGATTCGGCGCAGGCGGCATTTCCGGACGGCCACGGCGGCTATTTCGCCACTGCGGCGGACGCGACCGATGTGCCGCTGGTCCGGCCGCGCACCGCCGCCGACACCGCAACGCCGGCCGGCAACGGCATGCTGGCGGAGGTTTTTTCCCGCCTTTGGCACCTAACCGGCGATGCGAACTGGCGGGCGCGCGCCGAGGCGCTGCTGCGCGCGTTCACCGGCAAGCCGGATCAGCTTGCCGCGATGCCGTCGCTGCTGGCGGCTGCCGACCTGCTGGGGGAGGGCTCCACGGTGGTGATCGCGGGCGATGCGGCGCATCCGCTGGCACAGGCGTTTGCGGCCGTGGTGCTCGGTGCGGCGGATCCGAACGTTGTCGTGCTGCGTGCGTCGAGCCCTGATGCGCTGCCGGTGGCTCATCCGGCGTTCGGCAAGGTGGCCGGGGCCGCGGGCGCTGCGGCCTATGTGTGCCGCCGGAGCGTGTGCGGGCTGCCGATCGTGGATGGCGCCGCGCTGGCGGCTGCATTGTCGGCCCGGGGGTAGCGAGCACTTTCGTCTCATGGATTGTGTACATGAGACGATGTTGCAGGCGGCGGCGCGGCTGCCATTGCCGATTTGTCGCATGCCTCGTGAGCCTCGGCGGCATCGGCAACCGGCGGCGGCGGGGTTGCGCATAGGGCGGCGAACGCCTCGCGGGCGACGGACGGGGGCAGATTGGGGAGGCCTGGGGTGTCGTGCATGGCAGTTGCGCCCGGCTGCTGTGGGAACTGAACGGATATGGGAGTTAGCCCGACTTCGCGGATTCGCACTCGGAAAAACCGACTTTGGTCCGGAGGCGGTTCGATAAGTGTTTGTTATTCCATGGCTATATTGAAGGGCCTCGGTCGAAAACGGCTGTAGTGAAGACCTACCCCGTTCCGCTCGCTCGATTCGCCTCGCTAGATTCGCCGGGTCATGTTTTTGCGGCAGACCCGGCGAAAGAAGGACGGCAAGACGCACAGCTATTGGAGCGTCGTCGAGAACCAGCGCATCCAGGGCGGCCGGGTGGTGCAGCGCCACGTTTTATATTTGGGTGAGATCAGCCCGTCGCAGACCGCGGCCTGGCGCAAGTCCATCGAAGTCTTCGATGAGGACGCGGGGCATTCGCGGAGCCTGGCGCTGTTTCCCGAGGACCGCTGCGCCGGGCTCACGCCCGACAGTTCGATCGTGCAGCTTCGCCTGTCCGAGATGCGGCTGTGCCGGCCGCGGCAATGGGGTGCGTGTTGGCTGGCTGGGCAGCTGTGGGGAGAGTTACAGCTGGATCGGTTCTGGGCCGATCGGCTGCCTGTGAACCGCAAGGGGACGCGGTGGGATCAGATCTTGCAGGTCCTGGTGTTGTACCGGCTGATCGCGCCGGGCAGCGAGTGGAAACTGCACCGTGACTGGTTCGGCCGCAGTGCCATGGCGGAGCTTCTGGGAGCGGATTTTCGCCTCGCCGAACCGCACAAACTTTATGCCTGTCACGATTTCCTGCTGGAGCATAAAGCGGACTTGTTCACCCACTTGGTGACTCGCTGGCGTGATCTGTTCAACGTCGATTTCGACGTTCTGCTGTATGATCTGACCAGCACCTATTTCGAGATCAATGCCTCGGACGTGCCGGAGGGCGACAAGCGCCGCCACGGTTACAGCCGCGACAAGCGGCCGGACTGCCCGCAGGTGGTAATCGCTCTGGTGGTCACCCCGGAAGGCCTGCCCTTGGCCTACGAGGTGCTGCCCGGCAACACGGCGGACTGCACGACGCTGCGAATGTTCCTCGCCAGGATCGAGCAGCAATACGGCCGCGCGCGGCGTGTCTGGGTGATGGATCGCGGGGTTCCCACCGAAGCGGTGCTGGCGGAAATGCGCAACAGTGACCCGCCGGTGCAGTACCTGGTGGGAACGCCGAAGGGTCGCCTGTCGCGTCTGGAGAAAGACCTGCTTGCCGAACCTTGGCAGCAGACGCGCGAAGGCGTGCGAGTCAAACTGCTAGCCGAGGACAATGAGCTTTATGTCTTCGCCGAGAGTGTCGATCGCGTCAACAAGGAACGCGCGATGCGCAGGCGGCAGATGAAGTGGTTGTGGAAGCGGCTGCATGAGCTCGCCGCCATGGAGATATCGCGCGAGGAGATGCTGATGAAGTTGGGTGCGGCACGATCGCGTGCGTCCACGGCATGGCGCCTGATCGAGATCAACATGGATCGGGAGAGTTCCATGTTCATCTACGCCCTCAACCGGCAGAAGCTGCGCAAGGTGCGTCGGCGCGAAGGGCGCTATTTGCTGCGCACCAACCTGACCGAGAACGATCCCGCGCTGCTGTGGCAGTACTACATCCAGCTCGTCGCCGTGGAACAGGCGTTCAAGAACCTCAAGGGCGACCTGGCAATCCGCCCGGTGTTCCATCAGGACGAGCGCCGTATCGAAGCCCATATCTTCATCGCGTTCCTGGCATACTGCCTCCAGGTCACGCTGCAACGCCGTCTTCATGCTTTGGCGCCCGGATTGACCGCGCGCAGCGCACTGGAGAAATTCGCCGCCGTCCAGATGATCGATGTCCATCTGCCGACAACCGACGGACGGGAGTTGCTGTTGACCCGCTACACCCAGCCCGAGGCGGCACTCCAACTCCTGATCCAACAGCTCAAGTTCCAGTTGCCGCCCCAACAGCCTCCCAAAATCACCACCGCCGCTGTCGCCCGCGTCACCTGATGTAGTGAAGACTTTTTCGTCTACCTCATTGATAAATAAGGACCGGACCACTCAAAAACCCGCGAATCCGCGAAGACGGGTTAGTTGAGCTGGCATCAATAGATAGTTTCACTAACTGAGGGGAAACCGGGCGAAGACGCACCGCAGCGCCCCCTCTCCCCCGAAGCGGGGGAGGGCGGGGAGGGGGTGCAGCGGACATCACAGAACTCCTCCCCAACCTTCCGCCGCTTCGCTGGAGAGTTGCGTTGCAGGCACCGTGACGAAACCTGCGCTTGGCGTCACACTTCGCGCCAGTCGGCAATCGACCGACTTATGAAAGGGAGCCAACGCCATGCCGCCGCTCGACAAAGTGTACGACTACAGCCAGTACGGCGGGCTGCTGGTCGAGAAGCAGGACAAGGTGATGACGATCACCCTGAACGCGCCGGAGTCCATGAACGCGTTCTCGGCCGAGATGCACTACTCGATGTCGCGCATCTGGGAGGACGTGCATGACGACCCCGACGTGAACGTGGTGGTGCTGACCGGCGCCGGGCGGGCGTTCTCGGCGGGCGGCAACGTGATCGCGATGCAGCAGAAGATCGACCGGCCGGAGCTGTGGGACGCCACCAGCCTGCCGGAAGCGAAACGGATCATCTTCCGCATGCTGGAATGCGACAAGCCGGTGATCGCGCGGGTCAACGGCCACGCCGTGGGGCTGGGTGCGACGGTGGCACTGATGTGCGACATCATCATCGCGGCCGAGGGAGCGAAGATCGGCGATCCGCACGTGAACGCGGGGCCTGGTGGCGGGCGACGGCGGGGCACTGATCTGGCCGCAGCTGATCGGCTTCGCGCGGGCCAAGGAGTATCTGTTCACGGGCGATCTGATGACCGCGGCCGAGGCGCATCGGATCGGGCTGATCAACCATGTGGTGCCGGCGGAGGAGCTGGATGCGAAGGTCTATGGTTTGGCGCGGCGGCTGGCGGGCGGGGCGATGAAGTCGATCCGGTGGACGAAGCAGGTGATCAACATTCCGCTGCGACAGATCGCGCATGCGACGATGGATCTGAGTTTGAGTTTGGAGACTCAGTCGAATCTCTCCCGCGATCACCAGGAGGCGGTGTCGGCCTTTGCTGTGAAACGGAAGCCGGAGTTCAGCGGGGGGTAGGCTGGCCGTGGGGTGATAGCAGTAGGTTACGGCAGTCAACAGATGGATGATCGCGCGGTAACACAGTTCATATTGGAGCGTTCATAATCGTCATTGAACCTTGCCTATCCGGTTAAGACACACAGCTACCATCTGTAGTAGGCGGATCACGAAGATGCTCGGGTAAGGATGGTAGCGGTATTTTTTGCCCTGCCATGGGGTGAGTGCAGTCTCCACAAAACCGAAGGATGCCAGCGTGCAAGAAATAGTGACAACAGGCATAAGGCGCACGGGGGCCGCCGTCGCGTAGTTGGCCCGCATCAGCGCCGTTATAGGTGATTTTGATGCTCGGATCGAACGTAGGCCCGTCCAGATTGCCGTCGAACGACCAACTATCGGGAATGAGGTGCATTTCCTCGCAGCCGGGGCACCAATGGCTATGGCCACCCTTCATGCGTCTCATGCTTGAACTGATCTGACCCATCATCTAGCCCCTGTGTGTGTTAACCGGATAGGCAAGGTTCGAGGACTAAAAAATCGGATTTGATCTTGCAGACTTCAGGTAGGTCGCTGTACCTCTTACCGTTCAGCTCAGAAAAGACGGTTAGCCCCTTGAGTTGGAAATCACCAGCGGATGGAAATTGGCCATCGATAAACGAAAAGAATGACGTGAGCTGCTGCTGGCCATCGATGACATACTCTTTGTTGTCTGGCTCCTCGGAAAGGTAAACGATCGGAATCGGAATGCCAAGCCGCCGACTTGATCAGTTTGCTGGCTCTTGCCTGGTCCCATACGTATTGCCGCTGAAAATCCGGCTGGACGACAAGCCTTCCTCTCTTGAATTTACCAAGAAGCCCGTCGATTTGCGGGTCAGCAAAATCCGTAAATATCTTCCGCTTTGACACCGGAACCTCCACGTGAAGCTCCTCGCCTTCTTCGACCATTTCGATCTCAAGCTCATCTGAATCAGCCATCGCGCCGCCCTTCGCTGTAGAGTAAACCGGCCTTCCCGGCGATGATCACTGCGAAGGTCATTCAATAGGTCATGTGTTGACTGCGTAAGTGGATCGAGTTCCGTCTCCATCAGCACGTCGCCAGCGACAACGTAACCGAGCGCGCGGCCCGCCTTCGCAGGGGCGGATTTCGCTAGATGCGGTTGGCTTCGACTAGCTTGTTCACCGCCGAGGCGGGGTTGGTCCAGCCGCTCGCCACCACGCCCGTCCTCGACTTTATCCGCATCTTACAGCCAGCCGGCGAACACGGGACTTGTAGTCGAGATAGATGGCGCCGAACCTCCATTCTAGATTAGCCACTCCTTGCTCATTGGTTATCTCGCTCAGCACGCCACTTGCGAAAGCAGCCTGCGTGCCCGCCGGGGTCGGCCCATCGCAGCGCCGTCGCACCTCACCCCGTCCCCTACATCCAAGGTGGCGAAGCGAAAGATCAGATGCGCCCCCGCGCGCGGCAGCTCGGACCTGTGGTAGAAGCTACCTGCCCGGCAGTCGAACCCTACCTGGCCGCAGAGGAGGTTCCGATGACAGTCATCACCACGCGAATTAGGGTCGCCGACGACGGCACGATATCCGGCAGGGTCTCCCAAAACGTGCCCGCAGGGGAACACGAGGCCTGGATCACCATACGCGAGCCGGCAACCCGCCGGACGCCGGTCAAACCGTTCAGCCTGGATGACCTGCCGACGATCGACCTGGGTCCCTGGCCCGACGGGATGACGCTGCGCCGGGAGGAGATCTACGGCGAAGATGGACGGTGATGTTCGTCGACACGAACGTCCTCGTTCATGCCGCAGTACCGGCGGCGCCGGAACGCCAGCGGGCGCGCGTCGCGGTGGCGCACCACGTGGCAGCCGGCGAGCCACTCTGCATCAGCCGGCAGGTGCTGCGCGGATTCGTGGCCGTCATCACCCGGCCGCAGTTCTGGATGCAGGCCATGACGCCGGTCGATGCGGCGGCTGCCGCACAGCAGATGGCGCAGGGATTTGAGGTTCTCGATGGCGGGGCGCCGGTGTGGGATCGGCTGATGGAGCTGTGCGGCGGGTTCGCCTTCGGCGGCCGACAGGTCCACGACGCCAATATCGTCGCGACGATGCTGGTGCATGGCGAGACGCGACTGCTGACATTCAACAGCGCCGACTTCCGACGCTTTGCAACCCTGATCGAAGTGCTTACGCCCTGAGCCTACGCAAGCCGCAGCAAACCTCCACCGCATGCTGACAACCGGGCCGGCTCGGCCGCACACGGCACGGGCTTCAATTTTGCTGCGGGAGTCTCGAACTTCGCGCCGCCCCCTACACCCATCGGCGAACGCGGGACTTGTAGCCGAGATAGACGGCGCCGAACCTGCGTTCCAGATAGGACTCTTCGCGGGCGATCACCCCGTAGCGGATGACAAAACAGAATGGCAAAAGGGTAGCGAGTATCCACAGACTGTCGAAGCCGATTGCGAGGCCGGTCTGCCCCAGGAACATGCCGATGTAGATCGGGTTGCGGGTAACGCGGTAGGGCCCGTTCGCGACGATCGTCGTCGTCGGCTTATGGATTTCGACATGTGTGCCCGCTTTTCGCATCGTTACGATCGCCCAAATGGCAAGCACGAAGCCGACCGCGAACACGCCGCCGCCGACCCAGGCGCGCGGAACGGACGCCGGAACAAACGGCAACGGGTAGAGCCAATCCGCTCCGAGACCCGCAACGAATGCAAGCCCCCACGCGACCGGCGGACGAATGGCAACGTTTGGCGTGTCAATGGCCTCGCTCATTTGTCTTGATCTCCCAATGGGGACGATTCTCGATGTAGTGTGTCCTGCTCGCGCAGCTAAACTTCAAACTTGCACACACCCACCCGGCAGGCGGTCCATCGCGTGTCGAACCAACCTGTGTATGGGACCGGATACTGGCGCCACCGCAGCCAACCGGTGCGACTGCTGCCAACATGGCGTGCAACGGCGCACAGGCGGCCACGGCCCATTGCCAGCGGTAGCTGCACGCGTATTATACCGCTTGCGCAGCCGTCAATAGAAGATTACTAGAATGCAAAAGTGCATTGTTCGACGGTCGATGATCCAGCAACGGCGAAAAACGCCAGAGGGAGCGCCCATGTCATCAATCTACTTTGTGGGGGGCGCGGCACAGCCCAGGTGTGAGCAGACGCAGCCAGGCAATCGCAAACCTGTAACGTACTCCGATTTATACGTGCGCCGAGTCGACTACCGATGGCGAGAGGGTCGACGCTGCCGGGTTGGCATCGGCAAGCACCAGCCGCCCAGCCTCACATTTCCTGGCGCACTGACAGCAACCAAGAGAGAACAGCCGCCACATTCACCCCAATCCTGGGCCGCCCAGCTCAAGAACCCGCAGAACCGTGTCGAATTTGTGGGCCATCAGGCGTGCGAGGCCGTCGGCGGGAAATTTGTTGGTGGCTGGTATAGCTTCGGTGACTACGATCTCGTCCTCATCGCCGATGTACCGAACAACGAAAGCATGTCGGCAATTGCGTTGGCCATTGCCGCGGGCGGCGCCGTCAAGGCCAGCAAGACCACCGTGTTGATGACCGGAACGGAATGCGTGAATGCCATGAAGAAGGCGGACGCCGTCGCCAAGACCTATAAACCCGCGCGATAGGCAGATCGCCCGGTTTCGATCATTCTAATCGGCGCCCCCAAGCCGGTCGGCCGTTCGCCGGCCGGTTCGGGGTGGTCGAGCAGCGACGCCACGTTCGAGGGCCTCGGCGCGGACGAACAGCAGCGGCGCGCGCGACTGAAGGCAACGGCCCTCCGGGTCGGATCAGATCCCGACGTTGCCCGATCTCCGGCGCGCCGCCAGCAACTTGTTGGACTCGAAGAACCGCGCAACCGCCGCGGCATGAACGGCGCGCGAGCCGGCATCGAAATCCCCGGTCGGCCGCGGCTCGGGATCGAAATGCCCGTACTCGTCGCGACCGCGCACCAGGGCAGCGGTGACACGCACGTCGTTGACCAGGCGGCAATGCGGCGGGATGTAGCTGACGCCGATGCCGATGCGGCGCCGGTCCGTGCGATTGGCTCGGACGAATGCACGATGTGGGTGTGGTGCAGCGAAATCTGCCCGGCCTTCAGCGGCATCATCACGGCACGCGAGTAGTCCAGCCTGTGCTCGATGGTCTGGCCGCGCGACAGCAGGTTGCCGGGCGTGAACGTGTCCTTGTGCGGACGCTGGCCGATCACGTGGCTGCCTGGCAGAATCCGATGCAGCCCATCTCCGGCGTGGCGTCGGTCAGCGCGATCCAGGCGGTGATCTGCTCGGCGGGCTCCAGGCCGAAATAGGTGCCGTCCTGATGCCAGGAGACATGCGACGGTTCGTTCGGCTCCTTGAGCCAGGAGGTCAGGTGATAGATCAGGATGTTCGGCCCGATCACGCTTTCCACCGCGTCGAGCACTTTCGGATGGCGCACCAGTTCGTCCATCCAGGTGAAGAGCAGGTGCGACTTCGACCGCACCAGATCTGGGAGTTTGCCGAATGTGTCGCCTTGCTCGCGCTCGAAATCCTCGAGGCGGGAGCGATAATGGCGCACCTCCTCCGGGGGTAGGCAGTCCACCGGGAAGAGGTAGCCATCACGCTGGTATTGCGCGACCTGCTCGGGTGACAGGCTGGCGGGCATGAGCGGGGCTCCGAAATTGGCAATACTCTGGGGACAGGCCGATCGCGGCGCAAGCCAGGCTGCGGGTCTTGCCAATGCGCATATGATTGATCATCGCGCTTGGTCTGTCCGGCACTCGCAACTTGCGGTTGGCTGCAACGCGCTGCGTGCAAGCACTGCCGACGTCGGGTTGCCAGAGATTCCGCAGCCGGCTTCGGGCCTCTCCAAGATCCTCTGCCGCACAACAGATCGAAGCCGACTTAAATCCACGTCGATTTGATACGGGACAGGAATCAGACCGCGGTCGATTCCATTCGACTATTTCTATAGGAACGTTGTCGCCGAATTGACGGTTATCCACACCCCGATATGGATATTTTGTGCGTCCGGCTGCCGGTCGGACTAAATACCATTTGCCATCGGTCGGCCGCCGCGCACTACCTCGCCTGTCCATTGATAATGCCGCCCTACGGACACGGCCGCGAGCAGATTGCGAGGACACATCATGTCAGAGTCGATCCCGTCATGCCCCATGTTCCTCATCGACATCATCACGCCTCATCTGCCGGACAGAGCCCCGACACTGCCATCGAGGACCGCTCGGTCGGCTTCGACGGCGTCGTTGCCTATTCAATCGATGGAACCGGCAACAATTTGTCGGATCAGAAACTCGGCTCTGCCCACAGCGATGAGATCCGTATCGCGCCGGCCAACTTCGCGGCCGGCACGTCCGATTTACCGGTCGACGGGCCTGATCCGCGCGTCATCAGCAATACGATCTTTGCCAATGACGCAAATGCCAACGATCCTGGCGGGCGATCAGCATACATGTACGCGTTCGGCCAGTTCATCGATCATGACATCGATCTCAATATGGACCAGACGGCCAGCCCCGACGGTTCGAACACGCTCAGCATAACCGTTCCACCTGATGATCCGTCGCTGCCGCCCGGCAGCCAGATCAGCATCGTCCGCGGCCAGGTCGACCCAGCCAACGGAGATACGATCAATTCGGTCACGCAGTACCTGGATCTCTCGCAGGTCTACGGATCGGATCCGACGACGGCTCGTCGTTACGAAATCCCGACGGCACACTGAAAACATCGGTCGGCGTAATCTACCCATTATTGATGGCCAGTTCGTCGGCGGTGACGTTCGCGCAGCAGAGAATCCCGATCTGACATCGCTCGACGTGCTGTTCGTCCGCGAGCACAACTATTGGGTCGCGCAGCTTCACGCCGAGGATCCGACCCTCACCGGCGATCAATTATACGACATGGCGCGGGCCATCACCACGGCCGAATATCAGAACATCATCTACAGTGAGTTTCTTCCCAGCCTGTTGGGACCGGATGCGATGACGCACTACCAGGGCTACAATCCCAATGTCTCGCCACAGATCTTCGAGGAGTTCTCGACCGCCGCCTATCGGTTCGGCCACTCGATCGTTTCGCCGACGGAGACCAAGATCGCGAATGACGGTCTGGTGCTCGAACAACAGGACCTGGTTGCCGCCTCGGCCGAGCCGACAGGCGCCTATGGGACCGACGGTGGACCGATGCGCTGCTGCGCAATCTTGCCCAGGACTACTCGCAGCAGGAGGGCGCGACGATCAACAGTGATCTGCGCAACATGCTGAATGCCAACCCACCCGGCGATCAGGGAGATCTCGCCGCAATCGATATCCTGCGCGAGCGGGACCTCGGCATTGCGACCCTCAATCAGACGCGGGAGGTCATCGGCCTGACGCCGCATACCTCATTCAGCCAGATCACCTCCGACCCGACGCTCGCGGCACAATTGCAGCAGGTCTACGGCTCGGTCGATCAGGTTGACCTGTTCGTCGGAGGACTGGCGGAGGACCCTGCGCCAGGCGCCATGGTCGGCCCGACATTCCAGGCCATCATCGCCGATCAGTTCGAGAATTTGCGCGACGGCGACCGGCTGTTCTTCGAAAATCAAGGATTCAGCCCGACATTGATGAACCAGGTTCAAAATACCACACTCTCCGACCTCATCATCCGCGACACCGGCACCACGGCCATGCAGCCCGACGCATTTGTTGCAACTGTACGACACGCGAGTGACGTGGCATCGCCCAATCCGTCCGCACCCCAGCTGGTCATCGGCGTCGATGACGACAACGCGACGATTGCCGGCTCGCCCGGCGTGGACAACACGATCGTCGCCGGCCTTGGAGCGAACCAGCAGCTTCGGGCGGCGGCGGCAGCGACACGTTTGTGTTCCTCGGGTCCGGACACGACGATACGGTGACCGATTTCAACGTGAGCACCGACAAGCTGGACTTCGAAAACACAATGACCCCAGCTGACTTCAGTGACGTCACCATCACCGCGGGAGCGGCTGGATCGGCGGTTGTCCAGTTCAACGACAATACCGTGCAGGTATCCGGGGTGCTGCCGGGTCAACTCGGCGCGAACCAGTTCGTGTTCAACCAGAACGATCCAGCACTGCAAGTGCAGCATTCGACAGCTTGAATAGCTTTACATGCGACGCCGATGAACGGCGCCTGTTGTTGCCATCCCCGCGAAGGCGGGGACCGGGCGACAACTGGTCCCGTTTTCGCGGGGATGACAACAGGAGCGGAATGCCAGCCGCTATCGACGGTGTCGAGCGTCGTGACAGCGTGCCAACATCCGGTCAGGGCCGCGCCTCCAGAATCATGTTGAACGGCGTCTGCGTGGCGCGCCTCACGGTGGCGAACCCACCAGCGGTGATGACCTCGCGCAGCCTTGCCTCGCCGGCCTGCGCGCCGAGTGCCGCGCCGACCTCCTGCGACAGCGAGGTCGGAACGCAGATCATCGTCGATGCGGCGTAAAAAAGCCGGCTGACCGGGTTCAAATTCTGCTCGAGGCTGTCGCCCGCCATCGGCTCGACGATCATCCACGAACCATCCGGCTTCAGCGACCGTCGGACATGCGCGGCGGCGCCGGCCGGATCGCCCATATCGTGCAGACAGTCGAAGCAGGTCACCAGGTCCAGTCCGGTCGCCGCATAATCCTTCGCCGTGCCCACCTCGAAACGAACGTTCTGCCACACCCCATGCGAGTCAGCATGCGCGCGGGCCACTTCGATCGAGCCTGGATGGAAGTCGTAGCCGACGAACTGCGAATTCGGGAACGCTTTTGCCATCATCACTGTGGACCAGCCGTGTCCGCACCCGACATCTGCCACCGTGGCGCCGCGGGTGAGCTTGTCGACGACACCGTCGAGCGCCGGCAGCCATGAACCGACCAGGCTATTGTGGTAGCCGGGACGGAAGAAGCGCGCCACCGCGCAGAACATGCAGCCGGCCTGCTCGCCCCATGCGACCCCGCCGCCGGTCCGGAACGCCTGCTCGACCTTGGGCTGGTTGGCCATCATCGCCGCCATCAGGTCGAAGCCGCCCAGCATGTAGGCCGGACTGTCTTCGGCGGCGAACACCATGGCCTGCTCGGCCGAAAGCGCAAACTTCTGTGTGGCGGGATCGTACGCGAGGTAGTTCGAGGCCGCCTGGTTCGCCAGCCACTCGCGCACATATCGCTCGTGGGCGCCGACCGCGCGGGCGAGTTCCGCCGCCGTCATCGCCCCTTTGGCATGCAGGGCCCTGTAAAGTCCGAGCGCGTCGCCGATACGGACCATCGCGACGCTCGAGGCGCCGCCGAGGTCAGACACCATCTGACCGATCAGTTGATTGAGCTTTCCCTCGTCTATCATTGTTACCTCCATGGTTTCGTTTGTCGCGTGCACCAGCTCCAGGCGGCTGTCGGCACGCGTTCGTCGGACAGGAACTTCTCGATCACGAGAAAGCCCTGGTCGTGCATCGTATCGGCCGCAGCCGGATCGGCACGGTGCATATCAGGAAAATCGAAGGGTTTGACGAACCCCGTCCGGTGGTTTTCCATTTCCACAAGATATACGACGGACTATGATTTAGGCCACAAAATCAAATTCGTCAAAGGGCACGCCAGCATGCCGCTCGACCGAACAGACTTCGGAATCCTCCGCCTGCTACAGAACGACGCGAGCCTCTCCAACAAGCAGATCGCCGCCGCGGTGGGGTTGGCGCCATCAGCGCACATGAGCGACTGAAGCGGCTGCGCGATGACGGGGTGCTGCGCGGGACGCACGCCGATGTGGACCCGAAGGCGCTGGGCATCGGGCTCGAGGCTCTGTTCTTCGTTGAACTGTCCAAGCACGAACGGACCACGGTGGACGACTTCCTTGCCGGCGTCGCCGATATTCCGGAGGTGCGGTCAGCCTTCCTGATCACCGGCCGCTACGATCTGGTGGTGCACGTTGTCGCGCGCAACATGCAGCATCTGAAAGACCTGGCTCTCGACAGTTTCACTAATCGGCCGGGAGTGACCCGCATCGAGACATCCATCGTCTTCGAGTCCCGGGTCAGGCATGAGCTCGCCCAATTGCGCGAGCCGCCGGTCTAATACCAGGTGAAGATAAGTATCGTACTCTTCGGCTGGCGTTCCCGTCATGGCGGGCGCAGGCTGGCCATCTACGTCTTCGCCGATCCCACCAAGGAAAGCCGCGGATGCTGACCTCCGTCGGCATGACGACGAGAGCGGTGTTCGA
>CAWCDM010000081.1:0-24341 GCA_963794185.1 uncultured Alphaproteobacteria bacterium | reverse complement strand
CATGCATGTGATGGACGAGCGCAGCCCATTGTACGGCTACGACGCAGCGCAAGTGGCAGCGGCGCGCGCGCAAATGTTCGTGACGTTGGAAGCGCGCGATCCGACGCTCGCCACATCGGTGTACGAAATCCGCAACTATGCGACGGAAGATATACGCTTCGGAATGCGCTATGTGGATGCCATAACCACAGAAGAGGACGGCACGCTGGTGGCGGACCTGACCAAAATCGGAGAGATGGAGCCAGACGTAGGCGAACATCCGGAGCAGGGTTGGACGGAGCGGGAAGACGTGCCGGAATAGACGTCACGACGCTATTTCATTATTGGCAATACTTAGCTGGTGGCCCCTTTCATCCCCTCGTAACGGTCGAGCTGCCCGTTCATCCGGGCGGTGCCGGGTTGAATTTCGTGTCAACCTAACGTACCGCTAATTTCGAAAGGGCGGCTGGGCCGCCTATCTGGGAGATGTCGGTGTGCATGTTTCCCTTCGTCAGGGTGTTCGTGATCGGGTTCGCGTGGACGGTCAACGTGCGGTGGCACGGTGCGGCCGGCCCTCAATGACCAGGAAAGGGAGTAGCAGGATGGATGAGAACGAGATTCGAAAGGCACTCAATCTCCACTGGGCCGCGTCGGACGCAAATGACTTTGATGTTGAGCACGACATATACCGCGAGGACGCACTGCTCGAGTACCCGCAATCGGGCGAGCGCATCAGGGGCCGGCACAACATTCAGGCCTCTCGCGTCGCGCAGCCGAATTCCAAGCGCTTCACGGTGCGCCGCATCGTCGGTGCGGGCGACCTCTGGGTCACGGAATTCATCCTGTCCTATGACGGCCGTCCGTCCTATTCGGTGAGCGTCATGGAGTTCCTGGATGGCAAGGTGGCCCGCGAGACCCAGGTCCTTTGGCGACCCGTTCGAGCCGGGACCGTCGCGCGCGCATTTGGTTGAGCGGACGCGGTGAAATCGCCGCTGCGGTAGCGTGCTCGCGCATGCTGGACCGTGCCGAGCTCCCCGTCGATACCGCACAGCTCGCTCGTTTTCTCATCGGCAAGATGCTCGTGCGGGCGCTTGCCGAAGGCGTGGCGGGCGGCCGCATCGTCGAGACCGAGGCGTATGGCATCGGTGACCCCGCGGGTCACGCCTATCGCGGCATAACCGCGCGCAATCGGGCGCTTTTCCTCGAGCGCGGACACGCATATGTCTATCTCGCGTATGGCAGTTCGTTCATGCTGAACGTGTCGAGCGAGACGTCCGGCGTGGGCGCAGGCGTCTTGATCAGGGCGATCGAGCCAACCGATGGCATCAGGATCATGGAGCGAAATCGCAATACCGTCCGGGTGCGAGACCTGGCGCGGGGGCCGGGGCGGCTGAGCGCGGCCTTGGGAATTGATCGCCGGCTGGACGGGATCGATCTCTGTCGGGCCGGTCCGCTGTGGCTCGGATCTGACGGTCAGGCGCCTGATAAAATCGGGCAGAGCAAACGGATCGGCATTACGCGCGCTACCGACAGACTGCACCGATTCTACGTTCGGGGCAATTGGTTCGTCAGCGGTCCGCAGGCGCTCAATGGATGAGAGAAGCAAATTTACGGGGTGAGGTCGGTCAGCCCGACGCAACATCAAACCAATCCGGCGCTTAGGCGGCGGTTGGCCTCGAACGAAGGAGTATGAGCATGGCAACCGCCGATATGCTTCGCTATACGAGGATTCCTCTTGCCCACGGATCTGGTGCGATCCCCGCTGTCGGGTTTGGCACGCTGATCCCCGATCCACTCGCGACCAAACAGGCTATTAAGACTGCATTGGAAGTGGGATTTCGACATCTCGATTGCGCGGAGCGATATCGCAATGAAGGAGCGGTTGGTGATGCGATGCAGGCAGCATTCAAAGCGGGGACGATTCGGCGGGAGGACGTCTTCATTACCACGAAGCTATGGAACACCAATCATCGCCCTGAGCGGGTCAGACCCGCCTTTGACGCGAGTCGCCGGCGACTGCAACTCGACTATGTCGATTGCTATCTCATCCATACCCCCTTTGCCTTTCGACCCGGCGACGAGCAGGACCCGAGGGACGAGCGCGGTCAGGTAATCTATGATTCCGGGGTGACGTTGGTCGAAACGTGGCAGGCGCTGGAGCGCCTCGTGGACGACGGTCAATGCAAATCGATCGGACTATCAGATATTACTTTGGAGAAGCTGCGAGAGATCGTTGCGGCTGCGCGGATCAAACCTGCTGTGGTGCAAGTCGAATCCCATCCGTATCTCCCTGAATGGGACCTACTCGACTTCTGTCGGGAGCACGGGATTGTACTGCTGGCGTTTGCAGCGTTGGGGCACGGCTTGGATCCGAAAGTGGTGGATGACCCTGTGATCGCGACCATCGCACAGCGCGTCCGCAAGACGCCTGCTCAAGTTGCGCTGGCATGGGCCGTACAACGTGGCACCGCCTTCCTGACCACCTCGACCACACCTCACCGTATCCGAGAGAACTTTGAGGTTTCGACCCTGCCTGAAGACGCCATGCGGGAGATTCGGGACGGCATAACGGCGAGCGTCCGGTTCAACGCTGTGGTTGGAACCGGTGTGCCTGGCTTTATTCCACGGGCCAATTGAGGACAGAGCGTCGGCGGTCAGTCAACATAGCGACAAATCGGCGGCTTCACTTGGTGTGCCCTGCGCGAAGGGCACGCCAGGTTGCCGATGAATGGCGGGATCAGGCTCCTTTCTGTGAGCGGCGGAGCCACTCGTCTAAACCGATGCGGCCGAGGCGCGCCTCGCCCAACGGCACGAGCGAGCGCTCCTCGACTCGGCCGCCGAAGTATCGGGCCTCGGGGTCCCGCACCACCTCGCGCGGGTCGCCGACCGCCTTCAGATAGCGGGCGACAATTTCGTTGAACGGTGCCCGTTCCGGGCCAGCGATCTCCACGATGCCGTTTCGCGGCGCCGCGACCGCCACATCTGCGACGATGGGAGCAACGTCGTCCGCCGCGATGGGCTGGAACAAGCCGGGCGAAATCCTGACCATGTTTCCATCCGCACCGGAATCGGCGATGCCACGGAGGAATTCCATGAACTGGGTCGAGCGGATGACGGTGTAGGGGATGCCGGACGCCATGATCAGTTTCTCTTGGGCGACCTTGGCGCGGAAATAGCCATTGTCGGACCGGTCGGTTCCGACGATGGAGAGCGCGACATGGTGCCGGACGCCCGCTGCGGCCTCCGCCGCGAAAAGGTTGCGCCCGGAGGTCTCGAAGAATTGCAGTACCGCCTTGTCTTCAAATGAGGGTGAATTGGCGAGGTCGATCACCACCTGCGCGCCGGCCATGGCCTCTTTGAGCCCCTCGCCGGTGATGGTGTTGACGCCGCTATTGGGCGAGGCGGCGACGACCTCATGGCCGCCCTGGCGCAGAATGGCGACGGTCTTCGAGCCGATCAGGCCGGTGCCGCCGATGACGACGATCTTCATGGTTTCACCTCCCTTGTCGATGACTGGAGACCCCAAACGGATGCGAATGTGCCTCCTCGGATGTCGCGGAGCAGGCCCACAATCCGCTCGGTCCACGCCGCCCCTCAAGCCGAAATCGAACCATGCCGATGCCAAATCGCGCATTTTTGTTCTCGACCCCGGCGTCGACAATCAGAGACGTCCTCGTGACTGGCAGTCTGGGCCAGCGGGCACGCCACGGATGAATTGCGACATCGAGGGTGCCCTCCGGAATGCGCTGACTCCTACGGGCGGCCGAGCTATCCTTCCGGTCAAGACGAGCAGTGGTCTTTCGACGCCGCCCGCTTGGCCCCATGCAAACGGGTGCCTGACATGACCGAGCAAAGCAACAAGCCAGGTTCGAGCGATGCGCAACCGATAGCGAACGGCGATGCTTCGGCTGCCCGCGACGCGACATCCGCACAGACACCGCCGGAGCCCCGCCCCGTGCCGCAGGAAGCCCCGAAGGCTACGCGGAAGCGAAGGCTACTGGCCGGTGTGCTCGGTGTTGCTGTCCTGGCAGTTCTCCTCGTGTTCGGCATCCCCTGGGTCAAGGCGATGCTCGACACCGTCTCCACCGACGACGCGTTCGTGAATGGGCACGTGACGTTTGTTGCGCCCCGCGTGGCAGGACAGATTGCCCGCGTTCTGGTGGATGACAACAACCGTGTGCACAAGGGTGATCTCCTCGCCGAGTTGGACAAGGAGCCGTACCGGGTCGCGGTCTCCGAGAAGCAGGCAGCGGTCGACACCGCGAAAGCCGACCTGCAGGCAGCCAACGCGGCGGCGCGCGCGATCGAAGCGGAGGCAATGAGCCGACGCTGGGACCTGCAACACGCCGTGCAGGACGTCGATAACCAGGTCGCGCTGCTGCACGCGCGGGTCGCCGCTGTTGCCAAGAGCAAGGCTGCACTGACGCTGGCGCAGCTTGAATTCGATCGGGCGAAGCAGCTCGTCCCCCGGGGGGACACGCCGCGTGAGGTGTACGACCAGAGGCAGGCCGAGCTGACGACGGCTGGTGCGCAACTCGCCCAGACCCTTGCCGAAGTCTACCAGATCCGCGCCTCGCTGGGGCTGCCGGGCCAACTGGATGGGGGCGGCGATCTCAGCCAGGTGCCGCCCGATCTCGACGAGACCTTTTCGTCCGTCCTCCAGGCGCAGGCGGCGCTCATTCAAAGTGCCGCGCAGCTCGGCGTCGTGCACTCGTTCGACCAGGGTCCGAAAGCGATGCTCGATCAGTTCTATAAACTGGGCGACGTCGACACCACGTTCGCCCAGTACGCGGCCAATGCTCCGGTCGTGAAGCAGGCCGAGGCGAAACTCGAAGCCGCCAGGCGCGATCTCGCGCAGGCCGAACTGGATCTTCGTTATACTGACATCATCGCGGATATCGACGGCGTCGTCACGCGGCGCAACGTCAATCCGGGCAACTATGTTCAGGTCGGCCAGAACCTGATGGCGGTTCGCTCGCTCAGCGAAATCTGGGTTGACGCCAACTTCAAGGAAACGCAGTTGCGCGACCTGCGCATCGGCCAGCCTGTCGATCTGCGCGTCGACATGTACGGCGGCACGCACAGCTTCGCGGGCCGGATCGCCGGCTTCACCATGGGAACCGGATCGACGCTGGCATTGTTGCCGCCCGAGAACGCCACGGGCAATTTCGTCAAGGTGGTCCAGCGGTTGCCGGTCCGGATCGATCTCGTCGATTACAACGCCGATCAGACACCGCTGTTCATCGGCACCTCGGTGGTTCCGTACGTGTATATCAACAAGTTGCCGACCGGACCCGATGCCGGGAAGTTTCTCCAGACCGCCAGCGCGTCGGGAACCAGGCAGTGACCGAGGCGGTCGTGTCGTCGACACTTCCGAGTTCCCCATCCCGCGCGGCGATCAACCCCTGGGTCGTCGCCGCCGTTGTCGTGGTGCCGACATTCATGGAGGTGCTCGACACCACGATCGCGGTCGTGGCGCTGCGCTATATCGCGGGCGGTCTGTCGGCCACGGTCGATGACGGCGAATGGGTCATCACCAGCTACCTTGCCGCCAACGCGATCATCCTGCCCATCACCGGCTGGCTGATCGCGCATCTTGGGCGGCGCAACTATTTCCTGCTTTCGATCGCCGTATTCACCCTCGCCTCCGGGCTGTGCGGCATGGCCACGGGGCTCGGCCAACTGATCCTGTTCCGCGTGCTCCAGGGTCTTGCCGGCGGCGGTCTACAGCCGTCGAGCCAGGGCGTGCTGCTGGACGCCTTCCCGGTCGAGCGGCAAGGCATGGCAATGACGCTGTTCGGCCTGGCCGCGCTGATCGCGCCCGTCGTCGGTCCGACGCTCGGCGGCTGGATAACCGACAGCTACTCCTGGCGGTGGGTGTTCTGGATCAACATCCCCATCGGCCTCCTGGCCCTGGGTGCGTGTGCCATCACACTCCGGGATCCCGATTACCTCACGGCACAGCGCATGGAGTTGCGGAGGCGGCCGTTCAGCTTTGACGGCGTTGGCCTGTCGCTGCTGGTCATCGTCGTGGTCTGTTGGGAGGTGATGCTCAGCAAGGGCCAGGAATGGGACTGGCTGGGCGACCCGGTCTGGCGTGTGCAGACGCTGGCGATCCTGTTCGCCGTGGGCCTGGTCGGGCTGATCGTCTGGGAACTGCGCCATCCGAGTCCGGTGGTCAATTTCCGGCCGTTGCGAGAACGGAATTTCATCGCCTGCTGCATCATCATCTTTTGCGCCTTTGCGGTGCTGTATGCCGCCAGCACCTCGTTGCCTGCCTTGCTCCAGTCGCTGTTCGGCTACGATGCACTGAACGCCGGACTGGTCATGTCGCCGGCCGGCTTCTTTGCCGTCGTCGCCATGCCGTTCGTGGGGCGCGCGCTCGGTCGTGGCACCGATGCGCGGTGGGTGATTGCCGCGGGTCTCCTGACCATGGCCGCGGGGAATTACTGGATGTCGCAGATGAACCTGGACATCAGTCCGGGGCAGGCCGTCTGGCCGCGGGTAGTGCTGATCGTCGGGCTTGCGATGTGCTTCGCCCCGGCAAACGTGGCGGCTTACCTCTATACCCCGGTCGCGCTGCGCGGGGCGGCGGTCGGCCTGTTGAGCCTGCTGCGCAACGAGGGCGGCAGCGTCGGGACCTCGCTGGCGCAGACGGTGCAGGAGCGCCGTGACCAGTTCCACAGCCTCCGTCTTGGCGAATCGCTCGATCCCTTCAACCCGGCTGCGCGTTCCTTCCTGGATCAGGCTTCCGGGCCGTTCCTGCAGCAGACCGGCGATCCGGTCGCCGCGCAGCAACTGGCGTTGCAGGCGCTCGCAAACCTGCGCCAGCAACAGGCATCGGCGCTCGCCTACTTCGATGTGTTCTGGGTGCTGGCCGTTGTCATGGTCGCGCTTGTGTTCGTTGTGCTGCTGATGAAACGCTCCGTCGCGGAGAAAGGCGCTCGGATCGGATCCGAGTAAGGTGAGCGCGCGCCGCGCTCCGTGGTCCTTATTGAAGAATACATCCCTACTATTTTGAATCATCCAAGATTTTGTCTGGAACTTTGGCCGTTGCAGGTTTCTTGATAAATGCACACGTCCCGCGCCGTGTAGCCGGCGCGGGTGTTCGCGCTCGCTGACGCCCTCTGCTATCGAGATTACAGTGACCTATTCATCGGGAGCCTGATCGAATGCGGTACCCGCCCATCCGGGCACCTGCTTGATGGCCTCGCGCAGATCAAACGGAAGCTTCGAGGGATCGACGCGCGGCTGACTGGCCGCCCTGGTTGCCGGGCGCGGGTTCTCTAGGCCGGTGAATGGGAAATCGCGGGCCTCCGGCATATTTGGATACTTCTGCATCCACAGCTCGTGACGGGTGCGCATCAGGCTGAACATTCCCTTGGCCGAGAGCATCGGGACCAGCTTGCCGTTCTCTTCGCGCGCATCAGTATAGAGATCGAAGAAGGCAGCTCCGGACAGGCCGGGTTTTTCGCCGACCCAGTGGCGCTTGTAGCGACCCTTCACCGTCGCGGCCAGGATGTTGCCGGTGTAAATGAAGACGTAATCGCGCCGGCCGAAGGTATCGCCCTTCAGGAACAGAGCGGTCTGATCGATGCCGTCAATGATGCGATCCGTCGGAATGTTTTCTGTCGCACCGCCGAGGCGCGCAAACGTGCTGAACAGGTCGCTCTCGTGGATGATGTCGCCGACGAGCTGCCCCGGTGCGATCACGCCTGGCCACCAGGCCATCGCCGGCACGCGCACGCCGCCTTCGAGAAAGTCACCCTTGCCGCCGCGGTAGATAGTATCGATCATACCGGGCGGGCCGTCGTGCACCATCGGGCCATTGTCGGCCATCAGCACAATCAGCGTGTTCTCGGCGATGCCGAGTTGCTTCAGCTCGCTCATCAACGTGCCGATCCGGGCATCGAGCGGGTTGACCAGCTCCGCCGTCATGCCACCGTTGGCCGTCAGCTTCTTCGGCGAGGGCAGGAAGGAACCGAGTGCCGGCCACCAGGCGACATAGAACGGTTTCTTCGCCGCCGCGTTCTTCTGGATGAACGCCATGGTTCGTTGCTCGAACTCACCCTCGAGCTTCAAATAGTCATCGATACTCGGCGCCGTGCCGAATTCGCGCACAGGTCCGCCTCTTGTGCATTCCAGCGCATTCACGAATCCGATCGGACGCCAGCCTTGATCCATGTCGTAAGGGTCGGGCGGAAACATCTTCGGGAGCAAGACCGCCGATGTCAGGACCGCCGCCTGTCCCTGCGGGGTGAACACGCTCGCAAGCTGATTGTACGGCATCCACAGCGCCTCGTCGAAGCCGTGCCTGGTGGCGTAGCTGGCTTCGATGTCCCCCAGGTGCCACTTGCCGTAGAAGGCCGTTGCGTAGCCGGCTTTGCCGAGCACGTCCGCTATCGTCACTTCGCTCGCGGCCAGCCCGCCGGATTCATAAGGAAAGCCAGCGTTGAACATGCCGTTGCGCACGGCAAGTCGGCCGGTCATCACCGCCGCACGACTGGGTGTGCAGGATGGCTCGGTGTACATCCTGGTAAAGTGGATCCCCTCGTCAGCGAGGCGGTTGATGTTCGGTGTCTCCCAGCCGCGCTGCTTCTGGATGAAGGGGATGCCGATCTCGCCGACCGGCGTGTCGTCGAACAGGATATGGATGATGTTGGGCGGCGCGCCGAATTTCTGCCGAAGCTCGGCCAGTTCTTGGTCGAGATCCTTGTCTCCGGCCGCCCAGCGCTCGCCGTATTGCGCGTCGAGGATGTAGTGCTCGGAGTCGTGAACAATTGCGTCGCGGGCGCCTTTGGCGCTGGCTGTCTGGCCGGCAAGGAATGTGCTGACATTGAGCGCCGCGGCCAGGCCGATTGCCCTCATGCAAGCTGACTTCATGCAAGCCTCCATCGAATATATCTGTAGAAGACACGGACCAAAGCCGCCGTCGCGACCGAAGCACATCATGCCAGAATGCGCCCGGCCCATCAGAACGACACGACAGTCATTCGTGAGGAGGCACCGTCCGCATTGACACTGTGTCAGCGATATCGTACCACTGACACAGTGTCAACGAGGTGGGTGGGAGAACGTGTCGCCTGCATGCAATGACTGACGGCCAGGGTAACACGCGTCGGACGCCGCGACCGTTAGCGTCGATCGAGAATGCTGCACGGTCTTCCGCCGGCCGACGAACGCCGACGGAGGCAAGGCAGGAGATAATCGACACCGCGCGAGCGTACCTGTCCGAGCACGGTTATCGCGATTTCACGATTGACAAGCTGATGCGTGGGACGAAGGTCGGACGGTCGGCGTTTTACGCCTACTTCAGCGGGATCCATGAGCTTGCCGCCGTTTTCATTCATGAGATCGCGCTTCGTATTGAAGCCGTGCCAAACGGCTGGTTCAATCAGGCGTGCGATCCGATTGAAGGGATACGGGCGATGCTGCGCAGCGGTGTCGCGATTTGGCAAACGAACGGGCGGCTGATCCGTGCCCTGGAGGAGGCTTCATGGCAGGACGAAATGTTACGGGCAGCATTCCGAGACGAGATAGGATTGCGCGTCGTGCGTCGTGTCACGGAAGCAATCGAGCGCGATCAGGCGAGGGGATTGATCGGTCCGATGAACGCGCGGGAGATGTCGGTCGCTCTCAACCGCCTGAACGTGGTTTATCTCAATGATCGGTTTGGAAACCCTCTGCGCAAGCCTAGGAAAGACGATGGGGAGAGGGTCCTGGAGGTGCTGGAGCAGGTGTGGGTAGGGGCACTATACGGGCACGTCCCTGACCTGAATGCCAAGCGGCGACGGCAGCCGGGAAAGGCACCTGCAAAGCGGCGACCCCGACCGTGAATGCCTATGGTCCCCCTATCGCGGCAGTCGGCGCGATCCTGTCATCGGTCATCGCCTTCGCACTTTCAAGGCGGATTGATCGCGTGCTGTCGCAAAGAAGAGAACCGTCATCACCGGCAGCTGAAGAGGAGCAAAGGGTTCAATGCGTTCTCGACATCAGATCGTGGCGGTCACGGCTGCTTCCTGCGTTCTCGGCCTGGCGCCCGCTGCGCGCGCGCAGGTCACAAACCTTCCGCCCTCGCAGCAATCCGCCAATGGCTGGACCTTCGCCATCACCCCCCTATGCCTGGCTGCCGACAATCTCGACCACCTACAGCGTCACCGGCCCTCGCGGCGGCACCGTGACGAACACGATCAGCGCCGGCATCGGCGATTATATCTCCCAGCTCAACTTCGGCCTGATGATCGGCGGCGAGGCCCGCTACGACCGGTTTTCGGTCATGAGCGATCTGGTCTACGCCAACGCCAGCTTCACCACGAGCAACAGCCACTTCTCCTCGGTCAATCTCGGCTCGGGCCCGATCGACATCCCGCGCTCCCAGCAGCTCTCCACCGGCACGCGACTCGCCACCACCATCTGGTCGCTCGCCGGCGGCTATACGCTTCTGCAAGGCGATTGGGGCAATCTCGACGCCGTCGTGGGTCTGCGCATGCTCTTCTTGGGCGCCACCACCAATTACACACTCAGCAACGACATACTCCTGCCCAACCAGACCATCGCCCTGTCACGCAGCGGCAGCCTCAACCTCGGTGTTACTAAGCCCGAAGGCGTCGGCGGCGTGGCGGGCCGCATCAACATCCCCAACAGTGCCTTTTGCCTGCCCTTCTACTTTGACGCCGGCGGCGGCAGCGTGCCGTTCACCTGGCAGGTCTATGCCGGAATCGCTTGGCAGGCCGCGAGCTATGTCGACGTCTCGCTCGGCTACCGCCACCTCGCGTTCCAGAACGGCAGCAGGACCAAAGGCGTTCAAGACCTCAACCTCGGCGGTGCTCTGCTCGCCGGCAACTTCCACTTCTGAGCCAAGATTTTCCTGAGCGGGCGGATCAAATGTGCGTCGTAATGGTGCTACCTTCGAGCGAGCGCAGATTGACGTGAATGACGATGTCCGGCCGATTTGAGAACATTGCGGTGACGGCGACGAATGATGTGACCGAAATGCTCCGGTGCTGGCACCCAGCCGGCGATCTGCGGGACGCGATGGTACGGCAGGCGGCATTTTGGCATGAAATGGCAAATCTTAGCGGATTGACCCGAGCCGGCCTGCGCCCGAAGCTTTCCAAGGGCGTCTGGATACGAGAGAATAATGACGCTTCGAGGCGTTATTTTGGCAGCGACTGTTCTGGTCGCACCCTTCGCGGCGGACGCGCAGGCGTCCGAGAAACCCGATCATCTCTGAAATAGCACGTTCCCGAATCTGGTGAGTTCGGTCAGGACGCCGGCATCATGAACGACGTACAGGACACGACCACCGGCGAATCGCTGCAGCAGGGCCGTCGCCCTAGTGACGCGGTCCACGGGCGAAAGGCTGTCCCAGGCATTGATATGAACCATCCAAACTTCGGCAAAATACTCGACGAAATCATGACCGATCTCATCGCCGAATGAGTCGGCCACCACCAGCAGCCGTCCATCGCCTGGACGCTCATACCGCGCGATCACGAATGCGGCCGCATCGGGGATGCCCGGAATGTGATCGAGCTGAATATCATTCGTCGAATGCGCAAAGCATTTGATTAAATCACAACTCTATAGATTCGTCGTGCAGCATAGAGCCTCGCCCAATGCCCCAAGTCCTTCAAACCGAGGCGTCATCGCGCTGCTTCCTTGCCCCGGCTCTTGCTCGAACAGGGTGATGAGCGTGCTGTGCACCGTGCACGCCATCCGGGCCCGGAAGCCATCGCCCCGTTGAGCAATAACCGTGCGGCCACCCCGCCGTCCGTCGCAGCGTGACACGGCGGTCCAACGTGCGAACGGCCAGCGCTCCTACAACACGCGCTGGGATACGATCGTGGCCGTGGTGGCGCTATTTGGCTTCCTCGTCCGTCCATCGATTGCCCTGCCTCAGCAGAGCGCGACGAAGTGTCGTATGACGGCATCCCGTTACGCGGGTTGCCGCGACACGATCACGCCGGATCGAGCGCGACGGCAAACGCCTCGGTGCCGATAATGGTCAACGAATCACCCACCTTCACCCGCTTCAGCGCCGCCTGCCGCCTTGCCTCGGTGACGGCGAAGGTGTGCACCATGCCGCCCGCCGGATCCACGAGCGAAATCGTGTGCGCGTTGAGATCGACGCCGACGACAGTGCCGGTCACGATCGATTTTGTGGCGACCGCGGCCGCCGGCAACTCGCCCTTCGCGGCGCGGGCCGCTGCAGCGTTCAACTGATTGTCCGGAATCCTGGTGCCGGGCGCCGACAGCACCAGCATGGTCGATGTGTAAAAGGTCGCGACAACGGTGTCGCCCACCTTGACCTTGTCGAGGTTTCGCACCGCGTCGCCCGCGTGCACGGCGAAGACATCGCCTTGCGGACCGACCAGCGTGACCTCGCGGGTGGCCATATCAATCGCCTTCACCTGGGCACGCTCCGTGATCGTGTGCGACTCGCCCATGCCGCCGATTCCGGCCGCCTGTCCCCAGGCGGGGACGGGAGCGGTCAATCCGGCAACGCCGAATGCCAGGCAGACGGTCAGCGCGAGGCAGGTGTTCCGCGGCGAGGCATGCTGTCTCATGGGTGGCTCTCCTTGTGTCGTGGATGGCGAAACTGCCGGCGATCATTGGCCGGCCCGGGCAGCGTCACGTCGATTCGGCGGTTCCGGGCGCGCCCTCTCAGTCGCGGGCAGTAATTGGTGGACATCGGGCTCCAGGTCTCTCGGGTGAGGGGCCGTTGCGATGGTGTCGGGGGACCGGATATTTCGGCTGGCATTTTCGGCAGGCTTACGGGCGCGTACGCCGCAATGTGGCAGAACGACTTCATCCCTCGCAATCGCCCCAGGAGAAATTGCTTACCGTGCTTCATGAGCCGCCTTTGCGACGAATTTCATCGGTTCGATCGAGATCGCCAGCGCTCCCTCGTAGACGATATCCACCTGCTGAACGGCGCGCAGTTGATCAACGGATGACGGCACTCAGTGCGCCCGCTTTCTCCGCTCTCCAGAGCGGGCAGTCGGCACCTCAGATCGTGCGATCATCCGACAGGCCCACTGATATGATACGGCTTGTCACGGCTTATCAGCGGCGAACAGGCTGGCGAGTTCCTCGGCGGCCTGTTCCTGACTTTGGATGACCTCCTTCTCGTCGCGATAGATCGCGTGGGTCTCCAGCAGCGTCTTCTCGTCACGGTCGCGGAACAACGCCACCGCGCGTTCGGCCGCCTCCTCGGCGATGCCGAGTGTCGTGAGCGCCAGCCGCGCGAGGTGCAGGCTCGAATAGAACGTCTCCCGCACCCCACCCACGTCGCGATCCATCAGCAGATGCGCGTACCAGCGGTTGCGCGCACGGGCCAGGATGGCGACGTTCGGGAAATTGCGCTTGGCCATGTCGATCGTGCGCAGCACGCCCGGCGGATCGTCCATCGTCACCACCAGCAGCTTCGCCTGCTCGGCGCCGGCGGCACGCAGCACGTCGGCGCGCGTCGGGTCGCCGAAATACACCTTCGTGCCGAACCGGCGCACCACCTCCACCTGGCCCGGGTTGCGCTCCAGCGCCGTGAACTCGATGCCGTGCATGCGGAGGACGCGCCCGACGATCTGGCCGAAGCGACCGAAGCCCGCGATGATCACCGGGTTGGGGTCTGCGTCGATCGTGTCGTATTCGGGCGCGGGCGCACGCTTCAGGCGCGGGATCACGAATGCCTCGGCGCCAGCGAACAGGATCGGCGTGGCGATCATCGAGGCGGCCGTGACCAGCGTGGCGAATGCCGCGTCGCCCAGACCGAGCGCTCCGGCGGCGACCGCCGCGCCGAACAGCACGAAGCTGAACTCGCTGGCCTGCGGCAGCGCCAGACCGAAGCGCAGCGCATTCGTCGTGTCCAGCCCGTCGATGCGCGCCAGGACGAAGGCGATGACCGACTTGGCGACAAGCAATGACACGGTGGCCGCGGCGAGCGGTGCCGGCTGGGTGCTGGCGAGGTGCAGGTCGGCCGACATGCCGACCGAGATGAAGAAGAACCCCAGCAGCAGTCCCTCGAACGGCGCGATGTCGGCCTGAAGTTCGTGGCGGTACTCGGATTTCGACAGCAGCACGCCGGCCATGAACGCGCCGAGCGACGGCGACAGGCCCCCGGCGGTGGCAAGCAACGCGGTCCCCGCAACGATAAGCAGCGCGACGGCGGTGAACACCTCCGGCGTCTTCGCACCGCCGATGGCGCGGAACAGCGGCCGCATGAGGAAGCGGCCACCGACCAGGATGACCGCGATCGCGACCACGGCGCGTGCCACGTCGTGCCAGGGCACATGGTCGGGGATGCTGTCGCCGGCCAGCAACGGAACCAGCGCGACCAGCGGGATGAAGGCGAGGTCCTGGAGCAGCAGCACCGCGAAGGTGTCCCGGCCGGCGGGGCTGGTGAGAAGGTCGCGCTCTGCTAGCATCGGCAGCACGATGGCGGTGGACGACATTGCGAGACCCGCGCCGAGCACGATCGCGCCCGGCCAGCCGATGCCCGTCGCATGGGCAAGTGCGGCGAGTGCCGCGCCGCTGATCACGACCTGCGCCGTGCCGAGGCCGAACACCGAGCGCCGCATCACCCAGAGCCGTTGCGGGCGGACCTCCAGGCCGATCAGGAACAGCAGCATCACCACGCCCAGGCCGGCGATGGAGGCGATCGCATCGACGTCGGTGATGAGGCGAAGTCCCGCCGGCCCGATGGCGATGCCGGCGAGCAGATAGCCGAGCACGCTGCCGAAGCCGGCACGTCGCGTCAGCGGCACGGCGATCGTGGCGGCGGCGAGCAGTACCACCAGTGTGGTCAGCATGGTGGCACCCCCTCCCCGCCCTCCCCCGCTGCGCGGGAGAGGGAGAATTCGACTCCCCCTCCCCCGCGCAGCAGGGAAGGGAGAATTCGACTCCCTCTCCCGCGCAGCGGGGGAGGGTTGGGGAGGGGGTGCTACGCCTCGCGCACAAACCGGTTGCGCAGCACGCCGAGACCGGTGAGTTCCACCTCCACCACGTCCCCGTGCTTCAGGTCGGGCGACGTGCCGTCGGTGCCCATCCAGATCACATCGCCCGGATACAGCGTCAGGTAGCGGGTCATCGCCTCGATATAGGTTGGGATGTCGAAGATCATGTCGTTGGTCTTGAACCGCAGGCTGTCCTTGCCGTTCACCCGAACGACCGTCTGCATCGCATCGATATCGACGTCGGTGTCGATCCACGGCCCCATCGGCTTGAACGTATCGGCATTCTTGCCGCGCCAGAAGGTACGGTCGCCGCGCTGCCAGGTGCGCTCGCTCACGTCGTTGCCGATCGTGTAGCCGAACACGCAGGACATCGCGTCCGCCTTGCTCAGGTGCTTGACCTGCTTGCCGATCACCACGACGAGTTCGCCCTCGTAGTTGATCTTTTCGGTGGCGTCCTTCGGAATCACCACGTCCTCGCCGTCGGCGATCAGCGCGTTGTTGGCCCGGTAGCCGATATCCGCTTTTTCTGGGAACACCGGCTGCACGCCGCGCTTCTCCGCCATTTCCCTGATGTGCGCCGCGTAGTTGATGCCCGCTGCATAGAAAGTCCGGGGAATCACCGGCACTTCCAGCTTCACATCGGCCAGCTTGTGCGTCTTGCCGGTTGCGGCATGCTCGCCCCACGGCTCACCGCTGATCTCGCTGACCGCATCGCCATTCAGCGAGCCGTACGCGGTGTGGCCTTCGGTCGAAAACCTGATCCAGCGCATCACACTGCCTCCGCCATCAGTTCGCGCACGGGGCGCAGGAACTCGGGATCGAACACCTTCGTCGCCATCACCTGGCAGCGGCGCATCAGCCTGATCTCGTCCGGCCCATAGTCGGCGATCGCACGATGGATGGTGCCGAGGTGATCCCAAACCAGCAGGTCGTTCTCGGTCCAGGAATGCGTGTGGCGGAAGCGCGGCTCGAGCTGAAACTCGAAAAAGTATTCCAGCATCGCGTCGCTTTCGCGATCGGAAAGTTCGTTGATCCGCATTGTGTAGCCGGGATTGCAGTACAGCACTTTCTGCCCGGTGATCGGATGCGTGAGGAACAGCGGATGCACCACCGGCGGCCGGCGCCTGCGCTGCTCGTCCGTCATCGGTGGCCGCGTGCTCGCCTTGTCCTGGCGCATGTGCTCCCAGAATTTCTCGAAGTTGTGCGTCGCTGTTGCACCGGCGAGCTGCGTCCTGATGTCGGCCGGCAGCGCCGCGTAGGCCATGTGCATGTTGGAGAACTCGGTGCCGCCGAGCGGCACTCCGTTCCGGCGCGGGATGCGGATGCCGTACAGCACGTTCACGAACCCCATCACGTCGCGATACGACATGTCGGTGTGCCAGTCCTGCCCCGCATCCGGCAGGCCGACATACCTGCCGCCCTCCTTCAGGTTCGACAGCGTGCCGACATGCGCAACATCCTGCGCGCCCGCGCTCGGCCCCTGGATCTCGCCGAAGCGCTCGGAGAACTGCCGCAGCGTGTCCATGTCGAGGTGCTGATCGGGAAACCGCAGCACGCCATAACGGCCGAGCGCCGCAAGGATGCGGCCGAAGTCCCGCTCGCCGATGGGCTGGGACGTATCGACGCCACGGACGGTAGCGCCGAGGACCGCGCCGGTCGGTTCAATGCTCAGCATCCACATCTCCCCTGCTGGGCTGGCTGGCGACAGTCTAGGTCCGAGGCGGCTGCTTGGCCAGCGAGACGCGCTTCCAGACACCCTCGACCGGCTCCAACCCCACTACCGCGGTCCTCCATTTCCCGTCATCGTGGAGCAATCGGAGCAACGGGAGAAACGACGTGGCCACCGCGGCGGAATTCGATTTCATCGTCGTCGGCGCCGGATCGGCAGGTTGCGTGCTGGCCAACCGGCTGACCGCCGATGGCAGGACCACCGTCCTGCTGCTGGAAGCCGGCGGCAAGGATCGCGATCCCTGGATCCACATTCCCGCCGGCTTTTACCGCAACATCTACAATCCCAAGGTCGCCTGGTATTACGAATCCGAGCCGGTGCCGGAGTTCAAGAACCGCCGCATTCCGCTGCCGCGCGGCAAGGTGCTCGGCGGGTCGTCCTCGATCAACGGCCTGATCTACATTCGCGGCCAGAAGCAGGATTTCGACATGTGGCGCCAGTTCGGCAATGCCGGCTGGTCGTACCGACGATGTGCTGCCCTATTTCCGCAAGGCGGAGGATCAGGAACACGGAGAAAACGAATTCCACGGCAAGGGCGGACCGCTCGCGGTGTCCGACCTGCGCACCGATCATCCGCTGCACGACGCCTTCGTCTCCGGTGCGAAGGAGGCGGGCTATCGGTACAACGCCGACTTCAATGGCGCCGAACAGGAAGGCGTCGGACCCTTGCAATTGACGGTGCGCAACCGGCGACGCTGTTCCGCCGCGGCCGGCTATCTCAAGCCGGTGCTGCAGCGGTCCAACCTGAAGGTGGAGATCCGTGCCCTGGCGCGTCGTGTGCTGTGCGAGGGCAAGCGGGCGACCGGGGTCGAATTCACAAGCGACGGCGTCATCCATCAAGTGCGCGCGCGGCGTGAGGTGCTGCTGGCGGGCGGCGCGATCAACTCGCCGCAACTGCTGCAGCTATCCGGCATCGGCCCGGGCGCGTTGTCGCAGCAGCACGGCATCGAGGTGGTGCATGATCTGCCTGGCGTCGGCGAGAACCTGCAGGACCATTGCGGCGGGCGCCTCATCTACCGCTGCGCGCCGAGCGTCTGCACGATGAATGAGATCTACCACAACTGGCTGCGCCGCATTCACCACGGCATGCAGTACGTGCTGTCGATGAAGGGCGCGCTGATGACCGGCGCCGGACCGATGGGGCTGTTCGTGCGCACGCGTCCCGAGCTTGCCTCGCCGGATGTGCAGTATCAGTTCCTCGCCGGCAGCGCGCAGAGGACCGGCGACCCGATGCATCGCTTCCCCGGCTGCACGCTGGTCGCCATACCGTGCCGGCCGGAGAGTCGCGGCTGGCTGCGCATCACCTCGCCGGATCCTGCGAAGCCGCCGGCCATCCAGCCGAACTATCTCGCCACGCAAGGCGACAAGGACACCATGGTGGCCGGGCTGCACGTCTCGCGGCGGATTTTCGCGACCGCGGCGATGCGCCGCTATGTCACCGAGGAGTTCATGCCCGGACCGCAGGCGAAGACGGACGAGGACCTGCTGGACCACGTGCGCCAGACCGCGGGGACGACGTTCCACCAGACCAGCACCTGCATGATGGGCCCCGGCCCGATGGCGGTGGTCGATACTTCGTTGCGCGTGAAGGGCATGGAGCGGCTGCGCGTGATCGACGCCTCGATCATGCCGACGGTGGTGTCGGGCAACACCAATGCGACCTGCATCATGATCGGCGAGAAGGGCGCCGACATGATCCTGCGCGCGGCGTAGCGGCGCAGCGAAAGGGCCGGCACTGGGCCGGCCCCTGTCGCAAGGTCGTTGCCGTGGGAACGTCAGCCGCCGCTGCCCTGGTTCGGGTTGGGCGGGAACAGCGAGATGAACCGGCTGTGTCCCGTGACGAAGGCGGCGGTCGGCGCATGGTACTGGTTCGCAGCGACCGCGCTCGGCGCCTGTGGATTCTGCGCCTGCGCCACAACGCCAGGGATCTCGGTGAACCGCGTATTGGCAACCGGCCCCTCGCCGTCGCCGGCAAATGCGGAGCCGATGCCGATGCCAAGCACTGCGGCCGTGGCAAAAATCATGGCCTTCATGGTCTTTCTCCTGGTGTGGGTCCCGCCCGAAAGCGGGGCCACGGGTAGCCCATCGCCAGACTATCAGGGCAGCATCGCTGCCTCGTCTTGCGATCGGCGTGAGATAGACCTGTTGACCACTGGATATAATCCGGTCTTTTGGGATAAGATTTTTGCGGCAATCGGGGAATAAATGGACCTGATCGGGGGTCTTCGCAGCTTCATCCGCGTGGTCGAGACCGGGTCCTTCTCCGCCGTCGCACGTGAGAACCAGATCAGCCAATCCGCGGTAACCCGCCTGATCGCCCAGTTGGAGCAGCATTTCGGTGCCCGCCTGTTCCATCGGACGACGCGTCGCCTCAGCCTGACCGATGACGGCCAGGGCCTGCTGTCGCATGCCAGGCACGTGGTCGAAGCGACCGACGAGATGGAATCGGCGCTCGGCCGGCAGAGCAGCGCCCCCACTGGCCTCGTCAGGCTCGGCACATCGATCGCCGGCGGGCACTTCCTCGCACCTCGGCTGCCGGCGCTGCTGGAGCGCCATCCGGGGCTCCGGGTCGAGCTAGTGATGCGCGATCAGTTCAGCGACATGGTGGACGAGCGGCTGGATCTCGCATGGCGTTCGGGGGAGATTACCGATGCCTCGCTGGTGATACGGCGGATCGGCCAGCTCGGGCGCGCCGTTGTCGCCGCTCCGATCTATCTCGAGCGGCACGGTGCACCTTCGGTGCCCGAAGACCTGGCGTCGCACATCTGCCTGATCCACGACTTCATGCATGATGCGGAGCTTTGGCGCTTCACCGGCCCCGATGGCCCGGTGTCCGTGCGCGTCAGCGGCGGCTTCCTCGCCAATGACAGCGCGGCGGTGCGCCTGGCGTGCCGCGCCGGGCATGGCATCGCATTGCTGCCCGAGATCCAGCTTATCGACGACCTGCGCGCCGGCCGGCTCTACCGGCTGTTGAACGACTATCCGTCGGAGATCGTGCCGGTCCACATCGTCTATCCGTCGCGCCGCAACCTCGCCCCCCGCACGCGCGTCGTCATGGATTTTCTGGTCGAGCAGGCACGGGAGATATCGGTGCTGCTGGCCGCCGGCGCGGAGGTGCTGACGTGAGGGGCAGGAGTGCGAATCCGCGGAGCGGCGACCGTTTTCACGCCGTCATGACCGGCCTGGTCCCGGCCAGCCGTACCATTGCAGGTGCCGCAGCGGATGGTCGGGACAAGGCCGGCCATGACCTGAAAAGCGAGCGGGTGACCGAAGGTAATTGGTGAGGACCGTTGACGTTATACCAACCGCCTCGTCCAGTGACCGCTTCGGGTGGTTTCCTGCCAGTCTGCTTCCGGGGTGGGACACATCGATGTCGGACATTCGCCTGAAGGCAAGGACTGGCTGGGAAGGAACGGCAGGTTCAGAGCATGCAGCCATCCAAAGCCGCCATCAGGTCGATCGGCAGTTCGGATGCTGTCGACCCCAGTGAAAGCTGGGATAGTGACTGAACGCTTCCAAGAGTCTGACACTGCTCAGTGGAATCCGGCCTTCTGTAGGCCCCCGAGCATCTGGTTTCGAGCCTCCTCGGTGCCCAATTGAGCCGCGAAGGTCCGGGCGTCAAGAAACGGCGACAGATGCAAGGCTATGGCGCGCTCGCTATCTGCATCCTGCCTTCGGCCCATTTCCGCATAGACTGCGGCAAGCAGCGGATGAATTATCATTTGGTCATTGCGGCCCGGATTGAGCGAAAGGGCGCGGTCGCATGCTCCAACCGCCTCCGTATATCGGCGCAGAAGGTAGTGCGCCATACACATTCTTGCGGCTGCGAAACCGTTCGCAGGGTCGGACTGCAGCGCACTTTGCAACCATGGCAATGCCTCCGCGGCCCTGCCTGCCCACATCAGGATAGCCCCGCGATAGGCATTGTTGTCGGCATCGCTCGGGTTGATCTCGAGCGCGCTGTCAATTCGCGCCAAGGCGAGGTCATAACGCTTACGGTAAAGCTGGATCAGAGCGAGCACCCGATAAGCGCGCGTCGTCGCCGGGTCCAGCGCGAGCGCCTTTTCAGCGAGCGCTTCGGCAGGTCCGAGTTCTTCGGCGCGGAATTCCGACCACCCTGACACGACGGCCTCGTAGTGCGAACCAGCTAGTGCCGCATAGGCTTCAGCGTAGTTAGGATCGAGATCAATGGCATTCTGGAACAGCTCACTTGCCTCGTCGTTGGTTTCACGCGTTGCATGAGAGAGTGCATCGCGCCCGCGCAGAACGTCTTCGTACACTACCAGGTTGCTTGTGGGTTTAGCTAGAACTCGCTCCTGCTCGAAACGGGTGAGCTTTACCGCAGCCGCGCCGACGACGCGTTTGGCAATCTTGTCCTGCACGGCAAAAAGGTCGTCGATCTCGGCATCGTATGTTTCGGACCAAATAAGTCGTCCCGATGTTGCCTCTGTCAATTCGACGCTGACCCGAGCGCGATTGCCGGCGCGACGGATGCTGCCGGTGAGTAAATAACGCGCGCCCAGAGTGCGACCGATATCAAGCGGGGACGCGTTCGAATCCCTGAACGGGAAACTGGCCGATTTCGAGATGACGAGCAGGTTCGAGAACCGGCTCAGTGCGGTAATGACGTCTTCGGTGATCCCGTCGCTGAAGAAATCGTGGCCGGCATCCCCGGACAAGTTCTTGAACGGCAACACCGCCACCGAGGGCCGCCCGGACAGATGAGCCGGCGCGGCGAGGGTAGCGACTTCGACCGGCTTTGGTGGAGAGCTGGCCCCCAACAGGGGAAGCCCCGGCCCCCCATAAAGCGTCCAGGCAGCAATGCCTGCAACTACGATTGCGGCTACCCCGGAACCAACTATGAGCCAGCGGCTTGGATTGCGCGTAGATGCTGTGGCAGCGCCCTCGATCAAATAAGCACGAACAGGCTCGGCAATGTTCTTGACCCGCTGGTTTCCGAGAAAGCGGTAATCAAGATTGAGCTTGTTCTTTACGTGCTCGTAGACGGTATGCGAAATGCAGACTGAACCAGGTTTGGCGAGCGCCTCGAGCCGAGCGGCGATATTAACGCCGTCGCCAAAGATGTCATCGCCGTCAATGATGACATCGCCCAGATTGACACCGATCCTCAGCTCGAGACGGCGCTCAGGTGGGGTCGCATCGTTGATGGAAAGAGCGGCGCGTTGCATCCCTAGAGCGCAGTCAAGTGCGTCGACGACGCTCGAAAAATCAGCCAGCAGGCTGTCGCCGGCGGTGCCGACGATTCGTCCACCATGCGCTGCGATCACTGGGTCGACGGCGCGGCGGAGGCGTCCGAGCGCTTGGTGTGTCCCGGTCTCATCCTCACCCATCAGGCGGCTGAAGCCCACCACATCGGCGTGGAGAATGGCGGCAAGTTTCCGCTTCCGGGCGGAAGGGGCCTCCGGATATTCTGGCGGGACATAGGGTTCCGCTCGCGTCGGAATGGGCTTAAACCTCGCCGTGGGCGCCGGCACTATACTCGACGCCGTGTCGGCTGGCCACGGGAGCGCTGAACGCTGAAAAAACAGCAGGGGAGGAGATCATGTGGAAAGCTTACCGTCCTGCATCGACGGCGGGCGCCGCGTTACTGGGTGGTCTGTTGTTTGTGACGCTCTCCGGTCCCGTTGCTCGCGGTGATGAGCCAAGGCTCTCGATTAGCGGCTATGACCCGGTGGCTTATTTCACGGATGGTAGGCCCGTCCAGGGTAAGCCGGAATTCGAATACTTGTGGCACAAGTTGCGATGGCACTTCGCCAGCAGCGAGCATCGCGATTTGTTTAGCAAGGATCCCGGGCACTATGCGCCACAATACGACGGCTATTGTGCAATGGGGGTGGCGCAGGACGCAGAGGCGCACAAGGACACAGTCGACCCTAAGGCATGGGCTATAATTGATGGCAAGCTCTATCTGGTGCACAACTACTATTGGTTGGCGCAGTGGCGGGAACATGCCGAGCAATACATCAAGCAGGCTGATATGGACTGGCGGGTCATCGAGGATCTGCCTGCCCCAACGATAGTTGACGAACCATGTGCTGCCTCTCCACCTTCGACTAAGGTGGCATTGCGCAACGGTGAGTATTGGCTGGACATCGCAGGTCAGGCTCCGCGCGACGAGGCCGGAAACATCGTCGGCAAGGGCGATATGCAGAAACAGATCGAGCAAGTGGGCAAGAATGTCGATGCGTGCCTCAAAGCCGGTGGCGCAACCGTCAAGGACATTGTTTTCACGGTGAACCACGTCACGGCGCGAGCGGAATTCGATCAGTTCGCCGATCTGTTCCAGCGCTATTTTGGACCGCCCTCGCCGAAGAGCACGACGGTCGCCACGCGGCAGCTGGAGGACCCAGACTACTTGGTGCAGGTGGAGGTATTCGCGGTCGTCAGGTGACGGCAGTTGGGCCGACGATTGTTTCCCTATGGCAAAATTGGCGAAGCCAGCGGATGCTCCGGCGGAAGTTCGACGATAATCAGTGGTCGCCCAGGGGCGGCCCCTCCACTGATGTCAGAGCAACGCAGCGCGGCTTCACCGAATAACCGAGGTGGACGCACAGTTGTCGGTATCGGCATCGCGGTGAACGTCAGTTTCCAGGAACACCCGATCGATGGCCAGGCGTCCGGATTGGGTCGAAACCTGCCATTGGATAGGTCGGTTGGCATTACTTCGCCGACTGGGCCCGATCGACCAGGTTGATCTTCCCCATTGCGGTGATCACGTCGCCGGGTCGCATGTCGGCCGCACAAGGACCGAGCCACTTCCCCTCCAACTCGCTGGTGCTGTCCGCCCTGCCGAACAGCGGCGGATCGAAATGCGTGGCAGCCACATGGCGGTAGCTGGTGTCGCTGGTGAACGTGATGACCGTATGGTTCGTCAAACGCGAGCGGTCGAGCTGGCAGACGGTATCGACGCTGGCGACATTGCCGGACACGCTGATCTCCGCCTTGCTGCAAATGCTCTTGGCGAAGCTGGCGCCCATGTCCCGCAGCATCGTCTCGGTCGCGCCATCGATGCAGATTCTGCTGGTCCGGGCGGGGTTGTCCGCATCCACGTTGATGCGCGTGATCGCCCACAGACCCGGCCGCCGATGCGGCAGTTCATCTGCCCGCACCATTGCCGAGCAGCACGTGGCCGCGACGAACAGAAGGGCGGCGCTGCGCACCGTCGTCATGGCGCGGCTGGCGCGGCGGCGCGATCCGGCAGCGCGTCCCACAGCCGGATGCCGCCGGTGATGCCTGCCTGATTGGAGACGATCTGCACGGTCGCGGGCAGTTCGAGCTGCACATACTTCGAATTGCCGCCGCCAATGAACAGCGTGTCGCAACTCGTGAGCGTGTTGATGTTGTCGATCGCCCGGCGGACATGCCGGTTCCAGCGCTTGCGTCCGATCGCGCGCAGCACCGCATTGCCGATATACTGGTCGTAGGTCCTGCGGCCATGCACCGGGTGCTGGCCCAGTTCCAGATGCGGCGCTGGCCTGCCCTCCTGGAACAGCGCGAAGCCCATGCCGGTGCCGAGCGTGATGACGCACTCCAGGCCTCGGCCGGCGATGACGCCGAGGCCCTGGACGGTCGCATCGTTCTCCAGACGGGCCGCTGCGCCCAGCTTCTCGGCGAGCGTGTCGGCAAACGGGAAGCCGTGCCAGGGCTGGGTCCCCAAA
>CAWCDM010000080.1:0-26372 GCA_963794185.1 uncultured Alphaproteobacteria bacterium | reverse complement strand
CTGGGAACCAACGAACGAAACCAGAACCATCTAACTAACTAATCCAGGCTGCCAAACTGTCCAAAGAGACGGGGCCACCTCAGCTCGGCCGGGTTGCTGCCCTCCTCTAGCTCTGGCGGCAAGGCTCGCCAGCGCCGCCCACGACGACAGGAATGGCGGGAACGGCCACATGAGCGGGTTGCCGGGGTGCGTACTTGCAAGTAGTGCCGTCCGGGCCCGCCGGGGATTTGCTCCTGTTACAGGTACTCGCCCCGACTAAGCGGATTGATCCGGATCAATGCTCTCCCAGCCCTGGCGCCGTAGCGTCGCTGCAACTTGGAGGTGCACAGCGGTGTCAAAGCACGTCGTTACCGCAGCGTCGGTATGGCTTAGCCTGTTCGGAGCCGGTTCGATCAGATCCAATTTGGCGGTGGCGGACCAGCACTTGATGCCGCAGTCGCTGCGTTTCGAGCGCGATCAGATCATGGCTCCGATGGGCGAGTTAGCGCAGCATCAGGGACCGGTGGGCACCGCCGCGCAAAAGGTGATCGAGCTGATTAAACCGCATATGCAACGAGAGGACGTGTACGTCTTCCCACCGCTAAGCCTGTTGCCGGCGGTCGCCGCCGGGCGGATCACACCGGATATGGTGTGGGCGATCGCCATGGCGGATAAGGTCAAGGCCAACATCGGGACGCTCCACGACGAGCATACGCAGATCGTCACGGCGCTACTCGATCTCGTCGCAGCCGGAGAGCGTCAGAACGACGGCAATGTGGTTGGGTTGGCACATGAAGTGATAGCCGACCAGATTGAAGAAGTCGAGGTGCTGCAACCGGCCACCATCCTGGTTGGTGAGCTTCTGCGGCGTAAGCTGCAGCCCAATTAGTTCTGCGGAGTAAGCTGCAGCCCAATTAGTTCTGCGGAGTAAGCTGCAGCCCAATTAGTATTGGCGGGGCCGGCGATCTCGTCTGCTGTCATCACAGCGTCGAAGCCGGGAAAGCATCGGCGCCCAAAGGCTGACGAGTAGAACAGTCCGGAGTCCCTGGAGCGCGTCCGAGCATTCTTCGCTCGCATGGGAGTGCGGCCGCCTGACGAGCGGTCATAGGTGAGAACCCGTTTGCATATATGGCCGATGCCCTCAAGGAGTGGCAGCGCCAACCCCTGGCCGGTTGCGTTGCTTGGGCCGGAGGCGGGGCCGGGCTTCACGCGGCCGACCCATGTCGCCGCATATTGCCCACGTCACTGGACGGTCCGCACCGAGCGGCCAGCAATATCGTGACTGGGCGGGGTCCGCGGGCCCGCCCGAGTCGTTGGGCCCCCCCATGTGGAGCAGGTGCAGGATTGGCCGACCTGCTCGGGCGGAGCCAAGGGGCAGACATCGTTGCCAGCGTAGCAGCGGGGGGCGGGAGACGGAGAACCCGGCAATGGACCTAGGGCAGCGGGTGGCAGCCAGATTTTCGGCGGTAAGTCTTAGACTCGCAGGTGGCGGAGGGGCTGGGACGCGCGCTGGGGGCATGATCACCACAAGGACACGACGCGGGTCGGCAGTTGCGGGAACGGGCGGCACAGAGGCCGTCGCCGCGGCAATAAGCAGGCAAAGGCGGAGGCAAGCGCGAGCCAACATGGAGAGCCTCAACGCGAGTTATAGCATCCGTGCGCTCTGGCGTCCGTTCCGCGGCTGATCGCGCCGAGTACCTTTCGACGACACGCCCGCCCGCTGATCGCCTTCCCATGTGCTATGGGGTTCCGGGGGCGATCTGGCGTTGCCGCCTGGGCCATGGCGGAACCAGGCACGGGGGGAAGAGAAGGCGTGGGCGTGGGGCATGGGCGAAGGCGAGCGATGGGCAGGGTTCAGGTGCGAGGCGGGTTACCAGATGTTGTTCGATAGCAGCAATAGGGGCCAGTGGCATGAGCGCCCGGTGATCGATGGCTGGCATGAACGAGGGGGCAGGCAGCGCGTTGGTGGATCAACATCGCGTTTGATGGCGGTTAGCGCGGAATAGTGTGGAAATACCGGCTGGCATGGGCGAACTGTTTATATTCACGGCGAATTAATTTTGTATCGGCACTTTTCATCGCTAGGTCAGTCGTTGACCAAACTACCGGTATGGGCTGGAACTCCCCCATGTCGGTGCCGGCCTTCTCCGAGCCGGGCTGTGTGGTGTGTGGGACTTGGGATAGGCCGGGGGTTGCTCCGGCCTTTCCTTTGGTCCCGTCCCCGAGCGGCGATCAGCCAGAACCAGTTTCAACCGGCCGCTGGAAGGCGATTGGCCCTACGTCTGGCTCGACGCCACTTATGTAAAGGTGCGCCAGGCCGGCCGCATCGTCTCGGTCGCCGTCATCATCGCAGTCGGCGTCAACAACGACGGTCGGCGCGAGATCCTTGGCATGAATATCGGTCCCTCCGAGGCCGAGACCTTCTGGACCGAGTTCCTGCGCAAGCTCGCTCGCCGTGGGCTGCGCGGTGTGAAGCTGGTGATCTCCGATGCCCATGAAGGACTGAAGGCCGCAATCGCCAGGGTGCTGCATGCCACGTGGCAACGCTGCCGCGTGCATCTGATGCGCAACCTGCTCGCCCATGCCGGACGCCAGGGTCGCGGCGTCGCATCGGCCTTCATCGCGACAGCCTTCGCACAAGAAGATGCCGAGGCAGCCAAGGCGCAATGGCGCAAGGTCGCCGACCAGCTGCGCCTCAAACTGCCGAAACTCGCCGCCTTCATGGATGACGCCGAGGCCGACGTGCTGGCCTACATGGACTTCCCCGCCGCTCATCGGTCAAAGCTGCACTCAACCAACCCGCTCGAACGGCTCAACGGCGAGGTCAAGCGACGCACCGACGTCGTCGGCATCTTCCCCAACGAGGACGCCATCATCCGTCTGGTCGGCGCAATCCTGCTCGAACAGAACGATGAGTGGGCTGTGCAGCGAGCACGCTACATGACGCTGGAAACTATCGCGCCCCTGAGCGATAATTCCATCGTCAGCTTGCCCGCCGTGGCAGACTGACAAACCGGCCAGCCCCGCCGGAGAGCGTACTGACCAACCACGCTCTTACACCACGTCAGGGACACGATCCATACCAGCCGCTTGGATCCATGGTGTGTGCACCCCATCGATGCATATTTTGGTACCTGGAACCACACCAAGGGACCGCACGGTCCGAGCCGGTTCGTGCGTACCCGCACACGAGACAGCGCGTCGATGGCCTGGCGGCGCCGGCACGGGCTGGCGCAAGCCGAGGAATGCGCCATCGCTTCGGTTGCCCTATGCCGCTGTCTCTCGGCGACCTCAGTCTTGACCCTTGCTTACCTGACGCGCGACCGTTCGATATTCGGCAGGAACGCTGTCAGCAGTCCGATCAGCGGCAGGAACGAACATACGCGATAGACCGTATCGATGCTGGTCCAGTCGGCGATCTGCCCGAGCGCCGCGGCACCCAGCCCGCCGAGGCCGAACGAGAAGCCGAAGAACATGCCCGCGACCATGCCGACCCGCCCAGGCAGCAGGTCCTGTGCGTAGACCAGGATGGCGGAGAACGCCGAGGCCAGGATCAAGCCGATCGTCACGCTCAGGATGCCGGTCCAGAACAGGTTGGCGTAGGGCAGCATCAGCGCGAACGGGGCCGCGCCGAGGATCGAGAACCAGATCACCGGCTTGCGCCCAAACCTGTCCCCGATCGGGCCGCCCGCGAAGGTGCCGGCCGCCACTGCACCTAGGAAGACGAACAGGTGGATCTGCGCGTCCTGCACCGACAGGCCGAACTTATGGATCAGGTAGAATGTGTAGTACGAGCCAAGGCTGGAGGTGTAGACGTTCTTCGAGAACAGCAGCGCCACCAGGACGGCGATCGCGAACATGACGCGCCGGCGTGACAGTACGGCGTAGGCGGTGCCCATGGCACTGCGGCCGCGCGGCGTCCGCACGGAGGGATGCCGGCTGTACCACAGGCTAACATTCGCGAGCAGCACGATCGCCAGCAGCGCAACGACGGAGAACCAGGCGATGCTGCCCTGGCCGCGCGGCACCACGATGAAGGCCGCGAGCAGCGGGCCGACAGCCGAGCCGGTGCTGCCTCCGACCTGGAACAGCGACTGCGCGAAGCCATGCCGCCCACCCGAGGCCATGCGCGCGACCCGCGACGCCTCGGGATGGAACACCGAGGAGCCGATGCCGACCAGCGCCGCAGCGAACAGGATCGCCGGGAAGCTCGCGGCGACCGACAGCAGCAGAAGACCGACCAGGCTGCAGCCCATCGCGATCGGCAGCGAGAACGGCTGCGCGCGGCGGTCGGTGACGATGCCGACCACCGGTTGGAGCATCGAGGCGGTGAGCTGGAAAGCCAGCGTGATCAGGCCGATCTGACCGAAGTCCAGGTGATAGGAATCCTTCAGGATCGGATAGATCGCCGGCACCAGCGACTGGTTCAGGTCGTTGAGCAGATGGCAAACCGACAGCGAGACCAGTATTGCGAACGTCGTCGTCTCGGTGCTGCCCGCCGTCGCCGCGCCGCGCCGGGCCGCAAGGGTGTTATCGCTCACTTCGGTTCCTGCCGTGACGGGTCAAGCGCCATTATGCGCGGTTGGCGCCGGTCGACCCATGCACGCGCCTCAGAGCTGGGTCGCGCGCTAGCCTGATCGTCATTTTGAGTGGTGCGAAAATCCGCCATATCCTGCAGTCTATTCGGCCGCAGGCGGCGTGCATTGGTGGCGACGATGAGCAAATCGGGCATTCCTGGTTCGAACGGTTCGCGTGGGGCGGGCCTGACCGGAACCTACTCCGGGACGGTTCTGTCGATCGTCCTTCTGCTGGCCGGCTGGTTCATCATCGGGCATTGGAACCAGCTACCGGCGTTCATCGACAGCACGATGGCGGCGCTGCCCTGATCAGCCGGGTGGTTGGTCCGCCGCCCCGACCACGCGAAGGTCCGCGAACCGGCGTGCGCCGCCGTCCCATTCGCCGAGCGTCTCGACTGCGCGCACGATGTGGTACTCGCGGAGCCGCTCGCCCTCGTTCTCGCCGGCCGCGACCTGGGTTGCGTGCTCCTGATCGTAGACGGCACGCAGCGCCCGCAGCTTCCCTGCCCCGGCGCCGACCTCCACCGATGCAATCCTCCGCGCGGCCGAGCGTCACCGGAACCGGTAGCGGGTCCGCGGCTTTGAGCGCCGTCGCGATGGCCGCATGGTCGGAACCCACCACGACGTTTGCGCCGTTGACCAGCAGGGCAGGGGTGAAGACATCGCTGCCAAGCTGCCGCGAATAGGCCCGCTGGCGCTCGGTTGCCCGGCTGCTGGCGTATGGGTCGCGCCAGCCGAGACGGTCCGAGTAATCGACATGCCAGGCGAGCGCGATCACGTCGGGCCGTCGCGCCAGCCTGCCGAGGAGGGCATCGGCTGGAGGACAGGATGAGCAGCCCTGGGAGGTGAAAGCCCCAGCACAGCCGGTCCGCCTGCGGCGCCGACCGCACGGGGAAGCGCGGCTGCTGCCGCCGAGATGATGAGGCAACGGCGTCGCACGCATGCCTCCATCGTGGTGGGACGGCGCTCTGACTCAGCCCGTGCGCGGGCGTTGCGGCCATGCACGAACAGCGTTTACCACGGTCTCCTGCCTGGCCGTTCCGTTGCTGATATCGCACGCGCGCGGACACGGCGCCAGCAACGGCGGCCGCGGCAGCGTGGGCGGCGCCGAATGGCGACAAGAGTAATGACGTTGCCGGCCAGGTATGTTACGGTTTGAGGATGTCCAAGGGAGGCTTCAAATGGCCGATTCATGTGTGCCCGACAACAAGGTCGCGAAACTGATCCTGGCCAGCTGTGCCGCGGCCTTCGCCGCCAACAGCGATGATTGCAACAAGTTTCTGAAAGCCGCGCTCTCGGACTTTCTGTCCGAGGGCTATCTGAACAATCTGATTGCAGACGATATCGTGGGGAAGCTTCGGCGTGAATCCGAGGGCTGGAAGACCTCGCGCAAGATCGACACGGCGATCGCGATGGCAAAATCGGGGAACATGGTCGTGGCCGGGATGACCTCCGAAGCGCTCGGGCAGCATCACGGACACCTCGCTGTTGTCGTCGGATGCAACGCCCTGAACACCGGCAGCGGTCCTGTGCCGGTCGGCTATGCCGGCGCGCTCGGCAATCCCCCCGCGCGCATCGCAGGCGACAGGATGTCGCTGACGTTCGAAGCACACCTCGTGCATTCCGAAGGGCTGGATTATTACTTCAAGCCGCCGGACCGGACGCCGGCGTAGCAGGCGCACGCAACCAGATCGTTTCGTGCGGGACGCTCAGAGTGATCCGCCGCGCCGTCCTGCCATCGCTCCCAGCCGCAGGCGCAGCGCATTGAGCTTGATGAAGCCCTGGGCGTCGAACTGGTCGTAGGCGCCGGCGTCCTCCTCGAAGGTGACGACGTTCTGTGAATAAAGGCTGTTCGGCGACTCGCGGCCGATCACGCTGACACTCCCCTTGTAGAGCTTGAGCCGCACCCGGCCCGAGACGCTCTTCTGGCTCTCGTCGATCAGCGCCTGCAGCATCCGACGCTCCGGGCTGAACCAGAAGCCGTTGTAGATCAGCTCGGCGTATTGCGGCATCAGGCTGTCCTTCAGGTGCGCGGCCTCGCGATCCAGCGTGATGCTTTCGATGCCGCGATGGGCCGCCAGCAGGATGGTGCCGCCGGGCGTTTCGTACACGCCGCGCGATTTCATGCCGACGAAGCGGTTCTCCACCAGATCGAGCCTTCCAATCCCGTTGGCGCGGCCGAGCTCGTTCAGCCGCGTCAGCAGCGCCGCCGGCGACAGACGCGCACCGTCGATGTCGACCGGATCGCCGTGCTCGAAGTCCACCGCGATCACGGTCGCCTGATCCGGCGCGTCCTCGGGGCGGATGGTGCGCTGGTAGACGATCTCGTCCGCCTCGATGGCGGGGTCCTCCAGGATCTTTCCCTCCGATGACGAGTGCAGCAGGTTGGCATCGACCGAGAACGGCGCCTCGCCGCGTTTGTCCCGGGCAATGGGGATCTGGTTCTGCTCGGCGAACTCCAGCAGCCTGGTACGGCTGGTCAGCTCCCATTCGCGCCAGGGTGCGATGATCTTGATGTCCGGGTTCAGCGAATAATAGGAGAGCTCGAAGCGCACCTGGTCGTTGCCCTTGCCGGTCGCGCCGTGCGCCACCGCGTCGGCGCCCACCTGTTCGGCGATCTCGATCTGGCGCTGTGCGATCAGCGGACGGGCGATCGAGGTGCCGAGCAGGTACTGGCTCTCGTAGACCGCGTTGGCGCGGAACATCGGGAAGACGAAGTCCCGCACGAAGGTTTCCCGGAGGTCATCGACGAAGATCTCCTTCACCCCGAACATCTCCGCCTTTTGCCGCGCCGGACCGAGTTCCTCGCCCTGGCCGAGATCGGCGGTGAAGGTGACCACCTCGCAGCGATAGGTGACCTGCAGCCAACGCAGGATCACGCTGGTGTCGAGCCCGCCCGAATAGGCGAGCACGACCTTCTTTACATCCTTCACGCGCATCGCGGGCTCCCTCGCGGACGGCAGCAGGCGTCGAAGTAGACCTGGCCAAGGCGATTGCGCAAGCGCGGACCACAGTGCATTGTCGTTGCAACTTGGCTACGGAGGGAACCACTTGCGGCGCCTGGCGGCACTACTGTCGATCATCGGAGTCCTCACCGCTGGCGCATCGCTTGCCGCGGATCAGTCGTTGCCGGTACTCGACGTTGCCGCGGTACCCTACCTGGACGCGGCAGCGCGCGCCAAGTATGCCGATTTCCTCCTGATGAACCTGCCGCGCGCGCTGGCGGTCGCCTCGAACGGCTGGTATGGCGGCTGCGGCAGTTGCGGCACGATCGAGAACGCGCGCGTCAGGGCGCTCAAGTTCTGCGCGGACAAGGGCGGCGTGGATTGCGCGATCTATGCGGAGGACCTTCAGGTCGTGTGGCAAGGGCGATCCCCGGCGCCGCTTCCGCCTGTGCCGGGACCGCCGATCGAAACACGTGACTATGCGTTCGTCCCGGATGCACGCTACATCTGGCATGGGCCGCAGGCGGCGCGCGGCGTCTATGTGCGGGCGCATGGCAAGGGGAACGGTGCCGACGCACGCGGGATGCAGCCGCAGCCCCATGTCCGCGCATTCAGCAATGCCGGATTCGATATTGTCCGCTTCGATCGGGCGCCGAGCGCCGATTACGTGGATGACGCAGCCGACTGGCTGCGCAAGGGCCTGGCAAGCCTGCGGGCGCGGGGCTGGCGCGTGGTGGTTGCGGGCGGGCAGTCGCGCGGCGCCTGGAACAGCCTGCAGACGCTCGACACGCCAGGCCTTGTAGATGCGGCGATCGCGGTTTCACCGGCCAGCTTCAGCGGCGCGGCGACACAGGAGGCCGACCTGTGGCGCATCCTGCACGCCGCACGGTCGCCGGCGGCAAGGGTCGCGGTGGTGCAGTTCAAAGGCGATCCTTTTGTGCGCGACATGACCGGGCGGATCCACATGCTCCGCGAGTCGCTGGAGACGCGCGTCGCCATGACCCTGGTGATCGATCAGCCGGACGGCATCACCGGCCACGGCGGTGGCGACGTGACCGCTTTTGCACTCCGGTTCGGTCCATGCCTGCTTCGGTTTGTCACCGAGCCGATGCCGCCGACGGTGTGCGCCTCGCCGCGCGCCTGATGCTCAGGAAGCCGGGCGGTCTCTCCGGCCTTCCGTCCTCAGTTGCCCGCACGCCGCCAGGATGTCGCGCCCGCGCGGGCTTCGCACCGGCGAGGCGAACCCTGCATCCATGACGATCTGGGCGAAGCGGTCGATCGCGCTGTTGCTGCTGGTCTCGAACGGGCTGTGCGGCCAGGGATTGAACGGGATCAGGTTCACCTTCGCCGGAATGCCCGCAATCAGCCGCACCAGCTCGCGCGCGTCGGCTTGGCTGTCGTTCACGCCCTTCAGCATGACGTATTCGAACGTGATCCGCCGCGCGTTCGATGAACCGGGATAGCGCCGGCAGGCCGCGATCAGTTCGGCGATCGGATACTTGCGGTTCAGCGGCACCAGCTCGTCGCGCAGGGCGTCGCGCACCGCGTGCAGCGACACCGCGAGGTTCACGCCGAGCTCCGCCCCGGCGCGATCCATCATCGGCACCACGCCCGAGGTGGACAGCGTGATCCGCCGGCGCGACAGCGCGATGCCCTCGTTGTCCATCGCGATCACCATCCCCTTGGCGACGTTCGCGTAGTTGTACAGCGGCTCGCCCATGCCCATCAGCACGATGGTGGACAGCAGCCGCGGGGTTTCTCCCATTGGACTTGGCCACTCGCCATAGGCGTCGCGCGCGGCCATGAACTGACCGACGATCTCCCCCGCGCCCAGGTTGCGCGTCAGGCGCTGGGTGCCGGTGTGGCAGAAGCGGCACGACAGCGTGCAGCCGATCTGCGAGGAGATGCAGACCGCGCCGCGGTCCTCCTGGCGATCGGGGATGTAGACCGTCTCGGCCTCCTGCCCGTCGCGGAAGCGGAACAGGAATTTTCGGGTTTCATCCGTGCTGGTCTGCACCAGCGCCGCTTCGGGCCGCCCGATGATAAACCGTTCGGCAAGCCTAGCCTGCAGGGGCCGTGCAATGGACGACATGCGGGAAAAATCGGTCGCGCCGCGATGGTAGATCCAATGCCAGAGCTGCTTGGCGCGGAACGCCGGTTCGCCGATCGCCGCCATCTCGGCGGCAAGCTCGGCGCGCGACAGCCCGACCAGGTCGCGCCGTCCGTCGGGAAGCTGCACGGCCGGCGGATCGAACAATGCCGACTTGGCGAGGATGCGACCGCGCTCGGCCTCGGTCAGCTCGAGCGTCACGGTGTTCATCAGCGCGCCGGGCAGGCCTTGCTGATCGCCGCGTACGCCGCGGCAAAGCCACGCAGGCTGAACGTGTCCACCACCACCTGGCCGTCGCGCGGCCCCGGCGAGCGCGCCTGCGCCTGTGCGCCCTTGCCGAACGCGACGACCGCGGCCCTGCCGTCGCGGGCGAATGCGTTGCGCTGCGCGGTGTAGAAGTCGAGCCCCGTGGTCGCGACCTGCATGCTTACCGCGGCGTCCTTGGCGTAGTCGGAGCCGGTGCTGATCGCGACCGCGTCGCGGCCGCCGGCGCGCTCGGTGACGGTCAGCACGACCGGGTCGCGGCCGGCAATCACGGGCGTGGAGTGCTTCGCATAGGTGAAGGCGTAGCAAACGGTCTGGCCGTTCTCCTGGTGCGTCGCGGCGACCCAGTCCTCGAAGCCGCCCAGCTTCTTGGCTGCGTTGGCGGCTGGCGCCGACTGCGGCTTTGCGGCCGGCTTCTTGGGCTGCGCGGCCGCGGGCACGGCGACAACCAGGGCAAGCAGGGCGACGGTCACGCGCATGCGCGCAGAGATACGGCGTGGGGCAGGGGGCGGCAAGCGGACGAGACTCAAACTTTCCGCCGCGCCGCCACCCAGTCGGGGACGTTGCGGCGGAACCGTGGCGCGCCATGTCCAGCGGGCGCGGGCTCGGCCGCTTCCGGCGCGCGGCTGCCGACCGGGCGCTCGGCGAAGCGGCCGTGCTGCTGCAGGCGATCGTACAGCACCAACGCGCCGACCAGGGCCAGGTTGAGCGCAAATCGCGTCGGAATGCGCACCACATGCCGGCAGTGCTGCAGCATCGCAGGCGACAGGCCGGACCGCTCCGGTCCCAGCACGTAGGCTGCGTTCATCGGATGGCGGAACGACGGCAGGTCGGTGGCCGTGTCCAGCAGCTCGACGCCCACCAGCAAGCAGTGCTGCGGCAGTTGCAGCGAGGCGATGTCGGGAAAGCGCCAGAGCGGCACATGCTGTGGCGCATCGGCGGTATCGGCCAGGCGGCCGGCGCGCGCATCCCAGCCCGGGCCGACGATGAAGCAGAACGCGGCACCGAAGGCGTGCGCGGTGCGCAGCAGGGCGCCGACATTGGCCGACTTCGACACCCCCTCGACGCCGATGCCGAAATAGCCGCGTGTGCGAAACCCCGTCATCCCATCGGTGTAAGCTGTGAACCGCGTCACAGCAATCATGCCAAAGTCCTTGCACAGCCAGCTGCGACCGCCGACACTCCTGAAGTAGAACAATCCGCGGCGGAGACAACCGCATCCGAGGCGCATCAGGGAGCGTCCGCGTGACCAGACGGCAGCAAACGTCGGCGGCGCCGACATCGACAAGGACCGGGGCCGGCGCCTCGACATCTCGGGAACCCAGATCGCTGACGTCGCGCCGCTACGCGCGCTCACCGCCTTGCTATACTTCCTACTCTCGCAAACCCAGGTCGCCGACGCCGGGCCGCTTCGCGCGCTCACAGCCCTGCAATACCTCCAACTCTCGCAAACCCAGGTCGCCGACGTCGAGCCGCTACGCGCGCTCACTGCCTTGCAAACCCTCGAACTCTCGCAAACCCAGGTCGCCGACGTCACGCCGCTGCGCGCGCTCACCGCCCTGCAAAGGCTCAATCTTTCGCAAACCCAGGTCGCCGACGTCGCGCCGCTGCGTGCGCTCACCGCCCTGCAAAGTCTCGACCTCTCGCAAACCCAGGTCGCCGACATCTCCGTCCTATCCGCGCTAACCAACCTTCAGAGCCTCGACCTGACCGGCTCGCGTGTGCGTGTGCCGGCCGAACAGGCGACCAAATTGGAATGGCCGTTCCGCCGCAGCGAGGGCACGGGCAGACCGGAACGGTCGCCGCGCTGACAGCGGCGGAGACCGACGGCGTGCCGTCGCGGCCACCGCGCCCTGGTCCGCCCTGCCGCGGCGGTCTATGCCGGGCGCATGACCGACGCAACCGATGTACGCCTCGCGGCACAGGTACGAGGCGTTTCCCTATCCTCGCCGCGACCCGCGCGACGAAGCGAAGCGGCTGATCGTCGGCAGCCCGGGGCATCTGCGCGAGATCGACTACTGGGTGTTCGGCGCGCGCCGGCCCGCCTCCCGCCCGCTGCATGCGCTGATCGCCGGTGGCGGCACCGGCGACGCCACGATCATGCTGGCCCAGCAGATGGCGCGCGAAGGCCGGCCCGGCACTGTCACCTGGCTGGACCGCTCGGCGGCGGCGCAGAAGATCGCCCAGGCGCGGGCGGCGGCGCGCGGGCTGGCCAACATCGTCTGGGAGCAGCGCTCGCTGCTCGATCTGCCGGGATCGGGGCTTGGGCCGTTCGACTATGTCGATTGCTGCGGCGTGCTGCACCATCTGCCCGACCCCGCGGCCGGCCTGCGCGCGCTGCTCTCGGTGCTGGCGCCCGGCGGCGGGCTGGGGCTGATGGTCTATGCGCCGCATGGGCGAACCGGGGTCTACATGCTGCAGGACGCGCTGCGGCTGCTTGCGCCCGCGGACGAGGCGCCGGCGGCGCGGCTCGATGCGGCGAAGCGTGTGATGCGCCATCTCCCGGAGACCGCATGGCTGCGGCGGAACGGGTTCCTCGACGACCACGTCAACGGCGGCGACGCCGGTCTGTACGACCTGCTGCTCAACCCGCGCGACCGCGCCTTCCGCGTGCATGACCTGCATGCGCTGCTGGCCGGCGAAGGGCTGGCGGTGACCTGCTGGGTCGAGCCGATCCGGTACGATCCCGATCGGCTGCTGCCCGATCCAAAACTGCGGGGAAAAATCGCGGCGCTCGATCCGATCGACCGTGCCGCCCTGGCCGAGGCGCTCGCCGGCAATGTCAGCGCGCATATCGTCTACTGCGTGCGCCGCAACGACGTGGCCGCGCGGGCGGACTTCACGGCGGACGATGCGGTGCCGGTGACGCGCGAGCTGTCCGGCGAGGAAATCGCCGGTGGCATCCAGCCGGACGGCACGATCACCCTGCTGCTCGACGGGCTGCGCCTGCCGCTCGCGCTGCCGCCGCTGGCGCCCGGCATCCTGCGGCTGGTGGACGGAAGGCGCACAGTGGGCGAGATCGCTGCCTCGCTCGCCGCGCACGGCACCGGCGCCGAAGCGTTCGCCCGCGCCTGGCGCGCGACTTTTTCCACGTTGGAGCGGGTCAACCGCCTGCTGCTGGCGGCGCCGGAGTGAGAGTGACGGAGGCGGGCGCACAGCGGACGTTCATTCTGTCAGCAACCTTCAGCGGAAAATCCGGCTCTGCGTTTAAATCATCAGCGCGTGCGGCAGCCATCGAGCGACCGACGCGCCATCCGCAGTGGCGCTGTGTGCGACCGGCGGCACTTGCCGCCGCAGCTGGTGCGGCCCAGAATTGGGTAGTCTATTCGCTGGCCACGAGCTTTTCGGAGCAGTGGTGTGCGATACCGTCACCACAATTTATAACGTTCGCATGAGCGGCGAAGTGCTGGGCCACAACCCACCTCTCCCCGAGCACTCTATATCTTAGTTCCCGTCAAGCCATTTCGCGGAGCATACCGATGAACCAGGACCTTTTGGCGCTGGTCGTCGCAGCCCTCGTCTTCGCCAGCGGACTGGCAGGGTTGGTGTACAACACCTGGCATCGCGGAACTGAGGGGGCGAGCGAGACCCGCGACCTGGTCAATCGCTTGACGGGGCTCGTCGCGACGCTGTCGGCCCTCGTGCTCGGCCTGCTCATCGCTTCGGCCAATGCCTTCTACAACACCCAGAAAGCGGGCCTGCAAACCGTTTCGGCAAAGGTCCTGGAACTTGACGGCGTGTTGCGCCGCTACGGTCCCGACGCCCAACCACTCCGCGACATACTGAAAGACATCGTCACGAGCAGCTACAACGCCGTCTGGCACGGCGAGAGCGCCGCCCCCCGACAATGCAGTCAGTCGGACAGGCGGTCGGGCGGATGGATAGCTTGTTCATCGCTCTCAATGCCCTGCGGGAGTCGGCACCGGATTCACGACAATACCTGTTGGCGAAAGCTGCGGAATTTGTCGGTGCGATCAACGACCAACGTTTGCAGATGGCCTTGCAGCTGAACGATTCCCTATCCTGGCCCTTCATGACCATCCTGATCTCGTGGGCGTGCCTGCTGTTCTTCGGCTTTGGCCTGCTCGCACAGATCAATCGCGTCAGTGTGGTTGGGCTGGCAGTCGGCGCCGCCTCGGTGGCGAGCGCGATATTCCTGATCGTGGAACTGAGCGCCCCCTGTTCCGGCCTGCTCACATTTTCACCCGCGCCGGTCCTTCAGACGATCGAGGCACTCGACAGGTAGACGCCTGGACAGTTTGGCTCCCCGCTGCGATGACGGGGCATAAGGCAGATGATGCAAGCCCCCCAGGATCCTTCCGAACAGGAGCATACAATGAGACTGACAGTCCTCACCGTTCTTGCCGCATTGGCCATCGCCACCACCGCTGCGGGTACTGCCGAAGCGGTGGTCTGCAAGACTGCCGGGGTCCCCAAAGGGTTCACTGCCGCGGCTCCGGCAGGGAATGCGGCGGGGGCGGCGGCCGCCAGGCCCGGTCGAGGTGTCGGCGGCGCCGGAGCGCCAGGTGGCGGGGCGGGCGCCAACAGGGGCGGCGTCGGTCGCTGACCGGGCCGGCTTGCTCCGAGGAGCACCGCAGGCCATGGCAGGTTGAGATAGGGCAAGTCGCGGGTCAGAGCGTGCGTCGCCTTGCCACGGTGTCAAAATGAATGCAGCATTGTGCGTCATTGCGAGGCATCAAGGATATGTGGCCGGGACCTTTTCGGGCATCTTCTGCTCGATGGCCGTCGCGTCGCTGCTGCTTGGCGGCTGCGCGACACGTCCTGTCAATCCACCGCTGGCACATTACGACACGAACACGGAAAGCCTCTTCGAGACACTGGAACGGAACAAGGGAGACCGGCTCGATCTGGTGATCCTTGCGTTCTCCGGGGGCGGCATGCGCGCCGCCGCGTTCTCATACGGGGTGCTCGAAGCGCTGCGACGAATCGAGATTGTCAGCCATGCGGGCCGCAAGACCCGGCTTCTCGACGAGGTCGATGTGATTACCGGCATATCGGGCGGCAGCTTCACGGCGTTGGCGTACGGGCTCTATGGCGAAAAACTGTTCGACGAGTACGAGGCGCGCTTTCTCAAGCGCAACGTGCAGGGCGAGCTGATCGCGCGCATGCTGAACCCGCTGAACTGGGGTGCGCTGTCGTCGACCGGGTGGGGGCGGTCAGAGCTGGCGGCGCGGCTGTACGACGAAATTCTGTTCAACGGTGCCACGTTTACCGACCTTCAACGTGCCGGCGGCCCGGCAATCGCAGTAGGCGCGACGGAACTGACAACCGGCTCGCGCGTGGTCTTTCTGCAGCAGAATTTCGATATCATGTGTGCCGATCTTGGCCCGTTCAGACTCGCGCGCGCCGCCGCGGCATCGTCGGCCGTGCCGGTCGTGCTATCGCCGATCACGATCAACAACTATGGCGGCAGTTGCGGCTACCGGGAGCCGGCCTGGCTTCGGCAATTTGCAGCGTCGGCGAAACCGCCGCGGCCGGCCGGGCGCATCCTGCGGCGCCTGCAGGAACTGCAGGAACTCGATGACGGCGTCGAGGATCCGTATTTTCATCTGGTGGACGGAGCGGTCTCGGACAATCTCGGCCTGCGCGGCGTGCTGGACTACATCGAGGCTTTCGAGGCATTGCGGGCTGCCGGCCAGCCGACGCCGCTCGATCAAGTGAGCAGGGTCATCATCTTCGTCGTCAATTCGGCGGCCTCGCCGTCCAACGACTGGAGTAGATCGGAGAGCCCGCCCGGCACGCTCTCCATCCTGACCAAGGCAGCCGGCGTGCCAGTGGACAGATACGCAAACGAATCAATCGAGTTGTTGAAGGACATCGACGCGCGATGGACGGCTTCGCGCGCGGTGCGCGACTCGGTTGCCTTTGCGAAGGGCAAGGATCCGAAACTGACCAGCGTCGTGAATGCGCCCAACGCCGATATCTATACGATCGAGGTGTCGTTCCGCGCGCTGAAGGACAAGGCCGAACGCGACTACCTCAACGAACTGCCCAGTACCTTCGTCCTGCCGGACGAGGCGGTCGATCGGCTGCGCGCGGCCGCGGCGACGATCATCCTGGATTCGCCTGACTTCCAGGAGCTGATGAAGGATGCGGGCGGCCGCGTGGCCGACAAGCCCCTGACGACTACTTCGGCGGTGCCGACCGCGTCCGCAGTATCAGCCAGGCGATGAACGCCAGGGAGGACAGACACGCCATGCGCAGCGGGGCCGAGTACCGAGAAAGTCTTCGCGACGGCCGCAAAGTCTGGGTCATGGGCGAGGGCCTGATCGACGACGTCACGACGCACCCCGCCACGCATGCGATGGTGGACGAATACGTCGCCTGGTACGACCGCCACGCCGATCCCGCGTGGGCCGACACGGTGCTCACCCCGCCGGGCATGGGCGAGCGCAGGCCGCTCTCGTGCCTGCTACCGAGGAGTACCCGACGATCTTGTGCGGTTGGGAAAATGCTTCTCGGCCACAACGTTCCTCAGCGCGGGGAACATCACCCACACGCCCGCCTACGGGCACCTGATCGCGCTCGGCATCCTCGCCGCGGTGCAGGAGCGCAACGTCTCGGCCAAGCAGATCGCCGACGCCACCGCGTACCGGGACATGATCGCGCGGACGGAGCGGTTCCTCACCTTCTCCGGCGGCGGTGCAACGATCGGCTACCGCCTGCGCGACGATCCGCACGCACGTGCCGCGTTCAGGGTTGTCCGCGAAACCGATGCCGGCCTGGTGATCAGCGGCCGCATCGGCATGCACACCAGCCCGGCCTACGCCGAGGACGTGTTCATCGGCGGGCAGACCGGCATCGAGATCGGCGCGCACCGCGCCACCTTCATCGTGCCGGTCGGCGCGCCCGGCGTCACCACCGTCTGCCGCAAGATCGCGGTGCGCGACGCCAATCCGTTCATGGCGCCGCTTTCCAGCCGCTACGACGAACTCGACGGCCAGATGTGGCTCGACGACGTGTTCGTTCCCTGGGAGCGGATTTTCCTGCTCGATGTCTCACCGGAGCCGATCGCGCGCTGGCTGGTCTGGCACCAGCTCTATTGCTGGCTGTCGAAGGCGGAATTCACGCTGGGCCTGGCGCTCGCCTGCACGCACGCCATGGGGCTCGTGGAGCACGAGCAGACCATCGACTATCTGATCGACCTGGTCATCGACGTGCAGACGGTGCGGAGCTGTCTGACCGCGGCGGAGCGTGATCCGCGGTTCACGCCCGAGGACTATTGCTATCCCAACCACAGCCACCTCGCCGCCGGCAGCATCGCCATGCTGAAGTCGCGGCAGAGGATCAGCGAGATTCTCCGGATTGTGCCCGGCTCGTCGCTGGTCGTCGCGCCGAGCGATCGCGACCTTGCCGCGCCCGAGGTGGCGGCGGGGCTCGAGGAATCGTTCGGCGGCGGCGGCTACTCGGCGCTGCAGCGCGCGGCACTGTTGCAGATGGCGTGGGATCATGTGTCCTCGGCGCTGGATGCGCGCGAGTCGGCATTCGAATTGCATGCCAATGGCGGCATGCCGGTCTGGCGCAGCCGCATCCGTCGCGCCTTCGAGCGTTACGATGAACTCGCGAACGCGGTGCTGCAGCAGATCGGCGTGCCGATGCCGGAGATCGACTTGAGTTCCATCCGGGCCGCGGCGTTCGCCCCGCGGCGGCCGGTCACGCCGCCCACGCCGGCGCCGCCGCGTTGACGGCGGTTGGAACGGCTGGAGCTGCGACGGCAAGCAGCTCAACGCATATTACAGCGTGCCAAATTGAGGGATCAGTCTCTCATTTTGAGATGCTCCGTTGACCTTTCCCTAATTTTCTGTTAATCATACAAGTACCGAGCTCGGGAAGCCAAGTCCAAATGGACATGGCTTCAAGACTGGCGGTGGATGCCCGGTCATAAGGCCAAGTATTCACCGCCGGTTCTGCCCCAGAGGGAAAAACTCCTGACTGGCTTTTCTGAATACCTATGGAAGTCGACCCTACGCATTTTGCGTACGGCGGCTCCCATGAGCGCAAATGCTCACCAAGAACAGGAGACTGAACACGCGTAAATTCCTTTTGGCCGCGACTATTCTTGCCCCGTTCGCCGTGGCACCCGCCTTCGCTGAGATGCCGCGCGACATAACGGTTGCTGGCGACGTCAATCTTGCCAAGACGGCGGCTGGCTCGACCGCCGGCGTTGCGAGCGAGCAGGGCACCATGGCCGGTGCGAAGGTTGGTGGCAACGGTGCCGTGATTACTGGCGCGGTATCGGGCAACTACACCCAGGTGAATACCGCGGCAGGCGCTACCGCCGGACCGAAGGGCTCGTTCACCAACACGACCGCCCAGCAGGTGAACATCGGCGGCACAGTGGCCGGCGGGCTCGCCGAAAACGGCAAGCACAGCAACGGCGCATCCGGCATGGCTGGCGGTCAGCAGACTAGCCAAGCGACAGGCGGCGCCGCGGCGACTGCCTCCAACGCGAACCTCGGTGGGATCATCAAGGTGGAGCAGCCGAAGCATCAGCCGATGCCGTCGGTGCGGTGAATCGGGCATGAGCCGGCAATAAACCGCCGTCTCGATTGTAACGACTTCCGAGGCGGGAAACCCGCCCCGGAAGCGTTCTCTCAGGAGAGCTCGAAGCGGCTGCGAGCGCCTTGGGACGATCAGGGACGCTGGGGCTCAATGGCGTATTGATTTGGGTCCTTCTGAACTCCGCAGTGATCAGCAGACAGTCCTCAGCGTACGATGTGGAACCAATCGTGCGCTTACGCTAGGTATCAGGCATGGCCGCGTGTGCGACCTGACGTGGCTGATCACGCTGAGGTGCTTTGAACTCTCGGTCTTGGCGGATACTGTCGCAAGGACCCCTTTGTATTCTCGTTAATGAGATAGTTGTTGAGATTATGTAAGAAATCTGTTAGCATATGGCTTATCGAACCTGCGTTGCCGGAGTGACGCGTTATGCGGGTAAAATTGGCTTGGTTGGCATCCCGGTTTGGCGAAGATTACCTGTTGGCCCAAGTGCCACGCGACATGGAGGGGGCGGCCACACATCGAGTGCAGTCCGCCCTTGCAGTGCAACTGGACCTGGGCTCACCGGATCGCATCGTGCTGATGGAAGGGGAACCCGATGCCAGACCTACCTTCAGCGGACCATTTGACTTGCTTGTGGACGCCAGGGCCAGACAACCTGACAGACTGGTACGCAGCACTACGTGGGTTACCAGGAATATCAGGGTGGTGTGATACCCTATTGGATGCAGGATGCTAACGATCTTTCGAAGAAGTCACTAAAGCGGCCTCGATCTCCGGGCCGCGGGCTCTGACCGCAGGGCCACCCGCCGCCAGGGGACAAGGACAAGTTGCCACGCTATCGCGCCCTTGCGTCTTTGCTGCATACTGCGCCGCGTCGGCATCTCCGACCAGAGCCTGCCAACCGCCAGTCAGTCGTCCGACCACGCATGTCGCCACGCCGGCGCTGAATGTGACGATACCGTGCTCACTGTGCGCATGTCGCAAAGCGAGGTCGTGCGCCGCCAATGCATATGCGCGCGGCGCGTCGGAGCCAGGTAACATTACGACCATTTCCTCGCCAACATACCGAGCAGCCAGTTCATCCGGCCGGCACATGCTGCCCCGGATCGTATGCGCGATCGCTTGCAGGCAGTCATCTCCGGCGGGGTGGCCATAGCGGTCGTTGTAGTCCTCGAAGTGGTCGATATCGATCATGATGATCAAGAGGGGTTGGTCTGACCGTGCCGCCTGCCGGAACTCCTCCTCGATTGTCTCGTCGAACAGGCGCCGGTTCGCCAGACCTGTAAGACCGTCATGGGTAGCCCGCATGTTGAGCACACGGTTGACCTCGATGGGGCGGCGGCCCGGAGCGACAACAACGACAATGACGCAGGTCAGCATGATTGCGCGAGCCTAGCTCGGCGCGCCAACTGCTTTGCAGATCCCACTCGGAATGGGCCACCAGGGTGCTCAGTGGATACTGGGGCAGATGCTGGTAGGAGCCGAGGCGTTGCACGCCATTGATGGGGGATCGGTAGGTCAGGCTGCCAGCGTTCGGATGATCGTGCACTTGCCTCTAAGCCGTGCCGTTGTCCATGACCCCTGCAGAGTCTGGCGGGACGGCGGGGCTGCGAGCCAGAATAGTTCCGTCATCGGCGAGCAACGCCATCACGCCGCCCGACTTGGCCTGCATCTGGTCGAACAGTTGCCGGAACAACTTCATCGAGACACTGACTACCACAACGCCGCCGAAGCTGCCGTTCGAGCTGTTGATCCGATGCGTAATAGTGATGGGGTAGGTCCCGTCCACCTTGCTCCTGATCCGTGCGCCGATGAACGGTTCGGATCCAGGGTGAGTTGCGTGGAAACGGAAGTACTCCCGGTCCGCATAGTTCAGACCGGCTGGGTTCGGCACCGGCGATTTGACGATCGCATCGCCCAGGTGGTCCATGATCCCCATTTCGTGGATTGCCGGGAGTGCGGTGGCGAGCGAGGTCATTAGGGCGTAGAGGCGCGTTCGGGCTTCCGGTCCGGTACCTTCGGCCTCTACCCGCTCGACCAGGCTGGCAGCGATCGTGTCAGCCGTCTTCATGGTCGTTTCTGCCTGCTCTGCAATCGACCGCGCGGTATTCGAGGTCACCACCCCGGTTTGCCGGAAGTTGGTATCGCATACCTCCCACAGCTGCCAGACCTCTGTCCCGATCAGCGCGGCACAGACGCAGACAATCAGGGCGACCGTCCTGTTCCGTATGACTTGCAATACGCTGGGCGAGCCGATGGACCCGCAACCTGATGAGTGCAGCTGGCCCACGCGCAATGACCTTGATGGTCGGCTGATTACGCAGCCGCAGAGCGGAATGACGCTTAGAGCAGGCCTGCACGACCAGCCTCGGGTGATACTTGCCTCACATCGTTGGGTTATGCATTGACCCAGATCAAAGTTTATTAACATATCGGAATCGACTGCATGATTGTCAGGTAGCCGCCGCGCCTGACCAGTCCGAAACCCGCGTGGGGGCAGTGCGTTCGCGCAGGTCGATTACCAATCGCGCGTCGATCACAGGTCACCCACGCCCTGAACGAGCGCAAGTCTACAATATCGACGCGCGAGATCCTGCGTGACTGCGAAATCGCGCTTCCGGAACAGAGGAATCAACCCGATCGTTTCCGGAGTAGGACAGCAAGTATCCTGCGGCAGCTTCGGACGACGAACCGGTCGGCCAGAAGCCCGGCAACTGTCGTAGCGATGCCCTTGCCCATCGGCAAGCAGGTCGAGGTCAGGCAAACCTTGTGCATACAAATTTTACGACATTATTTATTTTTTACGAGAAATTATGTTTACTTTCCGTAAAGGTTATGTTAACTTCTTCCTTACCGAGCTCGGGGAGCAAAGTCCAAACGGACATCGCTTCAAGACTGGCGGTGGTTCCGGCCGAAAGGCCTAATAGCCACCACCATGTCCAGACCCAGCCGGACTAATCCCTGATTGGTTTCTAAATATGTGCGTGGCTACCTGTGCAGGACAATTCCGACGTTACATCGGGAGCCAGTCGTATCCCATTCTGCGCATGAACAAGGACTTCAGACTATGCGTAAGTTTCTTTTGGCGGCGACTATTCTCGCCCCCTTCGTCGTGGCATCCGCCTTTGCTGAAATGCCGCAGGACATGACAGTTGCCGGCGACGTCAATCTTCGCGAAGACGGCGGCAATCTCGACCGCCGGCGTTGGCAGCGAGCAGGGCACCATGGCCGGTGCGAAGGTTGCTGGCAACGGTGCCGTGATTAATGGCGCGGTATCGGGCAACTACACCCAGGTGAATACCGCGGCAGGCGCTACCGCCGGACCGAAGGGCTCGTTCACCAACACGACCGCCCAGCAGGTGAATATCGGCGGCACAGTGGCCGGCGGGCTCGCCGAAAACGGCAAGCACAGCAACGGCGCATCCGGCATGGCTGGCGGTCAGCAGACCAGCCAAGCGACAGGCGGCGCCGCGGCGACTGCCTCCAACGCGAACCTCGGTGGGTTCATCAAGGTTGAGCAGCCGAAGCCCCCGCGGCACGTCGGGCCGACCTAAGCCGCGCCGGAGACGGCAATAAGCCATCTCGATAATGAACAATGTGGGGCGGGAAACCCGCCCCACAACGTTTCTCTCTGAAAGGAGAGCTTTCGATGAGACATATTCTTCTGGCCGCCACCGCACTGGTATTCTTAGGTGGGACGGCTTTTGCCCAGACTTCGCAATCAAACTCGGGGTCCAATGCAACGGTGAATACGGCATCCGGATCACAGTCACAATCGATTTCCAGGCCGAAGGTGAACGTGATCGGCAACCCGATCGGCAATGGCGCCTCGTCCAGCAACTCGGGTGCGAAGGCGACCTCCAACACCCGGTCAGCCTCGCGGGCGGCGGCGGTCGGCAACACGACCAACGTCACCGTTCAGGGCTATGCCGGTGTTGACGGCTCCGGCAACAGCACCAGTACCAGAAGCGGTGGCACCGACAGCAGCGCCGCCGATCCGTCCTCCGGCACCGGAGCGAGCGGCACAACCGGGGGCGGCTACACCGGCACCGGCTACAGCGGCAGCTACACCGTACGCAACACGCCCGAGGTCATTCCTCCAAGCGTGGTGGGCGGCAATCCGTGCGCGGTCGGCGCATCGGGTGGCTTGTCGTTGCCGGGCTTCGGCATTGCAGCGGGCGGCACCTGGGCCGACAAGGCGTGCGAACGCCGGCAGCAGGCGGCGCTGATGTTCAACATGGGCGAGACCAAGGTTGCCTACGAACTGATGTGCCAGGACGAGCACGTTCACCAGGCCATGGTGTCCAGCGGCAAGCCGTGCACGGCCGATAGTCCGCCGGCACCCGTGGCGCAGGCACAGGCTCCGGCGATGACGGCCGGCGTCGTGCCTGCCCCCGCCCCAGTCGTGCTCGCGGCCGCGCATATCCCTGCCGCGCCAAGGCCTGCGTGGTGTGCCAAGGCGGCGCCCTCCACCGAGGCATCCAAGGTCTATGTAGCGCAAGTTTGCACTCAGTGAGTTCGAGCCACCTGTGGTCCCGCTGCGTCCGGGCAATGCCCCAGCGAGCGCGTGGCATTTGCCGGGCCCAGCGGGACCACTCGACCAGATACGGCTGCCAACGACGCGACGCAGCCCTGGTGCCTTGGCTCAACGTGTGCCTGGTCACGAATTTATTTTGCTATTCCATCGTCATCGGTCGTTAATGACTTTCTCGCCAGGGTAGCGCCTGCCCATCCGAGGGATAGTCATGGCCCATTCGTCCACCGCGCCCGCAGTGCGCCTGAGCATCACAACCGTGCTGGCCCGCATCGATCGATTCCCGGCGCGCGCCGTCGGAGCACTTGCGCTGCTCGCAGCCGCTTTCGCGCTCGGCCTCGCCCTTGTATCGGAGCACTGGGGCGGCTTGCTGCCTTGCTCGCTCTGCCTGCTGGAACGCTGGCCCTATCGGGTTGCCATTCTGCTCGGCGCGCTCGCCACGCTGTCGCCGCGGCCGGCAATTCGGCCGCTGCTGTGGCTGATCGTATTGGTCATGGCGGCGAATGCCGGGCTGGCCATTGTCCATGTCGGTGTGGAGCAGCACCTGTGGCAGAACCCGATCACCGAGTGTGCCGCGCCGCTATTCAACGGCGGTACGGCGCTGGAGCGCATGCTCCAGCTACCGAGCCGGCCGCCGCAGCCTTGCGACCGCGCCACCTACCTGATCCCGTTCGTGCCGCTGTCAATGGCCGCCATGAACGCACTATACGCGGCAGCATTCTCCGCGCTGCTGGCACTGTTCCTGTGGCACAGCGCACCGCGGCTCACGTGACTGCCGCTTGGTGTGGCAGGATGAACGATGGGTATCGCTTTACGTAGCCATCCGACGGACGGCGCCGTGGCTGCGTATGATCGGTTGAGCGCAGCGATACCCATCAGGATCGTTGACGCTGCCGGACCAGATCAGCGCCCCAACATCTCAGAGCAATGCATATTGCACTCGTTCGCGCTTCGCCAGACGCGGCACGCCTTCGCCGAGGATCAGCGAGCGAAAGTGCTCGGTCTGCTGGTGCGCGGCGAACGCGGCTTCGTCCTCGAACAGCTCGTAGAACATGAACTGTGCCGGGTTCGCCACGCCGCGATGCACGAGAAATAGCTTCACGCCGCGTTCCTCCCGCGCCTTGGGCGCGAAACGAGCGAGGATGTCCGCCACGGCCTCCGACTCACCCTCGCACGCTTCCCATGTCGCCGTTACCGCGAGCCCACCGGTAATCTGCTGTGTCTGCATGTTGTCCTCCTGATTTGCTGGAACACGCAGACGAAGTTAGCCGCACCACGGCGGTGGTGCATCACGCGATACTTCGGCCAGGAGCGTAGCGATCCCTGCGGTCATGATATTGCGGGCCGCCTCGGCGTGCCGCCGGGACGCACCCTGCTGTGATAAGATAGCACCTGGGCCGCCACCCACATCGTCATGGCCGTCCCCGGACACTTGTTCCGGGGATCGGTCCCGGCCATCACCATCGCATCAGTGTCGTAACTCATGGCCGGGACAATCCCGGCCATGACGAATGAAGTCTGGACCCCGCGCACCACTTTCATCACTGGCGACGCATCGCGGCCGACGCGGGGCGATTCTCCCGCAAGCGGGCGAGGTGTAGTTCGCGCCTGGACGATTCCAGACACAACAAAGTTTTCCTAAGCCGGCGCAGCCGGAACCAATAAGTCTGGTGTAGCCTTCCCGGTCGGGAGTGTCATCTGGCTGGGGGACGACATGAGCCAATCTCTGACGGACCGTTACGACGATCGGATCGCCGGAGTGCTGTCGTGCTACGACCGCATGGTAATCACCGGGACGCTGCCCGGCGTGTGTTATGCGGACGGGATGACCCGGTATCTCAATGCCCAGGGTATCCGCATCTTCGACTACCCGCAGTTCGCGATGAAGCTGCGAGATCGTGTGCGCGGCTGCGCGGCAACGCTGGCCGCCGAGGCTGGAGTGACAATCGAGCAGATAGCCAAGGTATCTGCTCAACCCGCCTGGAGCACTGATCCGCCGCGCAGAATGGCGAGAATGGCTTGGTGTGCATTGATGCCGCGTCGCGCCGCAGTGCCGACGACGGATCTGATGGTGGCGAACAGGTCGGCACCCCAGCTCGAACGGAAGCCGCCGGTGACCTTGCGGTAGGTGGCGGTGGGCCGCAATTCTCGCTCGCTACCGTTGTTGTCGGGCGGGACGTCAGGATGTTCGAGGAAGGTGAATAAGTGGCTGCGCAGCTTGCCGTAACGTTTGCGTAGTCGCTTGCCGTGGCGGTTGGTGGGTGCCAACACCATGATCGCGTTCAGGTCGCGATCCAACCTGCACTGATAGGTTCGTCGTGTGCTCTCGGCCAGTTGCTTGCGCCGCCGCGCCAGCACCACGGCACGCAGCAACAGCATCTTCATGCGCGGCGCGAAGATCGCGTCTCCCGCCTCGATCGCATACTGGCAATCACGCAATTGATGCGCCAGGCAGACTTGCCAAAGATCGGCATGCCCCTGCTGGGCGCTGTAGAGGTCGGACACCCAGATGCTGGGTCGATGGCCGGCCAATACATCGGCGACAACACTGGCCGCACGGCTATTGCGGATCACGTGGATCACCACCTGATCGTTCTGGAATACCCAGTTCCAGTGGGTGCGTCCGTCGATCCGTACGGTGGTCTCGTCGGAGCAGATGATCCGAGAACGGCGCAGCCGAGCGAGGATAGCCGTCACCTCATTGTCGAAGCATGGCGCGGCGCGGCGGAACATCGCATCCAGCGCTCCCTCGCTGATCTGCAAGGCAAACAGTTGGAGGAACAGCTGTGTCAGACGACGATAGCTGATCGCGTGGCTGAAGCGCAGGTAGATCGCCAACGCCAGGATGTTCACACTGAACGGCGAACCTTCTTCCATGCCCTCGGGCACCGGCGCCAGCGTGACGCCGCGACAGCGCGGGCAGTGCCCGGCATACCGTTCCACGCGGGTCACCACGGGGCGAACCACTGGAAGCTCTATCTTATCGTAGCGACCGTGCAGCACCTGGTCCGCTTCACCCAACGCCGCGTGGCAATGCACACAGGCCGCCGCCTTGGCAATCACTGTCTCATCGGGATCGATGGACAGTGGCCGGCCGCCACCCTTACGACCCAGACTGCCCTGGCGCGGCCCGTTGCGCTTGGTCTTCTCCGCTGATTGGGCTTCTGTCCCTTCGATGGTGGCAGGCTGGAATTGCCGGGTGTCTTCGGCGGGTGGCCGAGCTTGGCTTTGAGTTCCGCGATGTGCGTCGGCCGCCTTAGCCGCTGCCACAGCGTTTGGATCAACGCGTCCTTCTCAGCGTGGCTCAGTTGGCTGAGGTCGGGAAGCTGGGGCACCCGAAGCTTGAATCGAGTCGCCCGTGACCGCGTCAATCATTTCTTTGTGGATGGTCAGCTCAGCGCCAAACCGCCCCCAAATGCTCCGGCGAACCGGGGATG
>CAWCDM010000079.1:0-10061 GCA_963794185.1 uncultured Alphaproteobacteria bacterium | reverse complement strand
CCGGGTTTGACACTAAACTCGTGGTCGGTCCGGTGGCGGAATTTTAAGGTATTGATTTAGATCTTGTTTTTTGAGCTGCGATGATCCGTGCACAAAGGCGTGGTGCTAAATTCGAACGGCGATCTCCGCTTTTAGCTTGACGAATCCGCGCCTGACCGAATGCTAGCGCCATGTTCGTCCGTGAAAAGCGCATTGGCCGCTACACCTACGTCTACCTGGTAGAGACCGTCCGTGAGGATGGCAGGACCAGGCAGCGCATCATCCGCAGTATCTGCTCAACCCGCCTGGAGCACTGATCCGCCGCGCAGAATGGCGAGAATGGCTTGGTGTGCATTGATGCCGCGTCGCGCCGCAGTGCCGACGACGGATCTGATGGTGGCGAACAGGTCGGCACCCCAGCTCGAACGGAAGCCGCCGGTGACCTTGCGGTAGGTGGCGGTGGGCCGCAATTCTCGCTCGCTACCGTTGTTGTCGGGCGGGACGTCAGGATGTTCGAGGAAGGTGAATAAGTGGCTGCGCACCTTGCCGTAACGTTTGCGTAGTCGCTTGCCGTGGCGGTTGGTGGGTGCCAACACCATGATCGCGTTCAGGTCGCGATCCAACCTGCACTGATAGGTTCGTCGTGTGCTCTCGGCCAGTTGCTTGCGCCGCCGCGCCAGCACCACGGCACGCAGCAACAGCATCTTCATGCGCGGCGCGAAGATCGCGTCTCCCGCCTCGATCGCATACTGGCAATCACGCAATTGATGCGCCAGGCAGACTTGCCAAAGATCGGCATGCCCCTGCTGGGCGCTGTAGAGGTCGGACACCCAGATGCTGGGTCGATGGCCGGCCAATACATCGGCGACAACACTGGCCGCACGGCTATTGCGGATCACGTGGATCACCACCTGATCGTTCTGGAATACCCAGTTCCAGTGGGTGCGTCCGTCGATCCGTACGGTGGTCTCGTCGGAGCAGATGATCCGAGAACGGCGCAGCCGAGCGAGGATAGCCGTCACCTCATTGTCGAAGCATGGCGCGGCGCGGCGGAACATCGCATCCAGCGCTCCCTCGCTGATCTGCAAGGCAAACAGTTGGAGGAACAGCTGTGTCAGACGACGATAGCTGATCGCGTGGCTGAAGCGCAGGTAGATCGCCAACGCCAGGATGTTCACACTGAACGGCGAACCTTCTTCCATGCCCTCGGGCACCGGCGCCAGCGTGACGCCGCGACAGCGCGGGCAGTGCCCGGCATACCGTTCCACGCGGGTCACCACGGGGCGAACCACTGGAAGCTCTATCTTATCGTAGCGACCGTGCAGCACCTGGTCCGCTTCACCCAACGCCGCGTGGCAATGCACACAGGCCGCCGCCTTGGCAATCACTGTCTCATCGGGATCGATGGACAGTGGCCGGCCGCCACCCTTACGACCCAGACTGCCCTGGCGCGGCCCGTTGCGCTTGGTCTTCTCCGCTTGATTGGGCTTCTGTCCCTTCGATGGTGGCAGGCTGGAATTGCCGGGTGTCTTCGGCGGGTGGCCGAGCTTGGCTTTGAGTTCCGCGATGTGCTGTTCGGCCGCCTCAAGCCGCTGCCACAGCGTTTGGATCAACGCGTCCTTCTCGGCGTGGCTCAGTTGGCTGAAGTCGGGAAGCTGGGGCACCCGAAGCTTGAATCGAGTTCGCCCGTGACCGCGTCAATCATTTCTTTGTGGATGGTCAGCTCAGCGCCAAACCGCCCCCAAATGCTCCGGCGAACCGGGGATGAGCAGATACCATCCGCAATCTTGGGCGCAAGGAAGACGTCGAACGTCGCGGTGATCTTGACCGCCTGGCGCGATCCGCCGCACGCCTCGCCCAGCGTTCGATGATCCTGTCCCTCACCGATGAGGGCAGCGCGCCGGCGCTCGCCTGCAGGCGCATCGGCCCGCCACTGCTGTTCGAACGTCTGTGGCGCGACACAAGGTGCCGCGAGGTCGTGGAGGAACTGCTTGCTGGTCGCGGCTTCGAGTTTCCCGTCGAGCGAGCCGTCTTCCTTACCGTCCTGCACCGGCTGATGATCTCCGGCTCCGACCGCGCCTGCGATCAATGGCGCAGCGACTACCGCATCGCCGGTGTCGATGGCCTGCAACTCCATCACCTCTACCGCGCCATGGCCTGGCTTGGCGAGGAACTGCCCGCGGCCGAGCAGAACGGCCGAACCCTGGTTGCGCGCTGCATCAAGGATCTTGTCGAGGAGCGGCTGTTCGCCCGTCGGCGCTCGTTGTTCACCGATCTCTCGGTGGTGTTCATGGACACCACCTCGCTGTATTTCGAGGGCGAGGGCGGTGCCACGCTCGGCGAGCGCGGCCACTCCAAGGATTACCGGCCGCACCTGAACCAGATGATCGTCGGCGTCATCATCGACCAGGAAGGGCGACCCATCTGCTCGGAGATGTGGCCCGGCAATACTGCGGATGTCACCACCCTGATCCCGGTGGTCGACCGTCTGCGCAGCCGCTTTGCCATCGACCGTGTCTGCGTCGTCGCCGATCGCGGCATGATCAGTGCCGCCACCATCACCGCTCTGGAACAGCGTGGATTGGAATACATCCTCGGGGTACGCGAGCGCGGCTCCAAGGAAGTGCGCGAACTCATTCTGGCCGATGCCTCGCCAAGCGTGCCGCTGGTGATCCCGCGAAAAGGGCGGCCCGATACCGAACTGCAGGCCAAGGAGGTCAAGCTCGGCGATCGCCGCTACATTGTCTGCCGCAACCTGGTCGAGGCGGCACAGGCCGCGCGGACCCGCGAAGCCGTGCTGGCCACGTTGCGCGCCAAACTGCGACAGGGCGACAAGTCACTGGTCGGCAACAGTGCCTATCGGCGCTACCTGAAGACGCCCGACCAGCAGCACTTCACGATCGACGAAGCGCGCGTGGCCGAGGACGCTCGCTACGATGGGCTCTACGTTCTGCGCACCAATCTGCGGCTGCATCCGCTGAACGTGATGCTTCGCTACCGTGATCTGCTTGTCGTCGAGCACCTGTTCCGTTCGGAGAAAGCCCTTTTGGCGACACGGCCGATCTATCACCAGACCGATGCGGCGATCCGCGGGCATGTGTTCTGCAGCTTTCTGGCTCTGGTGTTACGCAAGGAACTGGAAGAACGCCTGACCGCCGCACGGCTGAAGCCGGAATGGCGCGAGTTGCTCGCCGATCTCGATCGGCTACAGGAGATCGAGGTCGAGCAGGACGGCAAACATTTTATCCTGCGCACGCCAGCGACCGGCGTGGCCGGAAAGGCCTTCCAGGCGGTCGGGGCTGCACTGCCACCCAACATCCGCGAAGCCGTTCCCTCCGTCGCCACCTGATCAGTCCACCATCGCGGCACAGATGTGGTGCTAAGACCTTGTCGTGCGCCCATAACACACTGACGTAGAACAATATTTCGAAATACACTGTTAAACCCGGGTCGGACTGGAACTGCATATCGTCTTCAACAAAGGAGCGGTCATGGTGCTGCCGGCTAATGTCAACAAGGCGTCCGGCCTGCACGCGGCACTGGGCGAACTTGACATATCGCCACTGAATGTCGTGGCCGTCGGCGACGCCGAGAACGACCATGCGTTCCTGCGCGCGTGCGGCTGCGCTGCGGCAGTGGCCAATGCACTACCGGCTGTCAGGGAAACTGCGGACATCAAGCTGCTGGGCGATCATGGAGCGGGCATTGTCGAACTGGCCCGAGGGCTTATACAGGCAAACTCGCACTTGTACCGCCGTCCCGGCGCGGCATTCTGGCAGGCCTGGACCGTTCGGGAGATCATATCTATCTAACGCCAGATGATGTGACGTTGATTGTCGGGAATTCGGGCAGTGGCAAGTCGGAGTTTGCCACGCTGCTTACCGAGCGCATGGCAGAACGCGGCTTTGAGTTTTGCATTATTGACCCGGAAGGAGACTCTCTCGAAGGCGACGCGAGCAGTTCCGCCGTGTTGCAGCAGGCCACGGCCTGTCGCGGCGCGCTGGACGGCTTCATAGCCGAAGTGATCGAGGAACATATTCGCGAGCGCGTGGTGCGGGAGAAGGTATCGCGCGACCGCCTCCAAGGCGGCCGAAGAGCTGATCGGGATCTGTCACACTCCTATCTGACGTGAGTTACGCAGCCCGATGCACTTCGATCGTGACATGCGAGAGCGTCCGGAAGCGGGCAAGGCGGTCGTGATAGAATTGCGGGCCTCGCGGTAGCCTGGTCACGACCGAAACGATCGCGCCGAGATGGCCGGGTCCCAGCCGCCAGAGATGCAGGTCGGCGAGCTGGTCGCCGTCGTCCTCGATCGCCTGGCGTAGGTTGTCGGCCATGCGCTGGTCGGGGTTCATGTCGAGCAGGATCGCTCCGGTGTCGCGGATCAGACCATAGGACCAACTGGCGATGACGCAGGCGCCGATGATGCCGGCGAGCGGGTCCATCCAGAGCCAGCCGAACGCGCGCGCCAGCACAGGCCGACGATGACCAGCACCGACACGGCGGCGTCGGCGATGACATGAATGACAGCGGCGCGCATGTTGTTGTCGCGATGCGCCGCTCCGTGCGCATGTTCGTGCTCTTCGAACACGACCGGATATGTCTTGACCGCCGACTGCGCACGCTGCGCCGTGAAGGCGTGCGGCTCGGGGATTTCGTCGACGAATTCCAGATAGCCGCCGCGATCGACCATCGCGAAAAGCTGCCGTGTGCCGTCGGGCCGCACGGTTTCAATCGACAGCGGTCGCGCCGTCAGCAGCGCGGCCCAGTCTTCGGCGCGCAGCCGGAACCGTGGCGGCACGCCGTCCTCGAATACTTCGAGGACGACGACACCGTCCGCGGTCGCGATGCGGTGCGTCTCGTCATGGTCATGGCCATCGAGTGCGTGACCGTGACTGTGGCCGTGATGGTGCTCGCCGCCGCTGAGCAGCCAGGCGCTGGCGATGTTGACCGCCAAGCCGAGACAGGCAATCGGAATTGCCTCGGCGAACTGGATCGGCACCGGCGCGAAGATGCGGCTGACGCGCCTCGTAGCCGATCAGCAGCGCGATCATCGCCAGGATGATGGCGCTGGTGAAGCCGGCGAGATCGCCGAGCTTGCCGGTGCCGAAGGTGAAGCGCGGATCGTTGGCGTGCCGGCGGGCATAGGTGTAGGCGAGCGCGGCCAGCAGCAGCGCGCCGGCATGCGTGCTCATGTGCAGGCCGTCGGCGACCAGCGCGATCGAGCCGAACAACAGGCCGCCGACAATCTCGGCGCCATCATCGCCGCGCAGAGCCAGATCACCGCCCAGGTCCTGCGCTCGCTGCTGTTTCGTGGCTCGCGCCGAGGAACACATGGCTGTGGGATCGCGAAGGCGCGTGCGCCGTTCGGTCATGGCAGCCCTCATTTCAGATAGGTGCGGACCACATCGAGCAGTCTGCTCGGCCGCCTCGGTGTTCAGCGCATCGGGATGCTTCTCGGGATCGACCAGATGCGTGCGCACGTGGTCCTCGACCACCTCGGCCATCAGCCCGGCCATCGCGCCGCGCACGCCGGCGATCAGATGCATCACCTGTTCGCAGCCGGCTTCGCCTTCGAGCGCGCGCTCGATCGCCTCGACCTGGCCCCGGATGCGGCGCACGCGCGCCAGCAGCTTGGTTTCTCGCGGACCGTATGTGTCATGCCTTACCTTTTTAGGGTAGGGGGCTATTGACGGGCTTGCGTGTAAGGGTGCGCCTAACGGAGGTCAACCTGTCTCAGGCGCAGATCGATAGCGGTTTCCCGTGGTCGCCGCTGCCGCTCTGACCAATCATGGCACCAGAAACAGCGAGTGACCGTTATGGTGGAGGTGCGGCAGTTGGCGTCAACGTCCGCTCCGTAGTTGCGCAATCGTTGACGACGAAGGGCTGGTTTGGGTCGAACCGAGCCGTCTGATGCTGAGACCGCGAACGCCGGTTCAAGGTGCATAGCCGTCATTGCCGGACAAATCTGGAACGGCGGCATTCCCCTAAAGCTCGTCGGGCTGGGTCACGCCGGCATGAGCCGCCCGGGGGTCAAAGATTGTGCGGGATCGGCGATACCAGAATGCGAAGTCACATGAACATATCTTGCCGCGATCGCGCACGGTACAGGACGTTATGTTACACTAAACGGCATGAGCCAGCAGGTCACCATACCGCCGTCCCGGACCCTGGCCGTCGCCACCCGCGACGGCATCGTGGTGCCGCGCGTCATCGCCGATGCCGGCGACCAGGCCGCGCGTCGGTTCCTCGAGTTTTTCGCCGCCACCATCCGCAACAAGAACACCCGCATGGCTTATTACCGGGCGGTTTGCGATTTTTTCAGCTGGTGCGACCGGCATCGCGTCGGCGGTATCGCTGATATCGAGCCGCTGCATGTGGCGGCCTATATTGAGAACCTGCACAGGCGATGTCGAAGCCGACCGTCAAGCAGCACCTGGCCGCCATCCGCATGCTCTTCGACTGGCTGGTCACCGGCCAAGTGGTCGCCACCAACCCAGCGCATTCCGTTCGCGGCCCGAAGCATGTGGTGAAAACCGGCAAGACCACGGTGCCGGACGCCGATCAGGCGCGCAAGCTGTTGGACAGCATCGACACAACGACCGCGCCAACTCCGCACGACGGGCGTTGACCGCCTGGGCGTTGGTCAAATTTGCCTGGGCGCTCTCCACGTCCGCCTTGGCCTTGGCGATATTTGCTTCGGCCTGCGACACGCCTGCCTGCGCCACTGCAAGCTGCGCTTCGACATCACGCGCATCAAGCTGCGCGATGACGGCGCCGGCCCGGACATGGTCGCCGTGATCCGCCTTGAGGTCGATCAGCACGCCGGCGACCTTGAACCCTACATTGGAGGCGACGCGGGCCCCTACCGTGCCGAGGCCGAAGACCTGTTGACGCACATCCGTTTGTCCGGGGGCGGTCTGGACCTCGATCGGCCGCAGGAAAGTTCGGCCAGGTCCAGAATGCCACCGCCGCAAGCGCCAGGATGATGGCGGCCAGCAGGAGCGCCTTACGCAAGGATGGCGGGCGAAACCAAGCTGCATGCCGGGACTGGACGACATCAACCTGAGGCTGCGCCGCAGGGTGAGGGCTGAATTCCTATAACGGCCACACCGACATTCCAGCGTCCGCGCCTCAATCGACTGACGGAGATGCACCCCATGCCACCCCCGGCGCATGATTTGAATTAATAGCCCACCCGGAGAGCTCGTCGCGCGGCCGGATGTGATTGTCGCCGCAATCATGGGCGGGCTTGGCCTTTGGGGCGGGTGGCAAATCGTCAGTCAGGCGCGCGGGGAGCTTCGGCCTGAACGCGCTGTGCCAGTCGGGGTCGCGGCGGAATAGCAACCACATCTTGTGGTCCGTGCTTGGGAGCTGGGACGCCGCGATCACGCACCGGCATTCTTGAGACAATCTGTTATCAAGAATAAACGCGGCCGCGCCGTCACCCGGCTTATGTATGGGAGAGGACATGGGATATAGAGACCCGATCCTGGCGGAATCGTTTCCGCTTGTGTTATGGAGCAACCCCGGAGGTGCTGGAGTTTCACTCAGGGCGGCCGTTCAATCGTCCATCTGAGGAACCCGGCTAAATGGGAAAATATCGCGTAAGGGAGGCGCAAAAATGCTCTATTTGGTTGAAGCACATCCGACGATTGAAAACGGCAATACAATAGACGCGGGGGAAGGGCCTGGCCACGTGATCGCGCAAATCGTGGAGCGGTTTCATCCCCAAGCGATTTACGGGAATCCGTCACGCCGCCAAATCTTCATGGTCGTGAACCTGGACACACCGGCCCAGATGGCGGAGCTGATGTATGTCCTCACCTGGTTTACCAGCAACGATCCGACCTTCACGCCAGTGATGGATCCTGAGATATATGCTGAAGGGATCGCGAACGCGAAGCGCATATTGTTGCCGCCAGCATAGGGCGGAACGGTAGCGAGCGAAGCGCGTGGGGGAGCGTCACGCGGCTTGCCGAGACCTGATCAGCCACGCTAGGTTTTTTGTGCCTCGAACACGATCGCCTGAATTGGCATTACGCCCGGCTCGCCACCGAATTCGTGCCGCATGGCCGTGGCAACCGCTTCTTGGATCTGGGTCGGCTCCACGCCGCCGCGCTGGCGAATTTGGTCAAACACCGGATTTCCAAACACAACGCCGCGGGCAAAGGCCGAGAAATCCGCTACCGATCGGTGCTGCCGAACCACTGAAACCTCAATCCCATCAAGCCCAGCGGCAATGAGGGACTCCTTGATCGGGTCGATCAGATAATAGCTGAACGGCACCTCGTAGAACTTTGGCGGATCGGCCGGGAAGAAGCTGCCAATCACCTCGTGCGCGATCCGGCCGAACGGGTTGTAGCGGTGCGCGTCCCAAACGCTGAACATATAGCGGCCGCCAGGGGCGAGCACGCGGCGGACCTCCCGATAGGACTTGTCTTTATCAGGGAAGAACATCACGCCGAACTGGCATATGACTGCGTCGAATGACGCATCGGGAAATGGTAGCGCCGTGGCGTCCGCCGGCTGGAATGCCACCTGCTCGTTTGAACGGAATTTTGCCCGGGCGATCTCCAGCATATCCACATTGAGGTCGGTCGCAGTTAGCTGTGTGCTGGCGGGCAGCGCGTCGCGCAAGGCGCGGGTGACGATGCCGGTGCCGGAAGCCGTCTCCAACACGCTGGACGGCGCGTGGGAGGCAATCCGCTGCGCAATGTCCGCAGCATAGCCTGCGAAAATGATCGGTCCCATGCCGCTGTCGTAGTTCTGTGGGATATTGCCGCTGAAATCTGCCAGATTTCCGCTCATTGCCGCCCCCATCTTTTAGCTAGTGTTGCGACTGATGCCCCGGATGGAGCCTTCGTCCATGCAGTTCAGGAAGCGCAAGCATGGATGCCGAAAGGGGCGGCCACAAGGAGCGCCTTGCCGGTGATGGCAGATGGATGGTTTTCGGGATTTCTGTCATGTCTGGCCGCATGGGAACCGAAAATCGGACCGGGAGGAACGGCGCCATGTCAGGTCGGTCAACGCAACGTCCCGGAGAAGTCCGCTCGGTCTGCGCGGCAGATGGCGCACGTCTCGAATACGAGGTTGTCGGACGCGGTCCACCTCTGGTGATGCTACACGGTATCCTTTCCGGTCGCGCGAGTTTCTCGCGTCAGCGCGCCGAATTGGCAGAACATCACCGGCTCATCCTGCTAAGCGCGCGCGGCCACGATGGTAGCGACGGCCTTTTGCCCACCAGCTACGGCGCTGGCTCGAGTGGTGTGGATGATCTCCGAACCATCCTCGACGCCGAGGGCCTTAATCGCGCGAGTCTTCCGGACATTCCGGCGGCGGCGTAACTGCCTTCGTATTCGCCTGCCGCTTCCCAGAGCGGGTGGAATACCTCGTGCTTATCGAGCCGACCCTGCTGTCTGTCCTGCCGCCACCCGATCGGGCACCAATCGAAACAGCTCACGAAACGATCGCAGCAGCGGCTGAAGCCGGCGGTCCGGAAGCAGGCGTGCGGGCGCTCATGGCGTCTGTTGGCGGCGAGACGTGGATCAAGCTGGACGCGAAATCGCAGGCCAACGCGTGCAATCGCTCGCCACCTCCGCCCCAATGGTCGGCCCCCATGCGCGCGGGTTACTCAACCTCAAGGTGACGGACGCAGATATCAGCGATCTTCGGCCCCCGGTGCTATTCTTCAACGGCACTGAGAGCGCACCGTTTGAAGGTATCATCGCCAAAAGGTTTCGGACGCTGCGGCCCGCCACGCGGGCAATCACCGTCGAAGGGGCAGGCCATAACGTCCATCGCGACCGACCCGACATCGTCAATCCTGCGGCGCTGTCGTTTCTGGGGCCTGCGAGGCGCCACTGATAAACCGGATTATCACGTGGAGGAAGGATTGAAAGCCCAACCTGGCAGCAGGTTCAATAGACTGGATGATCATGCTCGCCGGTGGTGGGGCAGTGAGGCACCGCACGGTTGCTACAACTACGGCATTCAATCGGTCAGCATGTCAGACGGGTTGGGTGTTCACACGCTACACTCGCAGAGCAATCGCACTTTTGACAGCAAGCAGTCGACTCACA
>CAWCDM010000078.1:0-36894 GCA_963794185.1 uncultured Alphaproteobacteria bacterium | reverse complement strand
TGGATAGCGGCCATTTTGCCGAGACGTTCGATCGGGCGCTCGCCCGCGCGGACCTTCCCGGCTTCGCCGCTCGTCGTGCCGACAGCGAGGCGCGCGGCTGCCTGCGTGGGCTTGGATTTGCCTGTCACATCAAGGGAACCGGCGGTTCGCCGCACGAGAACGTCGATATACGGTTCGACGACGATGGCACGGTGTCGCTGATCACCGGGACGCAGACCATCGGCCAAGGCCACGAGACCACGTTCCCGCAAATACTTGCTGATCGCCTCGGTCTGTCCAATGACCGCATTCGGCTGCGTCAGGGGGATACCGACCTCATCGCGGCGGGCGGCGGGCATGGCAGCTCGCGGGCGACCTACATGGGCGGCACGGCGATCTGGCGCGCCTCCGATGAGATCATCGCCAAGGGCAGGCGCATCGCCGCCGATGCGCTCGAGGCAGCGGAAGCGGATATCCACTTCGAGGAAGGCCGCTTCGTTGTCGCCGGCACGAACATGTCGATGTCGCTGCCCGCCGTGGCCGCCTGCGCGCGTGACGCGGGTGCGCCGCTTGATACGTATTACGCATGGACGCGTGAGGCGATGACGTTTCCCAACGGCACGCATGTCGTCGAGGTGGAGATCGACCGCGACACCGGCCTTGTGATCCTCGCACGCCATACCGCTGTGGATGACTACGGCGTGCTGGTGAACCCGATGATCGCCTCGGGACAGGCGCACGGCGCGATCGCCCAGGGCGCCGGCCAGGCACTGCTGGAGCACGCGGTCTATGATGCGCAATCGGCGCAGTTGGTGGCCGGCTCATTCATGGACTATGCCCTGCCGCGCGCCGACGATCTTCCCGCGTTCGACCTGGATTTCAACGGGACGCGCTGCACCACGAATCCACTCGGCGTGAAGGGCTGCAGCGAGGCCGGCGCGGTCGGCATGTTTCCCGCTGTCGGCAACGCCATTCTGGATGCGCTGGCACCGCTCGGGGTAACGGGCTTCGACGGTCCGGCGATGCCGTTGCGGACCTGGCAGGCCATGCAGGGCAACCAGAAAGGACGCGCGCCCTGACTGACATGGACAGGCATCGATTTATCGGGAGAGCACGTGACAGCCGTTCCGGCTGCAAGACGCGAGACCGGCGCGAATGAAAACGCTGCTGATCGTCTTCCATTCCCGCACCGGCGGTACGCGGCAGATGGCCGAGGCCGCATGTTGCGGCGCCAGGCTTGAACCGGCCGTCCGCGTGCGTCGGCTGACAGCGTCCGAAGCGCAGGGTGAGGACGTTCTTGCAGCCGACGGCTACATCTTTGCCGCACCGGAGAACCTGGCAGCAATCGCCGGTCAGATGAAAGAGTTCTTCGACCGGGCGTATTACGAGGTGCTGGAGCGCATCAATGGCCGGCCCTATGCTGTGCTTGTCTGCGCCGGCAGCGACGGCGAGAACGCCGCCCGCCAGATTGCCCGCATCGCCACGGGGTGGCGGCTCCGCGCGATCGCACATCCGCTGATCGTGTGCACGCACGCCCAGACGCCGGACGCGATTCTGGCGCCGAAGGTCATCCATTCCGATGATCTGGACCGCTGCCGCGACATCGGGGCGGCATTGGCCATGGGGATGGCCACGGGAATCTTCTGATCACCCGTGGTCACCCATTCAGTACGATGTTGTCGATGGCGGGTGTCGCGGCGTTCAGCCGCGCGCCCCCACCATCCAGGGTCAAACCCTGGACGGCGAGGTGTTCGGGTAAAAAGCCTAGCTGTGCCAGCGGAACTCCTGCGCCTTCCGCTGCGAGCCCTGGCTGAGCTTAACGTTGACCAGCGCGGGCCCCCTGAAGTTCATCGCCTCGTCGAGCGCGCCGCGCAGGTCCTTCGGGTCCTCAACATAGGAGCCGTGGCCGCCAAACGCCTGCATCATCAGGTCGTAGCGGGCGCCCCAGATCAGCGTGTTCGGCCGCATGTTGAGCATCGGGTTGTTCGGAATTTGTTCCATGCCCGGCCCGATGCCGCCGTTGTTGAACACGACGATCTTGGCCGGCATCCCGTAGCGGCACAGCGTCTCCATCTCCATGCCGGAGAAGCCGATCGCCGAGTCGCCCGATACGTGGATGATCGGCTTGTCGGGATGCACGACGCAGGCGGCGATGACGATGCCAAGGCCGACACCCATCGTGCCATAGCTGCCGGCGTCCAGCCGCGAGCGCGGGTTGAAGTTCGGCAGCTGGGTGCGGCCGATGTCCATCGTGCTGGCGCCCTCGCTGCAGATGATCGCGTTTTTCGGCGTCCAGGCAGCGACATCCCGCAGCAGCCGGTAGTAGCCGCCCGGCGCCGAGTCATCGGCGATCTGCGGTGCGATCAGCGCCGCGTTCTCGGCCGACTTCTTGGTGATCGCCGCGCGCCACGCCGTCTCCTTCGGGTAGAACCATTGACGTGCGCCGAGGGCCTGATTGAGCTGCCCGACGATTGCCTTGCCGTCGCCGACCAGCGCGACCTCGGCCGGCTTGTTCTGGTGCATCGCCTCCGGCTCGATGTCGAGCTGGATGACGCGGACGTCCTTGTTGTAGCGCGGCGGCAGGCCGAAATGCATGATCCAGTTGAAGCGCGCACCCATCAGGAAGACGACATCGGCGTTTTGCAGCGCGAGGCTGCGCGCCGCGCCGACCGACAGCGGATGGTCGTCGGGCATTACGCCCTTGCCCATCGGCGAGGCGAGGAACGGCAATTGCGTTTTTTCAATGAACGCGCGCACCTCGTCCTCGGCGCGCGAGAAGGCCATGCCCTTGCCGATGATCACCAGCGGCCGTTCGGCCGACTGCAGCACATTCAGCGCCTGATCGATGTACTCCGGCATCGTCTGCATGCGCGGCGGGTCCGGGCATTTCGCGGCCTGGACCGCCTTGTCGGCGTCGCATGAGCCGGTGATGATGTCGTCCGCGATATCGAGATAGGTGGCGCCGGGCCGGCCGTAGATCGATTGCCGGACCGCCATCTCGACGTAGAACGGGATGCGGTGCACGTGCTCGATGCCGTGCGCCCATTTGCAGAGCGGCGTCGCGGCCAGCACCTGGCGCTCTTCCTGGAAGGCGCCCATGCCGTTGCGGTAGGTCTCCGATGCGCCGCCGATCAGCAGCATCGGCCAGCAATTCTGCTGCGCGTTCGCCAGCCCGGCGAGACCGTGGATGACGCCCGGACCGGTCACGACGATGCACGAGCCCGGGCGGCCGGTCAGGTAGCCGACGGCGCCGGCGGCGTAGGACGCGGTCTGTTCGTTGCGCATGCCGATATAGGGAAGGCCGACCTTTTGTGCTGCCTCGGCGAGCGGACCGACCGGGAACCCGACCACGCCGAACATATATTGCACGCCTTGTTCCTTGAGGCTTTTCGCCAGCAAGTCGGCGCCTTTGATTTCAGCCATGTTTCCTCCTGACATCGGGCGGCCACGATCGGGCCCGGTTACGAAAAATCCGAACGACGGTCACATTACGCATATATGGCGCCGCGGCAAATGGGACGCTGGCCCATGCGCGGGATGCCGTCAAATCCCGCGGTCATCCCCGCGAAAGCGGGGACCCGTGGAATCACAGGCACCGACATCCGATTGATCGCATACCTGGGTTCCCGCTTGCGCGGGAATGACGAGAGCGGCGCTGGCTAACGAGCGCGATCGCGCCTACGTCTTTTCGATGATCTCCATCTGCGCGCCGTCGGGGCACTCAACGAAGCAGACGTGCCGGCCGTTGTTGGGCGGCAACTCCTCCAGGATGCGCACACCGTTCTTCTTGAGCTGTGTCAACGTTCCGGAATAGTCGTCGGTCTGCACGGCCATGTGTTCGATACCGTAGTGCTGCTCGTGGTTCTGTGCGGCAATCAGGCCGGTGATGTTGAGTTGCAGCCCATGCAGATCAACGCGGAAACCGCGCCCGGGAATTTCGTCCTTCATGGTCGCGCCGAAGTTGTCGACGTAGAATTGTGCGGTTTGCTTGGGATCGCGCGTCTTGAGGTGCACATGCTGGACGGCGAAGTTCATGGTCGTACTCCTCCTCGCAGGTGTTGCGCAGCGTAGTCTGCGGCGACCGGCACGCTGGGGGAATTCCGCGATCGGGTCAAACCCAGTCTATGCTGCGGCCCGGAAATACGGAGGAGCGCGTCATGACCGTTGCCCGCCAGTTGGCCGAATTCCTGACAGCGACTGGCAGCGCCGAGCTGCCGCCGCAGGCGATCGACCATGCGGCGATGTTGATCGCCAGCACCATCGCCAGCGCAGCGTGCGGCGCGGGGCTGCAATCTGCAGGCATCATCCGCGACCTCGCCCGCGAGCGCGGCGGACGACCGGACGCGTCGATATGGTTCGACACTGGCACCAGGTTGCCGATTGCCGACGCGGCGCAGGTGAATGCGGTGATGAGCGACGCCGCAGCATCCGACGACAGCGACCTGCGCAATATCATCCATGCCGGGACGCCGCTGACCGCCGCCTCGCTGGCAATCGCCGAGCGCAACGGCGCCGATGGCGAGGCGGTGCTGACAGCGATGGTCTGCGGCTACGAGGCGGCCGGGCGGATCAGCGAGGCGATCACCCCGGGCTTTCGCAATCGCGGCTTTCACGGCTGCCTCGGCGCGATCTTTGCCGCCGCGGTCGCGGCCGGGCGGCTGCTGCATTTGGATGCGCCGCGGATGGCGCAGGCGATCGCGTTGTCGGCGACCTCGATCGGTGGGCTTGCCACCGCTGCGAACACCAGTGTCGCGCGCGAATATCACGCCGGGCTTGCGGCGATGCTCGGGGTCAACGCCGCACTTGCCGCGCAGCGGGGATACCTGGCCGAGGAAAGCGTGCTCGAGACCCGGCTGGGATTTTTCGAGACCATTGGCGGCGTTGATGGCGCCACCGCCGGTGCGATCGCGACGCATGGCCTTGGGCAGAGCTGGGATATTCTCACCGACATGGCAATCAAGCTGGCGCCCGGCGGGCATCCCTATCACGCTCTCGGCGAAGCGGCCGCAAACGCTGCAAGAGAAGGCGAGATCGCGGCGGAGGAGGTCGCGAGCATCACGATATCGCGCCCCGGCATGACGGCGCTGACCGGTCCGCTGCACCCGACGGACCTGATCGGCATGGCGCACAGTCCGGCCTATTTCATTGCGGCAGGAGTGGCAGACCGCGAATTTTCCTGGGTGCATGCGAGCGCGGCGAAAATCGCTGACCCGATCATCCATCGCCTGATCGACAGAATTGTCATCGGACCCCCGCCCACTGACAATGCCGCGCGCTATCGACAGGGCGCGACGGTCACCATTCGCACCCGTGACGGCCGGACTGTGACGAACGCGGTCTATGTCCCTAAGGGCGCAGCTTCGCTCGGGATCTCATGGAGCGATGTGGACGCCAAATACCGCACTTTGGTGCCTGTCGCCGGTCTTGCCGGGCAGGTGATTGCGGCGAGCCTCGCTCTTATCCACGATTTCCGCCACGTTTCGAACGTGTCGGCTCTGACCGGATTGCTGGTTCTGGATGCCACCGGCAAGAGGACCTGAGTTGTAACAGCCACCCCCGTTGTTGACTTGACCCTGCCGCCCATGGACCGTCTTGGCCGGGCTTGTCCCATAGGCATCTGGATAACGGCTGGATGGAGAATGCGTCAAGAATGCGTCAGTTGGAGGCCGCAGTCCCTCAACCCCATGGCCGGGTGTGTCGTGGCCATCTGCCACGGCACCGGCGCTGGCGGGGATCGCCTGGACACGCGAGGCCATGACGGGAGGAAAGACACTCGTCGCCGTCCAGGAATTTATCCTGATCCTATAGGGACAAGCCCGGCCATGAAGCGAGAAACCAGCGGTGATCAAGGGTCACTGGTTCGGGTCGTTGGAATCTGCAGCCACGTCATCACGTCCGCGAACGCGTCAGCGACTTGATGACACCCTGGGGACGACCGGACGCAAGAGCGATCTTGCGATCCTGTGTCGCTATGGCGGCCTCCACTGCAGCCTCCCCCTCGATTGCCTCCAGCACTGAACTCGGAACCTTCCGATTGGAGCTGCGGGTCCCGTCCTCATATGTGACATCGAATGAGACGAAGCTGCCAAGCGTACGACGTTTCATGATAATGGTCCTGTCTCGGCCAGCACACGACTACGAATCGCGCGACTCTTGCGATTCCGGGTCAACCGAAGGTGCTGTCTCCTGTTCCGCCTTGCGGCGGGTGACCGCCTCGTCACGCTCGCGCAGCTTGGCATCCTTCTTCGCCTGCTTGAGGCGGTTCCGCTCGGCACGCTGCTGATTGTAGTTAGGCTTGAATGCCATCATCCCCTCGTTCTGCTGGCTTTCAGCATGAAACGCCGGTACTCGGTCCATTTCAATAAGTCGCCGAACTAGCCGAGGATCCCTTGTCGGGCCGTGAGCCGACTTTCCAGCACGACGCGCTCGTGCCCATCCGCCGCGTGCTTCACACGATACTGCAGATCCCTACTCTCACTTGGGAGCAGGCGCTGAACCTTGTATTTGCCACGCGGCACATTGGTGTCGCCAGGACCGGGCAGGAAGTCGACCATCTGGCCGACAGCAAATTTGTGATGCTGCATACCGTCCTCCGTCTCAAGCCGATGCTGCCGACGGCAGCATCGGCGTTGACACTCAGACCGACTTCAGGTTTGTCGCCGAAGTCTTGCCCTGCTGGCCCTGTTCGAGGTCGAAGCCGACCTTCTGGCCCTCGTTCAGTCCGCTCAACCCGGCACGCTCCACAGCCGATATATGGACAAAGACGTCCTTCGACCCGTCATCCGGCTGGATAAAGCCAAAGCCCTTTTGAGCGTTAAACCATTTGACCGTGCCTTGCGACATCGCATGTCTCCGTGCAACCCGGCGGCCCACAAAACGTGGGCCGAAATACTTTTCACATTGGGGAGCGCCGGATGCGACAGCGTCGCAAGAGAAGGCACAGGCCGCCCAGGCCGAAAAGCGCCGTGCTCGGTAAATAGGGATTCGGATCGGGCTTTGCCAGGGAAAACTGGCCGTCACGCGCACGCCGACGCTGCCACCCGTTCGGTCTTTTCCCCGTCGGCATGATCGACATCAGCTCGGCCAGGCCGATTCAGGGCCTGCGTGAGCTGGTCGATCGCGCCCGCCCTGTCGGTCCCGGAGACGGCCGCGAACTCGGCAGCAAGCCGGTCGAGCGCCAGTTCGAACAGATTGCGCTGGCTGAAGCTGCTGCCGGCGCCGTCGCCGGAGCTTCGCAGGTCGCGAACAACCTCGGCGAGCGCCCCGAGATCACCCGAATTAATCTTTGCCAGATATTCCTGCGCACGCTTCGCCCACATCAGCCTGCTGACGCGAGGGCGGCCGCGCAGGGTTGCCAGCGCATCGGCCAGTGCATCGGGACTCGCGAGTTTCCGCAAACCGGCGGCACGCGCCTGAGCGACTGGGACGCGCAACGTCATCCGGTTCTCGGCAAACGAGATATGGATCAAATTCAGCCGATGCCCGGCGATCACCTCGGAGCCGACGCGGTCAACCTTGCCAACTCCATGTGCAGGATAGACCACGAAGTCGCCCTTGCGAAATGGATCGGCATCCTGGGGCTTCGCCAGTGCCGCCGTCGCGCCAAAAGCGGCATTCACCATCGCTACCGTAACCACAGTCGAAGCTGTCAATTTTTCCACCTGATCTGTAGGGAGGCCAAATATGGGCATATTCTGGCAAGATTCAAAAGGCAAGGCCAGCGCACGTGAGACGATCTTAAGCGGTTTGCCCCTTAGCGCTCGCGTCCCGATCTGGCGCGGGACCGCCGTGGCGCGGCGCCACTGATGGCATCTGGAACCTGATTCGCCTCAATCCGAGAGGGCGACGGTGCATTCGCCGCTTCGTTGGCTACCTCGGAAACCGGCTTCCTGGGTGCCAGGCGAGTCCACGGGCCCGCGTCGCGTATCAACCGCTTAGCCTGGACGATCCACGCATTCGCCTCGTGTTCGCTGCGAAATCCCGGTACCGTTTTCTTGCGTCCGTCCGGTTTGCCCATCTCGACGTCGAAGCCGCTGTCTTTCCGAGGAACCACGCGATAGGAACTATCTACCATAATAGCAGCATAGCATCAATCGTCCCTGATGACACCACAAATCCGCGAATTCGCTGGCAGCTAATACCGCGATCCGGAATATCTGCCAGCAAGCGAACCAATTTCCACCTGCAGAATCGGCACGGATTCGCGCTGCAAGCTCGCGTTGCTCGGCGACAAGGAACATGCACGGATCATTGCGGCTTTCGGATCAAGCGCTTCAGTGCGATCACCTGACGGAAGAATTCCTTTCGCGGCTGCGCGGGGCTGCCCAACAACACCGCACCGGCCGGCGTATCGGAAATCACTCCGGCCTGCGCGCCAATCTGCGCCCCCTGCCCAATTCGCAGATGGCCCGCCATGGCAGCCTGGCCGCCGACCTGAACGAAGTCCTCGAGGATTGTGGATCCGGCTATCCCCACCTGGGCCACAATGACGCAGCAACGTCCCAGTTGGACATTATGGCCGATCTGGACGAGATTATCGATGCGCGATCCCGCACCGATGATGGTGTCGTGCGTCGATCCCCGGTCGATCGTGGTGTTGGCGCCGACCTCCACATCGTCCTCGACGATCACGCGTCCCAGCTGCGGAATGCTGAGGAAGCCAGCATCAGTGGCGGCGAAGCTGAAGCCTTCCTGCCCGATCCGCGCACCTGGGTATATGTAGACGCGTGCACCCAGCAGAGCATGGCTCAGGCTCACATGAGCACCGATCCGGCAATCGCGGCCGATCGTCACGCCCTTGCCGACCGACACGAATGAACCGACGCGACAGCCAGGCCCGATCTCGGCGCCAGCCTCGATGACGACGTAAGGACCGATTTCCGCGGACGCATCGACGCGCGCCGTATCGGCGATAATCGCGGAGTCATGAACGCCCGGACAAGCCGGCGGCGCGGGATGGAACAGTGCGGCGACACGAGCCCATCCTTCATACGCCGCGGTGGTGACGATCGGTATGGTTGCGATGGGAACTCGCTCGAGCATGTCGGGATGCACGATGACGGCGCCTGCCATGGTGTGTTCAAGCGCAACCGCATACCGTCGATTATCGAGGAAGCTGACCTGGTCCGGTCCCGCTGATTGCAGCGGGGCGACGCCAAGGAAGATTCGCTCGATCGCGGGTGCAGTTCCCCTCGCCGTGGTCGCGATGGCTGCAAGGCCATGCGGGCTGCTTCGGGCGAAGAACCGCGAATCGCCCATGGGTGTTTCGATCGACATATGCTCGGGTCGTTTACACCCACTTCGTGCCGGACGCGAATTCCGATTTGCGCCGGCAAGCCGGGAGTGCAAAATCACACTATGTTCTCAATCTAGGCACTAGCACTCCTATGAGGAGAGTGCTAACGTGACGCTACTGGCGAGATATCTCGCGGTGGCGGCTGCCAACGCTCGGCTGCCAATTGCCGATGGCGGAAACTCTCAGGGGTGAATAGCAGCGAAGCGCAGGTCTCCTGTGCGATCGGGCGATCCGTCATCTCAAAGCCGAGGCGAATTTCTCGAGCAATCATCGAGGACGTCCCGGCCAGCAGGATTTAAGGCCACGTGATACCGCCACATCATCGATCTCAGGAAGGATAAGCAAATGGCTGCCAAGGACGTTCGGTTCGGTGGCGATGCCCGTCAGCGCATGATGCGCGGCGTCGACACGCTCGCCGAGGCGGTACGGATCACGCTCGGCCCGAAAGGTCGCAACGTGATCCTCGACAAGAGTTACGGCGCGCCGCGCATCACCAAGGATGGCGTGACGGTCGCCAAGGAGATCGAGCTTTCCGACAAGTTCGAGAACATGGGCGCGCAGATGGTGCGCGAGGTTGCCTCCAAGACCAACGATGTGGCCGGCGACGGGACCACGACGGCGATCGTGCTGGCGCAGGCGATCGTGCGAGAGGGCTCCAGGGCGGTCTCTGCGGGCATGAACCCAATGGATCTCAAGCGTGGCGTTGACAAGGCGGTCACCGCACTTGTGGAAGAGCTGCAGAAGCGCAGCAAGAAGATCACCACCCAGGCTCAGACGGCGCAGGTCGGCACCATCTCGGCCAATGGCGAGGCCGAAATCGGCCGCATGATCGCCGAGGCGATGCAGAAGGTTGGCAACGAGGGCGTCATCACGGTCGAGGAAGCCAAGGGCATGCAGACCGAACTCGATATCGTCGAGGGGATGCAGTTCGACCGTGGCTACATGTCGCCCTATTTCATCACCAACGCCGAGAAGATGAACATCGAACTGGATCAACCCTACATCCTGATCCACGAGAAGAAGCTCTCGGGCCTGCAGGCACTGCTGCCACTCCTGGAGGCGGCGGCGCAATCGGGTCGTCCGCTGCTGATTATCGCCGAGGACGTGGAAGGCGAAGCACTCGCCACGCTGGTGGTGAACAAGCTGCGCGGCGGACTGAAGGTTGCCGCGGTGAAGGCGCCCGGTTTCGGCGATCGCCGCAGGGCGATGCTCGAAGATATCGCGGTGCTCACCAGCGGCCAGGTGATCAGCGACGACCTCGGCATCAAGCTGGAGAATGTCACACTCGACATGCTGGGCAAGGCGAAGAAGGTGCTGATTGACAAGGAGAACACCACGATCGTCGAAGGCGCCGGCAAGAAGCAGGACATCGTCGCCCGCTGCAAGCAGATCCGCGCGCAGATCGAGGAGACAACCTCGGACTACGACCGCGAGAAGCTGCAGGAGCGGCTGGCGAAGCTGGCCGGCGGCGTTGCGATCATCCGCGTCGGCGGCTCCACCGAGGTCGAGGTGAAGGAGCGCAAGGACCGCGTCGATGACAGCCTGCATTCGACCCGCGCGGCGGTCGAGGAGGGTATCGTGCCGGGCGGTGGCGTCGCCCTGGCGCGCGCGTCGCTGATCCTGTCCAAGCTGAAGGCGGACAACGACGATCAGAGCGTCGGCATCGAGATCGTGCGCAAGGCGGTGCAGGCCCCGCTGCGCCAGATTGCCGAGAATGCTGGCGAGGATGGCGCGGTGATTTCGGGCAAGATCCTCGACCGCGACGAGTACAACTGGGGCTTCGACGCGCAGACCGGCGAGTTCAAGGACCTGGTGAAGGCGGGCATCATCGACCCAACCAAGGTGGTGAGGACGGCCCTGCAACACGCCGCATCGGTCGGCTCGCTGATGCTCACCACGGAAGCGATGGTCGCCGAGCGGCAGGAAAGGCCAGCCGGCGGCGACGGATCATCGAATGACCACATCGGTGACCGGGGCTACTGAGCTCCGATTACGCTAACGGCTGAAACGCAGCGTGCCACGTCTTCACGCGCATTGACGTGGCACGCGTGCGAAGGAGGGTCCAATGGTGGATCAGGACCGGCCCGATCCTGAGTTCGATGCAATGACCACCCGTCTGCTGCGTCGCGAAGCGCTGCGTCGCGCGGCCCAGGAGTTGAACACCACGTCAGGGCCGGGTCTCGAAGGCGTCCTGGCGCGGATCTCGGCCGAAGTGACGGCCGCGGCGGCCTGCTGCCGGGCTTCAGGCGCCGAGGCCGTGGAAAGCGCTCTTGACGCCACGCATCCGGTGCCAATACGGCAATATCCGGTGCCGCGTCGACCAGGATCCTGAAATTATCTGGGGTGTCGGGGACGAATAGGGCGATGTGCCGAATCCCGGCGCGCGGAGTCTAGGCGGGTTTGACCCAACCTCGCGCCGCATCGGTCGGTTGTTAAAGGCGCGACGTCATGCCTTTGCCCGCCAAACGGCCAATGCCAGCACGACGATCGGGATAAGTACCAACCATGCCGCACCGTCGATCACCATTCACGGCGCCTCGATCGGACATCCGTCTTGCGCCACATCAATGGGCGCCTGGCATGGCGGGATCGCGGGCGCGGACGGCCGTTCGTCCTGATCGAGCAGCCTGTCCCGCTCTATCCATTCGCGCGCCTCAACCTCCGCTGCGAAGCCGGTCGCGGTCCGGACCAGCGTTCCGAGCTGGCTCAGGGCGACGCCGTAACTACCATCCTGTCGAACAAACACATTATAGATTGGTTGTGCCATGCCTTGCATATGGTATGGCACGGGGCCAGATACATGCCCAGGGTGCACAAGTTGTTGTGCTCTATGGCTAGTTGCAGCCGCGGCTGAAGAGTTTGGCGGGATTGTCGACAGAAAACGGTCGAACCTGGCCGGTCGTCTACGAGGTAGACGGGACTTGTATTCAGAACAAACCGTGCTTACGACCAGTCGTGATCTCCGACACAATTTAGGAATGTTTGGTGGCAACGATCGATGTGACTGCCCTGCAGCGATCGGATCTTAACGAATTCCTGTTTGCCGACGTCGGGACAGAAGCAAACGGCATGATATTGAGCGTTGCATCGGTGCTTGCTCGTCAGGGCAACGACCCATGGCGGGAGGCGGGTCGGCTGGCGGAGCTGCCGAAGGCGGAAGCCACCGATAGTCTCGCTCGAACGATTGCTGGCATGCCGAGGAGCCTCTGGGGTCTTTCCGATGCGGTCGTGATCGCTGCTCGTCTGACCGGGTTGTTGCCGGTGAGACCGGCGCGACGTCCGGGACGTGTCGCCGGTCGCCCCGTCGCCCGAACTGCGGTGGTGCTGGCGTGCATCACCTTGGCACTCGCCTACGCCATCATGGCGACAATGCAGTCGAGTTCCACCCGCAAGGTTTGACGGCGGTGATGTTGCGTCATTCGCTACCCCTGCGCCCGGCGACCAACAGCAACAAGGACAGCACCGATGAGCAGAGCGCCAACCAGCGAAACGGATCATCCGGATGGTGAACCCGACAGGCAGGTGGACGCGATGAAGGACCAGCTGCGCAAGGATGTCGCATCGTGGTCGGCAGCGAGGTCCGGCGCGTCGGCCCGTCAGACCGAGGAATTCAGCGTCCCGGCGGTTCAGTCGGCCCGGCAGCCCTCGCAGCAGCCGGCCAAGCGCGTCCGACGGGCAAGACCGGCACCGACTGAAGTCAAGTCCTCGGTCCAAAAGAAGCCATTCAGCATGTCGTACGACGGCGTGACGCAGGCAGATTACATCACCTATATGATCGCTCGCGGTACCAGGTGAACTGGGTCACGTTCGAAGCCGCCGGGGGTGGCCTGGTGGTGGTAAGCGCTCGCCATGTTGTGGCGATCTACGACGAACAGGGCAGCGTCAAGCTGGCTACGACCGCGGGCGGCGTGCATGTCCTGAAAGACATGACTGTGCAGCGAGCGGCGGCCGCCGTGTCCCAGGCGGCTGATGCCGACATGACTGTGTCCGACTAGAAGAATTCTTCGACCGGAAGGACCTTTGTGTCCTGCCAATACCTCTGGACTATCGGAGGGCGCCGCAAAATCCAAAGACCGCGGGGACTCTTGCAACACGACGGTCGCTGCCGACCCCTTGTCAACCCGTAGCCACGAACGTGGAGCAATCATGCGAACGGAATCAATGTATGACGGCCAGATAACCTACGACTTCAACGAATTCTGCAAGGATTATGGCCACCCGACGGGACGGCTGTTCACCTTTGAGGTGACGCACAACGCCGTGACATATGTCTATGCGGACGTGATCGGAACGGTACGTGATGGCGAGGTGGTCTTCTGCCTCAACGGGTCCGATCTGGTCGATACGCGGAAGGCCCACTGAGGAGCAGCGCCAGGCTGCGCAAAAACGCGACGTAACCGGCCATCGGCTTAGCGAACGCTGGGAGCAACCCCGTGAACGTCCGGCTTGTAGCATCGAGCGACGACCGGGCACGGGCGATCCGTGACCATGTGCTGCCACTCCTTCGCGAACGTGGCGCGTTGGAGGTCCAACGCGACACGGTGCGGCTGATCGAGCTCCGCATGGCCCCATGGACCTTTCGCCACTGGACACCGTTCAGCGCGCTGAACCCTGGAGAAGCATCCTCCCCAGGGTATCGGCACGCGATCGAGCGCCAGCGTTCTCAGCCGAATTTGCCATACGGGCTGGATATCTGGCATGGAGCGAGAGTGCTCCGGATCCTCTGGGCCGCTGACGGAACCTTCGAGGTCGTGAGTTTCGTCCGCGGCCACTGGGAAGAGGAAGCGCTGGCGCTGTGACGGCGCCAGCCGTCATCCATACGCAAACCCCTCAGTCCAGACTGATCGTTGCCGCCTCGGGACCCTTGATGCCCTGCACGACACCCATGCGCACTGACTGGCCCTCCTGCAACGGCGCCAACCCGGCGCGTTCCAGGACCGACGCATGGACGAAGACATCCTTACCGCCGGCCTGCGGGGTGATGAAGCCGAACCCCTTGTCCGGGTTGTACCACTTGACCGTGCCCGGCGTCTCGATCGCGGAACTCAGATCGATCTGACGACGAGGGGCATCCTGCGAGCGGGGGCGCGCGACCTGCGGCCGACGCGGCGCCGACTGCTCGGCCGTACTTTCATCGACGGAGATGACCTGGTCGACCTGCCGCCCCTTCTGTCCGCTGCCGATGCGGACGCGCAGCGTCGCTCCCGGACTGACTGCCTGATGTCCGGCGGCCTGCAGGGCATTGACGTGCAGGAACACATCGCCCGAGCCGTCGGCCAACGCGGCAAAGCCATAGCCTTTTTCGGCGTTGAACCATTTCACCGTCGCCTGCACCTCGGGTGTGGCCGAACTGGACGCGAAGGACGGGAAGGGCACTGGCGGCGGCGTGTTGCCGTAGAAGTTGTCGTCATCGAACCCGCGTCGGCGAGGCTGCCATTGCCGGTCGTTTTTGGGTGAGCGCAAAGTACAGCTATCCTCTATGGTTGGTTGTGGTCGGGGCTCCGGCCCAGCATACGCCGGATGGCGGCACGTTGGTAGGTCTGGGCTGCATAACCCATCGCATGGTCGTCCGTCAGTTTCAAGTTAGCGACTCCAACTGTAATGTGCAAAGCCGCTTCCGACGTGCCATAAATACTGATGGCCGAGGCAAACTATCGGATCGTGCGGATTGACAGCGGCGGCTTCGTTGTCGAGGTCGTCAGGCTTGGCGCCCTTCCCCAGACCGCGGATGGTTTCGCCACCGAGGCGGAGGCCAGCGGCTGGATCGCACAGGACAAACGGCTATGGGATGCCGGCGATCCGATCCGGACGCCGGCGGGCCGGAAATGGCGCGGGTACTGATGACAATCGGGTGTCTCGGCCATCCGGCATGGGGCGTTGCTGCCGCGGTGCCGCTCGTGTCCGACCGCCGACCGCCGCCTCAGGACGCAATTTCACGCGCCGATTCAGGACGGTAATGCGGGCCGCGGCGATCGTCTGGTTCACACGGAAGAACTACGCGGCGCACCGCGCGTTGGATCCGGAGGGCTTGCCGCCGACATTTGACGAGTGGCAGGCGCACGTTCGCCAGCAAACGGGCCAGAAGCGCCCCTATATGCGCGTGGTGTTCAGTCCGGGCCAATTGGCGGCGTGGTGTCGCGCGGAAGGACGGGAGATCGACGCATCGGCCCGAACCGAATTTGCCGCGATCGTCGCCACGCAGAGCCGACGCAGGGCGTGGTCGGGGCCAGCTTAGCGACGCTCCCCCCCGACCGCCGGGCGCGCGGCTCTCGGCCGGGTAACACCCGGCCGCGTCGTGGCATGGTCTTTATCCGACGGTGGGGGCCTGCGCCGCTTCAACCAATCGCGAATGCACCAGTTCCAGCAGCCGTCGGCGGGCCGAGACCGCGATGTCGTCCAGGGAGGGCGTCTGGGCGAGGCGTGCCCTGGCATAGCGGCGGACCTCATCGAGCGTCGGGACCTGCGGCAGGTCGATTTCGCTCCAGAACGCCTCCGCCTGCATACGTGCCGACAGAAGGCGCGACTTGAGATCGCTCCAGCCCGGCGCCCGCGCGAGGACCTCCAGCACCTGGTTGGCGATGAGATTGACCGGGAACGACACGGCAAGCTGTGAGGCAACCTTGTCGATGACGAGCTGCCCCAGCCTGTGTTCGCCGCGTACCACCGCCTTGGGCGGCACATGCAGGTCCCACACGACTCCAACCCACGACAGCGCGCGCAACGCATAGTAGGTCGGGTCGAACTCCCACCAGCGGAAGCCTTGCCGGACCGAGACCTGATAGGCGTGATGATTGTTGTGCCAGCCCTCGCCCATGGTCAGCAGCGCAAGCAGCCAATTGTTCCGGGACTCATCGCCGGTGACATAGCGTCGCCGACCGACAACGTGGGCGAGCGAGTTGATGCTGAATGTCGCGTGCCACAGCACCACCGTGCTCCAGCAGAAGCCGACGACCAGTCCCGGCAGGCCGGCGATCAGCCACGTCGCCAGCGCCAGCAGTGCCGCGGGCAGATACGGCTGCCGGTCGAGCAACAGCAGCTCCTTGTATCGGGCCATGTCGCGAACCATTGCATAGTCGGTCTCATTGTTCCGCGGCACGAAGATCCAGCCGACATGGGAATAGAGGAAGCCACGCTGCACCGGCGAGTGCACATCGAGCTCGGTGTCCGAGTACTTGTGGTGGCGACGGTGATTGGCGGCCCACCACAGAATCCCGCGCTGGGCCGAGGTCTGCGCCAGGAATGCCAGCACGAACTGAAACACGCGGCCGGTGCGGAAGGCGCGGTGGGAGAAGTAGCGATGGTAGCCCGCGCCGATCGCAAAGATGCGCACCAGATACAGCACCACGCCGAGCACCACGGCGCGCGGCGTGACCCCAGTCCAGAAGGCTGCGAAGCACGCCAGGTGGAGCAGCAGGAACGCGGTGCCGGAGGGGTAGGCGATGTCGTCCGAGTGTTCCTGCCTACCCTTGTTCATGGGGCGAATCCTCTGTGGGGAAACCGACTATATATTGCACCGATGGCATGAAGCGATATCCGTTCTTGCCCTTCGATCGGATGTCACGCCGCCGGGCGTAGGCGGACGACGCGCGGCCGGCGTCCCCGCCGGGGTGCGCGGTTCGCCGGGGACGGTGTCTGCTGGCGCGTCGGCTGCAAGCTGGGCGGCGATCCGCCGGCGATGTTGATCACCGTCCCGGTCATGCGCTCGATCGCGCGCAGCGTGCCGTGTTCCGCGGCATCGCAGAACGATATGGCCACGCCGCTCGCGCCGGCACGCGCGGTGCGGCCGATGCGGTGCACGTAGTCCTCCGGCTGGGCCGGCAGATCGAAGTTGATGACGTGCGAGATGCCGGTCACGTCGATCCCTCGGGCGGCAATGTCGGTCGCGACCAGCACGCGCGCACGGCCGCTGCGGAACTGTTCCAGCGCCTTCTGCCGCGCGGGCTGGCTCTTGTTGCCATGCAGGGCGCTCACCCGGATGCCGCCGGTATCGAGGTTTTCGGCGACGCGGTCGGCGGCGCGCTTGGTACGGGTGAAGACGATGACCCGCGACAATGCCGGATCGGTCAGCAGCCGGCCGAGCAGCGCCCGCTTGCCGGCAGGGTCGACGTAATGCACGTGCTGCTCGATCGGCAGCACGACCGGGTCGTCGCGGGCAATATCGACGCGCACCGGATTGCGCAGCAGCGTCTCGGCGAGCCGGCCCACCTCCTGTGGCATCGTGGCCGAGAACAGCGACGATTGCCGCTCGGCCGGCAGGGCGGCGACAATCCGACGAATATCGCGGATAAACCCGAGGTCGAGCATCCGGTCCGCCTCGTCCAGGACGAAGTGGCTGACCTGGTGCAGCTTCAGTTCCCCCGTCGCCATCAGATCGCAGATCCGCCCGGGCGTGCCGACCACGATGTCGACGCCCAACCGCATTCGCTGGACCTGCATCGAACGGCTGAGGCCGCCGAGGATCGCGACGATGCGGCGCTTCAGCTCGCCGCCGAGGCGGTGCAGGCTTTCCTCGATCTGCAGGGCGAGTTCGCGCGTCGGCGCCACGATGAGGGCCCGCGTGCCGAAGCGGCGCACTGCCACCGGTTTGCTTGCCAGGTGCTGCAGCATCGGCAGCGCGAATGCAGCGGTCTTGCCGGTGCCGGTCTGCGCGACGCCGAGCAGATCGCGGCCCGCGAGCAGCGGAGGTATGGCACTTGCCTGGATTGGCGTCGGCTGGTGGAAGCGCTCCCGGTCGAGGGCACGCAGAAAGGGCTCGGCCAGGCCGAGCTGTGCAAAGGTAATCGATGGCACGTAGATAAAAGCTCCAGCGCCGGCCGCCGCGGGTTCATGCCTGCGGCTGAAGGCGAGCGCCTTGATGTTCGCCTGCCCGCGCGACAATGGGGCGAACGCGTTACAACTGAGAATTCCGGGAGGGCATCGCCCGAATCGGACAGAACGCCAATCACGCAATCACGGAAAGCGGGGCATATATCGCCCGGATCCCGCCAATACGCAAGAGGCGTCGCAGTGCCCGGCCAGAGGGCTCGCGATTCCGGCCGGTTTATTTTCGTGCGGTCGATGTAATGGCGGGGCCGCTCCCCCACCTCAATAAATACTTAACTTGTCGGTGGGAGGAGATCAGTCCTTCTACAACGCAAAGCAAAAATCCATGCAAATTCCTGTTTGGCTGAAACCCGGACTTTGGGGCGCGGCGGTAGGTGCGATCGGAATGGCGACTGTCGGGTTCTCCCAGCTTGGGTGGACGACACAGGGAACTGCCGACCAACTCGCGACGGAACGGTCCGACACGGCGGTTGTCGCTGCGCTCGTCCCGTTCTGCGTGACAAAGGCCCAGCAGGATCCCGACCATGCCACGCTTACCAAGTTCCAGGCCGAGCAGTCGTCATACTCGCGCAGCGACCTCGTCATGAAGGCTGGCTGGGCGACAGTTGGAGGCAAGACGTCTCCCGACAACGCACTCGCTCGCGCCTGCTCGGACAAGCTGCACACGCCGAAATCCGGCTGACCATAGAGTCGACGATGCCAATGGCGGAGGCAGTCGCCTGCGCCGAGTGGAGACTTGTTCTGCCTTCCGGCGATCAACGAACCTTCCGGCTCCGGCGTTGGGCCCATTCGTAGAACGTCGCGATGAGTTGGCCGGAGCCTGGCACCAAATGCATGTGCGTCGGCGGCTGCATCCGGCCGACGTCGCTGACGATCCGGAGGCCGGAAACCCATCCGACGCAGCTGACGAAAAAGGAGCCGAGGACGGTATCGTGATCGCCCCCGAAAGGAGCGACACGCCGTCCTGAGCTTCCGGAGAAACCAGTGAATCGACAGAGATTGAGTAGACCGTCGCTGAAAATCACCCGACAGGCGGGTCGAAGCGAAGCGGACGGTTTTGTCTTCGAGATATGGAATCCGTTCATCGGCCACTACCAGCCGATCGGTTCCATCCTGGATGCGATGCGGCGCGTCGAGGAGCTTGCCGGTCTGATCGGCCAGATGTGGCTGCAACGGCATCCGAAGCAGAACGTGCTCACGGACGTACCCGATGTCGCCAGCACGGATGGGCGCGAATGGGCGGAGTTCCGCATCAACGCGACGTCGCATCGCAGCTATGAAACCCGCCGTTTCGACCGACCGGGCTGGATGCGGTCGACCGGCCTGACCGATGCGGCCGAGACAACCTGCACCCGGGTTGGCTGCACATTGCCGACGCCTGGCGCGCGGTGACACGCTGGCCGAATTCGAGGCGCAGTCCCGCGAGGTGACTGACCCCGGCCGGAGCTCCCCGAGCTGCATCGCTGGCATGAAGGATCGGATGCCATCCGGTGGCGCGGCTCCCCTCCGAGGAGCAGTCCACTACCGGAGCCACTGGACCGCGGGGCCCCTGGGAAACGCAGGAACAGAAACTTATCCCGTGACCGGCGTGCGACAACCGGTCTATCATGGCACCGCAATAAAACGTGACAGCTGTCGGGCAGGGCAGGGCTGAGCCGCCCTCGGCAACTCGGGGATCCTGATGCTCTTTTTGGACAAGGACGCGAGCGGGACAGTGCGGGTGCTGCGGTGGCTCACCCTGGTTGCATTTCTGCTTCCCGCACTCCTGTTCGCCGCCGCTGCCTGGAAGGATCGGGCCACGATTCTCGACAGCGCCGAAGATGACGGCGTCCGAATAGCAGCGCTCTTCCGCGAGCAGGCCGGGAACCTGTTCACTGGCCACGAAATGATCCTGGACATGATCGTGGACCGCGTGGGCGGCCGTGACTGGGATGCGATTCCGTCTCCCGCGGACCTCCTGCACGAGCTGGAGGTCATGGACAGGCGGCTCGACGACGAATCCGCAATCGTGGTCGTGGACGCCGCGGGAAAACTCCGTGCCACGACGGTTCATGTGCAACCCAACGAGCCGCCGCCTGCCGCGGACGAGCAATGCTTCCTTGCGCTGAGCAGGAACGTGGTCGGAAGCTGCATCGGTCAACCGAGTACCGATCCCGGATCGGGGCGCTATCTGTTCACGCTGAGCCGGCGTCTGGAGAGGGACGGCGCGTTCAACGGGATTGCCCAGGTCGCCATTTCGGCGGACTACATTGTCGACCTTTGGGCGTCCGCCGCGCCGAACGTATCCGACATTGTCACGATGTTCAAATCGGACGGCACGGTTCTCGCTCAATCCCGCCAGCAATCTCAGTCTGAGCCGAGCCTGCCCGATGTGGGAAAATCCTTGATCGGCAAGATCGGCCATAACGATGCGGGCATCATCAGAGGACCGTTGGCAACCAACGGAGTGGATTGGATCACGGTCTTTACGAAGGTAGCCAAGAACCCGGTCTATATCAGTCTGAGCCTCGACAAGAGTGCGATCCTGACAACATGGTATGCCAACCTCACAGTCTATGGCCTGGTCGCCGCGAGTGCCACGGCCGGCATCGTGATGGCGCTCGGCATCGCCTTGCGGAGGGCGCAGCGCGAACGCGATGCCGTCAATCTGTGGCAGGCTGAGGTTCATGAGCGGGAAAGTGCTCAGGAGCTGCTTCGCCAGAGTCAGAAAATGGAAAGCCTGGGCAACCTGACCGGTGGCATCGCGCATGACTTCAACAACCTGCTCACGGTGATCATCGGCAATATCAGCATGGTGAAGTCGGTCGCACTCGACAGCGACGCTCAGAGGTACTTGCGAAACGCCCTGAAGGCCGGCGATAGCGCGATTTCCCTGACACAGGGGCTGCTGGCCTTCGCGCGCAAGCAGGTCCTTCAGCCCAGGTCGGTGGATCTTCTGGGCCTGGTCGAAGGCATGCAAGGTTCGCTGCTTCGCACGTTGGGCTCCGACGTGCGGCTCGCGGTGGCCGCGAACCCTGATCTTTGGCCTGCACTGGTCGATCCGAACCAACTCGAACTGATCATCCTCAATCTCGCAATCAATGCCAACGATGCAATGCCGAAGGGCGGGACGTTGTCCATCAGCGCATCGAATGGGGAATCCGGCCCCGATGCACCCCACGACCTCGCGCCGGGGCAATATGTCGTGCTTATGGTTACGGACACCGGAAGCGGAATGGACGAGGCGACGCTGGCACGGGCGACGGAACCGTTTTTCTCGACCAAGGAAGCGGGTAAGGGAACCGGTCTGGGTCTGTCGATCATGGAAGGTGTGGTCACCCAATCCGGCGGCGCCACCCGTCTCCGCAGCCAACTCGGTCACGGCACGCAGGTGGAGGTGTGGCTGCCGCGTGCCTATACGCCGCCGGAGGCTACCACGGTTCATGAGTTGTACAGCGAGCAGCGCGACAGCGGAGCAATACTCGTTTGCGATGACAACTCGGCCGTTCTCGAATTCATTTGCGATGCGCTGCAGGGAAAAGGCTATCAGGTGCTGCCGGTAACGAACGGGCGCAAGGCTCTCTCCTGTACTAAAGGCCAATCGTGCAATCCGCTTGCTGGTCGTCGATTTCACTATGCCGGACATGAATGGCGCGGCCGTTGCCCGAGAAGTGCGGGCAAGTCGTCCGCTGCTGCCAATTCTCCTTATAACAGGCAATGCCGACCCAGAGGCCATACAGTCCGACCTCCCCGATGTCCCGATGCTCCGCAAGCCATTCGACCGGGAGCAGCTGACTGCTCGGGTCGCCGATCTGCTCGAGGCCGTCTGAAGCCCGCGTTGCCTGGCAAGTGCCGGGCCCGCACGCGGCAGCTTCACGAGCAGACGGCTCCGGCCCGACGCTGACCCGCGAGGACGGCGGCCGGGATCGGCCGTCCAATGATGTGCGGCCATGAGGCCCCGCCGGTCGGACATGACGCTCGCCGGGGCCGCCGGGACTGCCGGACCCGTCGCCGGCCGAGGCTTGCGATCAAATATTTGTTTGTGGGGAATAATTCTGGAATCGGTTTGACGTAACGTAACGATCGCGGTATATTCCGAAATCATTCTTGTGAGGATTCCGGAATCATGTCATACCGCCTAGCGACCTCGGCCGGGGTCGGTGCACTCCTTCTGGCCACGCTCGCCCCCGCCACAGGCTCCGCCGCCCCATTGGCCGAACCGCCCGTGTTCGCCAGCCAGCGCGGCGCGCTTGACCTGGTGATGGTCGCCGGCCGCTGTCCCGACGGCCATCACCGATAAGCGTGAGCACCAACTGCCTGGGTCTACGACGTTTGCCAGCGCACCGCCCCGCGACCAGAATGCCTGCAAAAACGGGATCCCATCCGCTGGGCGGCGTGCGGCTGCAGCTCAACCCCGGCGACACGCTGAAGATCCGCCTGGTGAACAAGCTGCCGCCGATCCCCGACGCCAAGCATCTCGCGGACAATCCCGACGCTGATCGCCAACCCGACCAACCTGCACACCCACGGCCTGATCGTCGAGCCGCATCGTGCCGAAGGGCCGAGCGATCCGTATGGCGACTACGTCTTCGTCGAACTGCTCAATCCGGCCAATCCGGGCAATCCGGTCCCCGGCGCACCTGCCATGGCGGCCGGCCATGCCGGCCACGGCGCGGGACACCCCGACATGGACTACGCATCGGGCGCCGTGGACTATGCCATCCAGATCCCGGCCAACCACCCCTCGGGCCATTTCTGGTTCCATCCGCACGTCCATGGCGTTGCGCTGAACCAGGTGACCGCGGGCATGTCCGGGATCATCACCATCGGCACGCCCGAGGACATGTGCGCCAACGCGGCATGCGTCTCCCAGGTCCGCGCCGGCAACGTCCGTCACCTGACACTGAAGGACATCGCAGATCCTGGAGGACGACACCATCAACACGCAGGAGGAGCCGACCTTCTGCGGCGATCCTCCGACCGGTTCGCCGCAGGGCTTCTGCGCGGGCGTTACGGGAGCCGCCACCGATTACACCGGCGGGCTCCTGGGTCCATACCGTCAATGGGCAGGTCTATCCGTCCATTCAAGTCGGCCCGGCCGGGGATATCTGGCGAATCGTGAACTCCTCCGGCAGCCGATCCTACGATCTGTGGATGGGCGACGACGCGACCAACGCGCCTGTGCTGATGCAGGTCCTTGCGATCGACGGCGTGGCGATCGACAGCTTGGCGCTGAATGCCGGCGGCCAGGACGCCATGGCGAAACTCCTGGGCGGCAAGGTCCGGCCGGTGCCATGCCCCGGTCCCACCGCTGGTTCAGGGCCGGCCGGCCTGTGCACGACGCACCTGCGCCTGATGCCCAGTTCGCGGGCCGAGGTTCGCGTCGTCGGACAGAAATCTGCCAGCGCCACCTTGCGGACGGCATCTCTATTTCACCGGTGGTGACAGTTGGCCCGGGATCGATCTGGCCCATGTCACCTTCACACCGGCGGGTTCCAATGTACTGCCCCCGCTTGCCCTCGGCATGGAGGCCGGCAACGCGATGTCCGGCACCGGCGGTCTGATGGGTCCCGCCCAGCTCAGGCCCCGCGGTTCATTCTCGCTCATCGACATTGCCGGGGCGCGTGCCGCGGCGAGCAAGCCGGTCAGCGGGTCCGCCAATCCTGGAAACCTCGTCCAGGCGACGTCCATTGCGATCGATCCGGACCTGAAGCTTGGCCTTCGCGCTTCGCCGGATTGCGTGCCCCTGGCGGCTGGCCATCACCGGCGCATCTACTTCGGCGATCCGACGCCCGGCGTGGACGGTTTCGGGCTCGGCTACGTCGAGATCGATGACAAGGGCCGCGAGATCGCAGCGACGCGCAAGCCCATCACCTCCTTCGACCCGACCACCACCACGGTGTGCGTGCCGTTGGGAGCCCAGGGTGCGGCGGTCAAGGAGACCTGGGAACTGATCAACCTGACGTCCGAGGACCACAACTTCCACATCCACCAGACCCGGTTCCGGTTGCTCCAGGGCGGAAACCTTCCTGGCACGACGCTGCCGACTACCACGGCGGACGGGCTCGGTACTGCACGACAACGTGCCCCTGCCACGGGCGGCCAACACCGACTCATGCGATGGCTCGGTCGACGCCTTCTACAGCGGAGCCTGCAAGCCGACGACGGTGATTGTGGAAATCCCGTTCCACGAGATCGGCGACTTCGTCTTCCACTGCCACATTCTCGAGCATGAGGACGGCGGCATGATGGCCCGCATCCGGGTCGTCGCTCCCCGGACCTGATCGCGAATATCGTGCCGGCAACTCTCCCCCTCCTTTGCCGGAGGGGGAGATTTTGCGTCTTGCGCCTGGCGCCGCTTCGCCAGCGCTCGTCGCCTTGCTTCCCCCAACCCCCGCCGCTATACACCCGCCCCTGATCGCGCGTCCGGGCCTGGAATGGGCATGCCCGGCCGCGACCGCCTGCGTTCGCCGCGGGCCGCCGCAAGAAAGGAGAACAAAATGCCCAAGATGAAGACCAAGTCGTCGGTCAAGAAGCGATTTAAGATCACGGCGACCGGCAAGGTGAAGGCCGGCCCCGGCATGAAACGCCACATGCTCTCCGCCCGCACGCACAAGGCCAAGCGCAGCAACCGCCGCATGCAGGTGCTCACCGACATGGACGCCCGCACGGTGAAGCAGTGGGCGCCCTACGGGCTGGATTGAGGGAGCAGGCACATGGCACGCGTCAAACGGGGCACCACCACCCACGCCCGGCACAAGAAGGTCCTCGAGCAGTCGAAGGGCTTTCGTGGCCGCACCTCCACCACCTTTCGCGCGGCGAAGCAGCGGCTGGAGAAGTCGCTCCAATACGCCTATCGCGACCGGCGCAACAAGAAGCGCGACTTCCGCGGGCTGTGGATCCAGCGCATCAACGCGGCGGTGCGCGAGCACGGCCTGACCTACAGCCGTTTCATCGCCGGGCTGAAGAAGGCGGGCATCGAGATGGACCGCAAGGTGCTTGCCGCCATCGCCTATGACGATGCGGTATCGTTCGCCGAGATCGTCAAGAAGGTGCAGGCCGCGCTCTGATCCCGTCTGCGCATCACGGGCGGCAAGGCAATTTGGAACCGCAGATGAACGCAGATGAACGCGGATTGCGCCTGACGCTGTCTCGCCCATTTGTCTTTCCCGTGAAAGCGGGAACCCAGGCCCACAGGACGGTGCCGAGCCCCCTGGGTCCCCGCTTTCGCGGGAATGACGGCACGGCGCATCCGGAGGTCGTCAGGCACGATTTCAACCATGTTCAGCCGCGTTCATCTGCGGCTTCATTACTTCTTTCGCAAACGCCATGACCGACGACCTTTCCGTCCTGCAGGCAGAAACCGAGGCCGCACTGGCCGCCGCCGCCGACCTGCGCGCCTGGGACGCCATCCGTGTCGCCACGCTCGGGCGCAACGGAAGCCTGACCGCACTGCTGCGCGACCTCGGCAAGGCCCCACCCGAACTGCGCCGCGAGCGCGGGGCCGCGTTGAACCGGCTCAAGGACTTCCTCACTGCCCGGATCGAGGCCCGTCGCGCCGCTCTGGAGAGCGCCGAGCTTGACTCCCGCCTGGCGGCTGAACGCCTCGACCCTACCCTGCCGCCGCGTCCGCGCGAGACCGGCCTGATCCACCCGATCAGTCGCACCATGGAGGAGATCGCCGCGATCTTCGGTGCCATGGGCTGCGCGATCGCCGAGGGTCCCGACGTGGAATCCGACTGGATGAATTTCGGCGCCCTGAACATCCCCGCGCACCATCCCGCCCGCGCCGACCACGACACGTTCTACCTCCCAGCGCAGGGCAACAAGCCGCCACCTGTGCTGCGCACGCAGACCTCGCCGGTGCAGATCCGCACCATGCTGACGCAGACGCCACCGATCCGCGTCATCGTCATCGGCCGCACCTACCGCGCCGACCACGACGCCACGCACTCGCCGATGTTCCACCAGTGCGAGAGCCTGATCATCGACCGTGACCTCACGCTCGGCCACCTGAAGGGCACGCTGATCGATTTTCTCCGCACGTTCTTCGGCATCGCCGACCTGCCGGTGCGGTTTCGCTCCAGCTACTTCCCGTTCACCGAGCCCTCAATGGAGGCCGATATCGGCTGGAACCGCCGCACCGGTGAACTCGGCAAAGGCGGCGACTGGCTGGAGATTCTCGGGAGCGGCATGGTGCATCCGCGCGTGCTGGCGAACTGCGGCATCGATCCGCGCGAATGGCAGGGCTTCGCCTGGGGCATCGGCGTCGAGCGGCTCGCCATGCTGAAGCACGGCATCCCCGACCTGCGCCCGTTCTTCGAGTCCGACATCCGCTGGCTGCGTCACTACGGTTTTTCGCCCCTCGCGCCGACGATGCTGCACGAGGGCATCTGAGCGATGAAGTTTTCCCTCTCGTGGCTGAAGACGCATCTGCAAACCGATGCGACATTGCAAGAAATCACCGACACGCTCACGCGGATCGGCCTGGAACTTGAAGACGTGGAGGATCGCGGCGCGGCGCTGGCGGCATTCCGCATCGCGCGCGTCGTCGAGGCGGTGCAGCACCCTAACGCCGATCGGCTTCGGGTCTGCAAGGTCGACACCGGCGATGACACGGTGTTCGTGGTCTGCGGCGCGCCGAATGCGCGCACCGGCATGAAGGGCGTGTTCGCCGCCCCGGGCAGCTTCATCCCCGGCACCGGGACGACGCTGAAGACCGGAGACATCCGCGGCGTGCGCAGCGCGGGGATGCTGCTGTCCGCGCGCGAGATGGGACTGGGCGACGACCATGCCGGCATCATGGACCTGCCGGAGGATGCACCGGTCGGCGTGCCATACGCACGGTGGGCTGGGCTCGACGACCCGGTGATCGATGTCAGCGTAACGCCGAACCGTGGCGATTGCTTTTCTGTGCGCGGCATTGCACGCGATCTCGCCGCCGCCGGCATCGGCACCCTGAAGCCGTGGCAGCCAACGAAAATTGCGCCCGAGTTCCGCGGCGGCCCGCACTGGCAGATCGACTGGCCCGAGGCCTGTCCATGGATACTCGGCCGCACCATCCGCAATGTGCGGAACGGGCCAAGCCCGCAATGGCTGCAGGATCGACTGATCTCGATCGGTCTGCGGCCGATCAACGCGCTTGCCGACATCACCAATTTCTTCACCGTAGATCTCGGCCGCCCGCTGCACGTGTTCGATGTGGCAAAGCTGACGGGCGACGCGCTGACGCTGCGGCCGGGGCGCGGCGAGACGTTCCGCGCGCTGAATGGCAAGGACTACACAGTCACGCCGGAAGATTGCGCGATCGCCGATGCAGCCGGCGTGCAGTCGATGGCCGGCGTGATCGGCGGCGAGGCCACCGGTTGCGACGACGGCACCACCACCGTCTTTATCGAATGTGCGCTGTTCGATCCGATTCGTGCCGCGCTCACCGGCAGGCGGCACCAGGTGGTGTCCGACGCGCGTCAGCGTTTCGAACGCGGCATCGATCCCGCGCTGATGCCCGACGCGGTAGAAGCCGCTACGGCGATGGTGCTCGACATCTGCGGCGGCGAGCCAGGCGAGGTGACCGAAGCCGGCGAGCCGCCCGCCTGGCGGCGCACCGCGTCGCTGCGCTTCGAGCGCATCGCGGGTCTCGGCGGGTCCGACATAGCGCCAGACGATGCGGTCGCCTCGCTGGAACGCCTCGGCTTCGCCGTGCAGAGCCGCGATGCGACGCGGGTCACGGTGGCGGTGCCTTCCTGGCGCAACGACATCGCGGCGCCCATCGCGCTGGAACAGGCGGAGACGCTGGACCCCGCAATCGCGGCAAAGGCTGCCGAGGGCTGCGCCGAGATCGAACCAGAATGTGACCTGGTCGAGGAGGTGCTGCGCCTGCGCGGCCTCGACGCGGTCCCGCCGGTCTCGCTGCCGCGTGTCTCGCCGGTGCCGTCCGTGACGCTCACGCCGCATCAGGGTCGCGTCGCACTGGCGCGGCGAACGCTTGCCGCACAGGGATTGGCCGAGTGCGTCACCTTCAGCTTCATGTCCGCCGGCGACGCGGCACTGTTCGGCGACACGCCGGAGACGCTTCACCTGACCAATCCGATTGCGGCCGATCTCGACCAGCTGCGCCCGACCCCGATCGCCACGCTGGCGCTCGCCGCCAGGCGCAATGCTGCGCGCGGTTATCCGGACCTGGCGCTGTTCGAGATTGGACCGGAATTCCTGGCCGATGCACCCGATGGTCAGCACTGGGTCGCGGCCGGCCTGCGCGCCGGTTCGACGCCGCGCAACTGGCTGGTCCCGGCAAGGCCGATCGATGCGATGGACGCCAAGGCGGATCTCTGGGCCGTGCTGTCGGCGATCGGCGTGCCGCTGGATGCGCTGGTGCTCACGCAGGATGTGCCGGGCTTCTATCATCCGGGCCGCTCCGCCACGGTGCGCCAGGGACCCAAAACGCCATTGGGGCACTTCGGCGAACTGCACCCTCGCGTGCTGGCCGCGCTCGATCTGACCGGTCCCGTCGCCGCCTTCGAACTGAACCTCGACGCCATCGGCGACCCGAAACGCCGACGCAAGGCCCCGCCCGATCTCCCGTCATTCCAGCCGATTCGGCGTGACTTTGCCTTCCTGGTGGACAATTCCGTCACCGCCGACACCGTGCTCCGCGCCGCCCGTTCGGCCGACCGCACGCTCATCGCCGGCGTGTCGCTGTTCGACGTCTATCAGGGCGACGCGCTGCCAGCGGGAAAGACGTCACTGGCGATCGAGGTCATGTTCCAGCCGCGCGAGCGCACGCTGACCGACGCCGAGATTGAGGCCGCCTGCCAGAAGGTTGTTGCCGCTGTGACCAAGTCCACGGGCGCCACGCTGCGCTGAGGCCAGCGTGGCGCGGCGGATCGACGTCAGCCGCCGAGCGACTTGATCGTCGCGGCATCCGGGTGACCGGTCGGCTTCAGATTGTGCGCGCTCTGATAGGCCTTCAGTGCGTCCCGCGTCTTGGCGCCCATCCTGCCGTCAACGTCCAGCTGCGCGCCATTGGCATTCAACGCCATCTGGAGTTTCGCGACGCGCTGCTGCGCGGGCGTCAGGTTGGCCGGCATCGCCGGCGCCGGCGGCGGTGCGGGCGCAGGTGAGGCCACGGGTACCGGAGCCGGCGGCGGCGCTGCATTCTGGGATGAGCAGGCTGCGAGGCTGGCGGCCGTCAGACCGCAGATGGCAAGGGCGAGTGCGCGTATGTTCATGCGGGTCCTCTGGCAGGGCTTGATGGTGGTCCGATCGGTTGCGCACCGATCGCGGCGAACAAATGCACGGCTGTGGCACGCCAGCGCAAGCGCGGTTACGCTCCGTAACGCGTGCGAGGGGAGAATGAGATGTTGCGCGAGGAACTGGTCTTTGTCGGCACCTGCGACATTGCAGGCCATGTCCGCGGCAAGGGATTTCCTGCGCGCGAGGTCGAAGCACGGCGCCAGAAGGGCATCGGCTGGACGCATTCCAACCTGATGCAGACCGCGTTCGGGCCGATCCTCGACACGCCTTTCGGCACCGCGGGCGACCTGATGATCGTCCCCGATCCCGCAGCCGAGGTACGGGTGGACTTCGCCGACGGCTCCGCGCCTGAGCACTTCTTTCTGGGCGACATCCGCAATACCGATGGAACCCCCTGGGAGTGCTGTCCGCGCGAATTCCTCCGCCGCGCCGTCGCGGCCTTGGACGCAGTCTCCGGGCTTCGGCTGATTGCGGCCTTCGAGCAGGAGTTCGTCTACACCGGCAACCAGCAGCGCGACGGCGACGCGTACAGCCTGAACGCCTTCCGCCGACAGGGCACATTCGGCGAAACCTTCCTCGCAGCCATGCGCGCGGCGGGCGTAATGCCAGACACCTTCCTGGCGGAATACGGCGTCCGGCAGTTCGAAGTGACGGTGGCACCCGCCCTCGCCCTGACCGCTGCCGACCACGCGGTGATCACGCGCGAGATGGCGCGCGCCGCGGCGCATCGGCTCGGCCACCGCGCGTCATTCTCGCCGATGCCCGAGGCGTCCGGCGTCGGCAATGGCGTGCACATCCACATGAGCCTGCAGGACGCCTCCGGCGCGCCGGTGACCTATGCGGCCGGCGGCCCGATGGGCCTGGGTCTCGCCGCGCAGCAGTTCTGTGCCGGAGTGCTGCATCACCTGCCGGCGATCTGCGCCATCACCGCACCTTCGCCGGTGTCGTATCTGCGGCTTACGCCCAACCGCTGGGCACCCACCATGATCGACATCGTGCGGCAGGACCGCGGCGCGGCGATGCGCGTCTGTCCGGTGTTCGCCGCGGCAGACGACGCGGATATCGCGCCGCCAGTCCAACGTCGAGTTCCGCGCCTCGGATGGCGCCGCCAGTCCCTACCTTGCGCTGGGCGCCGTCATCTTCGCCGGCGCCGACGGGCTGCGCCGGAAACTGGCGCTGCCCCCATCGGCCGACAGCCGCGGCACCGCTGCCGCATTCGCTCGCTCGGGCGCTCGACAACATGGCCGCCAGCGAGGCCGTGCAGTCATGGTTCGGGCCGGTGTTTCTCGAAGCATACTTGCGGCACAAGCGCTCGGAGATGCAGCACGTGACCGAATGGGCGGTGAACGAGCTGTGCTCCAGATACTTCGAGATCTACTGACCCCGCGGGGCCGCATCCGGACATCCGCTCACTTCCGTCCCCACGGTGGCGCGTGCTACCGGCGCGGCGATGAAACGTCTGGTGCAGCACCCGGTCGCGCAGGCGGCGCTCGCCCGCCTGCTCGGGCTTTATCTCGGGTTCGCGCTGCGCACCACGCGGTGGTCCCTCGAGGGACATGAGCACATGGCTCCGCATGCGGCGGGTGCCCCGGTGGTAGTGGCGTTCTGGCACGAGCGCCTGTCGATGATGCCGATGCTATGGCTGCAGGCCCGCCGCTCCCCCGAGGCGCGCGCGTCCCGCGCGCGGGCCTATGTCCTGGTCAGCCGCCATCGCGATGGCCAGTTCATCGGCGCGGTGGTCAGCCGCTTCGCCCTCGACGTTGTCCTCGGCTCCTCCTCGCGCGGCGGGGCAAAAGGCCTGCGCACACTGCTCAACCTGCTCGCGGGCGGCGACCACATCGCCATCACGCCGGACGGCCCGCGCGGGCCGCGCCGCGTCGCCGCCCCCGGCGTAGCCCAGCTTGCCGCGCTGTCGGGAGTGCCGGTGCTGCCCTGCGCGGCCCAGACGACGCGCCGCTGGGTGCTGCCCACCTGGGACCGCATGGTCGTGCCGAAACCGTTCGGTCGCGGCGTGGTGGTCTGCCTGCCCACGATCCCGGTGCCCCGTGGCACCTGGCAGGACGCTGTGCCGGCGATCGGCGCTGCACTGACGGCGGCCGCCGAACAGGCCGATCGGCTGTGCCTCGCCTGAACAGCCTGGCAATGCTGTGGGCTGTGGGCACAACCGTCGCCACACCCGGGCTGCGTCTGGCCCTCCGGCTACGCCAGTCGCGCGGCAAGGAGGCCAAGGGACGGCTACCCGAACGGCGTGGCATCGACCTGACACCCCGCCCCGCCGGCAGGCTTATCTGGCTGCATGCGGCGAGCGTCGGCGAGACCCTGTCGATCCTGCCGGTGCTCCCCATGCTCGCTGAGGCAGCGCGCCGGACGTCACCGCTGCTGCTGACCACCGGCACGGTCACATCGGCTGAACTGTTCGCCCGCCGGCTGCCCGAACTGGGACTGGCGCAGCGCGTGCTGCACCGCTTCGCGCCGCTGGACGTGCCGGCCTGGGTTCGGCGGTTCCTCGACCACTGGCGCCCGGATGCGGTGGGCTTCGTGGAGAGCGAGCTGTGGCCGAACATCCTGGCGGCGTGCCGGGCGCGCGGGATCCCGGTCATGCTGATCAACGGCCGGCTGTCCGACCGGAGCCTCGCCCGCTGGCGGCGTGTGCCTGGCCTGGCGCGCCAGGTCCTCGGCGGCTTCGCGCATGTCCAGGCACGCAGCGAGACCGACGCCGCGCGACTGCGCGAATTCGGCTGTTGCGCCGTGACGGCGCCGGGAGACCTAAAGCTGGCAGCCGCGCCGTTGCCGGTCGACGAAGGCGAACTCCTCCGATTGAAGACGATGCTTGCCGGCCGGCCGGTCTGGCTCGCCGCGAGCACCCATCCGGGCGAGGACGCGCTCGTGTTCGCAGTGCACCGCGCTCTGGCCGCGGAGCATCCGGGATTGCTCACCATCATCGCCCCGCGCCATCCGGAGCGCGGCGCCGCCATCGCCGCGGAGGCCGGCGATATTCCGGTTTCGCGCCGCGCCGCTCGGTGAAGCGCCGCCGCCGCAGGGCGTTTGGATCGTCGATACGCTGGGAGAGCTGGGCCTGTGGTACCGCCTGACCGGGCTCGCCTTCGTCGGCCGCAGTCTGATCCCGCCGGGTGGCGGGCAGAACCCGCTGGAGCCTGCGCGCCTGGGATGCGCCATTGCAGTCGGGCCGCATACCGGCAATTTCGCCGACCATGTCGCGATGCTGCGCGAAGCGGGGGGCCTCACCATCGTCCAGGACGGGGTCGCGCTGTCGCGTTGGGTCCGAGCGATGCTCCGTGACCCCGAGGGACGCCAGGCGATGGCGGATTGCCGCGGCGGCGTCGGTGCGGCGCCATGGCGATCTGCCGAGACGCACCGCCGCCGCCCTGCTCGAGTTGCTGCCGGCAAGGCCTGCCTGACGTGCCGCAGGCTCCGACGTTCTGGCGAAGCCGCGGGAGGACACTTTTGCCGCGCCTGCTGTCACCGTTCGCCGCAGTCACCGCTGCGGTCACCGCCCACCGCGTGGCGCGGCCGGGCTGGCGCGCGCCGGTGCCGGTGATCTGCTGCGGCAATGTCACGGTGGGCGGGGCCGGCAAGACCACGCTGGCGCTCGATCTGGGCCGCCGGCTCCTAGCACATGGCCGCATGGTGCATTTCCTGTCGCGCGGTTATGGCGGCCGCAGCCGCGGCACCCACCGCGTGAGTTCAGGCGATACGGCGGCCGAGGTGGGTGACGAGCCGTTGCTGCTGGCCGAAGTGGCGCCGACCTGGACCGGTGCGGACCGTGCCGCCAGCGCCCGGGCCGCCGTCCAAGAGGGCGCCGAGGTGCTGGTGCTGGACGATGGGCTGCAGAACCCGACGCTGCGCAAGGATCTGTCGCTGTTGGTGATCGACGGCGCCACCGGCTTCGGCAATGGCCACGTGCTGCCGGCCGGTCCGCTGCGCGAGCCGGTCGCAGCCGGCGCATCTCGCTGTCAGGCCGCGGTGTTGATTGGCGCCGATCTCGCCGGCGCTGCCGCAGCCCTGCCGCACGATCTGCCACTTTTGCGCGCCCGGCTCGCGCATGGCCCGGAGTTGGATGCACTGGCCGGCCACAGGGTGCTCGCCTTTGCCGGCATCGCCTCGCCGGAGAAGTTCTTCGCCACCCTGGGCGAGGCGGGCGTCGTCCTTGCCGGCCGCGAGGTTTTCCCCGACCACCATCCCTACACCGACGGCGAATTGCGCCGACTGCTGGACAAGGCAGCGCGATTGGATGCGGTGCCGGTCACCACGCCCAAGGACGCGGTCCGCCTGCCAGCGGCCTGCGTGCGGAGGTCCGCGTCGGCGGCGTTGCAATCGCCTGGGACGATCCGGCGGCGATCGAGGCGCTGCTATCGAACCTGTTCTAGCCGGTCACCCGCCGGAACGTCTCCACGAACCGGTCGACATCGGCCTCGTCGTTGTAGACGTGCGGGCTGATGCGCATCAGGCCGAGGCGCGGCGAGACGAACACGTTCTCCGCGGCCAGCCGTTCGATGATGTCGTCCGGCATGCCGCCCGGAAAGCGCAGGCTGAGGATATGCGGCGCGCGCACCCTGGGGTCGGACACCAGCACGCCGGAGTTGCGCAGGCCGTCCGCCAGCCGGTCGGTCAGCATGCGCAGTCGCTCGACGATGGCATCGCTGCCCCAGGCGGCGACCATCTCCATGCCGATCGACGCCATCTCCAGCGAGATGTAGTGGTCGCGTTCGCCCATATCGTAGCGCCGCGCACTGGCGACGTAGGCCGTGTCGCGCATGTAGGGCGCCCGTTCGGAGTTCATGGCGCGTCGCCCGGAGCCCGTCTGCTCGATCGGCACGCCGTTCTGCCAGCGTTTGGCGACGTAGAGGAACGCCCTGCCATATGGGCCGAGCACCCATTTGTAGGTCGGGAACACCAGGAAATCCGGATCGAGCCGGTGCACGTCGATGTTCATCACGCCGGCGCCGTGCGTCGCATCGATGACGAACCTGGCGCCCTGAGACTTCAGGGCGGCTGCGATGCGCTCCAGGTCCACCGCGCCGCCATCCGCCCAATGCACCGAGGAGATCGACGCCATTCCCACCGGCGGTGCGCCCTGCCGCCCGATCACGGCCAGCAAGGCGGCGGTCCAGTCGCCATCGTCCTGGCCGCGCAACCACCTCGACGATGAAGCCCTGCGCGTCGGCGCGGCCGAGCCATTCCAGCACCGGCGAGGAATGGTCGTCCTGCAGCAGCAGCACGCGGCTGCCGGTAGGGACCGTCAGAACCTTGCCCGCGGTGGCGATGCCGTAGCTCACCGAGGAGATCAGCGCGACATCGTCCGGATCCGCGTTGATCAGCCTGGCGGCAGCGGTGCGTGCCCGCTCGAACTGCTGCTGCGCGTTGCCCGGCTCGATCGCCCAGGGCTGCGCCTTGCGCGCGACGCCGATCTCGCCGGCCGCCTTCACCGCGCGCGGCAGCGGGCCGACCGCGGCGGCGTTGAGGTAGCAGACATGGTCGGGGATATCGAACAGCGCGCGTTGCGACGGCAGCATCCGGCTTTCTCCTGGCGGGGGCGGAGGGGAGTGTACGCATGGGCCGTGCGGATGCACAGCGCGTGTGGCCCCGTTGTGGCTGGCCGGTGGTCGCTTCGTTGACAACGCCCCTGGTTTGGCCATAGAGCGCCTGCTCCTGGCGCGGAGGGGTGCCCGAGAGGCTAAAGGGGACGGACTGTAAATCCGTTGGCGCACGCCTACGTTGGTTCGAATCCAACCCCCTCCACCACCTCATTCGCGGGCGCGGTTCACCACAGTGTCTTGCCGTCGAGCACCTCGATCGGCTGCGCGGCAGGGTCAAGTCTTCCAGCAGCCATGCATTCACCTGGACCCTGAATTTTCCAGGCACGGGACGCTTTGCCTCGCGGTCCCACAGGGGTGAGCGAGACCATGTGCCGCAGCCGCAGATCGCGCAGTGGTGATGTTCGATCCGATAGCTGCCCCACTGGTAGGTTGAGACGCGATCGCGCGCCGTGGTCAGCACGAAATCCTCCTCCTGATCCTGATAGGCCCAGAGCGCGCCGCGTTTGGAACAGAAGGAGCAGGTGCACCGGGTTACCGTCGCAGCTTGCTTCGCGACGGTGAATTGGGTGGCGCCGCAGTGGCAGCTTCCCTTTACTGTCATCGCCCTTGTCTCCCACGATGGGACCCACCGAACTCGGCGGCCCCGCAGATATGGAACACCCTCCGGCGACACGAGTTCCCTTGGGTCCGCGCGCCGAACCGCAACGTCACGTCGGCCGCTTTTGCGTAGCGTCCAGGTTCGCGGGAAGATCTAAGAGGCCAGACTGGATGCGACAACTGTGCGACAACTTGACAAACGCAGCCTCCGGTCATCGCGTGCCGCAGCGCGCTGCTCAGAAATCAGAAACAGGGAAAGGAGTGGGCAAATGTCCAACCCAGCATTTCGACTTTGGATACTGGCCAGCATCCCGCTTCTCGCCGGCACTCTCACGCTCAACGCCTCACCTACGGCACAGGCAGCCGAGCCGATCAACGAGCAAGAAGCGCATGCGATCGGCGTGACGGCTTACACGTATCTCTATTCGCTTGTCACAATGGACCTTACGCGGAAGCAGTTGACCAACGTTGCCAAAGCCGAGGGTCTTAGCGCGCCGATGAATGCGTTCGCCAACGTCCGTGCATACCCGACGGCGGACATGAAGGTTGTAGTCCGGCCGAACTTCGACACGCTGTACTCCAGCGCCTGGCTCGATCTGACGAAGGAGCCGGTGATCGTCTCGGTCCCGGACACGCACGGGCGCTACTATCTTCTGCCTATGCTCGACATGTGGACCGACGTGTTCGCCTCGCCAGGCTGGCGCACCACCGGCACCCAGGCGGCCAACTTCCTGGTGGCGCCCCCTGGCTGGACAGGATCCGTGCCCGACGGTGTCACGCGCATCGACGCACCCACCCCTTATGTCTGGATCATCGGCCGCACCAAGACCGATGGGCCAGCCGACTATGCAGCAGTGAACGCGATCCAGTCGGACTTTAAGGTCACCCCGCTGTCCGGCTGGGGCAAGCCCGCTCAGCCAGTCGTCGGTACCGTCGATCCCAGCGTCGATATGAAGACACCCCCGAAGGTTGCTGTCGATGCGATGCCGGCCGGCAAGTTCTTCGCCTACGCGGCGGAAATCCTGAAGCTGCAGCCGCCCCACATCACCGATCAACCGATCCTTGCTCAGATGCAGCGGATCGGGATCGAGAGAGGCAAGAGCTTCGACATCGACAAGGTCGATCCGGCGATCAAGGCCGGGTTGGAGACCGCGCCTCAAGATGGCTTGAAGTTGATGGCATGGAAGGTTTCCAGCCTTGCCCGCGTCGCAAACGGCTGGTCGATGAACACCGACACCATGGGCGTTTACGGCAATTACTACCTGAAGCGCGCGATCATCACTCAATTTGGTCTTGGCGCGAACCTGCCGGAGGACGCGATCTATCCGCTCAACATCGCGGACGAGACAGGCAAGCCGTTGGACGGGGGCAATGCCTATGTCCTGCACTTTGACAAAGGTGCGACGCCGC
>CAWCDM010000077.1:0-25000 GCA_963794185.1 uncultured Alphaproteobacteria bacterium | reverse complement strand
CCCACCCAAGGATAGATACCTACGCGTTACTCACCCGTCCGCCACTGACAGAGTTACCCCTGCCCGTGCGACTTGCATGTGTTAAGCATGCCGCCAGCGTTCGCTCTGAGCCAGGATCAAACTCTCAGGTTCATCTCAGTCCCGGCATCGCCGCCCGAAGGCAGCCCCGCCAAGACATCAACGAACAGACCCGAACTCTATGGTCTGCCCCAGCTTGGAATGGCTCGCACCATCACGCACCGGAACAGCTTCAAAGCGTACTGTAACGCATAAAAAAGATACGCGTCCGAACGCCCTAAAGCCCAACCAACGAAATCCGGGTTCTACTCAAACCCAGACCGCCGGTCCGGCCACTCGATCAGCCCGTGCTCGCGCACGGAACCCGAGGGCGCCGCCAACGTATCCCTTCCTAGCCTATGCAACTGTCAAAGACCGGAGCGAAATTGCCCGCAGCCCCGCACCATACGGGCCTACCGGCTGACTTGCTCTGATGTGCGCCAAAGCGGACGCAGAACAGGAACCCTAGCGCAGCCGGACCAACAAGGCAATAGGCAAATCCACCCGTCCGGCGCGGCGGGACCGGCATGTAGGCGACCTGACCCCGCCGGTCAAGCCGCCATTTGCGTCCCCGGCCCCCCGAGCCCATGCCAATCCCTGAACCAGGCCACGAAGCGCGGGATCCCCTCGGCGAGCGACGTCGTGGGCGCAAAGCCGGTCAGCGCGGCGATGGCGTCCACCGCGGCGAACGTCTCCTGCACATCGGCCGCCGGCCGTGGGACGTCACGCAGGATCGCCCGCCGCCCCAGCGCCAGTTCCAGCAGGGCGATCAGCGAACTCACCGGCTCGCTGCGGTGGTTGCCGATGTTCAGCACCCGGACCGGCGCCGCCCCCGCCGGAGGGCGGTCCAGGCAGCCGACCAACCCCGCCACGATGTCATCGATATAGGTGAAATCCCGTCGGAGCCGGCCGCCGTCGTAGACCGTGATCGGCTCACCGGCGACGATGGCCTTGGCGAAGCTGTAATATGCCATGTCCGGCCGCCCCCACGGTCCATAGACGGTGAAAAACCGCAAACCGGTCTGCGGCAGGCCATACAGATGGGCATAGGCGTGGCTCATCAGCTCGTCCGCCCGCTTGGTCGCCGCATAGACCGAAAGCGGCGTATCGACCCGGTCGGTCTCGCCGAACGGCAAGGCACTGTCGGCGCCATAGACCGACGAAGAGCTGGCATAGACGACGTGCCGCAGCCGCGGAAGCAGTCGCGCAGCCTCCAGCACTACCAGATGGCCCATCACGTTCGACTGAATGTAGGCGTAGGGATCGACCAGCGAGTGCCGTACACCGGCCTGCGCGGCCATGTGAACAATGACATCTATGTCGTTATTGTTGACCACAATATCGTGGATCGCTTCGCGATCCGCGACATCCGCCCGGCAAAATGTGAACCCTGATCTGCCGTCCAGCCGGCCAAGCCGGGCCTGCTTCAGTCGTACATCGTAGTAGTCGTTCAGATTGTCCACGCCGATCACGCGCTCGCCCGATGCAAGTAGCGCCTCGGCGACGTGATAGCCGATGAACCCGGCCGCGCCAGTCAGCAGGACCGTCAAAGGGGCCGCGCCACCAGCCGGTCCTCCAGCAGTTCGAGCACGCCGTGACCGAGCCCGATATGGCATTCCTGGATGCGCGCGGTCTCGTTGTCGGGCACCAGCAATGCGTGGTCGCACAGGCCCAGAGCCGGCTCGCCTGCACCGCCCAAGAAGCCCACGGTCACGATCCCCATCTCGCGCGCCGCCCGCAACGCCCGCACCACATTGGCCGAACGGCCGGAGGTGGTGATGCCGAACAGCACGTCGCCGGCGCGTCCCAGCCCGCGCAACGGCCGCTCGAACACGTGGTCATAGCCGAAGTCGTTACCGCCGGCGGTCAGTGCGGCCGGATCGAACGTCAGCGCCAGCGCCGGCCAGGACGGCCGCTCGACCGATCCGCGGAGCCGGATCAGCATCTCGGTCGCCAGATGTTGGCTGTCCGCCGCCGAACCGCCGTTGCCGCAAAACATCAGCTTGCCGCCGCCCCGCAGGCTGGCCTCGCAGGCGTCCACCACCGCGACAACGGAGGCGGCCAACTCCACTGCAATCCGTCGCTTCAGATCGGCCGATCGTTGCATCATCGTGGCAAATCGGCCGGCTTCGTCCATGGGAGATCCGCTACCAGTGATGCAGGATGCCGCGCTTCTACTCCCGCTGCCGATCACTTGCCACTCAATAGAGCCGTCACCGCCGCGCCGGCCCAACAGCTTGCGACGACCCAGGAAGCTGGCCAAACTCCCGCGCGCGAAATGCCGGCCAAATGGGAAATGCAGGCAGTGCGCGCGCCCCGGGGAGCGCCGATGACCGATACCTCCGCCAAGTCGTCCCGACCGGACAGCACCGAACGACGCGATACGGCGGCAATCACCCGCTGTGTGTACTGCCTCGAGGATATCAGGCCGGGGGCGTCGGTCTGCCCGCATTGTGGCGGGGTTCTGGCGCCCTTCCAGCGTCTGCTGGTTGACCAGGCGGCGCTGGAGGCAAGGCTGGCCACGCTTGAGCAGGAGGTCGCGGCGTCGCGGACACTGCCGACAGAGGCACCCGCGCCCGCAGAAGTCGCAGCACCGGACGCGCCGACGCGGCCCCATGCGGCGGCGTTCGGATGGCCGCATATGGCCGACAATCTCTTCCTGGGGCTGACGGCGCTGCTGGCGGCCCACTGGCTGGCGACGACACTGCCGCATGCGAATCGCATGGTCTACCGGTTGGCGGCACTTGCCATCGCGATGCCGTTCGGTTTCCGCTTCGAGACCTATGCACGATCCGGACTCTCCGGACGGGCATTGGCAGCGCTGGCGCTTGGCGGACTTGGCACTCTGGTCGTCGGCATACTCGACATGGCGCTGGCGCACGGCGTGCCGGCGGGCGTCGGTGTGCAGGATGTCGTCGCGTCTGTGGCTGTGATCGCGCTGAGCCATCTGGCGGGCAGCTTCTTCGCAAGTTTCCACCGCAACCGTGCCGAGCGGAAGGCAACGGAAGGGACAGCAGCACAAGACAGCGTCCCACTCAATTTCACCGCCGCGGTGGCCGCGATACGGCACGTCAAACCGGATCGGCTCGTGAGCGAGGCCGCGGCGGTGAAGGCGGTAACCGATGCTGCGGCAGCGATCACCGCCACCGCCGCGGCGTTCTGGGCCGCGTTTGGCCATCTCGTGTTCTGAGGGCGAGATGCGAGGTTCCACTTCTCCCCCGATTGCGGCCGTTTCGATCGTGAGCATTCTGTTCGTCGCGATAATCGGCTTGTCGATCTGGTACCTGACACGCCAGGAGCCGCTGGTGGTCCAGGGCGAAGTGCAGTGCAGGACCTTCGACATGGCGGCACGGGTCGACGGGCGCGTGGCCGAGATCGCGGTTGCGCGGTCCGAGAATGTCAAACAGGGCACGCCGATCATCCGGATCGACAATCCGGAGCTGCTCGCCAGGCATCGCCAGAGCGAGGCCGATCTTGCGGTCGCCGAAGCCGAGCTGGCCCGCGTGAACGCCGGGTTCCGCGCCGAGACGATCGCCGTCCGCAAGGCGCAGGTGGATCGGGCAGCCGCCGATCTGACGCTCGCGCAGCAGACCTACGAGCGCAAGCGCCAGCTCGCCGCCAGCCACGATGCGCCGATGGCCGATCTCGACAAGGCCACCGCCGAGCTCGCGGTCGCGCAGCGCGGACTGGAGCAGGCCCGATTCGCCTATAACGAGGCGCTCGCCGGCTTCACGCGCGAGGATCAGGGGGTCGCCCAGGCCAAGGTCGGGACCGCCAAGGCCGGCGTGGAGACGCTCAAGGCGCTGGTCGATCAGCTGGTGGTGCTGGCGCCGGCCGACAGCCAGGTGTTCCGGATTCCGATCGAGGACGGCGAGTTCGTGCCGCCCGGCATTCCCCTGATCACTCTGGTCGATCTGGCGGACATGTGGGTGCAGTTCGATCTTCGCGAGGACCTGCTGCGCGACTTGAAGGTCGGCACGAAGCTCACCGCGCGGGTTCCGGCCCTGCATGACCGGCAGGTCGCGTTGGAGGTTCGCGTCATCGGCGCCAAGGGGGAATACACCGGCTGGCGTGCGACGCGCGCGACCGGCGACTTCGACCTCCGCACCTTCGAGGTCCGCGCGTATCCCACGCAGGCCGTCGAGGGCCTTCGGCCGGGGATGAGCGTTTATACCGACTGGTCGGATCTGCACCCATGATCGCTGCCCGCCCGGGATTGCTCGCGGTGATCCTGCGGGAGGTTCGCTGGATTCGGCGCGATCACGTCGCAGGCTTCCTGCTGTTCGGCGTGCCAGTGATTGCCTTCACGCTGCTGGGGCTGACATTTAGTTCCGCCGTCGTGCGCGGTCTTGGCGTGGCCGTGGTCGATATGGACCATTCGGCGATGTCGCGGATGTTCATCCAGACCGTGGCGGCCGCGCCAGGAATCACGGTTGCCAAACGCGCCGACGATCTTGGTGCGGCGGCCAGCGCGATCCGGTCGGGAGAGGCGATCGCCGCGATCTACCTGCCGCCCGAATTCGAGAAGGATCTGCTGGCCGGCCGCAGGCCGCGCCCGGTCGCCTACTACAACACGCAGTATTTCACGCCCGGCAACAACGCGTCGACGAGCATCCGCGACGCCATGACCGCGGCGTCCACCGCGGTTGCGCCCGCGACGGTGGCTGTCCCGCACACGGGGGAGACGCCGCCGGGATTGGTTCCCGAGGAATACGTCCTGACCAACCCGGCGCTCAATTACGCCGAGTTCCTGCTGCGAGCGGTGCTGCCGACCGTGCTCCACGTAGTGATCGCGATATCCGCGGCCTACGCGGTCGGGTCGGAATTCCGTCGCCGCGGCATCCGGGCATGGTGGGACATCTCGGGCCGCAGCGTCGCGACCGCGCTGGTCGGCAAGCTGCTGCCCTACTGGCTCGTGCTGATGACGATGTTCGCATTGATGGTCGGCATCCTGGACGTGGCGCTCGGCGTGAGCTTTCGCGGCAGCGTGCTGCTGATGGCCGTCTCCGCGACACTGCTGATCGTTGCCTACCAAATGGTCGGCTGCCTGATGCAGTTGCTGACCCGAAATCTGGCCCTGGGACTCAGTCTGACCGCGATCATCGTCTCGCCCGCCTTCGGCTATGCCGGCGTCGGCTTCCCGGTGATCGCGATGGGCTGGTTCCCGCGTGCCTGGGGCGCCATGCTGCCGCTGCGCTGGTATGTCCAGATCTTGTTCGATCAGGCCTCTCGCGGTGCGCCGCTCCGCGAGACGGCGGTGCCGTTCGCCATTCTGTGTGCTCTCACCGGGGCCCTCGTGTTGCTGGTATGGCTGCGCTTCCGCGCGCTCGCCCGCAACGGATTTGACATCCCGCCCGACGAGGAACCGGCGCCGGACCGTGCGGTGTTCGGCGTTGCCGGCGCATTTGTCGCCGAGTGGCGGCGCGTGCTGAGCGACCGGAGTGTGCTCGCGCTGTTCATGATCGCGCCGGTGTTCTACGCATTCTTCTATCCGCAGCCGTATCTTGGCCAGATCGTTCGCAACATCCCGATCGCCGTGGTCGATCAGGACGCGACGGAACTCAGCCGCGGACTCGTCCAGGCCATGCAGGCGCACGGCAATCTGTCGATCGCACTGCGCGCCACCAGCTATCGCGAGGCAGAGGATGCTGTCTTTGCTCGCCGGGCATTCGGCGTCGTCGGGATCCCGCCGGATACCGAGCGCAACGTGTTGAAGGGCGTCCAGGCCAGATTGCCGATCTATGCGGATTCAACCTATTTCATCCTGTTCAATCGCACGCTGCAGGGCATCCTGGAAGCGGTGCAGGCGTACTCGGCCGATGCCGTCGGCCGAGGCAGCCGTCCCGAAGGTGTGGCGGTCCAGACCGCCGCCACCGCCCGCGATCCGGTGCAGTTGGTCATGGTGCCGCTGTTCAACCCGACGGCATCGTACTCCAGCTACGTCGTGCCGGCGGCATTCGTCCTGATCCTGCATCAGACCCTACTGATGGGATCGGCAATGCTGGGCGGCGCAGCATTCGAGCAGGGCGGCTCCGCTGCCCGCCGGGCCCGCGCTTCGGGCGCCGCGATCATCGGGCAGGGCCTGGCGCACTGGACCATCTACGTGCCTGCCCTTCTGCTCTACTTCGTGATCATGCCCCGTGTGTACGGGTTCTCGACACTTGGCAGCATCTGGCAGATCGCGACCTTGTCCTTCCCGTTCATCCTCGCAACAAGCTTCCTCGGCCAGGCTTTGGGGCTCATGTTCCGCCATCGGGAGACGGCGGTCCTGCTGGTGCTGGCGAGCAGCCTGCCGCAGTTCTTTCTGGTTGGCGCGTCGTGGCCGGAAGAGGCCATCCCGCCGTTCCTGCGGAGCGCGCGCGAGATGCTGCCGAGCGTCAGCGCGATCGACGGCATCGTGCGGATCAGTCAGATGGGCGCCAGTCTCCTCGAGGTGCGCCAGCGCTGGGAAACGCTGTGGGTGCTGACATTGCTGTATTTCGCACTGGCCACGCTTCTCGCTTATCTGCGCCGGATTCGGGGCCCAGCCCATGCACCGGCTGCGTAGCGCGAGGCTGCTCGCCGTCGGGGTGGCCGTTCTGGCCATCGCCGCGCTTGGGTTTTGGTACCTGCGGTTCGGCCGTGCCGACAACGCCGCAGCGGTCGCAGGCGTCGTGCGCGCGACGGAAATCCACATTGCGCCAGAGGTCAGCGGCCGCTTGGCCCGTGTGCTGGTCCAGCCGGGGCAATCGGTGCAGCGCGGCGAGCCGCTCGCGTTGCTCGGCAACCCCGAACTCTGGGCGGCCGTCGCCGAGGCGCATGCCCAGGTCGACAAGGCGGCGTCCGACAGGGACCGCGTGTATGCGGGTGTCCGGCAGGAGGAGGTCGAAGCCCTGCGGCGCGAGATATTCAAGGCGCAGGCGGTCCTGGTGCTCGCACGCCAGGAGCTTGACCGAAAGTCTGCTCTGGCCGCGCGGTCGGATGTCTCGCTGCAGGAACTGGATGAGGCGCGCGCTGAAGAGGCTCACGCCGAGGCGGATGTGGCGGTGGCGGACGCACGCTACGCCGAGGCCCAGCTTGGTCCGACAGGTGAGGAACGTGCGTTGGCGGATGCGCAGGTCAAGGCCGCAGCGGCGGCCCGCGACGTTGTGGAGGCGAGGGCTGCGAAGACGCTGCTGCGCGCGCCCGCCGCCGGGGTGATCGGCCTGGTCGTTCCGGAGATCGGCGAAGCCGTGGTCCCTGGCGAGCCGGTCCTGACGCTGGTTCCCGATGGTGGGCTCTGGTTCGGCTTCAATCTGCGCGAGGACGGTTTGGGGCAGCTTGCGATCGGATCGCGTGTGCTGGTGGAAACGTCGGGAGCTTCGGCCCCAATGTCCGGCAGGCTGACCGAGCTGCGCGACTGGGGGGAATTCGCCGCCTGGCGGGCCGCGCGTGCGAGCGGCGATCACGATCTGCACACGTTCTTTCTGCGTCTCGATCCGGTGACGCCCACACCGCCCCTCGCAGCCGGTCAGACGGTATGGCTGCGTGCCGCGCGTTGACCGATCGCCCGGCTACACGACCTTGCCCGCCAGGTGCTGCTTGTAGGCCGGCCGCTCCAGGAGCCGGTCGTACCACTCGCGCAGATGCGGCACCTCCGGGCGGTCGAAGTCCATGTTGAACCAGCGGTGCAGATGCGGCCCCCAGGGGATGTCGGCCAGCGTCAGATCGTCGCCGGCGAGGTAGGGATGCTTCGCCAACTCCGCCGACACCATGCCCCAGATGCGCGCGGCATCCGTCGATGCCCTGCCTGATCGCCGCCATGTCGCGCTTGTCGGGCGGGGTGCGGACCAGCCCCCAGAACACTACGCCGATCGGCCGGTTCAGCAGCGTCTGCTGCGCGTCCATCCAGCGGTCGACGTTGGCGCGCGCGTGCGGGTCCTGCGGCCACATGGTGGAATGCGGCGCATGGGCGTGGCACAGGTAGCGGCAGATCGCGTTGCTCTCCCACAGCGTGAAGTCGTCTTCCTGCAGGGTGGGCACCAGACCCGTCGGGTTCATCGCGCGATATTCCGGCGTGTCGGTCTTGCCGAACGAGCCGCCGACGTCGATCCGCTCGTAGGGGAGCTTCAGTTCCTCCAGCGTCCAGATCGTCTTCATCACGTTGCTCGACGTCGCGCGGCCCCAGAGAATGCGGTGCATGGTGGCGCTCCCAAATGCTGTGCCGCGCCGAGGCTAGCCTGCATTTCTCCGACTGTGGAGCGGCGGGCGTCCGGACAGCGAGGTGGTGGCCCTGCCCGCCCCGGCAGTATCCTTGCGCCGCCTCCCGAAGCGGGGCACATGGCATCCATGACGATGCCCGCAACCCGGACTGTCGCGCTGGTCTGCGCGCTTGCCGCAGGTTTCGCGCTTGGGCTGGCGCTTGCCTCGGAGTACTGGGGCGGCCTCGTGCCATGCGCCCTTTGCCTACTGGAACGCTGGCCATACCGGGTGGCGATCGTGCTCGCACTCCTGGCAGTCGTGGTGCCGCGCGGTATCGCGCGACTGCTGTTGCTGCTCGGTACCTGCTGTCGATGCTGACTGCCGTGGCGCTTGCGGTGGTGCATGTCGGCGTGGAACAGCACTACTGGCCGAGCCCGCTGCCCGAGTGCACCGCACCGGTCTTCAGCGGCGGATCGATCGCCGAGCGACTGGCGCAGATGCCGGCGCGGCCTGCCAAGCCGTGCGAGGACGCCACGTATCTGATCCCGGGCCTGCCGGTCTCGATGGCGGCGATGAGCCTGCTGTTTGCCCTCGCCTTCGCAGTCGTGCTCGGCGTGTTCCTGTGGCGCGACCGCAGCAGCGCGGCATGAGCAACACGCGGCGACGCCTGCCCGGTGATCCGCCGCCCGACACGGAGGTCGCGCGGATGCTCCGTGTGGACCATGCCGGCGAATACGGTGCAGCGCGCATCTATGCGGGACAGCTCGCCGTGCTGAGCCGGAGCGACAAGGCGCCTGTGCTGCGCGAGATGCAGGCGCAGGAGCAACAGCATCTCGATCGGTTCGCCGACCTGATCGTGCGTCGCCGCGTGCGGCCGAGCGCGCTGCTGCCGGTATGGCATCTTGCCGGCTTCGCGCTCGGCGCGGCAACGGCCGCGTTGGGCGAGCGCGCGGCGATGGCCTGCACCGTGGCCGTGGAGGAAGCGATCGAGGCGCACTACGCGGGCCAGATCGCGGCGTTGGACGATACCGAACACGAACTGCGCGCGACGCTGGAAGAATTCCGCGACGACGAGATGGCGCACCGCGACATCGGACTGCAGCACGGTGCGGAGCAGGCGCCTGGCTATCGGCTGCTGTCAGCGGCGATCAGGCGTGGCTGCCAAATGGCGATCCGCATCAGCGAGCGGATATAGTCGGAGCGATGGACCGGCTATCCATACGCGGGATCGACCTGGAAGTGCTGCGCAAGGGCGCCGGGCATCCGATCCTGTTGCTGCACGGCCCGAAGACGCCGGATCCGCGCGCGCCTTTCATCGAACTGCTGTCTGCGCACGCCGAGATCATCGCGCCGTCGCATCCGGGCTTCGGCCATTCGCCGCGGCCGGGTGGCTTCGACACCGTGTATGACCTCGTGCACCTTTATCTCGACCTGCTCGAGGCGCTGCCGCACGAGAAGGTGACGCTGCTGGGTTGTTCGTTCGGTGGCTGGCTGGCCGCCGAGATCGCCGCTGTGTGCTGCCATCGCCTGGATCGGCTCGTCCTGGTCGATGCATTCGGCATCAAGCTGGGTGACCGCGAGAGCCGCGATATCCTCGACCTGTTCAACACCTCGCCTGCGGAGGTGCTGCGCCGAAGCTGGCATGAACCGGAGAAATGGGCGCCGGACTTCAACGCCATGTCGGATGACGAGCTGATTGTGCATGCGCGCAACCGGGACGCGCTTTGCATCTACGGCTGGCAGCCGTTCATGTACAACCCGAACCTGCCGCGCTGGTTGAGCCGCATCGCAGTGCCGACGCTGGTTCTGTGGGGTGCGAGCGATGGCGTGGTGTCGCCGGACTACGGGCGAGCTTATTGCGACCTCATTCCAGGGGCGCGGTTCGACCTGATCCCGGACGCCGGCCACTACCCGGAAATCGAACAGCCCGAGGTGTTCGCTGCGCGCGTCGCGGCGTTCCTTTAGAGGACGTTCCTTTCGAGGTTTAGCTGGTGGCTGGAATTATTCCGCCCGTCATGGTCGGGCTATGGGCCGGGCTCACAAGCGTGGATGCCGGAGCTGATGGCGATGCCCGTCGCCACCCGGCAGACTTCGCCCGGACACGCGCACCGCAGGGCATCGCCTGCCGGGCGCGGCGGTCCGAGGTCGCGGAAGATCCGCGGGTTTGCCGGCGGCGCGCGGTTTGCACCGCAGGCCACGCCACGGTTCGGTGGCAGACCACGAACAGGAGACCGGCATCGTGTCCATTGACAGCATTGCATCCAGCACCTGGGCCCGGCCCTTCGCCTCGCAGTCGGGCGTCGGCGGGGTCGGCCAGGCCGATCCCCCACCACCCCCCAACGCCGGCGGCACAATACAGGACAGTCCCAGCATTTCAGGGTCCACTTCGGCCGTGGGGATCGCCAATCCGTTTCAACAATTGGCCTCGGACGTGCAGGCGCTGCTGGTCCAGGCACAGGGCGGCACCGCCCCCACCACTGCCACGAGCGCAACCGGCACTACGACCGGCGCCGGTCCCGAACAGCAGGTGGCAACCGACCTGCAGACGCTGATGGCGCAGTTGCAGGCCGGCCATACCGGCAGCGACCCGAACGCGCAGGCGGGGACCACAGGGCAGACGGGCGCCACCAGCCAGGCACAGCCGCATCATCACCACCATCACCACGGTGGCGGTACGGGAGCGGGCATGGATGCGGCCACGCAAATAGGGGCAACATCCGCATCCTCGGCCACGACAGCATCGGCTGCCACATCGGCCGGCACTGCTGCGTCCGCCAGTGACCAGACGACATCGCGGGCCTTCGCCGCAGACATCCTCCAGGCGCTGCAGGCCTATGGCAGCAAGGCCTCCGGTGCAGCGGTACCAGGTTTGACCGCGTAGACGCCGCCGCTTGGTTCCTTTGCCGCACTGCAATACGGCTGGCCTTTCCAGCGAGGCTGAGGCAGGCTAGGAGGCAACGGCACTGGGACCGGCGCGCAAACATAACAGCGGGGACGGAGGCTGGAGCGGCCAATGGATCGTCGTGGATTCCTCAAGGTTGCCGCGGGTGCGCTCGCGGCGTCGGGCGCCTTGGCCGCACCGCGGCTGTCGCTGGCCGGCGATGGCAAGGTGCTGCGCTTCGTTCCGCAGGCCAATCTGGCGAACCTCGACCCGATCTGGACGACGCTCTACGTGGTGCGCAACGCCTCGGTGCTGTTCTACGACACGCTGTACGGCGTCGACAGCAACCTCGTCCCGCGGCCGCAGATGTGCGAAGGCTCGGACGTGTCCGCCGACGGTCTCACCTGGACATTCAAACTGCGCACAGGCCTGAAGTTCCACGACAACGAACCGGTCCGCTCCACCGACTGCATCGCCAGTCTCGCGCGCTGGATGGTGCGCGACAACATGGGCCAGATGATCAAGGCGCGGCTCGACGCGATGGAGACGGTCGACGACAGGACGTTCCGGCTGCGGCTGAAGCAGCCTTTCGCCAAGCTGCTCTACGCGCTCGGCAAGTGCGGCACGCCGTGCGCCTTCATCATGCCGGAGCGCATCGCCGCGACCGATCCGTTCAAGCAGATCAACGAGTATGTCGGCTCGGGCCCGTTCACCTTCCGCAAGGACGACTGGGTGCCGGGCGCATCCGCCGTGTTCGAGAAATTCCCGGGCTACGTGCCGCGCAACGAAAAGTCCGACTGGCTGTCCGGCGGCAAGCGGGTGAATTTCGATCGCGTCGAGTGGAAGATCATTCCGGACTCCGCCACCGCCTCCGCCGCGCTGCAATCGGGCGAGATCGACTGGTGGGAGACGCCGATCCCCGACGTGGTGCCGCTGCTGAAGCAGAACGCCAACCTCGCCGTCGACATCGCCGATCCGCTCGGCAACATCGGCGATCTGCGGATGAACCATCTCTATCCGCCGTTCAATGATGTTCGCGTGCGCCAGGCCGCGCTGATCGCCACCAGCCAGGCCGACTACATGCAGGCCATCGTCGGCGAAGACCCCAATCTCTGGCAGGCGAGCGCCAGCTTCTTCACGCCCGGCACGCCGCTCTACACCGAGTACGGCGGCGACAACCTGAAGCGCCACGACATCGAGGCCGCGCGCAAGCTGGTCGCCGACGCGGGGCACAAGGGCACCAAGGTGGTGATGGTGATCGGCACCGACGTCCCGATCGTCAAGGCGCAGGGCGACGTGACCGCCGACATGCTGTCCAAGATCGGCCTTGCGGTGGACTACGTCGCGACGGACTGGGGCACCGTCGGCGCGCGCCGCGCCAGCCGGGAGCCGATCGACAAGGGCGGCTGGAACGTTTTTCATACGTGGCATGCCGGCGTCGATTGCGTGAACCCCGGCGCGCAGCCGGCGTTCTACACCACCGGCGAGCGCGCCTGGTTCGGCTGGCCGAAATCCGACGAGGTGCAGGGCAAGATCGATGCCTGGTTCGCGGCGACCGACCAGGAGGCGGAAAAGGCGGCAGTGCGGAACATCAACAAGGCGTCGATGGATTTTGTCACGTTCGTTCCCACCGGCTTTTTCAAAGGCTACCAATCGTGGCGCAGGAACGTCGCCGGCGTGGTGAAGGCGCCGTTCCCGGTGCTGTGGGATGTGACCAAGACCTGAACGGAGGACAACACCGAGATGCTTGCCTACGCCGCGCGGCGTGTCCTGGCCACCATCCCGGTGATGCTCATCGTCGCCTTCTTCGTGTTCAGCCTGCTCTATCTGGCGCCCGGCGATCCGGCCGCGATCATCGCCGGCGACCAGGCCACGCCGGCCGATGTCGAGCGCATCCGTGCCTCGCTCGGGCTCGACCGGCCATTCGTCGTGCGCTTCGGCGAGTGGCTCTGGCAGATCATCCACGGCGACCTCGGCAACTCGATCTTCACCAACCTGCCGGTTAGCCACATGATCGCGCAGCGCATCGAGCCGACCACGTCGCTGATGATCCTGACCATCGTATTCTCCATCGTGGTCGCCATCCCGCTCGGCGTGCTGGCGGCGTGGAAGCATGGCACCTGGATCGACCGGTCGGTGATGATGCTGGCGGTGTTCGGCTTTTCCACGCCGGTGTTCGTGCTGGGCTATCTGCTGGCCTATGTCTTCGCGCTGCAACTGGACTGGTTGCCCGTGCAGGGCTTCACCTCGATCAGCCAGGGGCTCTGGCCGTTCCTGCGCAACCTGATCCTGCCCACCGTGGCGCTTGGGCTGATCTTCGTGGCTCTGCTCGCGCGCATCACCCGCGCGACGATGCTCGAAGTGCTGAGCCAGGACTATGTGCGCACGGCCAAGGCGAAGGGCGTCGGCCAGCGCGAGGTGTTGTTCGTGCACGCGCTGAAAAATGCCGCGGTGCCCATCGTCACCGTCACTCGGCATCGGCGTCGCGCGCTGATCGGCGGCGCGGTGGTCACCGAGAGCGTGTTCGCCATCCCCGGCCTCGGCCGGCTGACCGTGGATGCGATCCTGCGGCGCGACTATCCGGTGATCCAGGGCGTCGTGCTGCTGTTCAGCTTCGTCTACGTCCTGGTGAACCTGGCGGTCGACCTTCTCTACACCCTGTTTGACCCGAGGATCCGCTATTGAGCACCGCGACGACAACGCAGTCCGGCTACGCGGCCGCACCGGCGCTGGCCGATGTGCTGCCGCCGGCGAAGCAGCGCGGCAAGGTCAGGACCTTCGTCCGCCGCCATCCCTCGATCGTCGCCGGCGGCGCGCTGCTGTCGATCATGTTCCTGATCGCGCTCCTCGCGCCCTATCTTGGCACCGTGGACCCGACCGCGCTGGCGCCCGCCAAGCGCACGCGCGAGCCATCCGCGCTGTACTGGTTCGGCACCGACATGCTGGGGCGCGACGTTTATTCGCGCGTGCTGTATGGCGCGCGGATCTCGCTCTTCGTCGGTTTCACAGTGGCGGCGATCGGCTCGGCACTCGGCACGTTCATCGGCCTGCTCTCCGGTTTCCTCCGGGCGGTCGATTCGATCGTCATGCGCGTAATGGACGGGCTGATGTCGATTCCGCCGATCCTGCTGGCGATCGCGCTGATGGCGCTGACCAGCGCCTCGGTGCAGAACGTGATCATCGCGATCAGTGTCGCCGAATTCCCGCGTGTCTGCCGGCTGATCCGCGGCATCGTGCTGAGCCTGCGCGAACAGCCCTATGTCGAGGCGGCGATCGCGTCCGGCACGCGGACACCGATGATCATCCTCAAGCACATCCTGCCGAACACGCTGGCGCCGCTGATGGTGAACGCGACCTTCATCTGCGCATCGGCGATGATCACCGAGGCGACGTTGTCGTTCATTGGCGCGGGCACGCCGCCGACCATTCCGAGCTGGGGCAACATCATGGCCGAGGGCCGGGCGCTCTGGCAGGTGAAGCCGTATATCGTGTTCTTCCCGGCGGTGTTCCTTTCCGTCACTGTGCTGTCGGTGAACCTGCTGGGCGACGGATTGCGCGACGCGCTCGACCCGCGGCTCGCCAAACGGATCTGAGCGGGTGGCGCTGCTCGAGGTCGAGAATCTGCAGACCCATTTCGCGACGATCGAGGGCGTGGTGCGCGCGGTGGAGGGCGTGTCGTTCCAGGTGGATGCCGGCCAGACGCTCGGCGTCGTGGGCGAATCCGGCTGCGGCAAGTCGGTCACCGCGATGTCGATCCTGCGGCTGATCCAGGAACCGCCCGGCAAGATCGCCGGTGCGATCCGCTTCCAGGGACGCAACCTGCTGGACCTGTCGGAGCCCGAGATGCGCGACATCCGCGGCAACGACATCTCGATGATCTTCCAGGAGCCGATGACCAGCCTCAATCCGGTGCTGACGGTGGGCAAGCAGATCGGCGAGACGCTGCGGCTGCATCAGGGCCTGTCGGCGCGCGACGCGGAGCAGAAGGCGATCGACATGCTGGTGCTGGTCGGCATCCCCGCGCCGCAGCGGCGGGTGCGCGAATATCCGCACCAGCTTTCGGGCGGGATGCGCCAGCGGGTGATGATCGCGATGGCGCTCGCCTGCAATCCGAAGCTGCTGATCGCCGACGAACCGACCACGGCGCTGGACGTGACGATCCAGGCGCAGATCCTCGACCTGATGCGCGATCTGAAGACGCGGCTGGGGTCGGCGATCATGCTGATCACGCACGATCTCGGCGTGGTGGCCGAGATGTGCGAGCGCGTGGTGGTGATGTATGCCGGGCGCAAGGTCGAGGAGGCGCCTGTGGGCGAGATCTTCGCCCGCCCGCTGCATCCCTACACGCGCGGGCTGCTGGGCTCGGTGCCGAAGCTCGGCTCGTCGCTGAGCGACGGCGGGCGCGGCAAGCTGGCGGAGATCGCCGGCCTGGTGCCGAGCCTGCGGCAGAAAATCGTCGGCTGCGCGTTCGCCGGGCGCTGCCCGATGGCGACCGATCTGTGCAGCCGCGTGGCGCCGGCGCTCGAGAACAAGGCGCCCGATCACCTGGTCGCATGCCACTACGCCGAACGCCGGATCGCGGCATGAGCGGCACCACCTTCCCAGTGTGGTGGCCGGGCTGGGCCCCATGGGCGTCAAGTCCAGGGATGGCGGCGGTGGTGGTGGAAGCGGTGGTGGTGGAAGCGGTGGTGGTGGAAGGCCCTCCCCCTCCCCTTGCGGGAGGGGGCCGGGGGGAGGGGTCGCGGCGGCACCAGGTCGAGTTTGGTATGTGCGCCAGCTTTGTGCCTCGTGCTGGCACGACCCCTCCCCCCAACCCCCTCGTGCAAGGGGAGGGGGAGAATCCCAATCCCAATCCCGCACCGGCCATCGCTTATCCTGATGGCTGGGGAACTTACCCCGGCCGCGACGATGCGAGGCTGCAAAGCCTATGATAACCGAGCGTCCACTGCTCGAAGTCAAAGGCCTGAAGAAGCACTTTCCGATTCATGGCGGCATTCTGGGCATGGAGACGGCGAAGGTTTACGCGGTGGACGGCGTGTCGTTCTCCATCAACCGCGGCGAGACGCTGTCGCTGGTCGGGGAGTCGGGCTGTGGCAAGTCCACCGTCGGCAAGGCGATCCTGCGCCTGTACGCGGTGACCGACGGCGAGGTCTGGCTGGACGGCGAGCGCATCGACAACCTGCCCGCGGGCAAGCTGCGCCCGCTGCGGCAACGCGTGCAGGTGGTGTTCCAGGACCCGTTCTCGTCGCTCAACCCACGCATGAAGGTGCGCGACATCCTGGCCGAGCCGCTGATCAATTTCGGCATCGTCCACGGCGGCCGCGCGCTGACCGAGCGGGTCGAGCAGTTGATGGACAAGGTGCAACTGCCGCGCGATGCGATCGGCCGCTATCCGCACGAATTCTCCGGCGGCCAGCGCCAGCGCATCGGCATTGCGCGGGCTCTGGCGCCGGGTGCCGACCTGATCATCTGCGACGAGGCGGTCTCCGCGCTCGATGTGTCGGTGAAGGCGCAGATCATCAACCTGCTGGTCGATCTGCAGGACGAGCTTGGCCTGGCGCTGCTGTTCATCAGCCATGACCTGGCGATCGTCGAGCATCTGACGCATCGCGTGGCGGTGATGTATCTCGGCAAGATCGTCGAGGTGGCGGACCGGCGCACGCTGTTCGCCAGCTCGCATCATCCCTATACGCGCGCGCTGCTGTCGGCGGTGCCGGTGCCGGACCCGACGGCGAAGCGCCAGCGCATCATCCTGACCGGCGACGTCCCGAGCCCGATCAACCCGCCGAGCGGCTGCCGCTTTCATACCCGCTGCCCGTTCGCGTTCGACCGCTGCCGGACGGAGGAGCCGCTGTTGCGTCCGGTGGGCGAGGGGCACGTGTCGGCGTGCCATCTGGATCACGTGCCGGGCGGGCAGGTGGTGCCCATGGCGGCTTGATATGGGAGCAACAGGGCTTTAACTCGGCCGCAAGGAACCCGGCGCTAATGAGATCCGAGTCACGTGGCACGCTGGGAATGGCTCGGCTGGCAGGGGAGGTGACGCGATTGACCCCTGAATGTTGCATCGCAGAGACGATAAGGCATCTAGCGGGTCGGGGCTAGCTTGGCTCCGCCAACGGTGGCATACAAATCCGAATGCTGGCACCCATATTTCGGCTTTCTGAATCCCAAATAAACGACCTTGCGGTTTCTTGCGAGATCGGCGGCGATCGGCTCGGAGAAGTTGCCGCAAGCATAGCACGTGCTAAGCCGACTATCCGCCGTAGCAGGATAGAAGCTCTCTTGCGGGAGGAACTTGAGCCCGAGAAGGCCGCCAGCCTCTCTCGTGTACTTTTCGGCATCGCGGGCACCTTCCGGCGTGCCCAGGTCTCAGCGAAGGACGTTCTGGACGGGATCACGCTCTCGGTGCAGGTGCAACAGCATCAGAATAAACGGCTGCAGGAGTGGGCCAGTTGTCGGGGTGGCCTTGAAAAGCTACTCATCACTCAGTCCGTCTCACTTGCAGCTAAGGTTCAGGCAATTGAAGAAGGAGTGCGAGACGGCCATAGCCAAGGCGGAAAAGGCAAAGGCCGAGATGGAAAGCAAGTTCCAACTCGATGCCATAATAACGGGGGAGGAATAGAAATGAGCGACACATCGCTGGATTGGCGGCGAACCGGCCAAGAATTGGCGGTTCCCAAGAGGAAGACGAGACCACCGGCCTTTGATGGCATCCAGAGCTACGACTACTATTACTACAGTCCGTTGGCGAGGAAGACGGGCATCACGGTTTTGCATGTGGACTATGGTCCCCAGCCCGCACGTACCGCGCTGGCGAAGGGCTTGGCAGACAAATCCCCTCCGTGGCTCGTACGAACATTTGCTGCTGGCGTGCTCTTCGATCTCATCGGCCTCGCACTTTGGCTCTGCACTGTTTTCTTGGCCAGCTACACCCTACAGCTACTAGGGTCGTTGTGCATCGCCATTGGTTCATTCACCGTCGTATTGGCGCTCCTGCGGGGCCAAGAGCTCGATGAACGGGACAACTAATCCGGCTTCGTTTGCCTACTGGTACAAGTTGCTGGTCAAGAACAAGATGGCTGGGCCAGGCTTGTCCGTGGCCGGTCTGGCGATCGGCTTCTTGCTGGTCCAATCAACTCGAACGTCCCAACCCCATTTGATGAGCATGTCGGCACTTTGGGGCTGCGCGTCATGGACCTATCCGCATTATCTCTTTGCGCGCTGATAGTCGGCTTTGGCTTCTTTTGGCTACGTTTCATCGCGCGAAAGAGGACCTTCCCGTGAATGAGCGCCAGCATGCGGCCAACACATGAATGTGCGCGACATCCTGGCCGAGCCGCTGATCAATTTCGGCATCGTCCACGGCGGCCGCGCGCTGACCGAGCGGGTTGAGCAGTTGATGGACAAGGTGCAGCTGCCGCGCGATGCGATCGGGCGTTATCCGCACGAATTCTCCGGCGGCCAGCGCCAGCGCATCGGCATTGCGCGGGCTCTGGCGCCGGGCGCCGATCTGATCATCTGCGACGAGGCGGTGTCCGCGCTGGATGTGTCGGTGAAGGCGCAGATCATCAACCTGCTGGTCGATCTGCAGGACGAGCTTGGCCTGGCGCTGCTGTTCATCAGCCATGACCTCGCGATCGTCGAGCATCTGACGCACCGCGTGGCGGTGATGTATCTCGGCAAGATCGTCGAGGTGGCGGACCGGCGCACGCTGTTCGCCAGCTCGCACCATCCCTACACGCGCGCGCTGCTGTCGGCGGTGCCGGTGCCAGATCCGACGGCGAAGCGGCAGCGGATCATCCTGACTGGCGACGTGCCGAGCCCGATCAACCCGCCGAGCGGCTGCCGTTTTCATACCCGCTGCCCGTTCGCGTTCGACCGCTGTCGCGTGGAGGAGCCGACCCTGCGGCCGGTGGGCGAGGGGCATGTATCGGCATGCCATTTGGAGCACGTGCCCGGTGGGCAGGTGGTGCCGATGGCGGCTTGAAGGGCGTGGACGCCGATGATATGAAGTGATCATGCTGATCACGCCTGACCAGATCCGCGCTGCCCGTGCCCTGTTGCGTCTGGAGCAGGACGAACTCGCGCGCCGCGCCAACGTCTCTGTCGTGACGGTTCGCCGTCTCGAAGCGCCGGACGGGATCACCAAGGTGGCGCCGGGCACGGTCGATGAAGTCCAACGTGCGCTGGAGGCGGCTGGTGCAGAATTTATAGAGCGCGGCGTGCGCCGCCGGGCTTGGACGCCTGAGGAACGGGAAGAGCGACGCCGCCGCATTACCGAGATAGCCACGCGAAGTGCGGCTCTCCAGGCAAATTTGCCGCCCTTCACTGAGGATGACCTGTACGACGAGGATGGACTGTGATTGCAGTCGACAGTTCAGCGATCATCTCGATCCTGCGTCGCGAACCGGACGGAGACCGATTTGCCGACGCAATCACCGATGCCGAAGCGGCGTGCCTGTCCTCGGTAAGCTTCCAGGAATCGTCCATGGTCCTTGCTGGCAGGACCGGGAACGCCTCCATGTGGGTGCCACTGGACGAGCTGGTTCACGACATGAAGCTTGAAGTTGTTCCCCATGACGCGAACCTTGCCCGTATCGCGCGCGAGGCATTCCTGCGCTTTGGCAAGGGCCGCCATCCTGCACGCATGAACTGCGGGGATTGCGCGTCCTATGCCCTGGCGAAGTCGCTGAACATCCCGCTGCTGTTCAAGGGCGGTGACTTCGCGAAGACCGATATCGTACCGGCGCTTGCCGCGCCCGCTTGACCGTGTCCCAGCGGCGCGATCACATTGCCGGCAGGCGTCCGGCCGCGAGGCTCTGGCGGCTTGAGCCATTGAGACACGACGACAAGGGAGGGATTGCGCGATGCCTCAGGTGACCCTGACGGTGAACGGCAAACAGCATACGGTCGAGGTCGAGGGACGCACGCTGCTGGTGGAACTTCTGCGCGAGAAGCTCGGGCTGACCGGCACCCATGTCGGCTGCGACACCAGCCAGTGCGGCGCCTGTGTCGTGCATCTGGACGGCGTATCGGTGAAGTCCTGCACCATGCTGGCGCTGCAGGCAGAGGGCTGCGCGGTCGGCACGATCGAGGGGCTCGCGGCAGCCGATGGCACGCTGCACCCGATGCAGGAGATGTTCCGTGAACACCACGGGCTGCAATGCGGCTTCTGCACGCCGGGCATGGTCATGAGCGCGATCGACCTGGTGAACTCGCACCCGAACGGGATCACCGAGAAGCAGATCCGCGAGGGCCTGGAAGGCAATCTCTGCCGTTGCACCGGCTATCATAACATCGTCAAGGCGATCGCGGCCGCATGGCCGCTGATGCACGGCAAGGCCGCCGCCGCCGAATAAGACGGGCCACAGGGAGAGACGGCGATGCCTTTCGAGGGAATTGGAGCTTCCGTCCGCCGCAAGGAGGACGTGCGGTTCCTCAGCGGACATGGCAACTACACCGACGACATCAACCGGCCCGGACAGCTTCATGCGTTCATCCGGCGCTCGGACCGGCCGCATGCGAGGATCAACGGCATCGACACGGCGGCGGCGGCGAAAGCGCCAGGCGTCGTGGCGGTGTACACCGGCGCCGACCTCGCGGCCGACAACGTGGGCGGCCTGCCGTGCGGCTGGCAGATCCACAACAAGGACGGCACACCGATGGCCGAGCCGCCACATCCGGTGCTCGCGATCGGCAAGGTGCGTCATGTCGGCGATCCGGTCGCGGTGGTGATCGCCGAGACCAAACAGGCCGCGAAGGACGCCGCGGAGCAGATCGTCATCGACTATCAGGACCTGCAGGGGGCGTCGTCGTTGCGCGATGCGATCGCGCCGGGCGCGGCGCTGGTGCACGACGATGCGCCGGGGAACATCTGCTACGACTGGCATATCGGCGACAAGGCGCTGGTGGACGCGGCGTTCGCCAAGGCCGCAAAGGTTGTAAAACTCGACCTCACCAACAACCGCCTGATCCCGAACGCCATGGAGCCGCGCGCCGCATTGGGCGAGTTCGATACCAACAACGGCGACTTCACGCTCTATACCACCAGCCAGAACCCGCATGTCATCCGGCTGCTGATGGGTGCATTCGTGCTGCACATCCCGGAGAACAAGCTGCGCGTCGTGGCACCCGACGTGGGCGGCGGGTTCGGCTCCAAGATCTATCACTACGCCGAGGAGGCGATCGTCACCTGGGCTTCGGGCAAGGTGCGCAGGCCGGTGAAATGGACCGCCGAGCGTTCCGAGAGCTTCATGTCGGATGCGCACGGCCGCGACCACGACACCACCGCCGAGATGGCACTGGACGCGGACGGCAATTTTCTGGCCCTGCGCGTTTCGACGCTGGCGAACATGGGCGGCTATCTGTCCACCTTCGCTCCCAGCATCCCGACCTATCTGTATGCGACGCTGCTCGCCGGCGTTTACAAGACGCCGGTGATCTACTGCGAGGTGAAGGCGGTGTTCACCAACACCGTTCCGGTGGATGCCTATCGCGGCGCCGGCCGTCCGGAGGCGACGTTCCTGCTCGAGCGTCTGGTCGATGTCTGCGCGCATGACACGGGGGCGGATCGCATCGCGCTCCGGCGGAAGAACTTCATTGCCGCGGACGCCTTCCCGTATCAGACGCCGGTCGCGCTGCAATACGACAGCGGCAACTACCAGGCGACATTGGATGCCTGCCTGAAGGCCGCCGATCATGCGGGCTTCGAAGCGCGCCGGACTGCCGCCGCCGCACGCGGCAAACTGCGCGGCATCGGCATCTCCACCTATATCGAGGCCTGCGGCATCGCGCCATCGGCGGTGGTGGGATCGCTCGGCGCGCGCGCCGGACTCTACGAGGTGGCGAATATCAGGGTGCATCCGACCGGCAGCGTCACGGTGTTCACCGGCACGCACAGCCACGGCCAGGGGCACGAGACCACGCTCGCGCAACTCGTCTGCGATCAGCTTGGCGTGCCGATGGATCAGATCGATGTCGTGCATGGCGATACCGCCAAGATCCCGTTCGGCATGGGCACCTACGGCAGCCGCAGTCTTGCCGTGGGCGGCAGCGCGATGGTCAAGGCGATGGACAAGGTCATCGCCAAGGGAAAGAAGATCGCGGCCCACCTGATGGAGGCCTCGGTCGACGACATCGAGTTCAAGGACGGCAAATTCACTGTCGCGGGCACGGACAAGTCCAAGGCGCTGGCGGAAATTTCTCTGGCTGCCTACATCCCGCACAACTATCCGATCGAGGAGCTGGAGCCCGGCCTCGACGAGACCGCGTTCTACGACCCGAAGAACTTCACCTTCCCCGGCGGCTGCCACGTCGCCGAGATTGAGATCGACAAGGACACTGGCGCGGTCGAGGTGGTGAACTTCGTCGCAGTGGATGATGTCGGGCGGGTGATCAACCCGATGATCGTCGAAGGCCAGGTGCAGGGTGGCGTCGCGCAGGGCATCGGCCAGGCGCTGCTGGAGAACGCCGTCTACGACAAGGGCGGGCAGCTCCTGTCCGGCTCGATGATGGACTACACCATGCCGCGCGCCGACAACCTGCCGAACATCACGGTGGGCACCGAAAGCACGCTCTGCACGCACAATCCGCTCGGCGTGAAGGGCTGCGGCGAGGTGGGTGCGATCGGCTCGCCTCCGGCGATCATCAACGCCGTCATCGACGCGCTGAAGGACTACGGCGTGCGGCATATTGACATGCCGGCGACGGGGCAAAAACTCTGGTCCATTATCGAGGCGGGACAGCCCCGTATGGCCGCGGAATAACCGGGAGCGAGGGGACAGCACGATGTACGATTTCGCATATCAGAAGCCATCGAGCCTCGCCGATGCGGTGAAGGTGCTGGGCGCCGATCCCGAGGCGAAGGCGCTCGCCGGCGGCATGACACTGATACCGGTGCTGAAGCAGCGGTTAAACAAACCCACCGTCGTGGTGGATCTCGCGAAGCTGGGGCTTGTCGGCATCACCGTCTCGGGCCATGCCGTGACGATCGGCGGAATGACCACGCATGGCGCGGTCGCGACCAATGCCGATGTGAAGTCGAAGTTCCCGGCGCTGGCGGAGCTTGCCTCGCATATCGGCGACGAGGCGGTGCGCCATCGCGGCACGATCGGCGGCAGCCTGGCGAACAACGATCCGGCCGCCGACTATCCCGCCGCCGCGCTGGCGCTTGGTGCGACGATCAAGACCGACCGCCGCTCGATCAAGGCGGACGACTTCTTCCAAGGGATGTTCACGACCGCGCTCGAGCAGGGCGAGATCATCACCGCGGTCGAGTTCCCGATCCCCGAGAAGGCGGCCTATGAGAAGTTCCGCAATCCGGCATCGCGCTATGCCATCGTCGGCGTCTTCGTGGCGAAGACGGCAGGCGGCGTGCGCGTCGCGGTGACCGGCGCAGGCCAGAACGGCGTGTTCCGCCACACCGCGATGGAGCAGGTGCTGACTGCGAATTTCTCGCCGGACGCGATCGCCGGCATCGTGACGCCAGCCGATGGGATGAACAGCGACATCCACGCCAGCCCGAATATCGCGCGCATCTGGTCGGCGTTATGGCGAAGCGCGCGGTCGCCCGGGCGTTCTGATCCGACGATGCGGGGGATCGGCGACAATGGCGGCCCCCCGCTCGACCCCGAGACCGATCCGCACGAATCCTGGCGCCACTGGTGCTGGCGGCGCGCCCACAAACGGGCCTGGAAGACACCGCCACGGGAGATCGCGCTCCGCCGCCTGTCGCGCGCCGAGGCGCTCGGCATCAGCTATCGGGAATACACGCTCGAGATCCTGGAGCGGGGCGTGTATCTGTGAGCGACCTGTCGCGTTTGGTGGACATGCCGGGCGGTCACTCGATGACCTATATCGATCCGGCGTTTCCCGATCGCACCCTGTTGCTGCATAGCGCGCGTCCGCGCCGATATGATCCGGCAACGCCGGTGCTGTTCGTGCATCATGGTGTCGGACGCAACGGCGCGGACTATCGCGACTACTGGGTGAGGCTGGTCGACGAGGCCGGGGTTCTGGCGATTTCGATCGAGTTTCCGGAAAGCTCGTTTCCCGAATATCTCTGGTACCATTTCGGCAACCTGCACGACGACAGCGGCACGCCGAACCCGCGCGAGCAATGGACCTACGGCATCGATGAGCGACTGTTCGCGGCGCTGCAGGACAAGGGGCTGACCGGACGCCGGCGCTATGGGCTGTTCGGCCATTCCGCTGGCGGGCAGTTCGTGCATCGGATGCTCTCGTTCGGCTTTCGCGACCACGTCGCCGTTGCCGTCAGCGCGAACGCCGGCACTTACGCGATGCCGGACCTGGCGACGCCGTGGCCATTTGGCCTTGGCAAGACCAGCCTCGACGCGGAGGCGCTGCGGGCGCTGCTCGAGTTCCCGATTACCGTGATGACCGGCACGCTCGATACCAAGACAACCGGAAAATACTTTCCGAATGGGCCACGCTCGATGCGTCAGGGCGGCACGCGGCATGAACGCGCGCACAACTACGTCCGCGCCGGGCAGGCGGCGGCGGCGGCGCTGCGGACACGCTGTGCCTGGACGGTCATCAACGTGCCCGATGTCGGTCATGACGGAGAACGCATGTCGGTCGCAGCGGCGCCGGTCGTGGCGGCCGCACTGCACGCGTCGGGGCCTGATTGATGCGCACCGCCGACGGCTGAGCGTGGCGCTGGCAGGCGCTGCGATGCTTGCCGCGCCACATGCTCGCCAATCCGACTGTGGCTGAACGAACCTTTCGCGCTGGTGCCCGACGCGCTCGCGGTCATCAACAGCGTGCGATCAATTAAAAGTGGCTATGCCTGGCTCAGACCAACGAATACCAAGACCGAACAGATGCAGGCTCCTACAATAAAAACCACATTCGATGTCGTGAATTGCCGATTTGGATCGTGAT
>CAWCDM010000076.1:0-18442 GCA_963794185.1 uncultured Alphaproteobacteria bacterium | reverse complement strand
GGCCTTGTGGTCCCAGGCCTCGATAAAGCGTCTGGACGCTTCGGTGATGAACTCGGTGTAGAGCGTCTCGCGCTTCACCGCTTCCTGGACGAACAACTGCGCCCGCAACTGCTCGCGCTGGGTGAGCCAGGAGGCGGCAAGGCTCGAGAGCCCACCGATCAGTGAGCCGGCCAGCGCGGAGGCTGCGGAGAGAATAGCGGGGTCCATTTGCCTGACCCGACGCTACTGGAAACTGGCGATTGCTGTTCTGAAGCGCGCCAGCGAGACAGTGAAAAAGACAACCCCGAAGGCCGCGAGAGCTGCAAGCTCCGGCCAGACAATATCGATCCCAGCCCCTCGGCTCAGCACCAATTGCACGAAGGCCACGTAGTGCGTGCTAGGCGTGAACTGCATCACGTTCTGCAGCCATTGCGGTATGCTTTCCAGCGGGGTAGCAGCCCCCGAAAGCAGATCCAACACGATTATGACGGGGATTACCAGCAAACCGAATTGCCCCATAGTGCCCGTGAAGGTGGCAAGCACTATGCCGAGCGCTCCAACAGATATCTGGTAGAGCATCGTCCCTGCGATGAACAACAGCATCGAGCCAGCCAGCGGGACCCCGATGACCTTGTGCACCACGAGCAGCAGTGAGGCGGTGGCAGCCAGCACGATGACAACGCCGTTCGCCCAGATCTTGGCGGTCATGATCTCGGCCGGCCTGACCGGCATGACGAGCAGATGCTCTACGGTTCCGTGCTCGCGTTCCCGAAGCAACGCGGCACCGGTGAGGACGATTGCCAGCAGGGTGAGGTTGTTGACGACCGACATTATTGCGTTGAACCACTCAGTGCGCAGGTTCGGATTGTATTGCGAGCGAAAGTTCAGATTGATCGGCAGTGTCAGCGCACCTTCGGCACGTCCGGCATAGCTCTGAGCTTCCTGTGTGATGATATTCTGCAGATAGACGGCACCGTTGCCGGCCAGGGTCAGCGCCGTCGCATCCACATTGATCTGGACTGTGGGGCGGCGGTCAGCCAGCACATCCTGCTCGAACTTGGGCGGTATCTCGATGATGAAAAGGAAGCGGCCAGAGTCCATCGACCGATCGATCGCGTCGGCCCCTATCTCGACCGCGGGAACGAAGTAGGGCTCGAGCAGGGCGCCCACGATACGGCGGGACAGTTCGGAGTGATCCTCGTCAACAACGGCGACTGGCACACCTTCGATCTCGAACTTCACCTGGGTGATGGAAAACACGGCGACTGTGAAGACGAAGAGCACCAGCACGGGGAGCACCGGATCAGCGGCTAGGCCGCGAAGCTCTTTCCAACCAAGCCATAGGATGTTGCTCAGCCGGGCGCCCATCATGCCTCCTGTTTGCGCAGCGCCAGTGTGGCGGCAAGCACGAACCTGATGGCAAAAACGGCGAGCACCAGAATATCAGGCCATAGATCGACGAAGCCCAGACTCTTCGTGAATGCACCTAGGCTGATCTGCATGAACCATCCGGCCGGATACCCGAGCCCGCTGATGCGAGCGATGCCCATGAGCGTTGAGACGGGAACCAGCAGCCCCGAGAAATTGATACAGGGTGTGACGGTCAGGACCGCCGCCCCGAAGATCGCGGCAACTTGCGTCGACGTAAACGTAGAGATGAGAAGGCCAAATCCGGTGGATGCGGCAATGTAGATGACGACGCCAACAACCAACGCAGCGAAGGAGCCTTTCACGGGAACGCCGAATATGGTCTCCGCCATGATCAACAGGCTCACGAAGCTGATCAACGAGATTGTTACGTATGGCACCTGCTTGCCGAGCAGGAACTCGATCTTGGTAATCGGCGTCGATCGGAAATTGGCGATCGATCCCGACTCCTTTTCCCGAACCACGCCGACTGCCGTCAACATGGCCGGAATCATCATGAGAATGAGCATGATGACACCAGGGATGATCGAATAAACACTTTTGAACGCCGGGTTATAGCGGAAGCGGGTCTCCATGCTGACGGGCTGGGTTGGTGTCGTCGCGGCGCGGCCCCTGGCTGCCTGATCGGCGGCGTAGGTCTGCATGATCCCGCTTAGATAGCCGCGCGAGGTCTCCGCCCGGAACGGCATGGCACCATCGATCCATGCCGAGACTTCGGGCTGCTTGTCACTCGTCAGATCCTGGCCGAAGTTCGGCGGTTCTCGATCGCAAGCTTCAGCTCGCCATTCTGCAGCCGCCGCTCGAGCTCTGCTTCGGAGAAGATCTCCCGACGCTCCTCGAAATATCGGGACCCGGAAAAATTCTCGAGAAGCTCGCGGCTCTCGCGTGTCTGATCCTGGTCGAAAGCCGCGTAAGCCAGGTGCTCGACATCGAACGAGATCCCATAGCCCGTGACCAGCATCAGGATGACCGGACCGAGAAGGGCGAAGGTGAGCCGGATCGGGTCGCGCAGGATTTCCATCGCTTCTCGGCGGGAATAAGCCCACAGCCGGCGCCAATCGAACAACCGGGACACAGGGGCCGGCGAGACCGCCGGCCTCGTCGGTTCGGGAGAGGCTGCGGTTTCCGTCGGCTTCGCTCCTGGCTCAATCCCGCTGGCGTATTCGAGATACGCGATAAACGCGTCCTCCAGGTTTTTCATGCCGCGCCGCTCCGCCAGCTCTTTCGCGGGTCCAACGGCAAGGACCTTGCTGGCATGCATCAACGAGATGCGGTCGCACCGCTCCCCTTCGTTCATGAAGTGCGTGGACAGGAAGATTGTCACGCCGTCGTCACGCGACAGGCTGATAAGGTGGCGCCAGAACAGATCGCGAGCGACCGGATCGACGCCAGAGGTCGGCTCATCCAGGATCAGTACCTCCGGCCCATGGAGGATGGCGACAGCAAGCTGAAGGCGCTGTTTCTGCCCTAAAGGCAAACTCTCGGGCCGAGCGTCTGCGGCACCGAGCAGATCGAACCGCTCGAGCATTTCGACACGGGCCTTTCTGCGATCCTTGGGAAGGTGAAACAGATGCGCGTGCAGTTCCAGGTTTTGCCGGATGGTCAGTTCGCTGTAGAGCGAGAACGCCTGCGACATGTAGCCAACGCGTTCGCGTGTGGCCATGTCGTTGGCATCGAGGTGATGGCCGAAAAGCAGTGACCTGCCTGGTGTAGCGATCCCGGCAGCTTCACTCTTCGCGTAGGCAGTTGAGCGTCCGATGGTGCCCGGGGCTATGCCGCCACCAGGGCGTCGAACAGCGGCTTGCCGTCGGTCCCGCTCATTAAGGGATCCACCAGGTCCTCGGGATGCGGCATCAGGCCGAGCACGCGCAGACTGGGTGATAGGATGCCGGCGATCGAGCGCGCGCTGCCGTTGAGGTTGGCCTCCGGCGTGGCTTCACCCGTGGGCGTGGCGTAGCGAAGCGCCACCAGGCCCTCGCCTTCCAGCCGGTCGAGCGTTGCACCGTCGGCGAAGTAGTTGCCGTCGCCATGCGCCATCACCGCGCGGAACACTTCCCCCCGCCGGTACCTGGTGGTGAACACGGTATCCGTGCGTTCGACGCGGAGATGACAATCCATCGACAGGAAGCGCAGCGAGGCGTTGCGCAGCAGGGCGCCCGGCAGGATGCCGGCCTCGGTCAGGATCTGGAACCCGTTGCACACGCCGAGCAGGTAGCCGCCCCGCGCCGCGTGCTCGCGCACGGCGGTCATGACCGGCGAATGCGCCGCCATCGCACCGCACCGCAGGTAGTCGCCGTGGGAAAACCCGCCGGGGAGCACGATCAGGTCGAGTCCGGAAAGATCGGTCTCCTTGTGCCAGATCATGCGCGGCGGGGCGCCCGAGCGGGTCAGCGCGATCGCCATGTCGCGCTCACGGTTGATGCCGGGGAAGATGACGACGCCTGCCTTCATTTGCGCGGCTCGCTGCAGGGGAAGAAGCGGACGATGGCCTGGCCGATGGCAGCCGGGGCAAAGCCGTCCTCATGCGTGTCCAGATAGGCGGTGACCACCTCCGTCAGCAGGTCGGGGCTGAAATTCTCCGGCGGGCAGACCCCGCGCGGCGGCGTGGGGGCGAACTGCAGGTCGTAGATGCCGCTGACATAGCCCACGCACATGGCGTGCTGGGCGGCATCCGTCGAATGGCAGGCGGTGGCGAGCTGCTTTGCCGTCATCGGCTTCCAGCCGGGTGCAGGTTGGGCATGGGCGGCGATGGCCTCCAGAAGCAACACGGCCCCGACAAGGAGGCTCAGGCGGCTAGGGAGGCTAGGGAACTCCCCCTCCCCTTGCGGGAGGGGGTTGGGGGGAGGGGGCTGTGGGAACCTGGCGCCCCCTCCCCCAACCCCCGCCCGCAAGAGGAGGGGGAGCAGAATGGCCATCCTCGCCTCCGCGGCTATCCATCCACAGAAACCCGGTAACTTTCGATCACGGTATTGGCCAGCAGCCTGCGCGCCATTTCCTCGGCGGCGGCGCGCGCGCGCTCGGGATCGGTTTCGGCCAGTTCGAGCTCGATCACCTTCCCCGCCCGCACCTCGCCGACGTTGCCGAAGCCCAGCGTGTGCAGGGCATGGCCGATCGCCTTGCCTTGCGGATCGAGCACGCCCGCCTTCAGCATCACCGTGACGGTGGCCTTCACTGCATGAGCTCCGGCCCCTTCAGGTCGCGCACGCCGGCCTCGGGCAGGATGCCGAGGCGCTTGGCGACCTCCTGGTAGGCCTCCTCCACCTTGCCGAGATCGCGGCGGAAGCGATCCTTGTCCATCTTCTCATTCGTCTTGGAGTCCCACAGCCGGCAGTTGTCCGGGCTGATCTCATCGGCGAGGACGATGCGCATCTCCTCATTCTCCCACAGCCGGCCGAATTCCAGCTTGAAGTCCACCAGCGTGATGCCGACCCCAAGGAACAAGCCGGTGAGGAAGTCGTTGATGCGCAGTGTGAGCGCGACCATGTCGTCGAGGTCGGCAGTATTGGCCCAGCCGAAGCAGGTGATGTGCTCCTCGGAGACCATCGGGTCCTCGAGCGCGTCGTTCTTGTAGTAGTATTCGATGATCGAACGTGGCAGTCGCGTCCCTTCGGGTATTCCGAGGCGCTTCGACAGGCTGCCGGCGGCCACGTTGCGGACCACGACCTCCAGCGGAATGATCTCCACCTCACGGATGAGCTGCTCGCGCATGTTCAGGCGGCGGACGAAGTGCGTGGGGATGCCGATCTCGGCCAAGCGCAGCATCAGATACTCGCTGATGCGGTTGTTCAGCACGCCCTTGCCGGTGATGACGCCCTTCTTCTGCGCGTTGAATGCGGTCGCGTCGTCCTTGAAATACTGCACCAGGGTGCCGGGCTCCGGCCCCTCGAACAGTATCTTGGCTTTCCCCTCATAGAGCTGGCGGCGGCGGGCCATCGCGATCCCCTCTTGGGCGGTTCACCTTCCCGGCCGGCCGGGCGGGGTTGGCCGGTCGGATATAGCAGCGCACGGCCGCCGCCGCCACGCCTTGGCGACGGTCAGTTCCCGTGACCCAACGGCACAGGCTGGAATGGCGCCTCATGCGGCGGGCCGGCAGCGAACAGCCAGACAGGCGGTCTCCGGCGTGGCAGCATCAGCAGCGACGAGCAGACCGTGCCGAATCCGGCGCGCCTGACGACGTTGATCTGCTCGCCCGGCGGGCCGCTGCGATCGGACAGAATTGCCTGCCAGGCACGCCAGTTGTCCGGTGTGGGTGGCTCGGCAGCCTGGAAGCGCACCATATGGCGGGCGACGCGCAGGCTGTCCGGATCGTCCGGATCATGTGCCGTCACCATGTGCAGGCCTGGAGCAAGCGGCATCCGGTGCGGACGACCGTGGCCGAGGCCGCGGACGAACACCGCACCATCGCGATCGGCCAGGACAAGGTTGAAGCTCCGCCAACCGCCGGCGTCCATGGCTGCAATGGCGGCGGCGGCTCCGCTGGCCGAGCGGTGCGCCAGTGCGAGCAGCGGCAGCTCGCCGCGGCTTCGTTTGCCGGCGGCCGGGCCGAGACTGCCCTGCCGGTTCAGCACCGCCGCCGTCACGCCGTGCCGGTTCACCCCCATCCAGGTGCCACCGCCCGTGCGGTCTCGGCCGGCGATCACGCCTGGCTGACTGGGCCAGTGTGCTGCCGGAGGGTCCCAGAGCCGATCGACCCGCTCGTCACGGTTGGCGGCGAGGATCAGCGGCCAGGCGTGGTCAGGCCGGATCAGCAGGACGACGGTGCACACAGATTCGCCAGCGGAGGCGTGCGAAAGTATTGGCGTCGTTGCGTATAGACACTGCAGTGTTGCCATCTACACACGGGGGGAACCATGCCACTGAACATTCGCAGCGAGGAAGTGAACCAGCTCGCGGAAAAACTGGCAGCCCGCACGCAGATGAACAAGACCGCCGCCGTGAAGCTGGCCTTGGAACATGAACTGCAACGCCTTGATGAGGCCTTGCCCCTCCGGGAGCGGCTTCGGCCACTGCAGGAGCGCGTGATGGCCCGGCCGGCGACAGGCCTGGAGGCCGACACGGCCTTCTATGACCAACTTAGCGGAAATCCCTGATGTTCGTCGACGCATCGATGATCGTCGCGATTGTCACGCGTGAACCCGAAGCCGACGCACTCGCCGATGCACTGGACGGGGCGAGTTCATCCATCACGTCACCGATCGCCGCATTCGAAGCGGTTCTGGGCGTCTGCCGCAAGCGGCATGCGAGCGTGGCGGAGGCCGCAACAGATGTCAGTGAGTTCCTGATAACCGCCGGCGCGCGGACGGTCCCGATCACGGATAGGGATGCAGAAGCAGCGCTGGATGCCTTTGCGCGATATGGGAAGGGGCGAGGCCACCCTGCTCAGCTCAATGTTGGTGATTGCTTCGCCTACCCTGTCGCTAGGCAGCACCGCACGCCGCTCCTGTTCAAAGGCGACGCGTTTCCCAAGCCCGATATCCAGGCTGCGATTACGCTCGGCTGATGGATGGGGCCTACGCTTCCTCGCCGAGCGCATGGCGGCGCAGGTCCTTCAGGCGTTCCTGCCCCCCAGGGGTCTTGGGATCGACTTCGAGCACCTTCTGCCAGGCATCGTAAGCGCCCTTCCAGTCCTTGCGTGACTCGGCGATCGCGCTGAGCGTCTTCAGCGCGGCAAAGCTGCGTGGTTCGCGTTGCAGCGTCGCCTGGATGTCGGCGATCGCGCCCGCCGTGTCGCCCGCCGAGAACCGGGCGATGGCGCGCTGGTGGTACGCCTCGGCGAGATTCGGATCGAGCGTGATCGCGGCGCTGAAGTCGTCGATGGCATCCTGGGTGGCGTCCGCCTTCATCTCGCGCAGGCCACGGCTCATCAGCAGCGTGACCGCCGGCGTGCCGGAATTCAGCCAGAGCTGCCTGATCTGCTGTTCCAGCGGACCGGCAACCTCCTCGCTGGGTGCGGACTTCAGCGTGCCGAGCATCCTGTCGAGTGCCGCGCGCTTCTCCGCGGCCGGCCCCCCGGCATTCTGGGCGAACGCCGGAAGCGCACACAGCAGCAGCAGGACCGGCAACATGATCCGTTGCATGACCGATGCTGGCGCGGGACGGCCGGCCGGCGCAAGCATTCAGACGGGTTCCCTGCTTCGCACCTGTGCGAGCGCAGCGGGAAGCGGGCCGCCGGCCATCCAGTCGAGCAGCTCGATCGTGTGCACCACCGGGATGCCGCCGCCGCCAAGCTGCGTGATGCAACCGATATTGCCGGCGGCAATCAGATCTGGGTTGGTCGCGCGCAGGTTGCCGAGCTTGCGCTGGCGCAGACGATCGGCGATCTCCGGCTGCAGCAGATTGTAGGTGCCGGCGGAACCACAGCAGATATGCGGCTCAACTGGCTCCGCCACCGTGAAACCGGCACGTTGCAGCAGCGCCTTCGGTTCCGCGGTGACCTGTTGGCCATGCTGCAGGCTGCAGGCGGAATGATATGCCACAACAAGGTCGGGTCCGCTCGCGCGTCGGGGCGTAGCCAAATGAGGCAAGGAACTCGCTGATGTCGCGCGCCCTCGCCGAGACCTTTTCCGCCCGGCTCCGCCATGGTTCCGGCTCGGAGCGGAACATGAAGCCGTAGTCCTTCACCGTGGTGCCGCAGCCGGAAGTGTTGATGACGATGGCGTCCAGCCCCTGACCTTCGATTTCCCTGCTCCACGCCGCGATGTTCGCCCGCGCGCTGCGCATCGCCGCTTCGTGCTGTCCCATGTGGTGGGTCAACGCGCCGCAGCAACCGGCGCCGTGCGCGACCACCACCTCCACGCCAAGCCGCGTGAGCAGCCGGACCGTCGCCTCGTTGATCTGCGGCGCGAGCGCCTGCTGGGCGCAACCGGCCAGCAGAGCCACGCGGGCGCGACGCCCGCCCTGGGCGTGATGGACCCCTGGCGTCTCGACCGGGCTCCGCGCGGGCAGCCTGGCGGGCACCAGCGCAAGCATCGCGCGCAGGCGTCGGCCGATGGGCCCCGACGCGGGCATCAGCGCAACAAGCGGTCGCCCGAGCCGGGCGGCGTGCAGCGCCAGGCGGAACACCGCCGGCCGCGGCAGGATCGTGCCGAGGATCGTGCGCAGCAGTCGGTCATGCCAGGGACGGCGGTAGGTGTCCTCGATATAGCGCCGGGCGTGATCCACGAGATGCATGTAGTTCACGCCCGACGGGCAGGTGGTCATGCAGGCGAGGCACGACAGGCAGCGGTCGACGTGGCGGACGACCGCCTCGGTGGCGGGCCGGCCCGTCTCCAGCATGTCCTTGATCAGGTAGATGCGCCCGCGCGGGCTGTCGAGTTCATCGCCCAGCAACAGGAATGTCGGGCAGGTCGCGGTGCAGAAGCCGCAATGCACGCAGGTCCGCAGCACCTGATTGGACGCGGCCACGTCGGGATCGCGCAACTGCTCAGCGGTGAAGCTGGTCTGCATGGCTCAGTGCCTCGGCGGCGGCAGGCGGCGCAACAGATAGAGCGAGAAACCCAGCCAGAACAGGCCAAGCAGGAACAGCACTAGCGACAGGGGCCGACCAGGCATCATGATCTGCACAAGCAGAAGGATGATCGCGCAGATCATCAGTGCGAAGTGCATATTGAGCAGCCGCCGGTCCGGACTGATCCGGAAATACTGGAAGGCCAGCAGGCCGAAGCTGATGAGAAAGAGCGGCACGATGACAGCCGTTGGAATGATCATGCGACCTAGAGCCCCGCGTACATTCGGCCAGGATTGAGTATGGCGTGAGGGTCGAGCGCGGCCTTCACGCGTCGTGTGATGCGCGCCAGCGGCTCGGGCTCGGGCGGGATCACAGCCACCGCCGCCCGGAGAGGTTCCCCCGCGCGCATCAGCATCCAGGTGCCGCCGGCGGCGCGTGCGGCAGCCTCCACGGACGCATGCGCCGAGGCGGTGGCGGGGCCGGCGATCCAGACCAGACCGCCGCCCCAGTCGAGGAAGCCATTCGCGTCGAACGCGTCGATCACGGCATTCAGAACCGCGGGACCGGCCGAGGGTCGCACCGACACCCGCCAGATGGCATCACCGCTGCCGGCGGCCAATGGTGCGAGGTCGCGTACGGCCTGCCACACCTCGCGTGACGCCGCGTCGTCCAGTATTTCAGCCGTGGCATGGCCCAGCAGGTCGCGAAGTTTCGCAGTCCGGTACGCCACCGAGGAGGCAAAATCCTCGATGCGCGCCAGGGCGGCTGACCTGCCGAGGCCGGCGAGCGCCGGTATCCTTGCCGCGGCGGCGGCCGGCAGCCACGCGGCGGCGGACACGCCGAACGGCGAGCCAAGCGCCGCCGACAGCGCTGCGACGCCCGCCACAGCATCCAGGCCGGGCAGCACCACCGCGCCGACCGCTTCGGGCGCCGGAAGCACCTTCAGCGTGACCTCGGTGATCACACCCAGCGTGCCATGGCTGCCGGCAAGCAGCTTGCACAGATCGAGGCCTGTGACGTTCTTCAGCACGCGCCCGCCGGAGCGGATAATTTCCCCCCGTCCGCTGACCGCGCGGATGCCGAGCACGTGGTCGCGTATCGCCCCCCAGGCGACGCGGCGGGGACCTGACAGGTTGGTCGCGACCACGCCGCCGAGCGTCTGGGGCTGCGCCACACCGAACACCGACGAAAGGTCGGGCGGTTCGGCGATGATGTGCTGACCACGCTCGGCCAGCGTTGCCTCGATTTCGGCCAACGGCGTGCCGGCACGCGCTGAGATGACCAGTTCGTTCGGCGAGTAGAGCGTGATGCCGGCGTGGCTGCGGGTGGACAGGCTTCGCGCGGCCTGGACCGGGCGCAGCATGCCGGACTTGGTGCCGTTGCCCAGTACCAGCAGTGGCTCCTGCCCCGCGCCCGCTTCGGCGACCGCTGCGGCGATCCCCACCTCGTCCGACGGCGCGAGTAGGTCGGTCATGCGGACCCTGCTGGCTCAGGCAATGCGAAGGCTCTTAAGCATTAATCCCAGATCAATGGATTAGAGGCCAAGGTGTGAGGGCAAATCTGTAGGTAGCAGTTGCCGTCCAACCTGTCACACGATCGGTCCGCACACGCCCGGGTTTCAGCGTGTGCGTCTGTCGTTGACGTATAGTTGTCGTTGACGTAAGTCGCGATGGACTTCGAATGGGACGAGGCCAAGAGCGAGCGGAACCGGATCAAGCGCGGCCTTCGTTCGCGCTGGCGATTGACCTATTTGCAGGACCAGTGGCCGAACGGGTCGACGACCGACGCGACTATGGCGAAATCCGCATGAAAGCGATTGGAAACGTCGGTGGTCTGATCTTGGCCTGCGTCTACACCGATCGAGGCTCGGTCCGTCGGATCATCAGTGTGCGCTACGCGAACAGGAGAGAGCGGCATGGCTATCGTGAGGCGTATCCGGGCTGACATAGATCGCGAGCAGCTCCTTGCCGAGCTCGCTGCCCGGCCGCCGCCAAGCGAGGAGGAAATCGATCGACAGGCGGCCGAAGATGGCGACGCCTGGACCGACAAGGAGTTGGCCGAGGCTGTCCCGGTCTACCCGCCGCCCAAGCCGGAAGAGGTTCGCGCGCTGCGGGCTCGGCTGGGACTGAGCCAGACGCAGTTCGCGCTCATGTTCGGATTCAGTGTCGATACCGTGCAGCAGTACGAACAGGGCCGGCGTGTCCCGTCGGGCCCGGCTTGCACTCTGCTGCGGGTCATCGCGGCAGAGCCGGAAGCTGTGCTGCGCGCGCTCGATCCGAGGCGTGCCCGACGGCTTCGGGGCGTCGCCACGCCAACCTGATCAGGCGTCCAGCAGCGGAAACACTTTGTTCGCGTTCAGCAGCCAGCCGGGATCGAAGGCACTCTTGATCCTGCGCTGCTGGTCCAGCTCCTTCGCCGTGAACTGCACCGGCATCAGCTCGCGCTTCTCCACACCCACGCCGTGCTCGCCCGTGAGGCAGCCGCCGACCTCGACGCAGAGTTTCAGAATGTCGGCGCCGAAGGTTTCCGCCCGGTGGAAACTGTCGGCGTCGTTGGCGTCAAACATGATCAGCGGATGCAGGTTGCCGTCGCCGGCGTGGAAGATGTTGGCCACCTTGAGACCGTATGCATCGGACATCTCGCCGATGCGGCGCAGCACGTCGGGCAGGCACGAGGTCGGGATGACCCCGTCCATGCAGAGATAGTCCGGGCTGATCCGCCCGATCGCGCCGAACGCGCCCTTGCGGCCTTTCCAGATCGCCAGCGACTCCTCAGGCGACTGCGATACCCGCATGCTGATCGGATCGTGCCGTTCGCAGATCGCGCGCAGCCGCGACAGCAGATCGTCCTGCTCGGCGGGGCTGCCTTCCACCTCGATGATCAGCATCGCCTCGGCGTCCAGCGGATAGCCGGCATGGGCGAACGCCTCGCAGGCGTGGATCGCCGGGCGGTCCATGAATTCCAGCGCCACCGGGATGATGCCGGACGAGATTATGGCATCGACGCAGGCGCCGGCGATCTCGTTGGAGCGGAAGGCGGCCAGCATGGCCCGCGCCCCTTCCGGCGAGCGCAGGATGCGGACCGTCACCTCGGTGACCAGCGCAAGCTGGCCCTCGCTGCCGGTCAGCAGGCCCAGCCAGTCGTAGCCGGCCGCGTCCAGATGGGCGCCGCCGATGGCGAGGACCTCGCCCTCCACAGTGACGATCTTCAGACCGAGCAGGTTGTTGGCGGTGACGCCGTATTTCAGGCAATGCGCACCGCCGGAGTTCATGCTGACGTTGCCGCCGATCATGCAGGCGAGCTGGCTCGACGGGTCAGGCGCGTAGAAGAACCCGCGGCCCTGCACCGCGGTGGTGATGCCGATATTGGTGACGCCGGCCTGCACGGTGGCGCAGCGATCGGCGTAGTCGATGTCGAGGATGCGGTTCATGCGCATCAGCCCGACCACCACCGCGTCGGCCATCGGCAGAGCGCCGCCGGACAGCGACGTGCCGGCGCCGCGCGGCACCACGCGGATCCCCTCCTGGTGGCAGTAGCGCATCACTGCCGCGACCTGCTCGGTCGTGTCGGGAAGCACCACGGCGAGGGGCAACTGGCGATAGGCGGGCAGGCCGTCGGTCTCATACGGCTTCAGCAGCAGCGTCTCGGCGATGACGGCGTCGCTGGGCAGCAGCGCGCGGAGTGCGGCGACGATGGCATCACGTCGCGCCAGCACATCGGCTTTGGGTTCGGGTTGCCTGATCATGGGTAGGGAAATGGCCCCGGCGCAGGTTCAGGGCAAGCAGTCCCCGCGAGATGCGGAGCGCGGCAGGGGGCGAGCGTCAGGCCTCGGCCTCGGCCGGTTCGGCGACGGCAACGGTGTGTTCCGCTGTTTCTCCCGCCTGGGGTTCGTCCGGCGTGGCCATATCGTCAGCCCGGCCATGGGTGGCGTGCCGCTCCGCCATCGGCATCGACCCCTGACGCGGGTTCGGCTTGCTCCACTCGTGACGCGGCTGATCCTCCGGTGTGGCTGGCTCGGCAGGCGGGTCGGCCACGGCGGAGGGCTCTTGCACCGTCGCAGCGACCGCCCTCGGCGCGGGTTTGCCGAGTGTCGCCAGCTCCGTGTCCAGTGGCGCCGGTACCGGTTTGGCCTGGCGCTTTTCAGCTGGCGAAGTGCGCGGCCACCGTCCGGGCCGCCAGCGCAGCCTCGACCGGATCGCGCGGCCGCATCGCGACGAGCAGAGCCCGCGCTGCTTCCCAACGGTCGGCCTGTGCCTCGGGGTCGTCGTTCGCGCCGGCGGGCAGCGTGCGGCTCAGGGTATCGAGCAGGTGGGTGGCGAAGCTGCGGTTCAGTGGCTGGTCTGCCTCGGCGGTGATGGGCTCTGGCGCTGACATGTCCATGGCTGGGGTCCTCCGAACGCCATTGCGGTACGGAGTGCATACCCCGATATTATGAACAAAAGATGAACGAAAACGGGCGGCAGGATGTCGCAGCGCCCGATGCATTGCAGAATCCAAGAACGCCTCGGCAGGTCGAGTTCTGGCATGTTGCAGGCAGCGCGTCTTTGACACGTGCGCGCAAGGGCCGGAACATCGGGTCCAGCACGGATCGCTGCCGGGAGGTTGAACCATGGATCGCACGCCTGAGCCGATGTCGCTCGCCGCCGCGCTGGCGCTGCCGCGCACGCCGGGGCGATCGGCCGAAGTCTTTGTTGACGGCGATCTGGAGGTAAGGTTCGCCGCTCGGCCCACGAATGGCCCGCAGGTACCGCATCAGCGCGACGAACTCTATTTTGTCGCCTCTGGCACCGGCCGTTACCGGGTGGAGGACAAGGTGACCGCGGTCGGCTGCGGCGACGTGCTGTTCTGCGCCGCTCATGTGACGCATGGGTTCGAGGATATCTCGGACGACTTTTCTGTCTGGGTGTTGTTTTACGGGCCGCAGAAATGACGGCAGAGACGTAGGGCCGTCTTACTCGTGCGAAACTCCAAACTGACATGCCCGCGGCGCAGATTGACGAAACTTTGTCGCAGGCGGAAGGGAAAGTACCCGTGGAGCTTTAGGATTTTATCGCGGAGACGCTTGTTCAAGTCCAAGAAGGGGTTCAGGAGGCAATCAATCGTCGAGCGGCGGCAGGGAGCCCTGCGGGGGTCATTAACCCTGTCTTCGGCGTGAACATGGACGCTACCGGGGAGAGTCACATTCAGAGGGTCGAGTTCGATGTTGCCGTGACCGTAACCGAGAAGAGCGGCGGCGGCGGAAAAGCCGGGATCAAAGTCTTCAGCATCGAGCTCAGCGGAGATATCTCGAAGGGGGCCGAGCAGAGCACCGCTAGTCGGGTGAGGTTTACAATCCCCTTCATACCGCCTGCACAACTAGTAAGACCCATTAATGGGTAGCTTAGTTGCTGAGTCCATTCGATTTTCCCGTCCTGGTTTCCGCAAACACCGGCACGCGCCCGCGGTTGGCATTGCAACGAATCTTGGCAATCACAGCTTCCGCGCAACCGGCATAACGACATATCTCTAGGGTCTGTACCCAATTGACATGACCACGGCGGGTGTGATTCGCGCTCCTGAAATGGAGCGCGAACATGAGCAGACAGTTTTGGCTGAACGATGAACAATGGGCGGTCATCGAGCCGTTGTTGCCGCAGGTGCATACCGGTCCGGAACGAGCGGATGATCGGCGGATCATCAGCGGCATCCTGCATCGGCTGCGCGAAGGCTGCACCTGGCGAGCGATGCCAGAGGTCTATGGCCCCCACACGACGGTGTTCAACCGCTTTAATTGCTGGAGTAAGCGAGGCCTATGGCAGGGGATCTTCGCCACTCTCGCCGGCTGTGACGGTCCACCTGCCGTGACGATGATAGACAGTTCGGCGGTGCAGGCACATCGTTCGGCTGCCGGGGCACGCAAGTCCCCGGCAAAAACCGGAGATCAAGAACAAGCTATAGGCCGCTCGCGCGGTGGCCGAACGACAAAGATCCACGCGCTGGTCGACGGCGAGGGTCGCCCGCACGCGCTGTTGCTGACTGGCGGCAACGTCGCCGACATCACAGGCGCCGCACAACTGCTTTCCGTCACCGAGCCGTCCATGGAACTCATTGCCGACAAAGCCTATGACGCCGATCACCTGCGCGCCTTTCTGCAAGCACGTGGCACGCTGGTGGTCATCCCGAACAAGATCAACCGAGCTCAACCACTATCCATTCGATCGGGAGAAATACAAGTCGCGCAATATCATTGAGCGCACCATTGGTCGTATCAAGGACTACCGTGCCGTCGCAACCCGTTACGACAAGACAGCTCGCAATTTCCTCGCCGGCATCTGTCTTGCCGCTGCCGTCATCTGGTGGATCAATTGAGTCCAGACCCTAGAACGACCGCACTCTGGAAGGAGGCGGCACAGATGGCGAACCACGCCAGCACGCCCACGGCGCAGCGATCGCGGACACGTGGAATTGCGTCTGGTCGAGTTGGAGAGGAACAGGGTGTAAGATATGGACGAAACAGATGACGAAGTCGCTACCATCGTGCCATCAGACGTCCTGATGTCCCCGAAGCCGGAAATACTCGAAACGGCGATACGGCACCTAGAGGTCGCGACCGATCAATTTTACCTTGCTATGCAAAGGTTCCACCATTGGCGCGTTCTCGCCTATGATAGGCGTTTAGTCGAACGTCTTGGCAAAGGATATGCTACGGGCGGATTCCTCTCGGTTCGAGGCGCCATTTTCGAGGCACTGCTGATAAGTCTCACGCGGATGTTCGATCAAGGGGTACGAGGCAAGCACCCGCTGTCTCCACGAAACATATGCCGGGTCATGTGCCGCCCCGAAATCAGAGAATTCATTGTGCGGCAGCAATCGGCTGACCGCCCAGACCGAACAAGCACACAACGGGATTTCGAGGCATTAGTCCGCTTGCAGCGTGCGCTCAACAAACCGCGCATACGGGACGGACGCGCTGGCGAGACTACACCAGCACCGTGATACGGAGATCGCTCATCGTGATCTCGAACCCGCCGCTACCACGCTTTCTCGTCCTATGTATCGTGACCTTGACATCCTATTTGGCGCGGCAGCAGTCCTTGTGAGACGCATGAATCTGCTGGGCCGGAACCTCTCGATCAACTACGAAGATTTCTCATATCGTGCGCGTCTTCGCGCCCGTGCTTTTGCCGAGGGCCTTAGGGCTGAAACTCAAGAGGAGCGACGCGCAATCCAGGCGGTAATTCGATCAAGGGCACGATGGCACTCCTGATAAATCACGATGCCGAAGCGGGTGGCGGCGGAGCAGTCTCGTATGGGTTCGCCTCGCAGGGGTCTATCCTGTTGGCTTTAGATGATCGGGCATTGCGCTACAATGACAGGCACGGCCCGGTCGCACAGGACCGGTTGCAAATCTCATGGCAACCCGCGGGAGCGCGCATCCTTCTGTCCGACGATGTCTGCGAGGCGCACCGGCTGGAAATTCCACACATCCACACCGACGTCGAACTGGCGCGGCAGCGGCTTCAGCCTGCCATGACTGTGGCCATGGAGGTTGATCGAGCCTGTACCCATGTAGCGCCAGGTTCGAAACGGGTAGTGGCACAGAACGAGCCTGGTTCCATCGACCGTGACTTCTGCATACGGTTGAACGCTCTGCCACCCAACGCAGCCTGTGACCCCGGCATCGTCGTTGTTGCCGACAATGAGATGCTTCCGCCCATGCAGTATCGCCAGCAGATGGTTCACACGGTCGGGCGATTGGCGCACGGCGAAGTCGCCCAAATGCCAGACATCATCCCCGGGTTCGATGACAGTATTCCAACGATCGATCATCTGCTGGTCCATTTCGGCAACCGACGCAAATGGACGGCGATAGAAGCTGCGGGCGGCAGCATGGCCGAAATGTTGATCACTGGAGAAGTAGACGGACATCGGCTTTCTCTTGCGGATCGATTTCGGGCACGTACACCATTTGCCATTGCCGGCAGGGTGCCGCACCGATCAGATGATCGTTCCTGCATGCCCGGTATCGCCCGGGCAAGGGATAGATTGCGGATGCTGTCGCGATTTGCGATGATGCTGGGTGGACCGGTAACGGCGACAGCATCCTGACGGCCGATGCAGCCGGCCCCTTTCCAAAGGAGGCTCGAATGCCCATCGTGCGCAACATCGATGTTACCATGCATTCCGAGATCAGCTTCGACGATGCGTGTCGCGCCGCGGTTGCAGAAGCTGCGAAGACCCTGCGTGGGATTATGTCGTTCCGCATCAAAGAGGCCGAGTGCGTCGTCGAACACGACAAGATCATCGCCTACCGCGTCACCGGCAAGATCGTCTTCCTGGTCGAGCGGTGATCGGCCGAACACGACGCTGCATTGGCACCGCCCACCTGGCATGAAATGGAGGGATAGTCATGACTGGATCACCTGATACGCTGCACGGATACCATGCGCACATCTACTATAACGATGAGACGCAGGCGACCGCCCTCAAGTTGCGCGATACGTTGGCAGCGAAGCTCCCGGTGCAAATCGGGAAAAATATGGGTATCGCCGGGCCACATCCTGTGCCGCAAATCCAGATCATCTTCAAGAACGACGCGTTTCAACGTGTGGTGCCCTGGTTGATGCTGAACCGTGAGGGGCTGGACATCCTGGTGCATCCGCTGAGCGATGATGAGTTACGATGATCACACCGCCAATGCACTCTGGTTGGGCACGCCGGTCGCGCTGAAGCTCGATACGCTGCCTCACGGCCCCTATCCGGCCCATTTGCTGCCGACTGCCTGACAACCTCTCGTCGGGGCGACCGGGGACGCCTCAACGTGTCGGCAGCATGGCGAGGAAGTTGTCGAGCAGCGCATTGGTTTGCGCGCTTTCGTCGATTTGCGGGAAATGCCCCGTGTCCGGAATGATCTCGATCCGCACGGACGGTATGCGGGCGCGGAGCATGTCCAGATACGGCGTGGTCTGCCCCTTGCTCATCGGTCGTCGCTCTCGCTTCTCGTTACTGTAGGTGGTTTGCAGGGACATCACCGGCACAAGCAGATCGGCCAGAGCGGTCGTGAGGCGGCTGACATCGTATCGTACCAGATCGGCCAACATCTTCTCGCCGACTGATCGCGGGAGGCGCTCGGCGCGTTCGACCACCGAGGCAGCCATGGCCGGGTCGCTTGTCGTGGTGAACATCTCCTGGAACCAGCGGCGGGTGAGTGCCGTGAAGCCATGGGCGTGGCGAAAGTTTCCTTGAGCGCGGCGTCCATGGCAGGGGCGAAGTGGCTGCCCATCAACGAGGACGATGGCGGCGGTGTGGGCTGATGCCTGCAAGGCGGCTTCGATGACGACACGACATCCCATGCTGTGGCCGACGAGCACGGCAGGCGGAAGGGAGAGCGACTGCATGACTGCCGCCACATCATCGCCGTATCGTTCGATGGAGCATTCGCTTGCCGTGCCAGGAGTCGCTCCATGCCCGCGGAGATCGACGGCGACGGTCTGGTGGTGTGGGGAGAGATGCGCAACCTGCGCGTCCCAGTCGCTGTGCGCGCAGGCGAAGCCGTGGACGAATACGACCGGCGGCCGGCCGCTGCCTGTGACGACATGATGGATCAAT
>CAWCDM010000075.1:0-20439 GCA_963794185.1 uncultured Alphaproteobacteria bacterium | reverse complement strand
CGAAGTCAGCCGGATCTCTCGAAACAGTCGCCCGGGAAGCCGAAGGTCCGCCCTGGGTTGCAAGCGGCGGTTCGCCGGATCGCCAACGAATCACCGCATGGTGTATGCAAGGCGCCATTCGCCCTGCCCTGTCGCCCGTACCATCGGTTGGGGGAAAGAGTTCGAGGAAGCTTTGGCCCGCTAACCTCGCAGCTCCTAGCGACCCCCAGCGACCAGAGAAAAGAAAGGGGGTCGTGTCCCGAGGAGTGGTGTAAGAGCGGTGGGTAAGTGGCCCGCCGGAGCGACCGCCAAGAGTCTGGCGCAGGCGGGCCACTTATCCACCGCGGTGGTCATCGTGGATCTTCGGTAGGGTTTGGTTGCGAACTTCAACGCCAACCAAGGACCCAACGATGACCGACGAGAACATGAACCTCCGTGACCTGCTGGAGAAGACGGCAGACACCGACTTCCTGCGCGATATGATCGGCTTCACTGCGCAGCGCCTGATGGAGTTGGAGGTCGAGAACCTCACTGGCGCCCCACACGGCGCTCGTGCGCCCGATCGCCTCACCCACCGCAACGGCTACCGCGAGCGTGACTGGGAGACCCGCGCCGGCACCGTCGAACTGCGTATTCCGAAGCTGCGGAGGGGCAGCTACTTCCCAGGCTTCCTCGAACCACGGCGGATGGCCGAGAAGGCACTCACCGCGGTGATCCAGGAAGCCTACGTCCAGGGCATCTCTACGCGCTCGGTCGATGACCTCGTGCAGGCTATGGGAATGTCCGGCATCTCCAAGAGCCAGGTATCCCGGCTGTGCGGCGAGATCGATGACAAGGTGCAGACCTTCCTCAACCGGCCGCTGGAAGGCGATTGGCCCTACGTCTGGCTCGACGCCACTTATGTAAAGGTGCGCCAGGCCGGCCGCATCGTCTCGGTCGCCGTCATCATCGCAGTCGGCGTCAACAACGACGGTCGGCGTGAGATCCTTGGCATGAATATCGGTCCCTCCGAGGCCGAGACCTTCTGGACCGAGTTCCTGCGCAAGCTCGCTCGCCGTGGGCTGCGCGGTGTGAAGCTGGTGATCTCCGATGCCCATGAAGGACTGAAGGCCGCAATCGCCAGGGTGCTGCATGCCACGTGGCAACGCTGCCGCGTGCATCTGATGCGCAACCTGCTCGCCCATGCCGGACGCCAGGGTCGCGGCGTCGCATCGGCCTTCATCGCGACAGCCTTCGCACAAGAAGATGCCGAGGCAGCCAAGGCGCAATGGCGCAAGGTCGCCGACCAGCTGCGCCCCAAACTGCCGAAACTCGCCGCCTTCATGGATGACGCCGAGGCCGACGTGCTGGCCTACATGGATTTCCCCGCCGCTCATCGGTCAAAGCTGCACTCAACCAACCCGCTCGAACGGCTCAACGGCGAGGTCAAGCGACGCACCGACGTCGTCGGCATCTTCCCCAACGAGGACGCCATCATCCGTCTGGTCGGCGCAATCCTGCTCGAACAGAACGATGAGTGGGCTGTGCAGCGAGCACGCTACATGACGCTGGAAACTATCGCGCCCCTGAGCGATAATTCCATCGTCAGCTTGCCCGCCGTGGCAGACTGACAAACCGGCCAGCCCCGCCGGAGAGCGTACTGACCAACCACGCTCTTACACCACGTCAGGGGACACGATCCAACCGATTGCGTTGATCTAGATCAAGTTGAAATTCGCCATAGCGGGTCATCCGCTCCGCTTGCTTTGAAATTGATCGACCAGAGGAAGGACGCTATGGTGCTCTTGGTGTCCTCACGATCATTCGGGTCTGTTGTCAGGGGGGACGGATACAAAATGGCGTTCGAGTATCCGACGGAGGCCGGCTTGCTTCGCCTGCTCAAAGTCGGCCGGCGCTGGACGATCGAGTTCAACGGCAGTCTGTGCGGCCGATGGCCCTCGCCGGATGACGCGGTGGCTGCGGCGGTTCGCCATCGGACTGGACTGCTTGGCTGGGATCGGACGCAGATCGCCGTGTCCGATCATCTGCTGCGTTGGAGGCCGGTCGGCGATTCTTTAGATTGGGAATAGATTACGGCGATGTCCCGGCCTGCCCCTGCCTTGGCCCTGCGCACCGGCGTCGGTCGAATGAAAGGCTAGCCGTGGCAGCGGTCACACGCGTGCTCGGCTATCCCTTGGGTTGGCTGCGGTTCGATCTCGTCGCCGATGTCACGTTAGCGGCCTACGCCGTTCCAGTTTCGCTCGCCTATGCGACGTTGGCCGGCCTGCCGCCGCAGGTTGGTGTCTATGGCTACCTGCTCGGTGGCCTAGGTTACGCGCTGGCAGGCTCATCCCGATACCTTGCGATCGGCCCGACGTCGGCGATTTCCCTGATGATCGCGGGCACGGTGGGCGACATGGCCGGGGACGACCCGGCGCGATATGCACAGATCGCCTCCGCCGCGGCCTTCGGCGTCGGCGTGGTCTGTCTGATCGCCTGGCTGACCCGGCTCAGTGGTATCTGCTCATCCCCGGTTCGCCGGAGCATTTGGGGGCGGTTTGGCGCTGAGCTGACCATCCACAAAGAAATGATTGACGCGGTCACGGGCGACTCGATTCAAGCTTCGGGTGCCCCAGCTTCCCGACTTCAGCCAACTGAGCCACGCCGAGAAGGACGCGTTGATCCAAACGCTGTGGCAGCGGCTTGAGGCGGCCGAACAGCACATCGCGGAACTCAAAGCCAAGCTCGGCCACCCGCCGAAGACACCCGGCAATTCCAGCCTGCCACCATCGAAGGGACAGAAGCCCAATCAAGCGGAGAAGACCAAGCGCAACGGGCCGCGCCAGGGCAGTCTGGGTCGTAAGGGTGGCGGCCGGCCACTGTCCATCGATCCCGATGAGACAGTGATTGCCAAGGCGGCGGCCTGTGTGCATTGCCACGCGGCGTTGGGTGAAGCGGACCAGGTGCTGCACGGTCGCTACGATAAGATAGAGCTTCCAGTGGTTCGCCCCGTGGTGACCCGCGTGGAACGGTATGCCGGGCACTGCCCGCGCTGTCGCGGCGTCACGCTGGCGCCGGTGCCCGAGGGCATGGAAGAAGGTTCGCCGTTCAGTGTGAACATCCTGGCGTTGGCGATCTACCTGCGCTTCAGCCACGCGATCAGCTATCGTCGTCTGACACAGCTGTTCCTCCAACTGTTTGCCTTGCAGATCAGCGAGGGAGCGCTGGATGCGATGTTCCGCCGCGCCGCGCCATGCTTCGACAATGAGGTGACGGCTATCCTCGCTCGGCTGCGCCGTTCTCGGATCATCTGCTCCGACGAGACCACCGTACGGATCGACGGACGCACCCACTGGAACTGGGTATTCCAGAACGATCAGGTGGTGATCCACGTGATCCGCAATAGCCGTGCGGCCAGTGTTGTCGCCGATGTATTGGCCGGCCATCGACCCAGCATCTGGGTGTCCGACCTCTACAGCGCCCAGCAGGGGCATGCCGATCTTTGGCAAGTCTGCCTGGCGCATCAATTGCGTGATTGCCAGTATGCGATCGAGGCGGGAGACGCGATCTTCGCGCCGCGCATGAAGATGCTGTTGCTGCGTGCCGTGGTGCTGGCGCGGCGGCGCAAGCAACTGGCCGAGAGCACACGACGAACCTATCAGTGCAGGTTGGATCGCGACCTGAACGCGATCATGGTGTTGGCACCCACCAACCGCCACGGCAAGCGACTACGCAAACGTTACGGCAAGCTGCGCAGCCACTTATTCACCTTCCTCGAACATCCTGACGTCCCGCCCGACAACAACGGTAGCGAGCGAGAATTGCGGCCCACCGCCACCTACCGCAAGGTCACCGGCGGCTTCCGTTCGAGCTGGGGTGCCGACCTGTTCGCCACCATCAGATCCGTCGTCGGCACTGCGGCGCGACGCGGCATCAATGCACACCAAGCCATTCTCGCCATTCTGCGCGGCGGATCAGTGCTCCAGGCGGGTTGAGCAGATACGCTCAGTGTTCTGGTCAAACTGGTCAGCGACAGTGTTCTGACTGGGTTCAAGGCCGGCGCGGGACTGACCATCGCCATTACGCAGTTGCCGGCGCTCCTGGGCGTGAACGGCGGCGGCCACAGCGTACCGGAACGACTGGTCGCCCTCGTCGGACAGCTTGGCGGGACGAACCCGATAACGCTTGCACTCGGCCTCGCGGCACTGGCGCTGTTGTGGTGCGGCGAGCGGTGGCTCCTGGGGCGACCGGTTGCGCTGGGCGTGGTGGCACTGTCGATCGTCGCTGTGGCGGTGTTCGGACTGACCCGGTTCGACGTCTTGGTCACCGGCATCATTCCGCCGGGACTGCCGGTCCCCACCTTGCCAACGGTGCGGCTGCGTGATCAGGACGGCATCGTCGCGCTCGCCGCCGGGTGCATGTTGCTCGCCTATATCGAAGGCGTGGCGGCAGCACGCGCCTTCGCGGCGAAGCACCGGGAGAGCATCGATCCGCGGCGGGAGCTGCTGGGCCTGGCCGTGGCGAACCTCTCAACCGCCGTGTTCGGCGGCTATCCGGTGGCCGGCGGGCTTTCGCAGACCGCAGTGAACGAAGGGGCCGGCGCACGTTCGCGCATATCGCTGGCATTTGCCTCGCTGACCCTCGCGCTGTGCCTGCTGTTCTTCACCACGCTGCTCGCCGACCTGCCCAAGGCGGTGCTCGCCGCGGTGGTGCTGATGGCGGTGCGCCAGCTTGTCGATATCCGCACGCTCGTGCACATGTGGCGGACGAGCCGAGTGGATTTGTCAACGCACTCGCTGCCTTCGTGGACGTCCTGCTCCTTGGCATCCTTCCGGGCATCCTGCTCGCGGCCCTGTTGTCGGTTCTGGTTCTGCTCGCATTGTCGTCGACACCACATGTTGCGTTCCTGGGACGCATTCCTGGCACGACACGGTACTCGGACGTGCAGCGCCATCCCGACAATGAACCACTGGTTGGCGCGCTCGCGTTCCGCCCGGAAGCTTCGCTGTTCTATCTCAATGCCGAGCATGTGCTGACGTGCGTGCTCGCACGGCTCAAGGCCGCGGAGGCGGAAGGCATACGGAGCGTATACTGCGATCTCTCTGGCTCTCCGACGATGGATCTTGCCGGCGCGCGAATGCTGGCCGATCTCTACGAAGACCTGAGGAGTTGTGGCATCAGGTTGACCGTCACCAATGCGCATGGGCGAGTGCGCGACCTGCTGCGTGCAGAGGGGCTCGACGGCAGGATCCAAGGTATCGCTCGCGGCACTTTGCTGGAGGCTGAGCTCCGCACCGTTCTCGGAGAGGCCCCACGAAACGGGGTCTGATATGCGGATAATTACAGGCCGATAATTCTTGTTGCTGGTTCTCGGCCTTGCCGGCGGTGCCAGATTGAGCCAGACGTTGTGCCGCAGGTTCGGCGATCGTCACCTTGCCTCGGGTCCGGTAGCTTGCTGGAGCGCCCGGACACCGACCGCCGCGATCAGACCTGTCAGCAGTATCCCGCTGAGGCCAATCGCCACAGCAATCAGGCGGGTGCCCAAACGAACGGGCACCAAATCTCCATATCCGATCGTAAGCCCGGTGACGAATGTGAAGTACGTCGCGTCGCTCATTGGCCATCCCTCGAGGTAGCCGACAAACATACCAAGCACCAACTGAACGCCGACGAGGCCCGAGAGGATTGGCCACACCACACGCAATTCCTTCCACAATGCGGACAGGAACCGCCGTCTCAGTTCCGCGGCCGGCGTCATGGATCCCCCCACATTACCCTTCTCACAGCCGAATTCAGCGTCGCAAGGACTTCACACGTCGATGCCATGATGCAAGCGGAGACCGTGACTCAATACTCCGGACAATGACGCCGCACCATCTGGGGGAAATCAGCCAACGGACTGGGCCGGTACGGCACCTCGGCGCACAATCGGTCGCTGCAGGAAAGGGAGGCGGCTTGATCTGGGTCAAACACCCGGCGACCGGACTGTGCTACCAATTCCCCCTGAGGCGGCCTTTGCCGAGGCCACCCGCACCGATGCGAAGGGGATCGGACAATGCTGGATGAAGCAATCTTTACCGCGGGCGATCTGATGACCCGCGACGTGGCCGTGGTGCACCCGGAGACGTCGCTGCTTGAGGCCGTCAAGGTGATGGCGCAACGCCGGATCAGCGGTTTGCCCGTGGTGGACGATGCCGGCGCCATCGTCGGCATGCTGAGCGAGGGAGATCTCGTGCGCTGGCACGAGGGGTACACCGAAAGACAGGCGCGATGGCTGGACATGCTGGCCGAGGGCTTCGACCTCGCGCCGGATTTCCTGGAGGGCATCCGCGAGCAGCATCGCAAGGTGAAATTTGTCATGTCGTCGGGCGCCACCACGGTCACGGAAGAAACGCCGGCGCGCGACATAGCGCACTTGATGTACGCGAACAATATCAAGCGGGTACCAGTGGTACGAGATGGAAAACTCGTCGGCATCGTTGCCCGGTCGGACCTGGTGCGGGCCCTGGCCCAGAAGCTGGGGGAAAAGCCCGTCCTCTCCGCTGCCCCGGCGACGACACTGGACCAGGCATTGCAGCGCGGACTGAGGACAAACGCGCGGTAATCCTGGGCGCGACATGTCACCGACCGCTGCCGCAGTGCCCCGGGGTTACCGTCAAACACACGCAGCAGGCTGCAACGGTCGCCGCAGAATTCTCTACCAGGACATATATGCTGACGAGCAGCACCCAGCAGGGAAATACGAACAGCGCCCAGTCGAAATACCCGCTGCCGAGCAGAATAAGAGCGGCCGACGCATACCCAAGCAGCGCAATCCATCGAGGCGTGACGCGGGTATGGATGCCGAGCGTGGACGTCGTAATCATGAAGACCGCCGCCATTTTGAAGGCATAGATGTGCATGATGTCGTAGGCGAATGCGCGTCGCGAAGGTGAATGTGGACCCGTCGAACAGCGCCTTTGGCGCAGCGGCATAGGCCAGAATGAGAGCGCCGATGGCAGAAGCGGCGACGAACAGCATGCCCAGGAACAACAGACCGCTGCCGAGAAAGACCGTCGCGAAGAACTTGTCCTCCTTGGCTCCGAGGCGGTCGCGCAGGACTCCGAGGAACCACATGAATGCGACCCCGGCGAACGGCAACAGGTTGAGCGCGAACGTCACTCTCCTGGAACTTGTCTCCAGCCATGCACCGACGTCGAACGGGTCGGATGGAATGGACAGACGCAGCAGCCAAAGACTGGTTATCAGCAGCAGTGAAAACAGGATCCCGGCGATGGCGGCGGCCCGCGGCGTCCTAAGGCCGGCGCGTATCAGAGGCTGATGGGCAGAGCCTGCATCGCTCGCTTCATGTCCAGCTGCCGCCGCGCATCATTTCGACCATGCGGAGGTCATGGCGACGCCACTCAATGAATCGGACCCGGCAAATGTTCGCGGACGCCGACGCCCGCGTCGGGAACGGTTTGTTCCTTTGGACGTGCCGACGAACGCAGTCGCTCGCGGATCGACTGGAACGTCACGTAAAGCGCCGGGATCGCGAAGATGCCGATGAACGACGCCGCCAGCATGCCGCCGAACACCGGCGTGCCGACATTGCGCCGCGCCAACTGCGACGGGCCCACGGCGATGACCAGCGGCAGCAGGCCCAGGATGAACGCGAACGACGTCATCATCACCGGGCGGAACCGCAGCCGCGCACCTTCGGTCGCGGCCTCCAGCAGCGGGATGCCCTCGGATCGGCGCTCCTTGGCGAATTCCACGATCAGGATGCCGTTCTTCGCCGCCAGCCCGATCAGCACCACCATGCCGATCTGCGCATAGAGATCGAGCGTGAGGCCCGCCAGCACGAATCGCGGCGAACGACCCGACCACGCCGATGGTGACCGACAGCAGCACCGGGACCGGGATCGTCCAGCTCTCGTACAGCGCGACCAGGAACAGGTAGGCGAACAACACCGCGAAGCCGAGGATGATCGCGGTCTTGCCCTCCGCTCGCTTCTCCTGGAAGGAGACGTCGGTCCACAGACCGCGATAGCCGCGCGGCAGCGTGTTCGCCGCAACCTGCTCCATCGCCGCCAGCGCCTGTCCGGACGAAACGCCCGGCGCGGGGCTGCCCTGGATCGTCACCGCGATCTGGTTGTTGTAGCGGATCAGCGCCTGCGGCCCGATCACCGGCCGCACCTCGACCAGGCTGCGCAGCGGGATCATCTTGTCGTCGGCGCTGCGGACATTGATCCGGTAGATGTCGTCGATCGACGACCGGTCCTCGGCTTCCGCCTGGACCTGCACCTGCCAGGTGCGGCCGAACAGGTTCATGTCGTTGACGTAGTAGCCGCCCAGCGAGGCCTGCAGTGCCTGGAAGATCGCCGACGGGATCCACCTTCAGGATCTGCGCCTTGTCGCGATCGATATCGAGGTAGACCGACGGCGTCGCGGCCGAGAACGTGCTGAACACCCGGCTGAGCCTGGGGTCCTGGTTCGCCGCCACCAGCAAGTCCGCGCAGCACCTGCGCCAGTGACTGCGGCGTGCCGCCGCCGGTGTCCTGCAGCACGTAGCTGAACCCGCCGCCGGTGCCGAGGCCGATGATCGGCGGCGGCGCCAGCGGCACGCCGCGTCCGCCGCGCACCTGGCGGAACTTGCCGCCGAGCCTCGCGATCATCGCCTGCGCCGATTGCGACGCGCCGGCGCGCTCCTCGAACGGCTTCAGCGAGACGATCAGGAAGGCGGCGTTGGACTGCGAGTAGTTGTCGATGAAGTTCAGCCCGATCGTCGCCGAATAGTCCGCGACGGCGCTCTCCTGCTTCAGAACGTCCTCGATCTGCTCGGACGACATCGGTGGTCCGGCCGATCGAGGCGCCGTCAGGCAACTGCACGATGACGAAGAACGCCCCCTGGTCGTCCTCCGGCAAGAAACCCGGTCGGCGTGATCTTGCCCAGGCCCCAGACGCCGGCCATCGCGACGGCGACCATCACCAGCCCGATGATCGAGATCCGCACCAGCCGGGCGACGATGGCGCCGTAGCCGTCGCGCACCCAGTCGATCCCGCGCATCAGTGCGCCGATCGGCCCGCGGCGCGGCCCATGATGCGGCCGCAGCAGCACCGCACACAGCGCCGGCGACAGCGTGAGCGCGTTGATCGCCGACAGGAACATCGACACGGCGACGGTGACCGCGAACTGGCGGAACAATTCGCCGGAGATGCCCGGGATGAAGGCCACCGGGACGAACACCGAGAGCAGCACCAGCGTGATGCGCGATGATCGGCGCGAAGATCTGCCCCATCGCCATCTTGGTCGCTTCGGCCGGCGACAGTTCGGGATGGTGTTCCATCACCTGCTCGACCGCCTCGACCACCACGATCGCATCGTCCACGACGATGCCGATCGCGAGCACGATCGCCAGCAGCGAGACGGTGTTGGCCGAATAGCCGATCGCGTTCAGCACGATGAACGTGCCGATCAGGCTGACCGGCACCGCGATCGTGGGGATCAAGGTGGCGCGCAGGTTGCCCAGGAACAGATAGACGACGAGCACCACCAGGACGAACGCCTCGATCAGCGTCTTCTGCACCTCGTGGATCGTGGCGGTGACGAACGTCGTCGGGTCGTAGGTCACCTTCCAGGCCAGATCGTCGGGAAAGTTGCGCGCCGCGTCGGCCATGACCTGCTTGACGCCGCCGAGCGCGGTGAGCGCGTTGGCGCCTGGCGACTGATAGACCGCGATCAGCGCCGCCGGCGCGCCGTTCAGTCGGGTCGAGCGATCGAGATTGGCCGCGCCCAGTTCCAGGCGGGCGATGTCGCCCAGGCGCAGGACGGATCCGTCCGGGTTGGTGCGGATCACGATCTGCTCGAACTCGGCGGCGGAGGCGAGGCGTCCCTTGGTCTGGATGTTGAGCTGCAACTGCTGGTCGTTGGAGATCGGCCGCGCGCCGATCCGGCCCACCGCGGCCTGCACGTTCTGCGACTGGATCGCGTTGATGACGTCGGCCGTGGTCAGGCCGAGGCCGGTCAGCCGATCGGTGCGCACCCAGGCGCGCATCGAGTAATCCTGCGGGCCGAACAGCGATGCATCGCCCACGCCCGGCGAGCTCTTGATCTGGTCGAGCAGGTTGATCGTCGCGTAGTTCGAGATGTACAGCTCGTCGTGCGTCTGCTTCGGCGAATAGAGCGCGATGACCCCGAGCAGCGCCGACGACTGCTTCTTGACCGTCACGCCCTGCTTGCGCACGTCCTCCGGCAGTTTCGACAGCGCGACCTGCACGCGGTTGTTGACGTTGACCGTGTTGATGTCGGGATCGGTGCCGAGCTCGAACGACACCTTCAGCGAGTAGCTGCCGTCGTTGCCGCTGACGCTCTTCATGTAGATCATCTTGTCGACGCCGACGACCTGGCTTTCGATCGGCTGCGCGATCGTCGCCTCCACGACGGCAGCGGAAGCGCCGGGATAGGTCGTGGTGACCGACACCTGCGGCGGCACGATGTCGGGATACTGCGCGATCGGGATCACCAGCAGCGACAGCAGCCCGGCGATGGTCGTGACGATGGCGATGACCGTCGCGAGCCGCGGCCGCTCGATGAAGATGGCGGAGAACATGCGCTCAGCCTCCGGCCAGCGGCGGCGGCGCGGGACTGGCGACGACCGGCGTGCCCGGGCGCAGGCTTTCCATGCCCTGCACGACCACCTGCTCGCCGCCCTTGAGGCCATCGTCCACGATCGCATACGGACCCGACTCGCCGCCCAGCTTCACGCGCTGCACCGCCGCCTTGCCGTCCACGACGAGGAAGACGTACGGTGCCCTGCTGATCGACGATCAGCGCCGATCTGCGGGACCAGCACCTTCTCCTCCGGCTTGTCGGCCTCGACCGACACCCGAACGAGCTGACCGTCGATCAGCGTGCCATTCGGGTTGGGCAAGGTCGCGCGCACCAGCACGGTGTCGGTCGCGCGATCCACCGTCACGTCGACGAAGTTGATCCGACCCGTCTGGTCGTAGGTCGAGCCGTCCGAGAAGCGGATGCGAACGGCGAGCGCCTGCTCCAGCGTCTTGCGTTCCGTCCTGCTCCTGCACCTTCAGGAATTCGCGCTGGCTGACCGGAAACGTCACATACATCGGGTCGCGGCTGACGATCATCGGTCAGCGGGCCGCTGTCCGGTCCGACGACGTTGCCCTTTGGTCAGCTTGGTGCGGCCGATCTCGCCGGTGATCGGGGCGGTGATCTCGGTGTAGCCGAGGTTGACGTTGGCGGTCTTCAGGTTGGCATCGGCGATGACCACGTCGCCCTGGGCGCTCTTCTCGTCGGCGACCCGCTCATCGAGCAGCGCCTTCGAGGCGGCGTCGGTCTTGGTCAGCTCCTGCGCGCGCGCTGTGCGGTGGCGTTAGAGGTGGCCGGTTAAAACTGAACAGGTCGATAAGTGGATTCCCTGCCTGACTGCGGCGAGGATGCCGCGCAACAGGAGGGGAACATGTCGAGACGTACACGGCGCAACCACATCCCGACGTTCAAGGCGAAGGTGGCTTTAGCGGCGATCAAGGGGGAGAAGACGCTGGCCGAGCTGGTGCAGCTTCATGATGTGCATTCGACGCAGATCACAGCGTGGAAGGCGCAACTGGTCGAGGGGGCAGCCGGCCTGTTTGCGGCGGGTTCGTCCGGCAAATCCTCCGAGCCGGAGGTGGACCTGAAGACGCTGCACGCGAAGATCGGTGAACTGACCCTGGAGAACGATTTTTTATCGGCTGCGCTCGGCAAGGCCGGGCATCCGAGCGCAAAGCGATGATCGACCGCGGCCACGAACTGCCGCTGAGCCGCCAGGCGGCTGTGCTGGGGATCAGCCGGGGCAGTCTTTATTATAGTGCCTGTCCGCTGCCTGCCGCCGAACTGGCGATCATGCGGCGGATCGACGAACTGCACCTCGACTATCCGTTCGCGGGCAGCCGGATGCTGCGCGACCTGCTGCGCGGCGAGGGCATTGCGATCGGACGGGACCAGGTCACGACGATGATGCGGCGGATGGCGATCGAGGCGGTGTATCGCCGGCCGCACACGTCCAAACCGGCAGACGGGCACAAGGTGTTTCCCTACCTGCTGCGCGGGATGGCGATCGAGCGTGTCAATCAGGTCTGGGCGATGGATATCGCTTATATACCTATGGCCCATGGCTTCGTGTACCTGGCTGCGGTGATGGACTGGTTCAGCCGACGGGTGCTGGCCTGGCGGGTGTCGATCACCATGGAGGTCGACTTCTGCCTCGATGCGGTCGACGAGGCGCTGGCCCGTCATGGTCGGCCGGAGATCTGCAACACTGATCAGGGCAGCCAGTTCACCAGTTCATCGTTCACCGGATTGCTGTCGGACAACGCGATCAGGATCAGCATGGATGGGCGTGGGTCCTGGCGTGACAACGTGTTGGTCGAGCGGTTGTGGCGTTCGGTCAAGTATGAAGAGGTCTACCTGCGTGCCTATGACAGTGTGTCGGAGGCACGCAGCTCGATCGGTGTGTATTTTGGGTTCTACAACCGCAAGCGGCCGCATTCGAGCCTTGACGGGCGGACTCCGGATCACGTCTATTTCGGTGGCCGCGCAGTGGCGGAGGCGGCTTGAAATTCGCCGCCGATGGAAAGGATCGGTCGGGAATCCATCTATCGGGACCGAAACGCTGTTCAGACCAAGCCGGCCACCTCTGTTGGCGAATTTGCCCTGTGCCTCATAGAGCGCGCCCTGCGCCTGCTGCACCGCGGCCTGGAACGTGTCCGGCTCGATCCGGTAGAGCACATCGCCCTCCTTGACGATGTCGCCCTCCTTGAACAGGACTATCCTGGAGGAAACCCGTCACGCGCGGCGCGGATCTCCACCCGTTCGACGGCCTCCACGCGGCCGACGAATTCGGTCGCCCCGGTGATCGGCCGTCGCTCGGCCGCCACGTCCCGACCGGGATGGTGGTTTGCGGCTGCGCCGATGCCGGCATCGTCGCACCGACAAGGCACAACAATGAGACTGCACAAATATGCCGATGCATTTCCTTACTCCCCGTCCAATCTTGGGCCATCAATAGGATTGCTGAACACTCTCGGAGCCTTTCGTTTCAATGTGGTCCGGCGTCATAAACGTAGCGTCCGCAGTCGTCGGGTGAGCCGACGCTGAACTTCGGCCCGGAGAAAGGTGCCAAAGTACGCGGGGCGGCCTCATTACCGGTCTTCTCGGACTTCCACACGATCAGATAGACGATGGGTTTCCCCTTGCACAGCCTGTTCCCGTTCTCAAGAACCGGGTCGTCCGGCGAAGTGACCCTGTAGAGGTCGGCCATGACCTTCTTTTTCTTCGCCTCGGCTCTGAAAAGCATCTGGCCACCTCCGGCCAGTGGCAGCGACTTTCCGTTTTGAAACGTGATCTCGCTCTGCGCGAACGTCACGCGCCCGGTGATTGTTTGGGCCACGCGACTGACTGGAATCCACTTCTCTGGTGCGGGTAAGGTTTGAGCGGTGGCAGTCGCGGTCAGTCCAGATAATACCAAGCAGAGCGCCATCTCACGTGTCGCCATCGCGTCCTCCCCGATGGTGCATGGTCTTCATCGTGGAACAACCCCCCGAACTGCTCGCACGATGACAGCGAACGATCGCGGGCCGTCGGGCAGGCCGACCAGCTAGCCATCTCGAACATGCTGCTCGATCGCGCCCCGCAACTCGGAGGGCAAGACGGTCAGGCGCTGTGCGATCCTGGTTGGTCCGGTGGAGAAACTGGACCAGTAGTCCTGGAAGTTGGTGTAGTCGAAGCTAAGGACTATCGGTCGTTCCGCCACTTCGCCTAGCCCGGCCTTACGCCAAAGGTCTGCCTGTCCGTTCGCCCACACTATCGGGCGAGCCTTGATCTGTGCCCGCAGCATTCGGATGCTCTCGTCGAGCACAGCACCTGTATCGAGCACAAGATCCAGCACCGAGTTGCCACCCCAGAAGTCGAAAGTTCCACAGGCCACGACCCCACCTGGGCGTGTGACCCGTCGCATCTCGGCGGCAACCTGATCGACATCCGGGATGACGTCGATGGCGAGCGTCGAGACGCGGGCATCAAAGGCGGCGGCGGCAAAAGCCAGGTGACACGCGTCACCGTGTTGGTAAGTGACCTCGGGATGCGGTCGAAGGCGACGCGCGCCGTCGAGATAGGATTGCGACGCATCCAGGCCGACTACCGTGGTTCCGTGCTGAGCCAAGGCGAGCGATAGGGTACCCGTGCCGCAGCCGACATCGAGAACCCGATCACCTGGCTCGATGCCGGCAAATTCCAGGAACGGCTTTGCCAGCCGGGTGCTCCACCGCCCCATGAAGTGCTCGTAAACGTCGGGATCGGTCGCCAGGAACGGCGGCAATGAGTTGCTCATCGCAGTCCTTGTCCAGACAATTGCCAAAGCGCCTTGCCCAATTTGGGCATGGCTTTGCCTGTCGGGTTTCAACACAGTCTAACCCGGACAGGCAGCCTCCGTCACGGATGCAGACGCCACTGCACAGGCCGTATGACCAGCAATCCCGCCGCACGTAGTCCGTCAACGAGGTGCTCAGCGCAGATTCCAGCAAGGTGCACGTCCGCGTCGCGAGGCAATCGCCCGGCATTGGCGATCGACTGGCGCAGGACATCTGGTATCTCCTCGTCTGAAAGCTCCTCAAAGGGCTGGTCGAACAATATGATTACGCAGTTCGTATCGGACGAGGCGATTCGGCAACGAGCTTCGCCGTCGGGTCGTCGCCGTGGCGGAACCGGCGGAGGGATAGCTTGGCGGGACTATCGGTCATGTGGCAGCCTAGACCAGCCTGCAGAACGAATTAAGAACGCACTTGCTGCCTTACTCCCAAGAATCCGCCTGGATGTCCGGTGCATGCGGCACCTTGTCCCCGCTGGCCGAGCCCATGGGGCGACCGGAAGGCGATGCCACGAGCAACTCTGAATTTACGCCGCGGCGCCATCCGGGGCTACGCTCGCTGAACAGTCGGCTACCCACGAGGCGGATATGCCACTGATCCCTCATGACTCCCCTTGTATGAGGGCGGGACTTGTCAAGATTAAAATGACCAACTGCGCGGATTCTGGGTCTGCACAGGTTCGCGGCATTCACGACGGTCTGTTGAGCAGGACGCACCGTGAGATGTCAGTCTCTGCCGAACCCGCGCGGGGGTTCGATGGCTTGAAGATCGGCTAGATCAAGCTCGCAGATCGCCTGCAATACCTTGTATGAGGGCGGGACTTGTCAAGATTAAAATGACCAACTGCGCGGATTCTGGGTCTGCACAGGTTCGCGGCATTCACGACGGTCTGTTGAGCAGGACGCACCGTGAGAGGTGTCAGTCTCTGCCGAACCCGCGCGGGGGTTCGATGGCTTGAAGATCGGCTAGAGATCAAGCTCGCAGATCGCCTGCAATACCTCGGCAGTGGCGCTCTCTTGCAGACTACTCGGCAATGCTTCCAGCCAGGTGGCATACTGCTCCTGTAACACGGTCAACTCGGCTACCGCGTCCCGCCAACGTTGGGCGCGGCTGCGATGGTCGATAATCCGACGCGTGCGGACGACCGGAACGCCAACAGCACGAGCGGCGCGGCAGCGGGCCTGGCGTTCTGCGGCCGTCATGGGTGTTTCACCGATCGACTTGCGGGGCAATGGTTCCACTCCGAAGCGTGACGTCACGAAATCCCGGGCGCACCGAACGCCCGGGTGCGGTTTTTGGAGGCGCAGTGGGGGTCAAGCGAGAGCATCTGCGGTGCCGCCACGCTGCTTACGAATGATCCGAGGAGAGCTCGCCAATTGGACGCGGGTTCGCGCCACAACCTTGTATTCGGTGGATCCTGTTGGGATCCGGACCATGATGCAGCCATGCGCATCGACGGCGAAGCTCCGGGGCGGCAGTCCCATTCTCAAAAGCGGCATAGAAGCCAGGGGAGTTGTCGGGTAACCGCCACCTCGGATCGTTATCGGCATTTCGTCATGCGAAGCCGACGAGCACCGAAGCTGTTTACTCTTGCTATTCCCTTTCCTCAGTTATGACGCCGTACGCAGCGCGACGCCCTGCGGTACTTCGCCAGTCGTGACAAACCGCCACAGTGCTATGAGCAGCTTGCGGGCGAGCGCCACGATCATGGTCTTGCGCTTCTTGCCGGCGGCGACGCTCGCCTGATACCATTGTGCCAGCGCACTTTCCTTCTGGTGGTTCAGAAAGCGCCACGCGAGCTGGATCATGCCGCGGCGCACCCGCGCGTTGCCCGCCTTGGCCAGCCCCTTCTCTCGTCGCCGCCGGCCGCTTTCGTCGGGTGAGCCCGTGAGCCCGGCGTATCGAGCGACTGCGCGCTGATCGCGCAAGTCGCGTGAGAACACCTCATTCGCAAGCATGTCCGCCGTTTCGATACCGATGCCATTGACCTGTACCAGTTCCACAACCTTGGCGCTTGAGCCGTGTAGCGGCGCTTGTTTCAGCTGGGCTAGACGTGCACCTTCGATTTGCTTGATCTGCTCGCTGATGAAGCGGAGATGGGCCATTTCCCGCTGCAGCTCGGCCAGTGTGTTGGGTGGGATGGAACCTCCCTCCGGCGTACGCAGGTCCGCCAGCTGTTGCGGTGCTTTGCGCAGTTTGGGGTTGAAGCCCCGGATGCCGAGGCGCACCAACGCGGCTTTCATGCGGTTGACGACGCCGGTACGCTTGCCGACCAGTTGCTCGCGCTCGCGGTTCGGGCGTTTCGCATCCTCCTGCTCCAGCGTTGGGATCGCGGCCATGCTGCAATGCTTCTTTTCCCCACGCAGCCAGCCGAGGAGGGAACGCTTTAGCAGCGCGATGTCCAACCGGTCGGTCTTCGCCCGCCGGTGCTCGCGTGACACCGCAATGCTGGTTGGATGAATGACATATGCTTCGATCTCGCGGGCGCGTAGCCAGCGCGCCAGCCAGAAACCGTCTCGCCCAGCCTCGAAAGCAACCACCATGCGCGTGATCTTGCGGCCGGCCTTGACGGCTTCGTCACGCCAGCGATGCAACAGCTTGAGTAGGGCTTCCTCGTCGGGCACGAGCTTCTTCAGTGGATCGCGCTCAAAACCAGGAACCATTCCGCCGACCAACCAAGTCGTCAAACTGAGTTCAACCACGGCAATTAAAGTACTGTGCTGGTCAAGGGTGACGAGGGACCGGCTGAGGTCATCTTTCGGCTCATGCATTGGGGCACTCCATCATCATCGGGTTGCGGCGACGACGCTGCCATCTCCACGCCGTCTGCCCCATAGCATCTCATTTATCAGACCGGCCCGAAAACGTCTGCGAAGAGTGGCTGCTCGTGCAGCATGCGGGAGAAGCGCTGCATCAGCGGACGCAGCCTGCCTTCCGGCATCATGGGGATTAGATCGTAGAGCATGCAGCCCTGGCGGAACAACGAGTGGACGCGGCGCTTGGCCGTGTTGGTCTTGAGCATGCGATCATAGCCCAGCGCTTCGCCGGCGGCACCGAGCAATGTCAGCAGCACCACCGCAAAGGCGTTGATCAGCCATAGCCGGTCGCGCCGTTCGGGGGAATTCACATGCACCGTAGCCATTCCCATGCCGAAGCGCAGATCCTTGGTATCGCGCAGCGCGCACTCAATGCCCCAGCGACGGCCATAGTATCCGATCAACTGCCTGGCGGTGGCATCGGTGCTGCTGGCGGCCAGACACCAGGCCTGCTTCATGTCCGGGTCCTGAACGCAGACCACGGTTCCCACCGCATAGCGATCGGCGGTTACCGCGGCGCCGCGCAGCACGCGTGCACGTCCGCCGGGCCGCACCCAGGCGGCAGCGGTGCGGGTTTCGCCGGTGACGGCGGTGACGGCGATGTTGCCGCGGAAGCGGATGACGTAGTCGAAGTACAGCTCCTCAGTCAGCACCTTGTAGAGGTTTTGGTCGCCGAAGCCGCGGTCGGCGACAACGCATACCTTGACGTCCGGCGGCAGCAGTTCGGCCAGCCGCACCAACACGCGATGCTCGTAGAGGCTGCGGTTGTTCTTGAGCGTGCACTTGTCGACCGTCAGCCATACCAGGGGTGTGGCACGACCATGATCGGTGATCACGGACAACATGATGGTGGCTTGCTTGTCGGCGGTCGAGTAGGGACGCCGATCGCTCGGCGTCCCCCTCACAGATCCGGATATGCAGCTTTCCCGCGTCCGGCTCCTCTGATTGGTATACCTGAGTACAGCATTGGTCTTTGCCAGCCTCGAATGCGTGCCGGTGGAAGAGGGAACACTCTGAGCAAAGCGTTGAACCGATCCCACGACATCCGCCGCTTCTGGCCTCTCCGTCGCAGGACCCATCTCCATCCCTTCGTCACCTCCAGGTGGAAGCGGTCAATGGAAGTGCTGTTGCCCGGAATGCCGTAGTAATCGTCGTGCCCTTTGAGCACCGAGCTCAGCCACTGTTGCTGGTCCCGGACCCTCAGGTGCATCCGCCTCCGCATTTCGAGCCGCAGCTCTTTCAGCTTGCGGACCATTCGTTTGCGCTGTGTCTTCTGGCACAGTCGAAAGCGCTCCTCCCTGGACTGGCCGCAGTAGTGCGTAAAGCCCAAAAAGTCGAACGCCTCCGGCCGTGTCTCGCCTCTACGCCGCCGGTTCTCTTCGGCAAATCGACCGAACTCGATCAGCCGCGTCTTGTCCTCATGTAGCTGAAGACCGAACTTAGCTAACCGTTCCGTCAGCGCCACCCGCATCGCTTCTGCATCCTGCCGCTTCTGCAGCGCCAGTATGTAGTCATCGGCGTATCTCACCAACCGGACATGGCCGGTGGTGTGCCGCCTCGCCCACTGCTCTACCCAGAGGTCGAGCACGTAATGCAGAAAGACGTTGGAGAGCAGCGGGCTGATCCCCGCGCCCTGAGGCGTACCCTCTACCGTATCAGCATACACCCCGTCCTCTAGGATGCCGGCCCGGAGCCATTGTCGGATTAGCCTCAGGACCCGAGGATCGGCTACCCTATGTGCGACCATCCGCAGTAACCACTCGTGGTCAATCGAGTCGTAATATCTGCGGATGTCCGCTTCGAACACCCAGTTCACCCGCTCCACCATCACAGCCGTCCTCACCGCTTGCAGCGCTTGATGGGCGCTGCGCCCGGGGCGGAAGCCGTAGGAGCAGTCGAGGAAGTCGGCCTCATAGATGGCGCTCAGCACCTCGGCCACCGCGCCTTGGACGATCTTGTCTTCCAAGGCGAGTATGCCAAGTGGCCGTCGCCCGCCATCCGCCTTTGGGATGTATGTCCGGCGAACCGGCTGCGGTCGATACCGCCCGCTGTGGACCCTCTCGTGCAGGTCGCGGAGATTGCTCTCCAGTTCGCCCTCGTAGGTTTCCACCGTCACCCCATCTACCCCGGACGCTGCCTTCCGCCGCAGCCGTCTGAACGCTCTCTCGAGCGCCTCGACGTCTATGTGGTGCAGCAGCGCTGTAAACCGGGTCTGGCGCGACCGTTTGGCCGCCTCATTCACCCGAGCAAGATTGGCTGGCAGTGTACCCCGACCCTGTGTTCGGTTCTGCGCCTTCTCACCCGAGGTCCCTCTCAGTCGGGGCCTTCCCTCCGGTCGGCTCGTCTCCTTCGCCGCCATCATCAGTACTACACCCCGATCCGCCACCCTGCTGCACATAACGAGAGGCCTCCGGTTGTCCCTTGGCCATTTCGTCCTCCGGCAACCACCCGGAGCATGCGACAGGGCTTCTCAGGTTCCCATGATCTCTGTGTGCACATGATATGGTCTCCGACCCCGGCGATCCGGAACCTGCTCGCCTGTTTCGCGGGTTCCTGTGTTGCCTTCGACCATTCGAGCGGCCTCGGCAATCGCGACGTGACTATTACGTGGCCCAATACACACCCTATGCACTTGCTGTCTACGCTTAGTCCGTGCCGTTACCGGTCCGAACCCAAGACTCGCTACGAGGCGTCTGGCTAGGACTTACCTCGATGGAACTTTCATCCACTAGATATCATGAACTTATCCTGACGCTCTCAAAGTCGGTCCAGTCCAATGCCACCACGATGGCGTTGCGTGCGCCGACGACGTAGGGCACCCAGCGAACGAGGATATCGTCGACGTTGATCATCGGGTTGGAGAGCAGGCGATCCACCTGTTTCGTGGCATGCTTGGGGTTCAGGCCACGGGCGGCGGCGAGCCCCTGGCCGATCGTGCAGACCGCGAGAGAAGCGCTGCGCAGCACGCCGAGGGTGGCATCGCAGAGCGAGTCGACGCGCTTGGCGTGAAGGTCGTGGTCGAGCACGCCGCCCAGGACCTGCCGAACATGATTGAAGGAGAACCGCTGCTCCCGGATGACCATCGTAACCCCCGACTCGACATTGCCCGCGGGCAGACTCGCCGGTTGGGGTCGAGCGGGGAATCGCCTCGGCGATTTCGCAAGAATGTGTCATCGGTGGCGGTCGCAGGATTCTTTTCGGAATCGCGTCTACGGCCGCCCGATTCTTTTATGCCCTACTGAAATGAGGGGATGAGTGA
>CAWCDM010000074.1:0-42781 GCA_963794185.1 uncultured Alphaproteobacteria bacterium | reverse complement strand
TCGAGCTTGCTTCGTCGCTGCGCTTCTCGCAATGACAATTGGCATTGGCGACCGGCCCGATTGCGCGTTCTGGACCTAGACCATTACCACGGACCCCGGAAAGTGGCAGGACACGAAATGTCCGGGCGCCGCCTCGGCCAGATGCGGCGTCTCGTCGGCACAGCGCGCGGCGGCGGCTGGGCAGCGCGTGCGGAAATGGCAGCCGGAGGGCGGATTGACCGCGCTCGGCACCTCGCCCTGCAAGGCGATGCGCGGACGGCTGCGTTCCCGATGCGGATCCGGCACCGGCACGGCGGAGATCAGCGAGTTGGTGTAAGGATGCAGCGGGCGTGCGAACAGTTCGCGCGCCGATGCGGTCTCCACCACGCGCCCCAGGTACAGCACCACGATGCGGTCGGAGATGTGCCGCACCACCGCGAGATCGTGGGCGATGAACAGGTAGGTCAGGCCCAGCCGTTCCTGCAGCCCGATCATCAGGTTGATGATCTGCGCCTGGATGTTGACGTCGAGCGCCGAGATCGGCTCGTCGCCGATGATGAACCGCGGCTCGACCGCAAGCGCGCGGGCGATCGAGATGCGCTGGCGCTGGCCACCGGAGAATTCGTGCGGAAACCGCTCCGCAACCGCCGGTGACAGGCCGACCAGATCGAGCAGTTCCCGCACCCGCGCGCGCGCCGAACCGCCTTCGGGTACCAGGCCGTGCAGACGCAGCGGGCCGGCGAGAATCTCGCCGACCGTCATGCGCGGATTGAGCGAACCGTACGGGTCCTGGAAGATCATCTGCATGCGCCGGCGCAGCGGCCGGAATTCCGCCTGGCTGAGATGCGTGACGTCCTGGCCTTCAAAGGTGATGCGCCCCGCGGTGGGCTCCGTCAGGCGCATGACGACGCGGGCGAGCGTGGACTTGCCGCAGCCGGACTCGCCGACCAGGCCCACGGTTTCGCCAGGGAACACCTGGAAGTCCACGCCATCGACGGCGCGCAGGATGCGGCGCGGCTCGAGGAAGGCGTCACGCGGCAGTACGAAATGCTTGGCGAGGTCGCGCACGTCCAGCAACGGCTCGCTCGCAGCACCGGCCCTGGTTTCCGCCGCGGCGTGCGCGTGGTCCGGCGGCTGCAGGCGTTCGCCGCCCTGCGTCACCCAGCATCGCGCGGCTCGGTCATCGCCGACCGGCAACAGCGCCGGATGTTCGGTGCACCGCGCCACGGCGAACGGGCAGCGTGCGCGAAACCGGCAGCCCGATGGCCAGTTGTGCGCATCGGGCGGCTGGCCCTCGATCGTGGTGAGCCGCCGGTCGCCTTCATTCGCCTGATCGAGCCGTGGCGCCGCGTGCAGCAGCGCCCAGGTGTAAGGATGACGCGGATCGCTCAGCAGATCCTGCGGCGTGCCTTCTTCGACCACCTCGCCCGCGTACATGACGTTGACCCGCGATGAGCCATCGAGCAATCACGCCGAGATCGTGCGAGACGAGAATATGGCGGTCCCTGTTCGCGCCGCAGTTCGCGCAGCAGGTCAAGGATCTGAGCCTGAATCGTCACATCGAGCGCGGTCGTCGGTTCGTCGGCGATCAACAGCGCCGGTCTTGGCTAAGCGCGATTGCAATCATCACGCGCTGCCGCATGCCACCGGAGAACTGATGGGGATACGAACCTACGGGCTCTTTCATCGACGGAATTCCGATCGTCCGCAGCATTTCCACCGCATGCTCGCTTCCGCCGCGTTCATAGCCGATGCGCGGTGAACTTCTCCATGATCTGCGGGAAATGGAGAGGAAGGGATTGAGCGAGGTCATCGGGTCCTGAAAGATCATGGCGATGCCGCCTGCCGCGGATTTCGCGCAGCGCCTCCTCGCTCAGATGCACCATGTCGCGGCCACGAAAGCTGACTGTGCCTTCGACGATGCGCGCGGGTTCATCAAGCAGGCGGATGATGGATTTGGCGGTGACACTCTTGCCGGAACCGGATTCGCCGACGATGCCCAGGGTCTCGCCGGGACGCAAAGCGAAGCTGACGCCGTCCACCGCGCGCACCACGCCCGTGTCGGTAAAGAACCAGGTGTGCAGGTTCTCGACCTGGAGGATCGGCTCAGCGACGTCGCGCATGCGGATCGAGCCAGTCGCGGATTCCGTCGCCCACGAAGTTGAAACCGATCACCACGGTAAGGATCGCAAGCCCGGGGAACGTTGCCACCCACCATTGGTTCACCAGCTCGCGCCCCTCGGAAACCATAGAGCCCCACTCGGGAGTTGGCGGCACCACGCCGAGGCCGAGGAAGGAAAGGCCGGCGAACACCAGGATGGCATTGCCGAGGTCGAGCGTGATCAGCACGATCAGCGGACCGATGGCGTTCGGCACGATCTGGCGCAGCAGGATGTGCGTGGGACCGAAGCCGATCGCCTGCGCCGCGGCGACGTACTCGGCGGAGCGCTGGCCGATCACCAGGCTGCGCGCCAGCCGGGCGAAGTTCCGGCCACCAGACCACCAGCATGGCGATCACCGTGTTGCGCGTGCCGATGCCGAGTGCGGCGGCGATCGCCATCGCCAGGATGATCGGCGGGAAGCAGAACACCAGGTCGGTGACGCGCATCAGCGCCTCTTCCGCCCAGCCGCGCACGTAGGCGGCGACCGCACCCAGCAGCGAGCCGAACACGCCGGCCAGCAGCACCACGACGAAGCCGACCGCAAGCGACGTGCGCGCGCCGAAGATCACTCGCGTGAGCACGTCGCGCCCCAGCACGTCGGTGCCGAGCCAGTGCAGCGCCGACGGCGGCTGCAATCGTCCCGCGACGTTCACCACATCGGGCGGATACGGTGCAATCCATGGCGCGAGGACAGCGGACAACGCCCACAGCACGATCACGGCGCCGCCCAGCGCGGCGAGGCCATAGCGGCGCAGCCATCGCCGTCGCCTCCCCGCGCTGCCGCTGTCCGCGCTCGCCGCAAGCAGCGCGGCCTCGGCGCCGCTCATCGCCGCGACACGCGCGGATCGAGCGCTGCGTAGGACAGATCCACCAGCAGGTTGATCACCACGTAGATCGCGGCGACCACCAAAGTGATGCCCATGATGGCGGGAAAGTCGAGCCGCACGGCACTCTGGAACGTGTAGCGACCCAGTCCGGGCCAGGAGAAGATCGATTTGGTCAGTACGGTGCCGGTGAGCAGCTGTGCATAGGCAAGACCGCCGAGCGTCACCACCGGCAGGAGCGCATTCGGCAGCGCGTGGCCGAGCATGATGGCCCGGCGCCTCAGGCCTTTGGCACGGGCGACGCGGATGTAGTCCTGCGACAATGACTTCAGCATCGCGGCACGCGTGGTGCGGGTGATCAGCCCGAGCGTGCTCGCGGCCAGAACGATGGACGGCAACACGAGGTGCGAAGCGGCGTCCCAGAACGTGTCCCAGTCGCCGGCCAGCGGCGCGTCGATCAGCATGACGCGCCGCGGTACGGGTCGGCGGCGGGAACGTGCTGGCGCTGATCTGTCCGGGACCGGGCGCCCACTCCAGCGCGCCGTAGAACACCGCGAGCATGACGAACGCGAGCCAGAACGTCGGCGCCGAGACGCCGACCAGCGAGATGGTTCGCGCCAGGTGGTCGATCCAACTGTCGCGCTTCATCGCCGCCAGCACGCCCAGCGGCAGACCGACCAGCAGCGCGAGCAGGAACGCGATCGTGGACAGTTCCACGGTGGCCGGAGCGTATTGCGCGATATCCTCCAGCACCGGCCGCTGCGAGCCGATCGAGACGCCGAGGTCGCCGTGAACGACGCCGGTGAGGAAGATCCAGTAGCGATCCCACAGCGGCAGGTCGAGCCCCCACTTGTGGCGGAACGCCGCGACCATGTCGGGGTTGTTCGCGGCGATGTCGCCGAGCTGGGTCAGCACGGGATCGCCGGGCACCATGTTGGCGATCAGGAATATCGCCAGCGTGGCAAGCAGCACCATCAGCGCGGCCACGACGAGACGGGAGGCGAGGTAGCGCAGCATCGGCGGACTATTGCCGATCGGACCAGGGCAGCCAAGTTGCAGCGCCGCCGCGCAGGTCCGCGTCCTGAGACCGCGCTCCACCGTTAGTCATCGTCGGGTACGCTCGCACCCGGCTGAACCCCCTGCCCTTCCGAATCCTGCCGAACAATGCCACCTTGGCGACACTGCGTCGGGCAGTGCGGACCCAACCATGAAGCATTGGCGTATCGACGAAGTTGCCTGGGACCGGTTCGATCCCGCCGGAGTGGAACCCAACGCTGCTTCCACTGGTGAAGGCCGCGGCCATGGTGGAGCGGAACGGCACCGACTACGCCATCTATCTGAACCGCGTGTTCGGCGACGACCCGGACTTCCAGCAGGCCGCCGACCACTGGGCGCAGGAGGAGGTGCAGCACGGCGACGCGCTCGGCCGATGGGCGATGCTGGCCGATCCGGCCTGGGACTATCGATCCGCCTTCACCCGCTACCGGGCCGGCTACACGCTGCCGCTCGATGCCGACGCCTCGATCCGCGGATCGCGCACCGGCGAACTGATCGCCCGCTGCATGGTGGGAGCCCGGCACCTCGAGCTATTACACCGCGCTGGCTGAGGCGACGAAGGAGCCGGTGCTGCAGCAGATCTGCCGGCACATCGCGGCCGATGAATACCGCCATTTCAAGCTGTTCTACGACCATATGCGCCGGTATTTGGCGCGCGAGAACCTCGGCCTGTTGCGTCGCCTGCACATCGCCGCCGGGCGCATCAGCGAAAGCGAGGACGACGAACTGGCCTACGCCTGGCATTGCGGCAACGAACCCGAGGGGCAGGCTTACGAACACGCGCGCTGTACCGCCGCCTACATGGTCCGGGCCATGGCATTCTACCGCTTCCGCCACGTCGAGCGCGGCATGGGCATGATCTTCAAGGCCGTGGGACTGCCGCCGCGCGGACGGCTGTCCGATCTGTCCGCGAAGGGCGCCTGGCGACTGCTGCAATGGCGCCGCCGGCGTTTCGCGAGGCGGCTGGCCGCGTAGCGCAGTTACAGCCAGTTGGCGAGAAATCCGACCGCTCCGGCGGCGATCGCGAACAGCACGATCGCCAGCAGCGGGCTCGCCATCGCGGGGCGCCATCCTGCCGGGCAGGAACTTCCTGCCGGTAATCATCGGCCGCACCAGATCATGCCGCTTCATCACGGCGTGGACGGCGATCGCGGCGATATGCAGGAGGATGGCGATCTGAATGAGGCTGAAATTGACCGAGTGGATATGCGACAGCCAGTCGCTCCAGTCCTTGCCGACATACTTGACCAGCGGGCCTTCGGTCATGACGTCGTCGTTGGCGCAAAGCCCCGTGCCCACCTGAACGGCGAGCAGTACCAGCATGAGCAAGACCATCCAGCCGCCGGCGGCATTGTGGCCGATCTCCGTGTCGGGCTCGCGCCGCGGCAGACTGGACAGGTGATGCAGGGCCGCCAGCGGGCTCTTCAGGAAGCGCGAGAACCGTGCCGTGTCGCTGCCGACAATGCCCCAGGCCACGCGGAACAGCAGCAGCGTCAGCACCGTATAGCCGTTCAGCAGATGCAATTCCATCCAGTTGAGCCGCTCGGTCAGCCAGGCGGTGCAGAACAGAACGACGATGGCCCAGTGGAACAGGCGTGTCGGAGCATCCCAGACCTGCACCGGCGATTTCGGTTCATGCACGCTTGCGTCCTTACCCGACAGTGGCGGATCGCCCGCCAGCTTGACGCACGAGGGGCTGCGCGTCACCCAGGCGCATGCCGATCCATATCGATTGGGACAGAGTAGGACTGCCAGCTATTTCCCACGATTTTCGTGCTCCGCTGATCGGCTTTGCCGTCGCGCTGGGACTGGCCTTCGCTAGGCGGTTCACGCGTTCCGGCCTGCTCGCCGCGGCGGCGGGCGGCGCCGGCGTGGTTGCCGGCTGGTATGCCATCAGCGGCAGACTGTTGGTGACGTCGCCACGATCCTCCGTGGATCGTCTGACCCTCGTCGCGGCTGTTGCGCTGTTCATAGGCTTGCTTTGCACGTGGCTGGGCCGGAACCGGGGGGCGCGGCTCGGCCTGGGGTTGGCCGCGGCGTTCACCGGCTGGTGGCTGTGCGGCGCGCCACGCACCCAACAGGACCTGCTCCAGACCTGGCCGATCGGGCTTGGTGCCGGCGTCGCCGTCCTGCTGTATGTCCGCAGCCTGACCGATGCGCTGGACCCGCTGCGCCTCGTACTGACCGCGTTGACGATGGCAGCGTCGTTTCATGTCGTAATGCTGCCGCCGATCTGGATTCAGCTCGCTCTTGTGCCGGCGCTCGCTGCGCTGGCGCTGTTCGCGCTGCCCGCCATGCCCGGACTGGTGGCATTGCCGATCGCCGCGGATATCGCCGCCGTGGGTAGCCTTGTGGTGATCGACTTCGGGCGCTTGGCTCACCTGAGGGTCGGGCCGGTCGATGTCGCTGCCGCGGCGCCGCTGTTTGCCCTCTGGCTTGCCCCGCATCTGACCAGCCGGCTCCGCTTCGCCGGTCGGGCCGCATCGGCCAGCGCCAGCGTGCTCACGGCGCTGCTCGCCACGGGCGCCGCCTGGATCGCGAGCCGCACACTGGGTCGATAGGGCAGGTTTGGCAGGAGTGGGATTTCGCACGAATGAGCAGGAATGACGGGTATCGCTGCGCTCCACCCACTCTACACAACCGCCCGTTGTCCGTTGCCTGTAGAATGGGTGGAGCGCACCGATACCCATCACGGTGGACCTGCCCGATATCTGATCCAGATCAAGGCGATCCGCCCCACTCCCCCATATATAAGTGACCGGACCGCAGGCACAGGGAGACATGACCGATGGCTCTGAAGGACATATTGGTTCACCTCGACGTCACGACGCGCAGCAAGGTACGCCTGGAGGTCGCCGCCAGGCTCGCGGTGCAATGCGGAGCGCATCTCACCGGCATCCATGCGATCGACATCCCCTCGGCCAATTACTTCTACGGCGCCGCCATGCCGTTCGTGCCCACCAACCCGGAGGAAATCGTTGAGCGTATGCGTGCCGACGCCACCGAGGCAGCCGCGCCGATCGAGGCGGCCTTCCGCGACTGCGCGCACCGCAACGGGCTGCAGAGCGAGTGGCGGCTGGTGGAGGGCAGTCCGGCGGCAATGGTGGCGCTGCACGCCCGCTATGCCGATCTGACTGTGGTCGGCCAGCCCAACTCCTCCGCGCCGCAGGACAACGACGCAGTGACCGTCACGACGGTGATGACGTCGGGAAGGCCCGTGCTGGCGATACCGTTCGCCGGCGATTTCCCGACCATCGGCGAACGCGTCCTGGTCGCGTGGAACGCCAGCCGCGAGGCGGCACGCGCGGTCAATGACGCATTGCCGCTGATGGCCGCCGCGAAACAGGTGACCGTGCTGGCGATCAATCCGCAGCGTGGCATCGGCGGGCAAGGTGGCGTGCCGGCGGCCGATATCGCGCTGCACCTCGCACGCCATGGCGTGAAGGCCGAAGCGGCGCACACCGTGGCCAAGGACATCTCCGACGGCGAGGCGTTGCTTTCCTACGCCGCCGATATCGGCGCCGACCTGATCGTGTCCGGCGCCTACGGCCATTCGCGGGCGCGCGAGCTGGTGTTCGGCGGGGTCACCCGTATCTTGATCGCGGAGATGACGGCGCCGGTGCTGTTGTCGCACTGACCGTCCGGTCACCAGGCGAAACAGGGGACGGTCATGACGGGCGCCAGGCCCGCCGTGGATGCCATCGCCTCCGCCTTCGCGGTGTCGTAGCGGCCCGGTCCGGCCGCCAGCGTCTCGCCATGGACGCCGCCGAGCACCCAGCACGCGGCGACATCCACCGCCGCGGCGCCGGCGATGTCGGTGTGCAGCGCATCGCCGACCGCCAGCACGCGATCCACCGGCACGCCAAGGCTCTCCAGTACCGGCTGGTAGATCGCTGCATCCGGCTTGCCCAGCGAACGAACGTCGCCGCCCAGCTCCTGGTAGCGCACGGCCAGCGCCCCGGCGCACAGCACCCGCACTCCGCCGCGGATCACCTGCAGATCTGGATTGGCGCAAATCATCGGCAGGCCATGGCCGGCGCATTCCTGCAGCACCGCCTCGAATTCGTTCATGTCCGTTGGATTGCGGTGGTCGTCCGGACCGGTGTTCAGCACGAAATTCGCTTCGCCTGGCCCGGCCACCTTGGTCAGCTTCAGGCCCTCGATCACACCACGATCGCGCTCCGGGCCGAGGTGAAAGACGCGCTGGCCGAGTTCGGCCCACCATAGATCGGGCGGGCGCTGAAGTGCGCGGCGGACCGCCTCGCCGCTGGTCAGGATGTCGGTGTAGAGATCGTCCGGAATGCCCATGCCGCGCATCAACGCCTGGGCCGCATCGTTGGGGCGCGGCACATTCGACAGCAGCAGGGTCCGCTTGCCGGCAGCACGGAGCCGGGCGAGGCAATCCACGGCGTGCGGGAATGCGTTCACCCCATCGTGGATGACGCCCCAGAGATCGAGGATGAAGCCGTCATAGCGCTCGGCGAGCGGGGCAAAGCCGGGAAGATGTTCCATGCCTGCCTATTCTGCCAGACGTTCCGCCTCGCTGCCCACGGCATCCTTGATCGAGGCGAAATCCGCCGCCCGCAGCGCCGTGGCAAGCTCCCGCTTCAGCCGCGGGACCAGTGCCGGACCGGCATAGGCGAAGCTGGTATAGAGCTGCACCAGCGACGCACCGGCACGTATCTTGGCGAGCGCGTCCTGCCCGGTCGCCACGCCGCCGGCGCCGATCAGTGCCAGCCGGCCGCGCGCCAGCAGAAACGCACGTGCAAGCACGGTGGTGGAGAGATGGAACAGGGGTGCGCCGGAGAGCCCCCCGGTTTCCTGCGCGAGCGGCGAACGGAGCCCAGAGGGACGTGCTGTCGTGGTGTTGGATACGATCAGCCCCTGGACGCCTTCCGCCACACAGGTCTCGACGATGGCCGCGAGACCGTCGCGCAAGAGGTCAGGGGCGATCTTCACCAGCAGCGGTGGCCGGTTCGGCACTTCCCGTGCCACGGCGCGCAGGATCGCGCGCAATTGCGCCTCGCCTTGCAGGTCCCGCAGTCCGGGCGTGTTCGGCGAGGAGACGTTGATCACCGCGTAGTCGGCATACGGAGCCACCGCAGCGATCAACGCGGGGTAATCACGCTCTGGGTCCGCGCCGTCCTTGTTGATCCCGACATTGGCCCCGAACACGACCGGGCCGCGCGGCCGCGCGGCGAGCCGGGCGAGATAGGGTTGCAGCCCGGCATTGTTGAACCCCATGCGGTTGATCACCGCGTTGTCCGCCTCCAGACGGAACAGCCTTGGCCGGGGATTACCGGGCTGCGGACGGAGCGTCACGGTGCCGGTCTCGACGAAGCCGAAGCCGAGCCGCATCAGCGCCGGAACGGCCACGGCGTTCTTGTCGAAGCCGGCGGCCAGTCCGATCGGATTGGCGAAGTGTTTCCCCAGCACGTCGACCGCCAATACCTGATCGTCGGTACCACTCGCGCGCCCGACAAGATTGCAGCGCAGCGCTCCGAGGGCGATGTTGTGCGCGTGTTCCGGATCGATGCGCCGCAGCAGCGACAGAAGCGCGGCAGAGATCATGGGCGTCATTGGCGAGCGGGTTATGCCTGCCCGACCGAGTCCATGGAAGTCGGCGCCGTGGGTGCGGATTTCGCGGTTCACCTGGTATCGTTGATCCAGGCCCTGAGCCTCGCGTAGTCGCCGGCGCACACGACCCGCGCATGTTCTGTTTCACGCGCCGCGCGCTCGGCCCGCATCGCCCATGCGCCGAGCTGTTCGACGGTGCGCGGCGCGGCGGGCGCACGCGGCACCGTTTGGCCGTCCTGGCAGCGCTCGGGGCCGGGCGGTGACGGTATAGCCGCGACCGGAGGCGTCGTCGGCCGGGCGCAGGAAGCCAGCAGGATCAGTGCAACGAAGCGCGTCATCGACGCCCGCCCGGCAACGGCACGTTGCTCGCACGCGTAATGGCGGTTATGTCGCTGCGCAGTTCGATCAGCAGGTGCTCCGCCGCGGTGATCCGCGTGTCGAAACCGGAATTCCGCGTATCGATTTCAGTGAAGCGCCTTTCCGCCTGGTCGAGCCGGGCGCGCTGGTCGGGAAGCGAGCCGATCTGCAGACGCACGTCGCCGAGCCCCCCTGCAACTGCTTGGCGCAGATCGGATATCTGCGCCGAAACGTTGGCCTGCAGCTCGGCCAGCCGGCGCTGATTGTCCTCCCCCCGGTTCGCGTTCACCACGAACCAGTAGACCAATGCAATCAGCAGCGAGCCGACCTGCACCGCCTGTAGCAGGACGACGAAGCTGAATTCCCAGACGACCCGCGTGCGCGGACCGGCTGGCACCGTCTGGCTCATGGCGAAATACTCCGTTGGACGGACGAGGCCGCCGCCATGGACACCCTGCGCGACCCGAGCGCTTGCAACGCTGGTTGCGCGAGACGACCATGCCGACTGTGTGGAACGAGCCCTACCTGGAGACGTGCTGCCGATCGGCGTTGCACAGACTGGCGCTGAGCGGTGCTGTCGGACGCCCATCGGGACTGAAGGACGGGCCATGCCTGGCACGCCTTGCCGGCATGAACTGTGCCCGACAGAGGGACGACGGGCGCTATGAAATCACCGCGGCCGGCCTGGTCACGCACTCGCGCGAGGTGATGACGCGGCCAGTCCCCACCGCTTGACGGTCAGGCCAGCCGGGCGGTCGCGACCTCGGCCCTCGTCGTACCAGGCGCGACGCAAAGGACCCGGCCTCCATCCGCCGCAGAGATCATCATCATGTCGCCCTCGGCCAGCATGTCGGCCGCATCGGCGAAGAAGTCGGGCGTCTGCACCTGCTCCAGCGGGTCGCTTCCTGCCTTGTAGTGCCAGAGGGTGAAGCCATTGGCATAGGCAAGAACGGACAGGTTGCGAATAACGAAGGCCATGGCTGGTGGGTTCCTTCGGGCAAAAAGAAGGCCGCTGCAGGGAGCAGCGGCCTTCGAGGTTTTGGGGAGGAGAAGACGCCACCGGGCGCAATTCACCCGTTGACGGGGGTAATGTATGCATCGAGACTTTGGCTTGTCAACGACTTTTTTCCTAATAAGTTGGCAAGATCCTCAACATCAGGCTACAATTCCCTTCACCCGGAGCGGCCATTCCAGGCGACTTAGCGCCTCACGCCACAACCTCCAGTCGCAGCGCTCGCTCGCATAGGCAGGGTTCGGCGCGGCCTGTCGCTCGCCCCAGATCCGCAGAATCCGTGCGTGCACAAGGTCGATGCGTCGCCGGCGGTACAGCGCGTCAAGGCATTTCACCACATCGTCGGGCTCGCATGGTCGCGAAACCCTGCCCTGATTGGCGGTGTACCGGGCCCCGTCGCGCCGCGCCATCAGCGCGGCCATGGTCCAGAACCAGGCGTCCTCGGCGCTGCGGAAGGGTTCGACGCGTCGGTGCGGATCGCTGGCCGGCAACTGCGTGGCGAGGACCCGGTAAGCCATGACACCCATGGCGATCTCCTCTTTAAGTTGCGCTCGGAGGTGGAACAGAACACGAACTATGAAACCATAGGTTGCACACAATGGCAAGCGTATTTTGTATTTTTTCCTATTCCATTTCGCATGGAATCCTACAACACTGCCGCTCACCGATTCGCCTGCCGCTTGGAGGACCTGCACCATGCGCTGGTCCGTGCCACTCCGGCGCGGCGGAGCGTTGTACGAGACGAGGACCGTGTGCATGAAGCATGACGACATCTGGCGTGCGCTGGACACGCTCGCGGCCGAGAACGGCCTTTCCGCGTCTGGTCTGGCCAAGCGCTCGGGCCTCGATCCCACGACCTTCAACCCCTCGAAGCGCCGCATGCCGGACGGCCGCGCCCGCTGGCCCAGCACTGAGAGCGTGGCGAAGGTGCTGGATGCCACCGGGGCGAGCCTCGAGGCGTTCACGGCCCTGGTCTCCGGCGCGCGCGCACTCTACAGCAATGGCGCCGCGCGCAACGCGGCCCGGCGCATTCCCCTGATCGGCTTCGCCCAGGCCGGCAGCGACGGCTTCTTCGATGACGGCGGGTACCCCGTCGGCGGCGGCTGGGACGAGGTCACGCTGCCGGAGATCGGCGATCCCAACGCCTATGCGCTGGAAATCAGCGGCGATTCCATGGAGCCGGTGTTCCGCGACGGCGACATGGTCATCGTCTCGCCGGCGGCGCCGATCCGGCGTGGCGACCGGGTGGTGGTGCGCACCATGCGCGGCGAGGTGATGACCAAGCAGCTCACCCGCCGCTCGGCCCGGCGGATCGAGCTCAAGAGCCTCAACCCGGCACACCAGGACTACAGCTTCGACCTGGCCGAGGTCGCATGGCTGCATCGCATCGTCTGGGCCAGCCAGTAGCCGCCCCGGCAAGCGGAGCATGCGCACGCGCGGGAAATTTCTTTGACGCGGCCCCCGGGCTTCGCTGCATGATGAACATCAGGACATGTCCCGGACGCATGCGCGTTCGGGAAAACGCGGGAACCTGCATGATGCGCCCACTCGCTTGGCTGTTCATCGGATCTTTGGCCCTCGCGCCGATGGCGCATGCCGCGGAAAGCGTCGATCTGACGCTTGTCCTGGTCACCGATGTCTCACGCAGCATCGACGATTCGGAATTCAAGCTGGAAAAGGATGGATACGCGTCGGCCTTCACCTCGAAGCCGGTGATCGAGGCGATCCAGAACGGCACCGTCGGCGCGATTGCCGTCGCCTATGTCGAGTTCGCCTCCAGCTTCGAGGTGCGTACCGTGCTGGACTGGGGCGTGATCCGCGACCAGGCATCCGCCCAGGCCTTCGCCGACAAGCTGGTTGCCGCGCCGCGCTCGTTCTGGGGCCGCACCGCGATCAGCGCCGGGGTGGACCGCGCGGTGCAGTTGCAGGCGGAAAGCGGCTTCGAGGCGCCGCGCCATGTGATCGACGTGTGCGGCGACGGCACCAACAATGCCGGCCGCGACGTGACCGAGGCGCGCGACGATGCGCTGAAGGCTGGGATCACCATCAACGGGCTCGCCATCATCAACGACCACCCGGTGTCGTGGACCTATGCCCATGTCCAGCCGCCCGGGGGCCTGCCCAACTACTATAGGGAGAACGTCACCGGTGGGCCCAGTAGCTTCGTCCTCGAGGTGCACGACTTTCACACCTTCGGCGAGGCGATGACCCGCAAGCTGGTGACCGAGATCGCCGCCGTCGGCGTGCCGCGCAGCTTGGCCGCCGCCCCCTGAACGGGCGGGGCGCTGGCAACGGCGCCGGCGCGGAGTAGCATAGCCAACACTGGGAAGCCGGGGGAGCTCATGGGTCTGCTGATAGACGGCGTCTGGCATGAGCAGGAGCCCGCCGCGACGCGGGCCGAGGCTGCCAAAAGCGAGCCCGGCAGGACCGCCGGCCGTTTCGAGCGTTCGGACACCGCGTTCCGCAACTGGGTGACGCCGGACGGGCGCCCCGGCCCGAGCGGCAGCGACGGATTCGCGGCCGGACCGGGGCGCTATCACCTGTATGTCTCGCTCGCCTGCCCCTGGGCGCACCGCACGCTGATCATGCGCGCGCTGAAGGGGCTGGAGCAGATCATTCCGGTCTCCGTCACCCACTGGCTGATGGCCGAGCAGGGCTGGACCTTCACGCCGGCCGAGGGCGTCATCCCCGACCTGCTGTTCAACAGCCGCGGTCTGCACGAGATTTATACCCGCGCGGACGCGCACTATTCGGGCCGCGTCACCGTTCCCGTGCTGTGGGACCAGCACACGCAGACGATCGTCAATAACGAGTCATCCGAGATCATCCGGATGTTCAACAGCGCCTTCGATGCGGTGGGCGGCAGCCCGGGCGACTATTACCCAAAGAACCTGCGCGAGGAGATCGACGAGCTGAACGCGCGCATCTACGATACGGTCAACAATGGTGTCTACAGGGCAGGGTTCGCCACCACGCAGACTGCCTACGAGGAGGCGGTGGCGCCGCTGTTCGAAACGCTGGACTGGCTGGAGGCGCGGCTGTCGCAATCGCGCTTCCTGTGCGGCGACGCACTGACCGAGGCGGATATCAGGCTGTTCACCACGCTGGTGCGCTTCGATGCGGTCTATCACGGCCACTTCAAGTGCAACATCCGCCGCCTGGTCGATTTTCGCGCGCTCTGGGCCTATACGCGCGATATCTACCAGATCGCAGGCATCGCGCCGACGGTAAACTTCACGCACATCAAGCGGCACTACTACCAGAGCCACAGACGCATCAATCCGACCGGCATCGTTCCCGCCGGTCCGCTGCTCGACTTTGACGCATCGGCGGAACGCGGCAAGGATGTCGCCCGCCTGCTCACCTTCTGAACCAGGGACAATCGATTTGGAATTTCGCAATCTCGGCGCATCGGGCCTGCGCGTCTCCGCAATCGGCCTTGGCTGCAACAACTTTGGTGCCCGCATCGACCTCGAGGCCACGCGGAAGGTGATCCACAAGGCGCTGGACGTCGGCATTACCCTGTTCGACACCGCCGACACCTACGGCGAGCGCGGCGGGGCCGAGACCGCCATGGGCCAGATCCTCGGCGATGACCGCAAGCGCATCGTGCTCGCCACCAAGTTCGGCATGCCGATGGACGACGTGGACGTGAAGATTGGCGGATCGCGCCGCTACATCATGAACGCGGTCGAGGACAGCCTGCGGCGGCTGCGCACCGACTGGATCGACCTCTACCAGATCCACCAGCCTGATCCGCGCACGCCGATCGAGGAGACGCTGCGCGCGCTCGACGACCTGATCCACCAGGGCAAGGTCCGCTACGTCGGCTGTTCGAACTTTCCGGCCTGGCAGGTGGCAGAGGCGCACTGGACGGCCAAGACCTGCGGACTGAACGGGTTGGTCTCATGCCAGGACGAGTATTCGCTGGTGTTCCGCAAGCCCGAGCCCGAACTGATGCCGGCTATGCGCAAGCTGGGCCTCGGGTTGTTGCCGTTCTTTCCGCTGGCGAGCGGCCTGCTGACCGGCAAGTACCGGCGCAACGTGGCGTTGCCCGCGGGCACGCGGCTGGCCTCGACGCAGCGCCTCGCCGACCGCTATCTGACCGAGCGCAACTGGGAGATCGCCGAACGGCTTGGCGACTTCGCCGCCGGTCGCGGCCACACAATGCTGGAGCTGGCGTTCAGTTGGCTGCTGGCGCAGTCCCCGGTGGCTAGCGTCATTGCCGGAGCCACCAGGCCCGAGCAGCTCGAGCAGAATGTGAAGGCGGGCGGCTGGAAGCTCAGCGCGGAAGAGCTGGAAGAGATCGATCGGATCAGTTTCGTGTAACGGATCGCGGGGGACAGCAGGCGATGCAGTTCGGACTCTTCGGTGCGGCCCAGGCGCAGCGCGGCGGCCCGGACGTGGACAGCGCCGCGGGATTCAAGGACTACATCGAGTACGTCATCGAGGCCGAGGCGCTGGGCTACCAAAGCGCGTTCATCGTCGAGCATCATTTCACCGGCTTCGGCCAGGTCTCGGCGACGCTGAACCTGTTGACCTGGATCGGCGCGCGCACGCGCACGCTTCGGTTGGGAACGGCCGTGATCGTGCTGCCATGGCACAACCCGGTGCTGCTCGCCGAACAGGCCGCGACGGTCGATCTGCTGTCGGGCGGGCGGCTCGATTTCGGCATCGGCAAGGGCTACCGGCACAACGAGTTCGTCGGCTTCCGCATCCCGATGGAGGAGGCCGGGCCGCGCTTCGAGGAATCGATCGACATCATCACCAAGGCGTGGACGTCGAACGAGCGGTTCTCCTGGCAGGGCAAGTACTGGCAGTTCGACGACATCATCGTCGAGCCGCCGACGATCCAGAAGCCGCATCCGCCATTCTGGCAGGGCGCCGGCCATCCGGAGTCGATCCGGCGCGTCGCGCGGCGCGGCCACAACCTGCTGCTGGATCAGTTCGCCTCGCTCGATGAGACCGGCAGACGGTTTGCGACCTACCGTGATGCGATGCAGGCGAACGGCTTTGCGTTTCGTCCGAGCCAGGTCGGCGTCGCGCGCGCGTTCTACGTGGCACGCGACAGTGCCGAGAAGGAGGCGGCGCTGGACCGCCGCATCGCCGCGCAGCGGCGGTTGCACACGATCTCGCAGCGGCCCGACGGCAACAACACAGCCAGCATCATGGCTTTCTCCGACACGCGCGCGGCGAGCGAGGAAAGCGCGCTGTATGGCAATCCCGACGAGATCGCGCGCAAGGTCGAGAAACTGCGCGACATGGGTGTGGAATACATCCTGCTGAACGGCGGCGGGACGTCGCGCGACAATTTGCGCCGGTTCGCCAAAGAGGTGATGCCGGCGTTCCGCACTGAGTTCGGCGATGCGCGCGACGGGCTGAGTTGCGGTGATGCGTGCACCTCTCCCGCGATGCGGGAGAGGTCGCTGAGCGAAGCTCGGCGGGAGAGGGCCTAGCCGGCGGCACCCTCTCCCGCGGTACGGGAGAGGTCCACGTGTTTGCGAGTTCGGGGGGAACAACAATGGCCATGAAACCGGATTTGCTCGAGGCCGACTTCGTCGTCGTTGGCGCGGGTTCCGCCGGCTGCGTCATGGCGATGCGCCTGTCCGAAGACCCCACGACGCGCGTCGTCCTGCTGGAAGCCGGCGGCGAGGACCGCAACCGCTGGATCCACATCCCGCTTGGCTATGGCAAGACCTTTGCCGATGCCTCGGTCAACTGGTGCTATGAGGCCGAGCCCGATCCCGGGGCCAACGGAAGGCGCATCTTCTGGCCGCGCGGCAAGGTGCTCGGCGGTTCGTCCAGCATCAACGGCATGGTCTATATCCGCGGCCAGCACGAGGATTTCGACCTGTGGCGGCAGCTCGGCAATACCGGCTGGTCGTCGTCCGACGTGCTGCCGTACTTCAAGCGCGCCGAACACCAGACGCGCGGACCGGACGAGTTCCACAGCACCGGTGGCCCGCTCTGCGTGTCCGACACGACCGAGCACCACCCGATCTGCGAGGCCTTCATCGAAGGCGCGATGGAACTCGGCTATCCGCGCAACGACGACTTCAACGGCGCGACCCAGGACGGCGTCGGCTACCACCAGACCACCACGCGCAACGGCAAGCGCTGCTCCACCGCGGTCGGCTACCTGCACCCGGTGCGCCAGCGGCCGAACCTGCGCGTCGTCACCGGGGCGCTGGCGGAGAAAATCCTGTTCGACGGCAAGCGAGCGGTCGGCGTGGAATTCCGCGAACATGGCCAGCCGCGCACGGTACGCGCCGCAAGCGAGGTGATCCTGTGCGGCGGCGCGGTGAATTCGCCGCAGCTTCTGCTGCTGTCCGGCGTCGGTCCGCAGGATCAGCTTGCGCAGTTCGGCATTCCGCTGGTGCACCATCTGCCCGGCGTCGGCCAGAGCCTGCAGGATCACTATTCGGCGCCTGTCAAACTCAAGTGTCGCCTGCCGATCACGGTCAACGACGTGATGCAGAGCAACGTGAAAAAGCTGAAGGTGGGACTGCAATATTACCTGTTCGGCAGCGGACCGTTGACGATGGCCGCCGGCCCGGCCGCGCTGTTCGTGCGCACGCGCGAGGAACTCGCCTCACCGGACGTGAAGATTTCCGTGGCGCCGTTCAGTTCCGACAAGCTGCAGGACGGTCTGCATCCCTGGTCGGGCTTCGGCCTGACCGTCTATCAGCTCCGCCCCGAAAGCCGCGGCGAGATCAGGCTGAAGTCGCCCAACCCGGCCGACCCTCCCGCGATGCTGCCGAACTACCTGGCGACCGAGACCGATCGCCGCGCCATTGTCGAGGGGCTGAAGATCGGCCGGCGCATCCTCGCCACGCCGTATATGCAGCACTTCATCACCGAGGAATACCAGCCGGGATCCGCGGTGAGGACCGACGAGCAGCTTCTGCAACACGCGAGGAACACCGGCGGCACGGTGTTCCATCCGACCAGCACGTGCAAGATGGGCGTCGATCCCATGGCGGTGGTGGATCCTGAACTGCGCGTCTACGGCATCGAAGGACTGCGCGTGGTCGACGCGTCGATCATGCCCACGGTGATATCCGGCAACACCAATGCCGCGACGATCATGATCGGCGAGAAGGCCGCCGACCTGGTGCGCCAGGCTCGACGGCCTGAGACTGGCGACCGCGTGGCCGCATGACGAGCCTCGTCCCAGTCCACCTCGCCCGCCTGCGGGAAAGGTCACCGCGCAAAGCGCGGTGGGAGAGGGTGCCGCGACAGGCACTTCCTCTCGTGCGCCCTCTCCCGCCGCGCTTGCGCGCGACGACCTCTCCCGCAAGCGGGCGAGGTGTACTCTCCTGGCAGGCACTTCGATGAGCATCTACCAGCGCTTCGGCGTTCCGACGGTCATCAACGCCTGCGGCACCGTCACGCGCCTGTCGGGCGGCCGCATGCATCCGGACGTGGCCGCCGCGATGGCCGCAGCCTCGAGCGAATGCGTCGACATGATTGCGTTGCAGGCTGGCGCATGCCGTGTCATCGCGCGGATCACCGGCGCGCAGGCTGGCATCGTCACGTCGGGCGCGTCCGCCGGCGTGCTGCTGGGCGCCGCCGCGTGTCTGCAGGCCTCGACCCGGCACGGATGAACCGCCTCCCCGAGGTCGCCGACGGCCGCAACGCGTTCATCGTCGTGCGCAGTCAGCGCAACATGTATGACCGCGCCATTGTGGTTGCCGGCGGCCGCATCGTCGAGGTCGGCATCCCCGACCGCTACTCCGGCCCGGGCGTGCGCGACGCATCCGCGTGGGAGATCGCGGCAGCGATCACGCCGGACACCGCTGCAATCTACTATCTCGCGCATCCGCAATCGCTGCCGCCGCTCGCGGAAGTCGCTGCCGTGGCGCGCGAACACGGCCTCCCGTTGCTGGTCGACGCCGCGGCACAATTGCCGCCTGCATATAACCTGCGGCGCTTTCTCGAACAGGGCGCCGATCTGGTCGCCTTCAGCGGCGGCAAGGCGATCGGCGGCCCGCAGGCCTCGGGGATCCTGTGCGGCCGCGCAGATTTGATCGCTTCCGCGCTGCTGCAGATGCTGGACCTGGATGTGTTCCCGGATATGTGGCACGTGCCGGAGGAGTTCGCGCCGCTGCGCCAGTTGCCTGGCCTGCCGCAACATGGCGTCGGCCGTTCCTGCAAGGTGGGAAAGGAGGAGATCGTCGGCCTGCTCGTTGCCCTGGAACGCTTTGTCGCCGGCGGGGAGGATGAACGACGCGCGGCGTGGCGACAGACGCTGGACGAGCATCGTTGCTGCCGCCGGTCCGGTGCAAGGCATGACCCTGCATATCCTCGATCGGTCCAGTGCCGCACTTGAGGTGAAGGTCGCCGATGCCAATGCGCTGGCCGCACGTCTGGCCATGGGCGCGCCATCGATCCTCTGTTCGCTCGCGCGGCGCCACGAAGGCGTACTGCTGTTCTCGCCTGTGTCGCTCGCGCCGGAACATGCCCACATCATTGGCGAGCGCCTGCGCGGCGACTGATCGAAGGAACCCACAAAGCACATGTTCACCTTTGCCTTCACTGTCAAAACGCCGAAATTGCCCATAAATAACGCCGCAATTACTCAGATATCGCGATTGCGCAATATGATATTACGTACGCCAAGGCAATCGGGCTGGTCGGGCGATCGAATGTGGGCCGCACGTCGAGATTGATCGCGTGACAATGATGGTGCCTGCGTCGGCAGCGCGGGGAAGCGCTCCACTCCGGGTTGCAGTAAACCGGGATTTCGATCCGTGATCTGTCCCGGGCTTGACCCGGGCGCGGCCTGTGCATACAACGGCGCTCCCTCTCGATGACCCACAAAATGGGTCACCGGGCATACCCCTATTTGCTGAGTGAACCACAGAAATCCATGGCCAACACCGCTTCAGCGCGCAAGCGCAACCGCCAGTCCAAGCGCCGTACCGAGCGAAATCAGGCGCGCAAATCGCGCATGCGAACTTTCATCAAGAAAGTTGAGACAGCAATCGCCGGTGGCGACAAGCAGGTCGCAGCTGACGCGTTGCGCGCGGCGCAACCCGAGATGCAGCGTGCGGCCAGCAAAGGCGTGGTGCACCGGAATACCGTCGCGCGCAAACTTTCGCGCCTTTCGACGCAGATCAAATCGCTCGCGACTGGCTGACGAGGCTGCTTCCGCTCCCCGTTGACCGAGGGCGGGCAGGAACGATACTCTTGGCTATGCACGGTCGCGCCAAGACGATCACAACAACTGTAAGCTGCGACAAAGCAACTTATACTACTCCCGGCACAACACTTATCCACACCAACTCGAAATCTTCTTGCGTTTTACTCCGAGATGATTCGACGCATCAGATTCCGATTGCCTCAGTCGAAAGACATGACATAATTTTATGGAGCCGGCCACGTTTCGGTAGGCAGCCTGTCTTCCGATCTTCTCGTCCTGCCGCAGATAGCGGCGGTGTGCATCGTGCCTGCGACGGCGATAAGACCGTCGTGATCAGACTGGATTCCTGGCATCGGGGGGAGCAGCTTGATGGAACACGATGTGTCCGCGACGATGGAGAAAAAGGTCGTGGACACATCGCAGTTGGCAAGCCAATGGGCACGCATTCGGGGCCGCCTGCAAAGCGAGGTCGGCGAGGTCGAATATCGCAACTGGTTGCGTCAGATGACACTGGCCGGTGCGGACGGCGATGAAATCACGGTACACCTGCCAACACGGTTCCTGAGCGACTGGGTCCGCAGTCGTTACGGCGAGCGGCTGAACGCGCTCTGGCACGCGGAGAACCCTGCGATCCGCCGTGTGGACATCCGCGTTGCCGGCGCACCGCCCTCCTCGGCGGGACTGGCCGTTAGCCTTGCACCGCCCGCTGAGCCAATGCGAGCGGTTGCGCCACGGCTCGAGGAGCGGCTGGACCAGCGCTCCGAACTGGCGATCGATCCGCGCTTCACCTTCGATGCCTTCGTGGTCGGCAAGCCCAACGAATTTGCCTATGCCTGTGCGCGCCGGGTGGCCGAACAGCCTTCCAGCCCAGGCTTCAATCCGCTGTTCCTGTATGGCGGCGTGGGGCTCGGCAAGACCCATCTGATGCATGCGATCGCGTGGGAGCTGATGTCCAGCAACAAGGCCAACGGCGGGCGGCCAGTCTCGATCGCCTATATGTCGGCCGAGAAGTTCATGTATCGCTTCATCGCGGCCATTCGCAGCCAGCAGACGATGCAGTTCAAGGAGCAGCTCCGCAGCCCCGACGTACTGATGATCGACGACCTGCAGTTCCTCATCGGCAAGGACAACACGCAGGAGGAATTCTTCCACACATTCAATGCGCTGGTGGACGTCGGCAAGCAGATCGTGGTCTCGGCCGACAAGTCGCCGTCCGACCTGTCGGGGCTCGACGACAGGCTGCGCACCAGGCTCGGCTACGGCATGGTGGCGGATCTGCACGCCACGACGTTCGAGCTGCGCATCTCCATACTGGAGGCGAAGGCGGCGCGCGCCGGCCTCGCGGTGCCCACCAAGGTGATGGAGTTCCTGGCCTACAAGATCACCACCAACGTGCGCGAGCTGGAAGGTGCATTGAACCGTCTCGTCGCCCACGCCAACCTGTTCGGCCGGACCGTCACGCTCGAGACGACCCAGGAGGTGCTGCACGACATCCTGAAGGCGCAGGACCGTCGCGTGACGATCGAGGAAATCCAGAAGAAGGTCGCCGAATATTTCAAGATCCGGCTGACCGACATGTCCTCGGCGCGGCGCGCGCGCGCGGTGGCGCGGCCGCGCCAGGTGGCGATGTATCTCGCCAAGCAGATCACCCAGCGCAGCCTGCCGGAAATCGGCCGCAGGTTCGGCAATCGCGACCACACCACGGTGATGCACGCCTGCTCCCGGGTCAGCGAGCTCATGGCGCGCGACGCCGCCATGGCCGAGGATGTCGAGCTCCTGCGTCGCATGCTGGAATTCCTGAACGGTCGTATCAGATAGTGTCGCAATCCCCGCGCAGGCGGGGGCCGTGGGGCCGCGCAGTCGGCCTTCCCCCGCATGCCGTGCCATTGCTACAGTGCATCGCACGGATTCGACGGCGCGCCACTGCAACCCGGCCTTTTGAGGATGGATGCCATGATGCTGAAGGCCGACCGGGCCACCTTGCTGAAGGCGCTGGCCCACGTCCAGAGCGTGGTGGAGCGCCGCAACACCATCCCGATCCTTGCCAATGTCATGATCGCCGTGCGCGACGGCAAGCTGACGCTGACCGCCACCGACATGGAGATCGCCATCGTCGAGGACGTGCCGGCCAGCACCACCCGCAACGGTTCCTGCACTGCTCCGGCGGCCACCCTCTATGAGATCGTCCGCAAGCTGCCCGACGGGGCGGAGGTGGAACTCGACCACCCGGGAGGCGACGCCCAGCTTGCGTTGCGGTCGGGGCGCTATTCGACCAGCCTGGTGGTGCTGCCGACCGAAGATTTCCCCTCGATGACCGCCGGCGTGTTGCCGCACCGGTTCAACCTCCCAGCCCAGGTGCTGCGCGGCCTGATCGATCGCACGCGCTTCGCCATCAGCACCGAGGAGACTCGCTACTACCTCAACGGCATCTACCTGCATGCGGCCGAAAGCGAGGGCACGCGCGTGCTGCGCGCGGTCGCCACCGACGGCCACCGCCTGGCGCGCGTGGAGGAGCCGCTGCCCGAGGGCGCGGGCTCGATGCCCGGCGTGATCATCCCGCGCAAGACGGTGAACGAGCTTCGGAAACTGCTGGACGAAGTGACCGGCAACGTCGAGATCGCGCTGTCTGATACGCGCATCCAGTTCCACGCCGATGCGATCCTGCTGACAAGCAAGCTGATCGACGGCACCTTCCCCGAGTACGAGCGGGTGATCCCGCGTGGCAACGACAAGGTGCTGCGGGTGGGCAAGAAGGACTTTGCCGATGCGGTGGGCCGGGTGTCGGCGATCTCGGCCGAGCGTTCGCGTCCCGGTCAAGCTGTCGCTGGCGCGCGACCTGCTGGTGCTGTCGGCGGCAAGTCCGGAGCAGGGCACCGCGACCGAGGAGCTGGATTCCGACCATGTGAAGTACGAGGCGGGTCCTTTGGAGATCGGCTTCCAGGCGCGCTACCTGAACGACATCACAGACCAGATCACGGGCGAGGTTGAGTTCCGCTTCTCCGACGGTTCGGCGCCCACGGTTGTCCAGGACGCGGCGGATGCCAGCGCGCTCTACGTGCTGATGCCGATGCGGGTGTGAACGGCCGGCGTGCGCTTCTCCCCCTCCCCTTGCGGGAGGGCGGTGGGGGGAGGGCAAGGCCTTGCCATAAGGGGCGAAGCTTGATTGCGTGCTGCGTAGCCTCCGACCCCGCTCCGCCCGCAAGGAGACAGGGACACCACTCATCTCAGCGATCACGTCGGACATTCGGCGTAAGATCTCCGCATCCCGCGCGCCTGAATTGGACCATCGCAGCATACCGTCGGCTCATCGCTTGGCGCGCGTCACGATCTGCGTCGGATCGACGAAGCGCAGCGCGATCAGCAGCCAGACCAGCGTGGTGACCATGTAGATCACAGCCATCGCGTCGATCGACTGACCCGGCCGCACGCCGGCGGCGAACACCGCATAGTACAACGCCACCACCAGGGTCTGGCTCGTCGGACCCGCGGTCAGGAACGTCAGCTCGAACATCGCGATGGTGCGAACCAGCACCAGCAGCAGCGCCGCCAGTATCCCCGGCGTCAGCAGCGGCACCAGGATCTGCACGAACAGCCGTCCCATGCCGGCGCCGAACACGCGCGCCGCAGCCTCCACGCGCGTGTCGATCTGCTCGACGAACGGGATCATGATCAGGATGACGAACGGCACCGTCGGCACCAGATTCGCCAGGATCACGCCCCAGATCGTCCCCGCAAGCTGCGCCTGGTACAGCACGGTCGCCAGCGGAATGCCGTAGGTGATCGGCGGCACCAGCAGCGGCAGCAGAAACAGCAGCATGACCGCAGGCTTGCCGGGAAACTCCCGCCGCGCCATCGCATAGGCGGTGGGCACGCCGATCAGCCCCGAGACCACCACCACCGCGCCCACAACCTCGACTGTGACGATCAGAATGTCCGGCAGGCGGAACTCGTTCCAGGCGAGCGCGTACCATTGCGGCGTGTACCCCGCCGGCAGCCAGGTGTTGAACCAGCGCGTGCCGAACGAGTTCACCAGCACGCTGCCGATCATCGCCAGCAGATTGACGACGAAGAATGCCACCAGCGCCCAGACGGCTATTGCCCACAGCCGCTCGCCGATGCCGCGGCGCATGCGCCTCAGCCTTTGCCGCTGCTGGCGGGACCGCGGAACAGCAGGCTCCGCGCGCCCAACAGGGCGACGATGATCACCACCTGTACTGCCGCCATCAGCATCGCGATCGCCGAGGCCAACGAATAGTCATACTGCTCGAATGCGGCCTGGTACGCGGCGATTGAGATCACCCGCGTCGGCCCCGCCGGCGCACCCAGCAGCACAGCCGATGGAAACACGGTGAACGCCTGCACGAACGAAAGCGCCAGCGTGATCGCAAGCCCCGGCGCCAGCAGCGGCAGCAAGATCCGGAAGAAGCGCTGGCGCGCGCGGGCCGCCAGCATCGCGCCGGCATTCTCCAGCGACGGGTCGATCCCGGTGATGTACGACAGCGTCAGCAGGAAGGTGAACGGAAACCCGGTGATCACTAGCGACAGCATGACGCCCCAGTAGTTGTGCACCAGCCGCACGGGACTATCCACGATGCCGAATTCCAGCAGCACGCGATTGAGCCAGCCGCGCGGACCCAGATATGTCAGCAGGCCCTCGGCCACCATCACGGTGCCGAGCGTGATCGGGATGACCAGGATCGTAGTCAGCAGGCGCTGATGTTTCATCAGACGGACCCGCAGCGCGACCGGGACGGACAGGACCACATTCAGCAGCGTGGCCGGGACCGCGATCACCAATGTCGTGGCAATGGTGTCGTAGAGGAACGGGTCCGAGAAAAACGTCGCGTAGTTCGCCAGCGCGCCGCCCTGCTTCGGACGGAACGACAGCACCAGCCCGTACAGGAACGGGTAGACGAACAGCACCACCACGAAGATCACGCCGGGCATCACCAGCAGGGTCACGCCGTCCAGCCCGTGCTCGCGCAGCCGCCGCCGCAGCGGCAATCTTTCGCCGTTCACGCGGGATAGACCAGCACGCGGGCCGGCGCGGCGTCGAGCCGTACCACCTCGCCCGCGCTCAGCCGCCGGTCGGAACGGAAGAACAACTCGGCGCCGTCCGCGCCGCGCGCCACGGCATAGAAATCGCGGCCGTGGTATTCGGCGATCTCGACCGTGGCGGCGATCGGCCCATCCTGCGTCGGACACAGATCGTCGGGACGGATCGCCACGACGACGTTCTCGCCCACCGCCGCGAACGGCGTGCCGAGCAGCCGCGCGCCGCCGACCGTCACCGCGACACCCTCGTTGGCGGGCTTGGCGCGCGAGGCGACCAGATTGCGATAGCCCATGAACTCGGCGACGTCGGCGCTGGCGGGCAACGCATAAAGCTCCTCCGGCGTGCCGACCTGGCGCATCTGTCCGTCGATCAGCACCACGATGCGGTCGGCGAGCGACAGCGCCTCTTCCTGGTCGTGCGTCACGTAGATCGTGGAGCTGCCGAGCATGGCGTGGATGCGGCGGATCTCGGCGCGCATCTCGAGCCGCAGCTTGGCATCCAGGTTCGACAGCGGCTCGTCCATCAGCACCAGAGGCGGCTCCACCACGATGGCACGCGCGATCGCCACGCGCTGCTGCTGGCCGCCGGACAGTTGGCCGGGCAGCTTGTCGCCCTGGTTGCCGAGCCGCACCAGGGCCAGCGCCTCCTCGACGCGGCGTGCGATCTCGTCCCGTGGCCGGTGCTGCGTCGCCAGGCCGAAGCCGATATTGCGGCGCACCGTCATGTGCGGGAACAGCGCATAGTTCTGGAACACCATGCCGAAGCCGCGATCCTCCGGCCCCATCTCGTCGAGGCGCTGATCGTCCAGCCAGATCGCCCCGCCGGTCACCTGCAGCAGACCGGCGATGCAGTTCAGCGCGGTGGACTTGCCGCAGCCGGACGGGCCAAGCAGCGCCACGAACTCGCCGCGCCTCACCGTCAGCGTCACGTCGCGCAATGCGCGGACCTGGCCGAAGTCCCGGCTCATCCGATCGAGCCGCAGCTCGCGGAATTCGCGCGAAGCGATCGCCATGTGCCGCTATCGGCCGACGTGCGCGCCGACCTGCTGGTCCCAGCGCTGGAACGCGAACACCAGCCGGTCCGCGGGCAGCGGCACCTCGGACGGCACCTCGGTGATCAGCTTGTCGATGAAGTCGCGCCGCACGCTGTTCACCGCGTCCTGGCTCTCCTGCGGCGCCATCGACAGCGGCACGTCCTTCACCGCCGGGCCCGGATAGAAATACCCCTTGTCCCAGGTCATCGCCTGCGCCGGCTTGCTGAGCATGTATTTGGTCATGTCGAGCAGCACCGCGAGCTTGTCCGGCGACACGCCCTTGGGGATTGCCCAGGTACTGCGCGTCGGTCACCCAGTGGAAGCCGGCCAGCGTGCCGATCTGTCGACTCCATCGGCACCACGCCGAGGATGCGCGGATTGAGGTCCCAGCCGAGATGCGAGGCGATCATGTCGCGCGAGCCTTCGGCCAGCTCCTTCATCACCGCGCCGGTGCCGGTCGGGTAGTATTCGATGTTCTTCCCCAGTTCCACGAGGTAGGCCCAGGTCTTGTCCCAGCCCTTGTCGGGGTCCATCGGATCCTTGTCGCCGAGGATATAGGGCAGCCCTTGCAGGAAGGTGCGCCCGGGCCCGGAATTGGCCGGCCGCGCGTAGACGAACCGCTTCGGATTGGCCTTCGTCCACTCCAGCAGCTCCTGCGCCGTCTTCGGCGGCTGCTTCACCGCGTCCGGCATGTATTGGATGATCGGACCGGCGGGGCAGAACACCACGCAGACCGCCTGACCTTGCGCCAGCGCCTGCATCTTCAGCGCGCCCGGAAGGTAGATGTCGGCCAGGTTCGGCAACGCGGATGCATAATCGGTCACCAACGGCACCCACAGCTTCTGGTCGATCCCCGCAGCCAGGCCATCTGTGCCGGTCAGCACCAGATCGATATCGACCCGGCCGGCGTCCTGCTGTGCCTTGATCTTTCCCGGCAGCTCGGGCGCCGGCGCCTGGGAGAACGAAATCTTCGACACCAGCTTCGGATTGGCTTTCGCGTATGCCTCCATGGCGCGCTGCGTCAGCTGCAACTGGCCCGCCACGTCGATGACGTTCAGCATGAGCGGCGAGGGCGGCAGTACCGGTGCGGTGGCGGCAGGCGCACCGCGCGTGCCGAACGCCGCCAGTCCCGCCACGCCGCCGATCAGCGCCCGGCGGGTGGTTGTCATGCTGTCCATGGTCGTTTCCCCGAGCAGTTGCAGCCAGCCGGACCCCGACGCACGCGCGATCGGGGCGCGACGCCGGGGCCGTCGGCGATCCTGTAGCGCATAACCGCCGCGCCCGGAAACCGGACGGGCGGGACCAGCGGCGCCGCGTGCGGCAGGCTTGTAACCGTGGCTTGTTTCGGGGCATTTACGTGGGGCAGCGTCGCTCCGCAGGCATCGCGGCGACCAAGGAGACCGCATGTCCGGACTTGCCCAGGCGACGATCGACCGGCTCCGTCTGGTCAGCACCGCGACGCTGACCACGCAGCTTTTCAAGCGCGGCCTGCGCAATGCGTTCATGCAGGGCGTCGCCCCGCTCGGTCGCTATGACGGGAATCTGGTCGGGCCGGCCTTCACCCTGCGCAACATCCCGGCGCGCGAGGACATCGACACGGTGGCCGTGTTCGCCGATCCCGAGCACCCGCAACGCAAGGCGATCGAGATCACGCCGGCGGGCCACGTGCTGGTGATCGACTGCCGCGGCGACACGCGCGCCGCCTGCGCGGGGGAAATCCTGGTCACGCGGCTGATGAAGCGGGGTGTTGCCGGTCTGGTCGGCGACGGCGGCATCCGCGATGCGGGGCCGATCGGAGAAATGACACAATTCCCGGTGTTCTGTGCCGGGCCGAGCGCGCCGCTCAATCTTGCCCGGCATCACGCGGTCGAATGCGAAGTTCCGATTGGTTGCGGCGGCGTTCCGGTGTATCCTGGCGACGTCATCGTCGGCGACCGCGACGGCGTGGCCGTCATCCCGCGGGCGATGGCCGACGAAGTGGCGCGGGATGCGGCGGAGCAGGAGGACCTCGAGGCGTTCCTGCTGGCGCGCGTGGCCGATGGCGCCGCGCTGGCCGGCACCTATCCGCCGAACGAGGCGACAAGGGCTGCCTACGCGGCGTGGCTGAAGGCCCGACGGCGCGGCTGAAACCGCGAACTCTCGCGGGGGGGTTACGACAAGAAGGCGGCAGCGGTTCGGACTTTCCGCGCCCGCTGCGGCGTGTCTTGGTGTCAACCCCGTCGAGGAGTTGCAGTGCATGGACTACGTTACTATCGGCAGCCTGCAGGTTGCCGGGCCGCTCCATGACTTCATCAATGCCGAGGCGATCCCCGGCACCGGCATCGACCCCACCGCGTTCTGGCGCGGCCTAGGCGCACTGATCGAGGACCTCGCGCCGCGCAACCGGGCGCTGCTCGACGAACGCGACGCGCTGCAGCGCCGGATCGACGCGTGGCACCTCGACAACCGCGGCCGGCCGATCGATCCGGTTGCGTATGTGAAATTCCTGCGCGGCATCGGCTACCTGCAGCCCGAACCCGCCGCTTTCTCGATCGGCACCCGCAACGTCGATCCCGAGATCGCCGCCATCGCCGGCCCGCAGCTGGTGGTGCCGGTGACCAACGCGCGCTACGCGGTGAATGCGGCCAATGCGCGCTGGGGCAGCCTGTATGATGCGCTGTATGGCACCGACGCCATCCCCGAAGACGGCGGCGCGACACGCGGCCTCGGCTACAACAAACTTCGCGGCGCCCGCGTCGTGGCGAAGGCCCGGCAGGTGCTGGATCAGGCGGTACCTCTCGCACTTGGCAGCCACCAGGAGGTCGTCCGCTACCGGCTCGATGGCGGCAGGCTCTGTGCGACATTGCGCAACGATGCGCGGACCGGGCTGGCGCAGCCGGCGCAGTTCGTGGGGTTTCGCGGCGATCCCGACAGCCCGGACGCCGTGCTGCTGAAGCACAACGGCCTCCACATCGAGATCGTGATCGACCGCGTCGACCGCATCGGCAAGGAAGATGCCGCAGGCGTCGCCGATGTCGTGCTGGAGGCGGCGATCACCACCATCCAGGACTGCGAGGATTCGATTGCCGCGGTCGATGCCGCGGACAAGGTCGCTGCGTACCGCAACTGGCTCGGGCTCATGCAAGGCACCCTCTGCGAGACCTTCACAAAGGTCGGCGAGACGATCACGCGCCGTCTCGATGCCGATCGGGTCTACCGGACGCCGGACGGCGGGACACTCACGTTGCCGGGACGCAGCCTGATGCTGGTGCGCAACGTCGGCCTCCATATGTATACCGACGCTGTGCTCGACGGGTCGGGCGCCGAGACGCCGGAGGGTCTGCTCGATGCCGCCGTGACATCTCTGATCGCGATGCACGACCTGAACGGCGGGTCCCCCTTGCACAACAGCCGCGCCGGGTCGGTCTACATCGTGAAGCCGAAGCTGCACGGCGCCGCCGAGGTCGCGTTCACCGACGCGGTGTTCGCCCGCGTGGAGGACATGCTGGGCCTGGCGCGCAACACGCTGAAAATGGGCATCATGGACGAGGAGCGGCGCACCTCGGCCAATTTGAAGGCGTGCATCCATGCGGCGAAGGACCGTGTGGTGTTCATCAACACCGGCTTCCTCGATCGCACGGGCGACGAGATCCACACCTCGATCGAAGCGGGTCCGATGATCCGCAAGAACGAGATTCGCAACACCGCCTGGATCAAGGCGTATGAGGATCAGAACGTCGATATCGGGCTGGCCTGCGGGATGCGCGGGCGGGCGCAGATCGGCAAGGGCATGTGGGCGGCGCCCGATCGGATGGCAGACATGCTGGCCCAGAAGATCGGCCATCCGCGTGCCGGCGCGAACACCGCCTGGGTGCCGTCGCCCACCGCGGCGACGCTGCACGCGCTGCATTATCACGAGGTGGATGTGGCACAGCGTCAGGAGGAGCTGGCGAAGCGCGCGCGTGCGCCGCTGGCCGATCTGCTGACCATCCCGATTGCCGATCGACCGAACTGGTCGCCCGACGATGTGCAACAGGAGCTGGACAATAACTGCCAGGGGATACTCGGCTATGTCGTGCGCTGGATCGATCAGGGTGTCGGCTGTTCGAAGGTGCCTGATATCCACGATGTCGGCCTGATGGAGGACCGCGCCACGCTGCGCATATCCAGCCAGCATGTTGCCAACTGGCTGCACCATGGCATCGCCGGCGAGGCGCAGGTGTTGGAGACATTGAAGCGGATGGCCGCGGTGGTGGACCGGCAGAACGAGGGTGATCCGAATTACCGGCCGATGGCGCCCGGTTTCGATGGGCCGGCGTTTCAGGCGGCATGCGATCTCGTATTCAAGGGCCGCGCGCAGCCGAACGGCTACACCGAATTCATCCTGCATGCGCGACGGAGGGAGGCGAAGGCGGTATAGTGCCAACGGCCTATGCGCTGACAGCTTCGGGTGGAAACCGGCCATTCCCTCATAAACGATTACGGGTTGCGTGGCAGCCGTATCGTGAACTCGCTGTATTCGCCGACCTTGCTGTCTACCGCAATGCTGCCGCCGTGTGCCTTTGTGACGATGTCGTACGTGATCGACAGGCCAAGGCCCGTGCCCTCGCCAGTCGGTTTGGTGGTGAAGAACGGCTGGAACAGTTTGTCCCTGATGTCTGCCGGAATGCCGGTGCCGCTGTCCCGCACACGGATTTCCACCGCCTCGCCGGCATCGCGGGTGGTGACCTTTAGCGTCGGTACGAAACCGGCATTCCCGCCGTTACGCGACCCGCCTCGTGGCCGCGTAGAAGCCGTTGCTGAAGATGTTCAGGAACACCCTCGTCATGTCCTGCGGGTTAACCTCGATCGGGTCGATGCCTTCTCCGAAATCTCGTTCCAGCGTGATGCTGAAACTCTGATCCTGCGCGCGGGCGCCGTGGTAGGCGAGGTTCAGCGTCTCATCGATCAGCGCGTTCAGGTCGACCATGCGCCGTTCGCCTGAGGACCCGCGCGAGTGTTCCAGCATCGCCTTCACGATGCCGTCGGCACGTTTGCCGTGCTCGGTGATCTTCTCCAGGTTGCTGGTCAGCATGGCGGAGACGTCCTCGACCTCTGCGCGCTGCTTTTTGGTCAGCGCGGCGAAGCCCGGCGCGGCGGTTTCCTTCAGTTCGCTCAACAGGTCCACCGACAGCGCGGCGAAGTTGTTGACGAAATTCAGTGGGTTCTTGATCTCGTGCGCGATGCCGGCGGTTAGTTGGCCAAGCGACGCCATCTTCTCCGCCTGGATCAGGTTGGCCTGGGTCGCCTTCAGCTCGCGATATGCCGACTCGGCGGCGTCGCGCGCGGCACGGATCTCTGCCTCGCTGCGCTTGCGCTCGGTGATGTCGGAGAAGATCAGCACGAAGCCGCCGTCCGGCACCGGGTTGCGACGGATCTCGATCACCTTGCCATCCGGCCGCGTCCGCTCATAGCCGTAGGGTTGGCCGGTACCTGGCGACCAGCCCACGAATCTGTTCTGCCGTATCGACACTCGCGCCGAAGTCGCCGCGTGCTGCGAGGAAGCGGAGGTGTTCCTCATAGGTGCGATGCTGTTCGAGAAGGGTGTCGGGCAGGTCGAAGATCTCTTGGAACTTGCGGTTCCACGCGACCAGGTGCTGGGTTTCGTCGAACATGGCAACGCCATCGCCCATGTTCTCGAAGGTAACACGAAGCTCTGCCTGGCGTTGGGCCAGTTCGTCGGTGCGCTCCCGCAGCTCTCGAAGTAGGCGGGCGTTCTCTATGGCGATCACTGCCTGGGCGGCAAAATTCTTCAGCAACGCCACCTGCCTGTCGGAGAACGGGCGCACCTCCTTTCGGTAGATGACAAAGGTCCCCAATAAGGTATCGTCGCTGCGCAGCGCGACAAAGAGCGCCGTACGCGCTCCGCCCTGATCCGCAAGAGCTCGGCGGATCCGGTTCCCCGACCGGTACACGTCGTCATCGGTGATGTCCGCGATGTGCACGATGTCCGCGCCTTGAACGATCCGGCCGTACGCCATGCCCGGGCTCGGGCGAACCGGTTCGCATATGGCATCCGCCAGGCCAGGCGCTACCTCCCGCATCGCGGCGGTGTGAAAACATTCGCCGTCATAGGTGGCGAGGACGCCAAACGAGGACTCGCAAAGCCGTACCGCATTCTCCAACATCGTATCGAAAACCCGCTCCAGATCACCGGCCGATGCGTTGATCACCTGCAAAACCTCGGCGGTCGCCGTCTGTTGTTCCAGTGCCTCGCGCTGTTCGGTCATCAGCCGCGCGTTCTCCATTGCGACGACGGCCTGCGCGGCGAAATTCTGCAGCAGCGCGATCTGTTTATCACTGAACGGCCGAACCTCCGGGCGGTGGACGGCTAGAGCCCCAAACAGGGTGTTGTCCTTGCGCAGCGCAATCCACAATGTGGTGCGAGCGCGAAAAACTTCGACAAGCCGGACACGAGACGGAATGCCAGCACGGTAGGCGTCGGTGTCGGCAACATCTGGTATGTGAACCAACGGCGCGCCGGCCACGAGTTCCGCCAACGCACTGCCCTCTTCAGCTTGGACAAGTTCCGGTTCTCCGCCGGCTGAAGTCTGAAACAAGCAAAAGAACTCGCCGTCGTAGGTAAATAATCCGCCAAATTCCGCCTGAGTCAGGCGCCTCGCCTTATCGATGATTGCCTCGATTACCGGCCCGAGGTTGCCGGGCGAAGTGTTTATGACCTCCAACACCTCGGCCATCGCGGTTTGCCGCTCTAGCGCCTCCCGCTGCTCGGTGATCAACCGCGTGTTCTCAATCGCGATCACCGCTTGATCGGCGAAGGTGCTGACAAGTTCGATCTGCCCGTCAGTAAACGGTTCCACCCGAAGGCGTCCGAGGATGATCACGCCAGCCACCTCGCCCTCGCGTAACAGCGGCACGCCGAGTAAGGTGCGGACCCCACCCAGCGTAACCGCCTCGGTCACAGCGTATTCCGGATCGGCAGCCAAATCGGCGATATGGACGATATGGCCTTCAAGCACGGTCCGTCCGGTCACCGACGCGCGGTTGGCGGTAAATGATTGGCCTTGAATGAACGTGTCGAACGCCGGTGCGTTGGAAAAGGTTGCCACCACTCGGTACGTGTCGCCCTCGCGGGATGTCATCCCGGCGGTATCCGCATCGCACAGCCGCGCGGCGGTTTTGAGCAATGTCGCCAGCACCGGTTGCAGATCGAACGCCGAGCGGCTGATGACCTTCAGCACGTCGCTGGTCGCGGTCTGGTAGTCCAGAGACTCCTGAAGGTCGGAAGTACGGGTTTGCAACGCGCGATAGGTCTCGGCGCTGGTGATGGCGATCACCGCCTGCTCGGCAAACGTCTTCAGCAATTCAATCTGGCTGTCCGAGAAGCCGCCGGGTGCCTGGGCGCCAATCGTGATGACGCCGATCGCAAGGTCGTCTCGCATCAGCGGTACCGACACTTGCGATCGGTGCCCGAGTTCACGGGCGAAGCCTGCCAATTCGTGGTCTAGTCTCAGATCCCGGATGTGGATGATCTGCCGATCCAGGATCGCCCGGCAAGAGATAGACCCGCGCGCCGGGCGCATAGGAAACAGTTGCATGTATGCCGCCAATGCACTCGAAGCCAGGATCGTCTCGCTGTGGTAGTCCGATCGGATATGGACCAGTTCACCGTCATACTCGAACAGAGTTGCCGATGGGACATTGCACAGTTCGGTCGCGCGACGCACGATCAGGTCGAAGACAGACTGCGCGTCTCCTGGCGACGCCGACATCACCCTGAGCACGTCGACGGTCGCGGCCTGATGCTCGATCCGCTCGCCGAACTCGCTGTTGCGCTGGGCTAACGCCGCGTCGCGCGTGGCGAGTTCCTCCGCCAACGCGGCCTTCTCTGACAGTGCCGCGTCACGCTCTGACCGCAGCGCCGCGATGACGGCAGGAAGGTCGGTTGTGGCATCGACTGGTGAGGCGGTCATCCGTTTCCCCCGGTTGCGTCAGTCATCACCGCCATGATGTCCCGTTTCAGTTCCGGGAAATCCACCGGCTTAGTGAGAAATTCATCAGCCCCGCGCGCCAGCGCGGTGGCCACCGTATCCGCGTCGCCATAGTCCGACATCATGAACACCGGCAGATTTGGCCGACGCGTCTTCACAATAGGTAGGAGATCGAGCCCGCTCATGCCGGGCATGTTGATGTCCGAAACCAGCAGGATGATCTCCTCGCCGACACAACCATCGAGTTTGCTCAACGCAGCCCCGGCCAAGAGCGCGAAGTCCAGCTTGTAACGCCCCTCGCGTATTTCTCGGCGGAGCTGCTGTCGGAATAGAACCTCGACATCCGGCTCGTCATCGACAATCAACACCCGTACGGTCATGGTACGAGTCCGTCAAAGATCCGGCGCCATGCCTGCACATTCGGCTTCGTGGCCATGTTCCCCCCGGCTGGCCAGAACGCGACGTGTCGGTTGCGAGTGGGTTCCGATGCTAAGCCCGGCCAGGGCCTCGGTCCAAACTTCCTGGGGACCAGCGTGGGCGGCGTGGGCAGCCGCTCAGGGTCGAACTGAGCCCGTCAAATACCGAGACTCTGGGTTGCCGCTGCGGGTAAAACTGCCCCGCGCGTCGAGTCCACCCGTGCATGACCGCTTGGGGTCGAAGGCGGTCATTCAACAGGTCGCTGGTACAACCACACCTCGCCCGCTTGCGGGCCCACGTGACGACGTGGTGAGCTGCCAGGCAACTTACTCCGCCGCCATTACCGCCCTGCAGGCAGCCGGCAATGGCGGCGGATGATACGGTGCCGCCGGCTTGGCCGGCGCATCCAACTGTTCGAACCACCATTGCAGCGTCGCGTCGCATCCATCGCCCGGCGGCGGCGGCGCGGCCTGGATGCAGTCATGCTGGTCCGCTGGACAACGGAAGCGAATATGCATGTGCGCAGCGTGGTCGTACCACGGCCGCATCAGCCGCAGCCAGGAGCGGTCACCGCGCACCGTCTCGCAAAGCTGCTGCTTGATCGCCGGATTGATGAGAATGCGGTCCACCTCCGGCAGATTGGCGGCAAGATGCAGCACGGTGGCGACGTCCGGCGTCCAGTGCGCGGGATCGACCCCGCGCTGATCCGCACGCACCATGCTGGGCAGTTCCACGGCCTCGCGCCCGGCCGCACCCAGCGTTGGCTTCGGCCGCACATCGAGACCGACATCCACATCGATCCCGAGCTGGTGACTCACATGCCCGCCAGGCAGCGGTCCGCCGCGCGGGCGGGAGATATCCTCGACGTAGAGATCCCCGAGCCCCGCCGCGCGCACCTGCTCGCCCAGCCGTTCGATCCGGGCAATGGTCGCGGGCGCGCCCCAGAACGAACTGCGTGCGAGATGGATCGTCTGGAACCCCGGCCCCTCGGCCGGCAGCCGCACCGCGCCGGCGATGCAGCCGGAAGCCTGGCCGCCGATGATGTGCAGCGGTCCCGGTGCCGGCGTAACGGGCGCCGGCATGCCCGGCGATGCCGCCACGGCCAGCAGGCTCCCGAGCGCAGCCGCCATCCGTGCGAGGCGCCGCCGCCGACCGGCCGCCGCATCAGAATCGACGTTCGAAGATCGTGATGACATCGCCCGGCTGGATGTAGCTCTGCCGGCTGGCCCTGCCCTCAACGGCCTTGCCCTCGATGGTGCGAACGATCGCAGCATAGCCCTCGACGGCGCGGTAGGTGAAGCCGCCGCCCACCGCCACGGCCGTCACCACCGTCATCCCCGGCTGGTAGGCATACTGGCCGGGCTTGTTGACCTCGCCGAGTACATAGATCGGGCGGTAGGCGATGACCTCCACCGCCACGGAGGGATCGCGCACCAGCTTGCCCCGCCGCAGTGCCGCACCGACGGCGGTTTCCAGCTCAGCCGATGTCAGGCCGGCGGCATGCACGGCGCCGACCAGCGGGAGCGCGATGCTGCCGCTGTCGTTCACCCTGAATTCGCCGGTCAGCGTCTCCTCGCCGAAGGTGATGATGCGAACCTGATCGCCGGGGCCCAAACTATACGCGATCGGATCTGTGGCGGGCAGCGGCGGAAGCTTGCTGCCAGGCCCGCCGCAACCGGCGATCGCCAGCAGGATCATGGCGAAAAGGCGCGAACGACGCGACGCGGCCACGTCCGCAAGGACGAAGGGGTTCATGAGCCGAGTATGCCAGCGCCCGATTAGCCGGGAATTAAGAGGCCAAGGTTACATATCGTCGATCGGGCAACTTGGCTGGTCAGGACAACCAGCGTCATCCCCCGACCCAGGACAGGCGATGCTCGACCGACCTGCAGGATCCCAGCATGCGCCGCCGATGACACGGCGTGATCGCTCGCAGTCGTATGCGTCCGCTGAGCGACAGGACCAGGCGGCTCCGAGCGGAGCAGCGATCATCGCGATGCTGCGGCGGCGCAGACTGCCTCTGCTCGCGTCGATGATTCTGGTGCCCTTGCTGACCTATGTCGCCATCAGCCAGTTCACGCCGCTCTACACGGCAACCGGCACGCTGCTCTACGACGCGAGCGAGTACAAGGTGCGCGAGCTGCAGAGCATATTGCGCGCCGATCCGATCACCGACGCGGTCATGGCCACCCAGGCCGAAGTGCTGCGCGGCATGCCCCTGGTGGAGCAGGTCGCCAGCCGGCTCAATCTGCACGCGAACCCGGAGTTCAATGTGGCGCTTCGGCCGGCATCGCTGACGCGGCGTGCCATGGCGAAGGCGCGACAGTGGCTTGCGCGCTTCGTACCCGGCGCTGCTGTGGCGCCCGAGACGGTACCGGACATGGTGGGCCCGCGGCTGGACCCGGTGCGCAATGCCACGCTGCAGGCTGTGCAGGACGCGCTGACCGTCACACCGTTCAAGTCTTCGCATGTGCTGGAGGTTTCGTTTACCGCGGAAGACCCTGTTCTGGCCGCGGCCGCTGTCAATGATGCGATGGACGCGTACGTGAAGGCTCAGTTGGGCGCCAAGTACGGTGCCGTGGCCCGTGCCAGGGAGTGGCTGGAGCGAAGGGCGAAAGAGCTGCGCGACGAGGTGCGTCACAGCGAGGACGAGATCGCCAAGTACCGCGTGAGGAAAGGTCTGGTCGAGGGGATGCACGCAAGGCTCGATACCGAGCAGATCAGCCTTCTCACCGAGGATCTCGTGCATTCGCGCAACGTACCTGGCCGCGGCCGAAGGTCGGCTGGACGCTGCAAGTGGCCAAACCGGCGCTGCCGCGCAGGCGGCGATCGCTCCCTCGGTCGCACAGCTGCGCGCCCGCCAGGGCCAGCTGGTAGCACAAATGCAGTCGATGCTTGGCCGTCTCGGCCCCAGCCATCCGGATGTGCAAAGCCTGCGCGCGCAGATCACCGAGACGGATCGGAGCGTGGCGGCGGAAGTTGCCCACGCGGTCGCCGCCATCGAGGCCGACGTGCGTGCCGGCCGCGAGCGGGTGGCGGCGCTGGAACAGGATCTGCGCGAGGTGCAAAGCCAGCTGGAGCGGGACGCGCAGGCGCAGATTCCGCTGAATGCGATGCAGCGCGATGCCGAAGCGTCGCGCAGCCTGCTGCAATCGGTGCTGGAGCGCGTGCAGCAGACCGCGCAGCAATCGGCGATCGAGGCGCCGGACGCCCACGAGATCTCCCTTGCGCTGCCGCCGGAGCGGCCGAGCTTCCCGCGCACCGGGCCGTTGATGGCGGCCGCTGCTTCGTTCGGTGTCCTGTTCGGCCTGCTGCTGGCCTATCTGTTTGAGCTCGCCGATCGCAGCTTCCGCAGCGGCGACGATATCCGCACGGTGCTCGGCCTGCCTTGCTTTGCACTGATCCCGTTCATTCGTCACAGCGCTCGCGGGCAAATGAGCATCGACGAGTATGCCGCCCGGAAGCCGCTGTCGCCGCTCGCCGAGCAGTTGCGCTCACTGCGGGCTGGTCTGTCGCTGCGGCCGGACCGGCCGCACATCATTGCAATAACGGCGGCGCTGCCCGCGGAAGGCAAGACAACGGTCACACTCGGTCTGGGACGTCTCGCGGCGATGAACGGCGAGCGGGTCATCGTGCTGGACTGCGACATCCGCCAGTCTTCGCTCAGCCGGCTGACGCAGGCAAACCCCGGTCCGGGACTGGTCGATTGCCTGCAGGAGCGCGCCTCGGTTGCCGATGTGATCCGCAAAGACAAGACAACCGGCATGGACTACATCCCTGGCGGCACCGGCGAAGCCAACGCGCTCGGCCTGCTGATGTCGGCCACGATGGCGCGCCTGCTGCAGACGCTGCGGCAGGACTACGACCTTGTGCTCCTCGATGCCCCGCCGGCGCAGGCGGTGACGGATGCGCGCATCGTCGCCGGCCTCGCCGATGCCACCCTGGTCTGCGTGCGCTGGCGCCATACGTCGCGCGAAACCGTGCTGCATGCGCTCGAACTGCTGGAGGAGGCGCACGCCATCGTGGTTGGCGCGGCATTGTGACCCAGGTCGATGTCAACGTCCACGTGCGCTCTGGCTACGCCGATGCGGAGGTGTATCATCCGCGCCACAGCGGCTATTGTGTCCAATAGCGTCTAGCCGTATCAAACCTAAGCTATTGTCCTGACTAGCTATTTCGGCGAAGCTGTTTATTCCCGTCAATCCTTGTTTACGCCTGTCCAACACCGTATATTGGACAGGGATTGGACAACGGGACAGGCGGCGATGGCACGAACACTCAGGGATCAGCGGCTACAGACGCGGACGGCGCGGGAGGCGCTGAAGCCGTCCGGCAAACCCTATTACCGAGCGATCGAGGCAGGGCTGCATCTCGGTTACCGCAAGGGTCAGACAGGCGGCAAATGGGTGATGCGGCGCTATCTCGGCGACCAGACGTACACCGTGGAGGTGATCGGCACCGCCGACGATACGCTCGACGCCGACGGCGAGATCATTTTGAATTTCTCCCAGGCACAGAAGCTCGCACGCCAGCGGTTCATCGAGCAGGAGCGTGACGCCGCCGGTCTGCCGGCCCAACAAGTCGGCCCCTACACGGTAGGCGACGCAATCGAGGCTTACTTCACCAGTCAAGAACAGAGCGGCAAGCCGGTGCAGACTGCGCGCTGGCAGGCCGATGCGTGGATAGTGCCGGCGCTTGGTCGCATCGCCTGTGCCGCCCTGACGACCAAACAGGTGAAGACGTGGTTGAGCGCGCTACCCGAGCAGGCTGCACGGGTGCGGAGCGCGAAGGGCGAGCAGCACTACCGGCCCGTGACCACGGACAAGGAAGCCGTCCGCCGCCGCAAGGCAACAGCCAATCGCGTGTTCACCATCCTGAAGGCCGCACTCAATTTTGCATGGCGTGCGGGCAAGGTTGTCAGCGATGCCGCCTGGAGGCCGGTGAAGCCGTTCAAAGGTGCCGATGTTGCGCGGGTGCGGTATTTCACTTTCGCCGAGTCAATGCGATTGATCAATGCGGCCGATCCAGACTTTCGCAACTTGGTGCGCGCTGCACTGGTGACTGGATGCCGATACGGTGAGCTGGCGGCATTCACGGTCGATGACTTCAATCCGGACTCCGGCACGCTGCATGTCAGGGCCAGCAAATCCGGCAAGCCGCGACATGTCGTTCTGAGCGAGGAAGGTATTGTATTCTTCCGCGGCCTCACGGCCGGCCGTGAACCACGCGAGCTATTGTTGGTGCGCGCGGATGGCACCCCATGGCACAAGGCATATCAGACGCGCCCCATGGTAGCAGCGTGCAAGCGCGCCGCGATTGAGGGCGCCTGCTTTCACACCACGAGGCACACGTACGCATCGCTGGCAGTTATGAATGGTATGCCATTACTGGTAATTGCCAAGAATCTCGGTCATTCCGATACGAAAATGGTAGAGAAGCATTACGGACATTTGGCACCGAACTACATCAGCGATGAGATTCGGCGAACAGCGCCGCGGTTCGGAATTGCAGATGCCGGCAATGTCGTGCCGATCGGTGGTACGGCATGAGCATGCGATCGATAATCGAGTGTGACGGCCCGCCGCCAACCGAAGATGATGATCCACCGCCGACTTGGGAAAGGCTGCGGTTCTCGGCTGACACCGTGCAACGGTGCTTTGGTCCGGAGTGTACCAATTCCATTTGCGACACGCGCCAAGCTCGCCGAGGACATCAATGCTATCCTCGATCGTGACCACAACCGGCGGACCAAGGTGTTCGTGACGTTGGATGATCTGTCGCGAGCCAGGAACCTATCCGTGGCCGATGTCAGGGCCGCACGGCAGCGCCGCGTGACGGATGCGGCCGGCACACTGTACCAGGAAATCGAGGCATATCAGGGTTACGGCCCGGTCGAAGAGCCATGGCCAGAGATCGCCCGTCTGCTCGCCACGGCCGGCGCTATCCTCCCACGTGATTATCCAGCACCGCGCGGCCAGCCTCGGAAGGATTGGCACCGACCCGGCGCCGACATCGCTCGGTCGATCAAGACTGCACTGCGCACTGCCGGCGCTAGCGCCCGCGGGCTCGCTGCTACCAACGCGGGGAGTGCGACGGCAGAGATCAGTGCACGCATCGTCAACCGCGCCTACGGGCTCGCCATCGGGGCGGAGCAGTTTGCCGTGGCAATGCAGGGCCTGAAGCGGGACCGCAGCACGCCGATATGGAAGCGCCAGCTCTCCCGCATCAGGGTTCTCGATTGAGAAGCCTTAATCGACCCGATAAAGGCTTCTCGACACGCGCATTCTAAGCTGACTAATAGGCACCCTCGACAAACAACGACGGGGGTTTCCGTGTCCGAACCAGCGCAGACGAGCCACGTGCGCAAGTCGCCGATCGCACCGCCATGGCCGGGGCAGGCGTTCACTATCATGCAGTTCTGCATTCGCCAGGGGATTTGCCGCGCCACCTATTACAACTTGCGCGAGAGGGGCCTTGGGCCGCGCGAGATGCGCATCCTGGAGCAAATCAGGATAACGCCAGAGTCCGAGGCCGATTGGAGGCGGTCAAGGGAAGCCGCCAATCAGTAAACACCCCGAAGACCGCGGAAAGGTGCTGAACACCTTGCGCGAGACCTCGGGGGTAATCAGCGAACCTGATCGAAGCGTGACGGTTTCGATCTAGTCCGCCGGCTCCCCTCGGCGCAAGCATTCAGCGCATCGCGGCCCCTCAAATTTGATGGAGGCGACCGTGACGATTCTCGACCCGCCGGCACCCGGCAAACGCGGCAACCCCCGATCTTCGGGTTATGCCAGGCATCAGGATGATTGGTATCCAGAACCTCGCTGGGCCGCCGACGCTATCCTCGACGTTGAAAAATTCGAGGGCACGTGTTGGGACCCCGCATGCGGCGCCGGCAATATTGTTGAATTGTGCCTGGCCCGCGGCCTGGATTCCTGGGGCAGCGACATCGCTGATCGCGGCTACGGCAAGATCGCCGATTTCTTCGCGACTGATTGGACCGCGCCGAACATAATCTGCAATCCACCGGCCCGCGGCATTGTGGCGTTCGTCGACCGTGCACTGGAGAAGACAACCGGAAAGGTTGTCGTCTTCGCGCGCCTCGCATTTCTCGAAGGGCAGCAACGCGGTCCGTGGTTCGAGCGGTCACGTCTAGCCAGGGTTTGGATTCATAGCTCGCGCGTGTCCTGCCCGCCCGGTGACAGCGGAGCGGAAGCAAAGAACGGTTCAACGGCGTTTGCCTGGTACGTTTGGCAGCACGGCGATACACGCAGGACCTTGGCCGGGGTTTATCGGTCGTCATCTGCTGCACCGCGACCCGGCCTCGCGGCCGTCGACGCCATGACCGCACAAGCCGACGTATGTGCGAGCGCATCAGATTTATCGACAGCGCGCAAAGCGTCGTGGGGCGGGAGCGCGCCGCCAGCATTTTCGATTTGGACCAGCGCCATGATGATCACCGAAGACGAATTTAACGCGATCACCGGCGGAGGCGTGATGAACGAGTATGTCGCGCTGGTCTGCGGATCAACCGCGATCGCCTGGCTGGCCACCGACGACCGAGCCGCGGTCGGAGTAGTTCGCCGGGACCGCGACGGCGAAGAGATTTCTTATTCGTGGGGGTCATATTGCGGGGACAGGTGCTCGGATTACGGCAGCATGCTGCCGAGCGAGGGCGAGGCCCTAGTGCAGTGCATGCGCCAGCATGACTGGCGGTGCCCAATGATCGAATTTGATCAGTTAGTGGCAGAGGCTGTGCACCGGATCGGCCAGCTGCGGGTTGATATCTACTTAACAAATATAGCTGAGAGGACCGGGTGGCCGATCCCGCCGCAGGACCGCTTTATGGTTGCAGCGGGTTTGGCGCTCCTGGTGCAGGCGACGGAACAAGGCGAAGGCCTGCCGGTGAGGGAAGTTGACCGATGAACTCCCTCAGCATGGATGTGGAAAGCTATCCGAACTTCTGCATGGTCGGTTTACGATTTAAAGATAAAGTTGTGGCGTATACGAGCGAGCCTGGCATCGGTGAGACGTTTGCTGCGTTCCGCAGCTGGCACGCCGAGAGCGGGCGGGACTACCTTTGGATCGGGTTTAACTCTCTCGGGTATGACAATCACATCGTCAACCTGATCCTTAATGGGGTTGACGACCCAAGAGTGCTACACGCCCGATCCGACTCGCTTATCGACAATA
>CAWCDM010000073.1:0-22713 GCA_963794185.1 uncultured Alphaproteobacteria bacterium | reverse complement strand
TCACGGCGACCATGCGCTGCACCGGGTTGTAGATTTCGATACCCAGCTCCTCGAACCGCTTCTTCATCCGCCGATTGAATTCGCGCTGCACGCTCCAACGGCCGGAATCCGTGCAGACCACTTGGCCGGCAATGGTAACGCCGCCGCCGTCGACCTTGTCGACGCCCCAGAGCTGAAGGTCGCTCAGCATCTTCGCCGAGAAGTCGGGCTCCTTGCGCATCCCGGACGCGGTCTCCTTCAACGCCTCGCACACGCGATCGGTGTCCTCGTGATAGGCGACGCAGACATTGACCGAGGCGTTGCCGATGCCGCGGTTCACGTTGGTCACCGACGTCACCGCGCTGAACGGGATGATGTGCACCGAACCGTCGCCGGCGCGCAGGCGGATGGTGCGGACCGACAGGTTCTCCACCGTGCCCGACAGACCGGAGACGGTGACCTGGTCGCCGACCTGCATCGCATTCTCCAGCAGCAGGAAGATGCCGTTGATCAGGTCCTGCACGAGCTTCTGCGAGCCGAAGCCGATCGCCACGCCGATGATGCCGGCGCCGGCCAGCAACGGGCCGATGTTAACGCCGATCTCCGAGAGCACCATCATGCCGGCGACCACCAGGATGGTGAGCGACAGGATCGTCCGCAGCAGCGGCAGCAACGTGCGCAGCCGGGCCGACCGCGCGACCTGCGCCTCGCGGGTCAGCTTGGCCAGATGCCGTTCGATCCCCGCGTTGACCGCTTCCCAGACCGCCAGAGCCAGCAGCACCGTCACCGAGAGCGTGACCAGGCTGGACAGCAGGCGCCGGCCAAGCTCGGTCGCCGTCAGCCAGTCGAGCGCGCCGAGCCCCCACAGCTGCAGCAGCGCGATGGCGGCTGCGAGGAAGATCAGCGCGCGCGCAACGCTGAGCAGCACCCGGTGGTAGAGCACGAGGCGCGCCTCGATCCCCGGGTAGCGCGTTACCATTTCGGGCCTGACGGACAGCATGCGGTCGAGCGCGCCGTGGGCGACGATCTGCACAAGCCGCGCCACCGCCACCACCACGACGATGCTGATGAAATACCGCATCATCAGCGTGTAGCCGTGCGGAACCTCCACCGCCCAGGCAAGCCAGAGCGTGGCCAGCAGCAGCAGTGCCAGCCAGTGCCAGATGTGCGCCAGCCAGTTTCGGAGCCCCGCGATCGGCCCGGTCGCGCCTGCCGGAGCGCGTATCGCCTGCCGCACCGCCCGCCGCTTCTGCAGCACGATGATGCCGAGGAATATGTGGTCGACCAGGCCGACGGCCTTCAACAGCGCTTCGTGCGCGGAATCCGACAGGCCCAGAAGCAGGCCGACCTCAGCGACCGCATAGCCGGCGACGGTCACCACCACGATCCGCCTGGTCCAGCGCGTGGCGTAGGCGGCCGTGGCATCCGAGATATGCAGCAGGCGCAGACGGGCCTCGTCCGGCGAGAACATCATCCGTGCGATGCACAGGATCGCCGCGCACAGTGCGTAGGCGTCGATCATCGCCAACAGCACGAGCCGCGTGAGGATGTCGCCCCCCAGTCCGCTCGCCGCGATCAGATGGCCGACGACCAAGAAGCCGAGCACCGGCAGCACCTCGAGGACAAGCCGACCGAACACCAGCGGCACGCGACGCAGCAGCACCAGCGCCGCGACCCGCCGACGCCTGGGCGGCTCGCTCTCCCCGCGCTCCGCCCGCGCCTCGCCGTCTTCCTCTGCGGGCGGCCCGCCATTCGGCGCCTGGCGGATCAGCGCCAGGATGGGACGCCGGACGGCGACGCGGATCGCCCACTCGATCGCAAGGCCGACGGCCAGCACCAGCGCAAGACGCCATGTCGCGTCCAGCAGGACACCGCGTGCCCACGGGTCGGTCGCGGTGGCGTTCAGCCAGTTCCACAGCATCGGCACGCTGCTGACAGTCCGAAGCGTGCCGACCACCCTGCTGGACGCCTGGCTCAGAAAGCCCGAGGCGCCCACCAGCACCTCCGCCCCGAGGCTGTTCGGCACCAGCGGTCCCGACGGTTCACTGGCTGGCTCGGGTGCGGGACCAGACGTGGCAGCGGGCGAGGCGCCAGAGGCAGGTTCGGCGGCGCTCGCTGGCAGCGTCTTGGCGATCGTCTCCAGGGTCGACGTGATCTCGGCGCGCTTTTGCGGATCCTTCAGCACCTCCAGCGCGCGGCGCGCATCGTCCGGACTGATCTGGGGGGTCGCGATGGGCGCGGGCACACTTCCGCCGCCCTGCACCGCAGGCTGAGCCCGCACGGTGAGGCCAGGCGCGAACACCACGAAGCAGGCGAGGAGCAGCAGTCGCAGCATCGGCAGGGCTCCGAACACGATCGACAGAGGTCGGTCAAGAAAGTGGCACGGTGACGGCAGGCCATTGCCGGGATGCAACCCTGGCATGGCAGGTGTAGAAGCCGCGTCGGTTTCCTATCTAGGTGGCCGTGAAGACATTCCTTACGATCCTGATCGCGCTGCTGATGCTCGGCACCCTCGGTGTGCTGTTCGCCGGCCTGTTGGGCCTCGTTCGCGGCGGTGGCAACCCCGCCCGCTCGAATCGGTTGATGCGCTGGCGGGTGATCCTGCAGGGGGCGGCACTGCTGCTGTTCGCCCTGCTGATGAGCCTGCTGAAGTCCTGACTGGTTTGACAGGCCACCAGCCCCTGCATATGGTCCGACGGTTCTATTGCAGGTGCGAACAGGCGGGTGGCCCGCTCTGATGGCGCACCGAATTCCTGGAAGCAGCACGGTCATCGCATGAAAATCCTGGTCCCGGTCAAGCGGGTGGTCGACTACAACGTGAAGGTCCGCGTGAAGTCGGACGGTTCCGGCATCGAGACCGCCGGCGTAAAGATGTCCATGAACCCGTTCGACGAGATCGCCATCGAGGAGGCGGTCCGCCTGAAGGAGAAGGGCATCGCCACCGAGATCGTCGCCGTCTCGCTCGGCGTGGCGCAATGCGCCGAGACGATCCGCACCGCGCTCGCCATGGGCGCCGATCGTGGCATCCTGGTGGAAACCACCGTCGAGCTGCAACCTCTGGCTGTCGCCAAGCTGCTGAAGGCGATCGCGGACAAGGAGCAGCCTCGGCTGATCATCCTGGGCAAGCAGGCGATCGACGACGACATGAGCGCCACCGGCCAGATGCTGGCCGCGCTGCTCGGCTGGCCGCAGGGCACCTTCGCCTCGAAGGTGACGATCGACGGCGACACCATCACCGTGACGCGCGAGGTCGATGGCGGTCTGGAGACGGTCGCGCTGAACCTGCCCGCTATCGTCACCACGGATCTGCGCCTGAACGAGCCGCGCTACGCCTCGCTGCCCAACATCATGCGGGCGCGCAAGAAGCCGATCGACAACATGAAGCCCGAGGACCTTGGCGTGGATCCCACGCCGCGGCTGACCACGCTGAAGGTCTCCGATCCGCCGAGGCGCCAGGCGGGGGTGAAGGTCGGCTCGGTTGCCGAGCTGGTAGCCAAGCTCAGGACGGAAGCGAAGGTGATCTGACCGATGACGAGCCTTGTACCGCTCGAATACGATGACGCCGGCATCAAGCAGCCCTCCCGCAGCGCGGTTGCCGCAGCCCAGAAGCTGGGCGAGGTGCACGCCCTGGTGGCCGGCAGCGGTCTGGATGCCGCCGCAGCGGCTGCCGCGAAGCTCCCCGGCGTGGCGAAGGTGCTGACCGCCGATTTGCCCGCGCTGGACCACCTGCTCGCCGAGCCGACGGCAGCGCTGCTGGTCGCGCTGGCGCCCAACTATTCGCACCTGCTGGCCGCCACGACGGCGGTCGGCAAGAATATCATGCCGCGCGTCGCCGCCTTCCTGGACGTCCAGCCGATCAGCGACATCGCCGATGTGGTGGATGCGGATACCTTCGTCCGGCCGATCTATGCCGGCAACGGGCTCGCGACCGTGAAGTCGTCCGACGCGAAGAAGGTGATCACGGTCCGCGCGGCCAGCTTCGATCCGGTCGCGCCCGATGGCGGGAGCGCACCGATTGAACCTGCGTCCATCCCTGATCTGCCTGCCGTCTCCCGCTTCGTCTCGGCGGAGCTGTCGAAAAGCGAGCGCCCGGAGCTGACTGCGGCCCGCGTGGTGATTTCCGGTGGCCGTGGCATGCAGGCCGGTGAAAACTTCAAGCTTATTGAACCAATTGCTGATAAGCTAGGCGCTGCGGTGGGTGCATCACGCGCCGCGGTCGATGCCGGGTTCGTACCCAACGACTATCAGGTTGGGCAGACCGGTAAGATTGTCGCCCCGGAACTTTACATTGCTGTCGGTATTTCTGGTGCCATCCAGCATCTGGCCGGCATGAAGGACAGCAAGGTGATCGTGGCGATCAACAAGGATGAGGAAGCGCCCATCTTCCAGGTCGCCGATTATGGCCTGGTGGCTGATCTGTTCACCGCACTGCCGGAGCTGGCAGCCGAACTGGAGCGCTCCTGAATGAATGTCGATGTGAAGATGCTGCCCGCCGGCGGCGCGCTGCTGGCGGAGCCGCCGGCGATTGCCCGCGTGGGCGTGATCGGCGCCGGCCAGATGGGCAATGGCATAGCCCACGTGTGTGCGTTGGCCGGACTGCCGGTGACGATGCTGGACGTGAAGGCCACGGCGCTCGAACGCGCGCTGGGCACGATCACCCACAACATGGACCGCCAGGTCAACCGCAAGCTGATCTCCGAGGAGGACAAGGAAGACGCACTGGCGCGCATCCGCGCCACCACGGAGTACGCCGATCTCGGTGACGCCGACCTGGTGATCGAGGCGGCGACCGAGAAGGAGGACGTCAAGCACGCGATCTTCCGGGCGCTGACGCCGCATCTGCAGCCTGCCTGCCTGCTGGCATCGAATACCTCGTCGATCTCCATTACCCGACTGGGCGCGGCGACCGACCGGCCGGAAAAATTCATCGGCATGCATTTCATGAACCCGGTGCCGGTGATGAAGCTTGTGGAGATCATCCGCGGCATCGCCACCGACGAGACCACCTTCCAGGTGGTGCACAACCTGGCCGAAAAGCTCGGCAAGACTCCCACGGTCGCCGAGGATTTTCCCGCGTTCATCGTCAACCGCATCCTCGTGCCGATGATCAACGAGGCGGTCTACGCTCTGTATGAAGGCGTGGGTACGGTGTCGGGCATCGACACATCCATGCGGCTCGGCGCCAATCATCCGATGGGCCCATTGGAATTGGCGGATTTCATCGGGCTAGACACCTGCCTGTCCATCATGCAGGTGCTCTACGAGGGGCTGTCAGACAGCAAGTACCGCCCCTGCCCGCTGCTCGTGAAGTATGTCGAGGCCGGCTGGCTGGGACGCAAGACCAAGCGCGGGTTTTACGACTACACGGTGACGCCGCCGCGGCCGACGCGGTAGCGCACGCCGAAAGGCCGTCGTAACCCGAGCCAGGAACGGTCGGGCGCAGCGATACCCGATAAGGTTACCCCGCCTAGCACCGCCCACGGACAGCACCACCAGGCCGATGCCCCGCTTCGACAGGTCGGCTTCGACGGACGGCAGTTCGGCGGTGCTGCGCTCCAGACTGTCCTTCAGGCCGTAAGCACTTCGAGCAAATGACCGTTTGGATCTCCCGGGCCTTCGATCAACCGGTGAGGCGGGAGGCGTGAATGCGGCCACCGCAGCCGACACATCAAGAACTCCGATTGAACCCGCTTCAGGTGGTCGGCTTCGACCTGCTGGCGGATCGCTATCACTTGCTCCCGCGAGAGATTCTTGGCTGGTTCGCCAGGACGGCTAGAAATCGCGCGGAAAAATTCCGCCTGCCCCGGCGAGGGGGCCATCCACAGGATGAACAATTCCGTGTCAGGGTTTTCAAACCCATGCCAGACCCCCTTCGGGACAAAGATCGTCGCACCCTTTTGGAGCGGCACCTGTTCATCGTTCAGCGTGACGATGCCACCGCCGTCCAACACATAAATCACCTCATCCCAGTAAGCATGCACATGGCGCGGAATCCCAACCCCTGGCGGCACCAGTTGGGTGCCAAGAGATAGGTCATTCGAGCTTCTGGTCGGATCGACTTTGATAACAACCTCGCCGCTGGAATTAAACATGCGTTCGCCGTCTGTCGCCCCAAGAACGTAGTCCTGCATCGTTTCCCTCCTTTTTCAGCGAGACACGGTCTCTCCAACTCTTAAGATGAAGTCAAGGGAATGCCTGCGCTTACTCAGCCATAGCCCTTCCTGTGGACTTTCGATGCGGTGAGCGCACCTGTGTGACTGGTCCTTTGGGTGACTAGCGAACCCACTGATGCCATCCTCGAATCCTTACTTGTGCGACAATCTTGAGTTGGAATGGGCGACGCTGCCGCCTGATCGGCATGCGTCCTGGGCGTTGCGGCTGACCGACGTGCGCGGGTTCGCGCGCCATGTCTCCAACCTCGATCCGAGAACGGAGGTGCCACCCGTCGGCATCCTGCCGGGATGGAAGCGTGCCAAGCCCTATGTCTACAGCGACGCGCAGATCGACGCTCTGCTGGCGGCGGCGCTGGCCCTGCCGCCAGCGGACGGGCTGCGGCGATGGACCTACCACACACTGTTCGGACTGATCGCGGTGACCGGCATGCGTCTGTCCGAGGCGATGGGGCTCGAGCGTGCCGACGTCGACCTCGACACGGGCGTGCTGACGGTTCGGCTGACCAAGTTCGGCAAATCGCGACTCGTGCCATTGCATCCGACGACCAGCGCCGCGCTGCGCAGCTACGCCAAGCGACGCGATGCGCATCTCGGGCCACGCTGCGGCTCGACCTTCTTCGTCGCCGAGCAGGGCGGCCGTCTGCTGCACCAGTACGTCCATCGCGTCTTCTGGCGCCTGTCCCGAGAGATCGGGCTGCGGCGCTCCGGCGATCGTACCGGGCCACGCGTGCACGACTTCCGGCACCGCTTCGCCATCCGGACGCTGCTCGATTGGCATCGCGAAGGTAAGAACGTCGAGCAGCAACTTCCGGTGCTCTCCACCTACCTCGGCCACGCCTGCGTACGCGACACCTATTGGTATCTCTCGGCCTGCCCGGAGTTGATGGAAGAAGCGGCGCGGCGTCTCGATCGGCGATGGGAGGCGACGCCATGAAGCCCGCCTGCAATGTCGCCACGTTGATCGAGCGGTACTTCACCGAGCGGCTCATGCGCCAGTGCAACGTCAGCCCCAACACGATCGCATCCTACAGGGATACGTTCCGGCTGCTGTTCACGTTCGCACAGGCGCGGCTCCGCAAGTTCCCTTCGGATCTGGCACTCGGCGACCTGGATGCACCGTTCATCGGTGCATTCCTGATCGATCTTGAGACGAAGCGCGGTGCCAGCGCCAAGACCCGCAACCTGCGCCTGGCCGCCATCCGCTCCTTCTTCCGGTTCGTGTCGTTCGAGGGGGCCGGTACGGAAGGGAGGAACTGCTTTGTTCCCCAACGTGCACGGTGGGCGACTCAGCGCCGATAGCGTCCAGTCGCTACTGGCGAAGCATGTACAGGTCGCCGGCGAGAGCAGCCCGTCGTTGAAGGCGAAGCGGGTGTCGCCGCACGTGCTGAGGCACAGCGCGGCGATGGAGCTGCTGCAGGCGGGCGTCCACTGCTCGGTGATCGCGCTGTGGCTCGGTCATGAATTGATCGAGACGACGCAGACCTACCTGCACGCGCATCTCAAACTCAAGGAGGCAGCATTGGCCAAGCTCAAGCCATACCGGGGCGGCAACCGAACCCGCTTCCGCCCCAACGACCGATTACTCGCCTTCCTAGAGGCGCTCTGAGCGAGCTAAACTATGCCGAATGGTACGGAGCCAACGGCCGCGCGACAGCCGACAGCACCTCGACAACCATGCGTCATTCCGGATCCGTTCGGCATAGTTCGGCGGGCGGCATAAACCGCCAAGATGTGCGGCATCAATCCGCAGGACTATCTGGCCGATGTCCTCAGCCGCATCGCTGACCACCCGATCCGCCAAATCGATACCCTGCTCCCCTGGCGCTGGTCAAAATAGCGCGTGCCACGTCGCTGCCCCAGACCAAAAACCGCGGCCAACGGCTGACACTTACAGGTGATGGTCGCGATCGTGCCTCGCGACGGGCACCTGCTCACCCCTGCCGTGCTGGCGGAATATTGCAAGGGCCGCATGCCCGGCTGCGCCATCCCGCGCTTCATAGAGCTTCTGACCGCGCTGCCGATGACCGAGAATGGCAAGGTTCAAAAGTTTCGGCTACGCGAGCGCGGCGTTACCGCGGCGACCTGGGACCGCGTGGTCGGGACGAGCGAGTGACGACGATCACCGGCCGGCCCTTGCCGTGGCCACCTGTCCCGGGGAATCGAAGCGTGGGGTACGGCCGCTCTCGACCCTCAGCGGTCGTTCGCTTCTGCTCGCAGCAACGTCGGCCCATGCCCTTTGACAGACCTTGCTGGTGGAGTCGAGAACTGGCCCAGTTGGGTGGCTTTGAGACCTTCGCGTCGTCTAAGATCAGGCTGCCGGCCCCCTCGTGACGACGGTCAAATTGGGACGAGCCTCCGCCGGACTGGTGCTCTGCACGACGTTGAATGCTGCGACCGGACGGTGAAGACCCTTTAGCTCCAGGTTTCCGAGATCCTCTAACCTCGCTACCGCTTCGACCGCCTCAGCGATGCGGCTGCTGACGAGGATCTGCCCGTCCTTCGCCTCAGCGCAAAGCCGGGCGGCGAGGTTGCATACCGTGCCGATCGCGGTATAGCCGGAGCGTTCGGAAAAACCAATCTGGCCCAAGGTCGCGTAACCCTGCGCGATGCCGACGCCGAAACCAAGCTCGCAGCCGTGCCGGCGCCAAGTCACGATTAGCTTGGCCGCCGCTTCGCGCATCGCCATCGCCATCCTGACTGCACGCGCTGCCGGGTCGGGACAGGGCACCGGATCGTTGAAAAACACCATGATCCCGTCGCCCGAGAACTGGTCGAGCGTGCCCTCGAACTGGCTCACCAGTGGCCCCAACGCGCCGTGATATTCGCGCAGGAAGTCAAGCACCTCCTCTGGCTCGGCTGTCTCGGCGAAGGCGGTGTAGCCGCGCAAGTCGCAGAACACGACCACGATCTCGCGGCGGTGGCTTTCCAGGATCTTCTCGTTGCCCTGCGAGACGATCAACTCCGCCAGTTGCGGCGCGAGGAACCGCTTCAGTCGCCCGACCCGCCCTAACTCCTCGACCTGTTCGGCGACGCGCGCTTCGAGACCTCGGTTCAGTTCCGCTATTTGATCGGTGCGTTGACGCAATTCATCCAAAAGGCGCGCATTTTCCATCGCGATCACCGCCTGCGCGGCGAAGTTCTGCAACAGCATGATCTGCTTATCCGAGAACGCATGCACTTCCTGCCGGTAGACCGAGAGGAATCCGAGTACGACCTCGTCCTTGCACAGCGGCACCACCAGGATGGTGCGCACGCCCCCAAGTTCGAACATGGCGCGGACGAAGGGATTGCCTTCACGGTACAAATCCTCGGCCTTCAGATCGAGGACCTGTAGGGTCTGCCTGTTCTCGATGGCTCGGGCCAGTCGACTGCCAGGCACGGGCTTCAGCGGGGTCTGTGTCCGGAACTCGGCGAACGCGTCCGGCAGTCCGCGTTGCGCCGCGAAGAGGAATTGCTCGCCGTCATAGGTGTAGAACGACCCGAACGCCGCTCCACACAAGCGCATCGCCTTCTCAAGCATCGAATCGAAGACCGGGCCGAGGTCACCAGGGGATGCGTTGATCACCTGCAACACCTCGGCGGTCGCGGTCTGCTGTTCCAACGCCTCGCGCTGCTCGGCAATAAGCCGTGCATTCTCCATCGCGATCACCGCCTGGGCGGCGAAGTTTTGCAGCAGCGCAATCTGCTTGTCAGAGAAGGGCCGCACTTCCTGGCGGAAAATGTTGATTGCGCCCAGCAATGCTCCGTCTTTGCGAAGCGCGACCAAAAGAACGGCACGTGCGCCGCCCAGATCGGCCATAGCCTTGGGCCCCGGAGCCCCCAATCGGTAGGGGTTGTCATCGGTGATGTCCGCGACGTGCACGGTATCCTCACCGTTGACGAGCCGATAAAGCGCCATTCCTGGCCTGGGCCGTATTGGCTCGCGTAGAAAATCCGCCAGGGCCGGGGTCGCCCCCCGCGACGCCGCAGTGTGAATGCACTCGCCGTCATATGTGGAAAGGATGCCGAAGGCAGATTCACAAAGACGGATCGCCTTTTCCAGCACCGCATCGAACACAGGCGCCAGATTGCCAGGGTTGGCGTTTATCACCTGCAACACCTCGGCCGTCGCGGTTTGCTGCTCCAGCGCCTCCCGCTGCTCGGTGATCAGCCGAGTGTTCTCGATCGCGATCACCGCCTGATCGGCGAAGGTACGGACCAGTTCAATCTGCCGATCGGTAAACGGTTCCACCCGAAAGCGTCCGAGGATGATCACGCCAGCCACCTCGCCCTCGCGCAACAGCGGCACGCCGAGTCCGGTGTGGACCCCGCCCAGCGTAACTGCCTCGGTCACAGCGTATTCCGGATCGGCAGCCAGATCGGAGATATGGACGATGCGGCCCTCAAGTGCGGTCCGTCCCGTCACCGACGCACGGCTGGCGGTAAATAATTGGCCTTGAATGAACGTATCGAATGCCGGTGTATTGGAATAGGTTGCCACAACTCGGTACGTGTCGCCCTCACGGGATGACATCCCCGCGGTATCCGCATCACACAGGCGTGCGGCGGTTTTGACCAATGTCGCCAGCACGGGTTGCAGATCGAAGGCCGAGCGGCTGATAACCTTCAGCACATCGCTGGTCGCCTTCTCGTATTCCAGCGCTTCCTGAAGATCGCCGGTGCGCGTCCGCAGTTCACGCAACAACCGCGCGTTCTCCATTGCGATGACCGCCTGCGCCGCAAAGTTCTTCAGCAGTTCGATCTGCTTGTCGGTGAACGGCCGGACTTCCGTGCGGTAGAAAACTAGATCCCCAAGAAGAACGTCGTTCTTCCGTAACGCGACCCATAAAGCGGTGCGCGCGCCGAGCGTCTCGACAAGTCTCAGCCGAGACGGCACCCCGGAGCGGAACGCTTCCGTATCGACCACATCGGGGATGTGAACGACCTCGTCACCGAGCACGATGCGCTCTGACGCGCTCCCTGGATCAGGCGCAATCGGCTCATCGAGCACATCCGCTACTGCGCCGGATGCGTCGCGAGCCGCCATCGCTCGAAAGACCCCGCCGTCGAAACGACGCAACCCTCCGAAGGGCGCTTCACACAGCCGCATCGCCCTTTCGAGTATCGCGTCGAACACCGGCGTGAGGTCGCCTGGAGACGAATTGATGACCTGCAGCACCTCGGCGATGGCGGTCTCGCGCTGCAGTCCCTCGTCACGCTCAGCCTCACGCTCGGCAAGCTGACGCCGCAGATCGGCTATGAGCTGCTCAGGATCGGCTGACCTGGTGTCGGGCGTCGTGTTCATTGCTGACCTCGTCGGAACCGACCTTCCGGGCCGATCATAGCGTGATCGGCACGCGCCACCATAGGTTGTCGATCGGGACGATCAGCGGAGCGTCGGCGAAGTAACCGCTACCGGCCGCCAGCCCCCTCGGTTCTGCCCGTCCAGCGAACGGCTGGAATTCGGCGCAACCTCGCCGTTGGCGCATGCTCCGGTGAAGGACCGAAAACCACCCATGTCGGCCGTTCGTTCCGGCTTGGGCCAATGGTTCTTGTCGACCCACAGCTGCCGTTCAGTCGAGTGGCGCCGCTGTTCTAATGCGGACATTCTGTCGGCCGACCTGTCGGGCTGGCACGGGTGGAAAGCAGATGCTTGATGAGTCCTCGTACCGTATCGCTATGATGCCGGTATGATACCGCAAATCCGAAACAGCGCAGCCTCATCCGATGCGGCAATGGGACCGTTGAGACGATCCGCATACATCCAGTCTAAGCTCTCCTGAGGTATTCGCGCAGGCTCGGCAATCTTAGAGAGTTTCCCTCCAGGGCTGAAATACGCGGCGAACCGCGTCGCATCGGTATTTATGCCAAAGATATTCGGCTCGCTTTCCGATCCACATATGATCCCCGGATAAGGGTTCGAGAGGAACCAAAACCGCAGCATGTTGGGATCGATGCTTGGGCGCCTAAAGAGAGCACCACTCGTCATGACAAATGTAATCGGCCGGGCGTACTCGCGCGGCGCGCGGCCGCTGGCACCCTTCGCTTCCCACTCCCGATCGTACCTGTAGGATCTCGCTATAATCTCGGCCTCCTCCTCGGCCGTCAAGGACACGGGCGGAGGGACGGGCTGCTGGAGCATCTCGACGCTGCGGATTCTTGCGCGAAGCGAGCTGGCGTTGATCGGACATTCTGGAAAGATGCCCGGGTCCTTCCTGGCGCAAAAGAACTCCACCGCGCCAAGCTGCTGCCGCAGCGAATTGAGCGAGTGTTGCGGTTCCCGGCTCGCACATCCGCCCAGACTGACCGATGCCAATACCGCGCATGCAAACCGTCTCATGGCCCATCCTTTCGTTGCCGATTGCGCACGGCGACGGCGTCTATGGCAACACCGTGACTCAGCGATCAATGCCGCTTTTCGCCCAGCGAGGAACGGCTGATCCGGTGGCAATTGACACGATCTGAACGAATACCGTGACGTTGAAATTCGGCCCGAAGGACACCGCAAATCGGTCCTCACCCACATACGCGCGTGCTGGTATGTACGAGATCAAGGTTGCTTCCGCAGTAGTCCGCAGTGTGGCTGTACCGTGAGAGGGCGGTGTCGTAATCTCGCCTTGTCCCATGGAGCTTCGGTTGATCGCAGCGGCGATCACGCAAGGGCTGCCGTTCTCGGCTACCGTGATACGCTCCTCCCCTTCGCCGGCACCGACAAAGCCCAATTCGTGGGCCACCACGCATGAGCCCTGGGTCAGTGTCTGGTTGGCGCACGCGGATAGAGCGATCAATGCCGCGCCGATCAGGCCAAAAAGCGTCATACGTCTACTCCTGATCATTGGGTCTGAACAATCGTAGCACCGATTGGTGTTCAATCGCCCTGTCCATATTAGACGGCTGAGTTGCAGCACTGGGTGGACGCGCTTCGGCACATGCGTCCGATCGACAATGTGCGATCGAACCAATTCGTCGCCCATCAACCGACGTTGTGCCCGACGCAGTTGCGGATGCAGTGCTCAACCACTACGCGATCAATCCTCGGCGGCGACCACACTATCGCCCAGCCTGGACGCACTGCGCGATACTAGTACCCCGAGTTGTTCACATTGCCGGGTACAAGCGCTTCAGTTTCACGCGGGCGTCAGCGGTGGTGAACTGCCAATCGGCTTTGACGTGCTTCTTGTTGCGGCTGTCCTCCCGGGCGGCGATTTCCTCGGTCAGGGTCTGCTTATCGGGGGATACGTCGATCGAGACATTGACCAGTCAACACGCTGAGCTCGGACTCGGCCATGTTCAGCCAACTGCCATGTTTGGGCGTATAGTGCCATTCGAACCGCTCGACGAGGCGGCGCGCCTCGGCCGCGGGGAAAGCTTCGTAGAGTGATGCCGGTTTGTGGGTGCTGAGGTTGTCCTCCATGAGCACAATCTTCTTGGCCTGCGGAAAATGTGTATCGGACAAATCCCTGAGCAAGTGGGCGAAATCGACGGCGGTGTGGCGATCGGTTACTTCAACATGCCGCCATCCCTCCAACGGCGCGAACATCATGAACAAATTGGCTGTCCCATTCCGCTCGTACTCATAGTCATGCCGTACGGGTTGTCCAGGCTTTGCCTTGATCGGAACGCGCGTTTCGCTGATCAGTTGCTTTGATGTCTCGTCCACGCAGACCACGGGATAATCTGGATCGTGCGGCCGATGATAAACCTCCAGCACATCCTCCATGTTGGCTACGAACGCCGCATTGGCATCCGGCGGAATGACCCATTGTTTTTGCAGGTGCGGCTTGAGAGTGTTTTTTTTAGCGTCCGCCCGATCGTGTTGTCACTGGCGCGCTCGACGATGTTCAGTTCCACGACAGCCTCCTCCAGCAACTGCAACGTCCACCGCTTGCGACCCTTGGGCGGTGGAGAACAGGCCAGGGCGATCAGTTTCGCTTCCGAGGCCCCGTCAAAGATGCGCGGTCTGGCCGAGGCCGGCGAATGCTTGCGGACCAGGACGGCCTCGAAGCCTTCTTCCACCAGTTGCTGACGGGTCCGGGCAACCGTATCGGTGCTGGTATCGAGGGCCTCGGCAATCCGGCTGTCACTCCACCCTTCGCCTGCTGCCGCGGCGTCAGCCTTCAACAGGATGCGTGCTTTGGTCAGCAGCCGGGCAGGATGTTTGCCCATATGTGTCAGCGCGTCGAGCCGCTCACGCTCGTCATCGCTGAGCTTCACGATGTACCTCTTCACGGCACTCTGTTTCGCGGTCACGATGCATCTCCGTCGTTGCGGAGCCATCGATTTGGAGATTCACCGCAAGATCAAGGACGAGAGGCACTAGTTGCTCGCGCTCGCGGGTCGGGCGTTTTGCATCCTCCTCTTCCAGGGTTGGGATCGCTGCCATGGTGCAGTGCTTCTTCTCGCCGCGCAGCCAACCAAGGAAGGAGCGCTTGAGAAGCCCGATATCCAACCTATCGGTCTTCGCCCTCCCTGCGTCGGGAGCGACAGAACGCTTTCTCACCTTGATTGTCGGGCGTTCTCACCTTGATCGCCGCGCAGCATGCGCTGGTATCTTCCGTTCAAGCTTAGCCTGCGGGACCTGGTGGAGATGATGGCGGAGCGCGGCTTGTCGATCGCGCACACGACCATCATGCGCTGGGTCCGCCACTACGCGCCGGAGTTCGAGAAACGCTGGCAACGGTTTGCGAGGGAAGTCGGCCGGTCTTGGCGCGTCGATGAGACATACGTCAAGATCCGTGGGGATATCTGTATCGCGCCGTTGACCGGGCGGGTCGGACGGTCGACTTCAGACTGAGCACCAGGCGGGATGTCGCTGCTGCGAAGGCGTTCTTCCGGAAAGCGGTCAAAGGCCAGCGGCGCGCCCCGGAGACAATCACATTGGACGGCTACGCGGCATCTCACCGGGCGGTGCGCGAGCTGAGAGTCGACGGCTCGCTGCCCTCGGGCACGAAGTTACGGTCGTCGAAGTACCTGAACAACCTGATCGAGCAGGACCACCGAGGTGTGAAGCAACGGATCGCTGTGATGTTGGGCTTCAGGACTTTCGACACGCCGCGATCACGATCGCCGGTATCGAGCTGATGCATCGCATTCGCAAAGGACAGTTCCGACTGGGCCGACTGGGTGCGCAAGGTCGAACTGCGCCTGCAGTTTGGAACGCTGTGATCGGAGCCTGAAATCTCCGCGCGACATCGGGGATGCGTTTGCTTCTGCGGCCTATTTGCACCGGAACCCGGTGAGACAGACGCGCAATAGTCGCCGACCGGTGCATGCGGCGATGATTGCTCCGGTAGGGTCTAGACCTTTGGGCGAAGCTGTCCCGGAACACCTCAACCAACCCTATTGAGGCGTGGGAAGTGTCTCATGCCGACGCCCCAGTGAGGTATAGAGCAGCGGGACGGGCTGCTGCTTCTAACCGATAATATAATTTGTCGGGCCGTGATAAGCAGAGCCTCTTACGCCGTGACCTAAGACTGCCCGTCAGATCTCGCCACGGATAGCGGCAGCACTCTGCGTGAAGCCCCGTGGCTAGATGACTAAACGTCACCGAAACCTTCGAGGCCCCGATGCTTTACTGGGTCGTCGTCGCTCAGGCTGTCAAATCTCGACCTGGCTTCCCAGTTCCACGACGCGCCCGGGTGGCAGGCGGAAATACTCCATCGCGGAGCCTGAGAGCCGTACCATCGCGGCAAACAACGCCTCCCGCCACAGTGACATCCCGGGTCGTGCGGCGGGGACCAGGATCTGCCGCCCGAGGACGTAGCTGGTGCGCATTGGATCCTCGATCCACGCCGACGGCAGTAGCCCCAGTGCCTCAGGCACATCCGGCTCGTCGAGAAAGCCGAAGGTCAACACAGCGCGGCCTGTGCTCGGCCCGATCTCCTCGAAGCGCAGCCGCGATCCGTGTAAGACGTGCGGCAAGAGGGCAGTGCGTATGGTCAGCAGCAGCACGTGTTTATGCAGCACGTGGTGGTGCTTGAGGCTGTGAAGTAGGGCCGTGGGCACACCAGCGGCATCGCGCGTGAAATAGACGGCGAGGCCGGGCACCCGATGTACGTCGGTCGTGGCGCGCAGGAAACTTTCTACCGGCATCGCGTCCCGCGCGAGACGGGCGGCGAGCAGCGTCCGGCCGCGCGCCCATGTCGTGAACAGCAGCATCAGCATCGCCGCGATAGCGAGTGGCAGCCAGGCGCCATCCGGGATCTTGGTGGCAGAAGCGCCGAACAGGGCCGCGTCGAACGCCAACAGCACGACGTAGAGCGGTCCCGCCCAGATCATCCGCAAACGCCAGATGCGAAACATCACGAAACCCATGATCAGCGTCGTCAGCACCATGGTCGAGGTGACTGCAAACCCGAATGCGGCGGCCAATCCTGCCGAGGATCGGAATCCGAGAACCAGCCCGATCACAGCCACGCAGAGCAGCGCGTTGACCGCCGGGGCGAAGATCTGCCCCCGCTCGGCCGCGGACGTGTGGAGGATCCTGAGGCGCGGGAGAAAGCCGAGCTGGATCGCCTGCATCGTGATGGAGAAGGCACCGGTGATTGCGGATTGGCTCGCGATCACTGTCGCCGCAGTGGCCAAGGCGAGCATCGGCCAGAGCGCCCAGCCAGGTGCCAGCAGGAAGAAGGCCTGCTCGATGGCTGCGGGGTTATCGAGCACCAGAGCGGCCTGGCCGGCATAGCAGAGCAGCAGGGCCGGCAGCACCACGACCATCCAGGCGCGCGCGATCGGGCGGCGGCCGAAATGCCCCATGTCGGCATACAGCGCCTCAGCGCCGGTAATGGTCAGCACGACAGTACCCAGGGTCAGGAAGGCACGCAGCGGGTCCCTGGCGACCAGGGCGAACGCAAAGGTGGGGCTTGCCGCCTCCAACGCAGCTGGGCGTGCCGCGACGTTCGTTGCTCCGAGCACGCCGATGGCGATGAACCATGCCAGCATCACCGGACCGAAGAACCGCCCCATTGCACCGGTGCCGCGGTGCTGGATCGCGAAGAGAGCCAGTGTGATGACCAAGGTGATGGGCACCACCGCGATGCTGAATTTCTCGTCAGCCAGGGTCATGCCCTCGACCGCCGAGAGGATCGAAATCGCTGGCGTGATGACAGCATCACCATAGAACAATGCCGTCGCCAGCAATGCACCCGCCGAGATGGCGGGCAGCAGCCGAGCTCGCGGAGCAACCCGACTGATAAGAGCGAGTAGCGCGAAGGAGCCACCTTCACCCCGGTTGTCGGCGCGCATCGTGATCAGCACGTATTTGACAGTGACCACCAGGATCAGCGCCCAAACAATCAGCGACAGCACGCCAAGCACGTGAAGCGGGTCAATCGGCAGCCGGTGCGTGCCGATGAAGCTTTCCCGAAAGGCATAGAGCGGACTGGTTCCGATGTCGCCGAACACGACACCGAGCGCGCCGACGGCGAGGCGCGTCTTCGCGGCGGCGTGGATTGAAGCCGGGTTCGAGGGCGAGTTGTGCCTCACGCGGCTGAAGTCCCTTGGGGCCAATGGCACCCTCACGTCTCGAACGCGCGCACGAAGTTGCCCGCGTCGAGCTCTTCCATTGGCACCTCCGCGACGATCACGTCGCGCACCCTGTCATGTCCAGTGCCGACGGATAACCCCGCAAAACCCTGATGTCGGTTCCCAGGCTCGCGAGCGCGGTCGGCAGAGCGGCGCATACGTCTGCAATGCGACCTGCCTTGGTGAGCGGATAGGCTTCTGCCGAGGCGAACAGCGCGCGGGCAGCGCCCGGCTGACATTGTTTCCTATCTCCGTCTGTGTTGGATCCCGAACGGCTTGCCAGATATGCGGAGATTATGCCGTGATCCCATGGTCTTGTGATTCCCTTAAATCACCCATGACCTGCGCAGTTGACCAATTCACCGAACCGTCGTTCTGCCCTTATTCATTGATGCTTTGAGTTGACCGTGTTTACGAAGTTCGGCCGTCAGCGTGATCTCGTATCAATAACGAGGTCCGCGATCGGCAACTCCACATCGTGCCGGTTGGCAAAGGCTTGCACAATTCGGAGCAACGTCGATTTGGCGACAGGCGTGCGAGATCGGAGCCTCGCCAGGACCTTCGGATCCGTCTTCAGCGCCCGAGCTGCTTCGGCATCGCTCGCGTAGTGACCGGACACCAATTCTGCCCACTGCGGGCAAACGAACCAGGACCGATCTTTTTTCTTGCTCATCGGAATTACCCGCCTCTCACCTTGCTACGCGGCGCGCGCCGCGCTGGGCTCATCTCCGGGGGGATGCTCCAGAATGCGTGCGGCAAAGCCCCATTCGCGTAGATACTCGATCGCGAGTTCGGCCTCGTCGCGCGGAATATCACGAACGCGCGCGCCAATTGTCACGCTGCGCTGAACCGTAAGTCCGAGTGTCTCCGCGGCCGCTTGAGCAGCGGCGGGTAGAGCAATGTCGACGAGATCGGCCATGTGGACCTCCCCTGTCCTGGATGTCTCGAAATGCTCGGGCGCGCGACCGCGTCGGCTGACTGCGGGATCGCCAAGACAGCGTATATCGAGGCCACGCGTATAAATTCCATAGGATTCGGCACGCGGCTCCCCGAATTCGGCGGAGTTGGCACCGAGGGGACTGCGACGCTCATGCGCCTTGCCACAGGGGACGGGCTACCGGCGTCCGTGTCTTCGCTGCGGCGATCTGGCGACCAGCGACGCAGGATCGTGCATCAGGTTGATCTGTCCGCGTCACAAATGATCATGTGGAGTGGCTCACCGATATCCTCGGACGGACAGTTTGCGACGCAGTCTGATCATCAAAAGGGCCGTTCCGTGGAGAAAGGTATCGTTCTGAGCCTCCTTCTCGTCGCCACGACACTGGAAGGCAGGCGGTGATTCCGTCGGTACGCGTCGGGCTGCATCGCCAGGCGACTGGCGTCCGCATGGCACTGCTGCTGCTCGGCGGCCTGACCTGCCAGAACGGTTCGGTGATCCGATCAAGATCCACACACGCTTCTCCCGTAGGGCCAAATCCAGCGTCTGGAAACGGATCTTCCAACATCTCGCCGCCGATGCGGACAACGAATACGCCATGATCGACAGCACCATTGCGCCTGCTCATCAACACAGTGCCGGCGCCCAAAAAACCGCCGAGGACCGGGCATCGGCCCCTCACGTGGAGGATTGAGCACCAAGATCCACGCCCTGGTCGATGCACTGGGTAATCCCGTCGACTTCTACCTGACTGGCGGTGAGGTCCATGACCTTGTGGGCGCCGATCACCTCTTACCGACAATGGCCGACACTGTGGATCTGGACTGATCCATATGAAGCAATAATGGCCTCGTCTGTCTCCTTGCTCCATAGCAGGATACGCCAATCAGCCGGCAGCATTCGGGCACCGCGCTTTAGGAGGGCGGCAGCCAGTGTCTTCCCGAACCGACGTATTCGGGCGTGAGCCTCTTCCTCAGCGTCGTGTTGCGATGGGGAATTGTCTGCAAGGTCGAATGACTGATACGGATACGTCTGCGTGCGAAGTTGGGATGTCATGATAAGTTCCCCTGTCGCAGTCGCGTGTTCTGTCCGCGCGTCGGACGAAACGCTCTGTCAGCCGGAAGCCCGTGTGAAACAAATCACTGGTACCAGCACGACAAAGATGACGGCCATGCTCACCAGACCTACCAGCCAGGGCTGTTCAACGCTCTTTTCTTTGGCGAGCGGGGCCTGGTGAGTCCGAAATGCCACACAATGATGTAAAGCGCCCTGGGATCGTAGATAGCGGGTTCCGGCGACGCGGAGCCGTCGACTCTCTGGCTGGCAACCTTCACAGTCGCGGACGTGGTTGCCATGGCCCCGTTCAGCCCATTTGCGTCGAGCTGTCCGACCCGCCCGCTGTGATCACGAAGTATTGATGCCTCCTCGACGCCATCGGCCATGCGAAGCCGATCGTCACCGACGGGAAGCGAGTCTCGTCAGGCTACTGATGTGGTTGATTAATCTGTCAATCGCAATCGCCGCATGGATCGCCGTCTGCGCCGCGGTAATAAAGCTTGTGGAGGCGTTGCCGTGAAGCGGATGCAGCTAATCACCGCAGGTAAGGTCCGGTGCGGTCAGGTAAGGAGCCAAGGGGCCGGCAGCCCCGTCGAGCTGCCAGTAGGTCCGGCACGGAACTTGCGCGTTCAACCGGCGGCGGCGATCTCGCTATCAGGACCACCGCCGCCGGCAAATCCTGCCACACGTTGTGGCACTTTGCACGTGGGGTATGGTTCGCCCCACGGCACGCGTCGTGACCTACGTGGACCGCTACAAGCGTCCACCTCGCAAGAAGGCGAAGGCCGCCCCTCTTGCCGTGCCCGTGATCGTCAAGGCCCGCCGCTGGCCGTGGCGATGTCCCGCTGGTGCGGCTGCGCTGGCGCTGCGCACGGTGCAAGAGCGACCGCATCGACATGATCTGCACAATGAGCCGCCTGTTGCTGGCGATCCTGGTGGTCGGATGCACGCCGGAACACCCCTTCGACCACGAGGCGTCGGTCCTACGGCTGCTCGCGCAGGAGAGAGCACTGCGGCAGGAGCAACAGGGCGAGCAGGTGAAGCAACTTGGCTTCAACCGTTGTTACCGCCTTTTAGCAACCGTGCCGACGGATGCGTTTTCGCGCGGGTTTCTGACGCCACAGGAGCAGTTCTGTTATACTGCTCAGGAACTTAACTGAGTTGCCCCATAAGATGAGCCGCCTGTTGCTGGCGATCCTGGTGGTCGGATGCACGCCATATCAGGCTCCGGCTACCATGATCTACCTCCCGCAACGCCCAGTCGTAGATACCCACGAGGAGTCTGTCCTACGGCTGCTCGCGCAGGAGAGAGCACTGCGGCAGGAGCAACAGGGCGATGACGTGAAGCCTCTGGACTTCAACTCTTGTTATCGCTTGCTGGCCGACGTGCCTACAGATGCATTTTCGCGCGGGTTTCTGACGCCACAGGAGCAGTTCTGTTATACGGCTCAGGAACTTTCTATTAGTCTCTGAACACTTTTGCTCACGCATAGCTGGGAACGCTACTTCGGGTTCGGATGAGACTTGAGCGGCCATTGCCGGCAGACGGTTCTATCGTTCCACCGCGCCCGTTCGCGCACGAACGCCGTCAGCGTCTCCATCACCGTCCAATACAGATCAGACACGGGGTCGGCGGGCGGGGGCTGGTTTCGGCGCAGCAGAAGACACCGCCACATGGCGAAGGATTCGGCCGAAAAGTAGGCCCTAGCACCTCGACTTTCGTCTCTAGTTGGACGAAAATGGGTGCAATGCCGGCAGCGACCCCGAGCGTGCCGATCGCTACTACCTTTTGGCACTCATCGCCCTCGGCCACGCGGCGGCACACGGCCATCCTGGCGCGCGGAGCGGAGGTCGATCCCGTGAACTATTTTATTGCTGCAGGCGCGCTGAAGGTGGCATCCGCCAACACATGGACGCGCGGCGCCTATCGGACAGCCACCAAGCTGAAGACCGGCCCGCGGAAGGCGATTGTCCAGGAAGCCCTGTGGTGCCTCGAAGGTCTGCCGAATCAGCCGCAGCGCCTTATGGACCTTGGCACGGGATGGGCCCACGTGCTCTGCGTCTTCTGTGCGCTTCTGCGTCAGGATGAATTGCACGCCTTCGATACCGAAGACATGCGCAATTGGCGATCATTTCAGGCAACGCTCCCGATCATACGCGATCAGGTGCTTTCGCTGCCGCTGGACGGAGCGGTGCGGGAACATGCGGAGAGTTGTGCCGACCTGCTGTCGAGGGCCGGCGATTTCGATGCGGCGTATCGGGCGATGGGCTTGCAATATCATTGCTCCGCTAGCGGGTGCCCGGACTTCCCGGAAGGCACGTTTGATCGCATCATGTCGATTGACGTTCTTGAGCATGTGGACGCAGACACGTTTCCATCAGCCGCCCGGACCTGGCACAGGATATTGAAGCCCGGTGGACAGTTCGTCGCTCAGGTCGGCCTTGACGATCACCTTGCTTTTTTCCAGGGCCGCTTCGGCTCGAAGCGGTATTTACGCTATAGCGAGCGCGCCTGGCGGATTCTGATCGGCAACTCGGTCCAGTACATCAACAGGCTGACCTCTTCCCAGATCATCGGCCTGCTCACAGACGCCAGCTTCAGTATCAATTCGATCGAAACCAACTCGTCCGGCGATACGGCACCCGGTGAAGTGCATCCTGACTATTGAAATCAGTCCGAGGCCGACATTCGCGCTGTCTGAGCTCGATGGTCAGGGCCCGCAAAACGGTGAGTGCGATCGCGGCAGGTCGCGATGGCCATGGCCTGATGGGCGCGAAGGTAGGTCCGCAACCCAGCCGTCGGCGAGATGGCCGGCAGTCGCGGAGATCCAGACACTGCGGTCCAGTTGCCCGGTGTGCCGTGCGGCCGCGATCCGGTGCGTCATTCGATCCTGAATGTCAGTAGCTTTGGTCGGTCCGGCGTTGTCCGGCGTCGTAGCCGCACCCCCGATGGCCCCCAGGCCACCACCGATTGCGGCACCGGTTCCGGCATGACCCAGCAGGACGCGCACGTAGCGCGCCGCCAGCGTCGAGCGTGGCGTCGGCAGGTCGGCGTCGTCCGGTGTT
>CAWCDM010000072.1:0-135139 GCA_963794185.1 uncultured Alphaproteobacteria bacterium | reverse complement strand
GCAAGGCGAGCGGCGAGGCATTCTGGCTGCGCGTTCAGGCGCTGGGCGAGCGGCCTTACTATCCGCCGCCGGATCTCCCTGACGCCCCCTCGCTGCCCTCCCCCGCTTCGCGGGAGAGGGGTACTTGCTATGTTCCTGCTCCGCTTCGTGGGAGAGTGGTGCTTCGACGTTCTTGCCCGCTTCGCGGAGGAGCCGGCACTTGTGTTCTCCTCTCCCGCGAAGCGGGGGAGGCAGGGAGGGGGTCTAACCCGTCTTCGCGGATTCGCGGGTTTTTGAGTGGTCCGGTCCTTATTTATCAATGAGGTAGACGAAAAAGTCTTCACTACATCAGGTGACGCGGGCGACAGCGGCGGTGGTGATTTTGGGAGGCTGTTGGGGCGGCAACTGGAACTTGAGCTGTTGGATCAGGAGTTGGAGTGCCGCCTCGGGCTGGGTGTAGCGGGTCAACAGCAACTCCCGTCCGTCGGTTGTCGGCAGATGGACATCGATCATCTGGACGGCGGCGAATTTCTCCAGTGCGCTGCGCGCGGTCAATCCGGGCGCCAAAGCATGAAGACGGCGTTGCAGCGTGACCTGGAGGCAGTATGCCAGGAACGCGATGAAGATATGGGCTTCGATACGGCGCTCGTCCTGATGGAACACCGGGCGGATTGCCAGGTCGCCCTTGAGGTTCTTGAACGCCTGTTCCACGGCGACGAGCTGGATGTCGTCCTGCCACAGCAGCGCGGGATCGTTCTCGGTCAGGTTGGTGCGCAGCAAATAGCGCCCTTCGCGCCGACGCACCTTGCGCAGCTTCTGCCGGTTGAGGGCGTAGATGAACATGGAACTCTCCCGATCCATGTTGATCTCGATCAGGCGCCATGCCGTGGACGCACGCGATCGTGCCGCACCCAACTTCATCAGCATCTCCTCGCGCGATATCTCCATGGCGGCGAGCTCATGCAGCCGCTTCCACAACCACTTCATCTGCCGCCTGCGCATCGCGCGTTCCTTGTTGACGCGATCGACACTCTCGGCGAAGACATAAAGCTCATTGTCCTCGGCTAGCAGTTTGACTCGCACGCCTTCGCGCGTCTGCTGCCAAGGTTCGGCAAGCAGGTCTTTCTCCAGACGCGACAGGCGACCCTTCGGCGTTCCCACCAGGTACTGCACCGGCGGGTCACTGTTGCGCATTTCCGCCAGCACCGCTTCGGTGGGAACCCCGCGATCCATCACCCAGACACGCCGCGCGCGGCCGTATTGCTGCTCGATCCTGGCGAGGAACATTCGCAGCGTCGTGCAGTCCGCCGTGTTGCCGGGCAGCACCTCGTAGGCCAAGGGCAGGCCTTCCGGGGTGACCACCAGAGCGATTACCACCTGCGGGCAGTCCGGCCGCTTGTCGCGGCTGTAACCGTGGCGGCGCTTGTCGCCCTCCGGCACGTCCGAGGCATTGATCTCGAAATAGGTGCTGGTCAGATCATACAGCAGAACGTCGAAATCGACGTTGAACAGATCACGCCAGCGAGTTCACCAAGTGGGTGAACAAGTCCGCTTTATGCTCCAGCAGGAAATCGTGACAGGCATAAAGTTTGTGCGGTTCGGCGAGGCGAAAATCCGCTCCCAGAAGCTCCGCCATGGCACTGCGGCCGAACCAGTCACGGTGCAGTTTCCACTCGCTGCCCGGCGCGATCAGCCGGTACGACACCAGGACCTGCAAGATCTGATCCCACCGCGTCCCCTTGCGGTTCACAGGCAGCCGATCGGCCCAGAACCGATCCAGCTGTAACTCTCCCCACAGCTGCCCAGCCAGCCAACACGCACCCCATTGCCGCGGCCGGCACAGCCGCATCTCGGACAGGCGAAGCTGCACGATCGAACTGTCGGGCGTGAGCCCGGCGCAGCGGTCCTCGGGAAACAGCGCCAGGCTCCGCGAATGCCCCGCGTCCTCATCGAAGACTTCGATGGACTTGCGCCAGGCCGCGGTCTGCGACGGGCTGATCTCACCCAAATATAAAACGTGGCGCTGCACCACCCGGCCGCCCTGGATGCGCTGGTTCTCGACGACGCTCCAATAGCTGTGCGTCTTGCCGTCCTTCTTTCGCCGGGTCTGCCGCAAAAACATGACCCGGCAAATCTAGCGAGGCGAATCGAGCGAGCGGAACGGGGTAGGTCTTCACTACAGCCGTTTTCGACCGAGGCCCTTCAATATAGCCATGGAATAACAAACACTTATCGAACCGCCTCCGGACCAAAGTCGGTTTTTCCGGGTGCGAATCCGCGAAGTCGGGCTAACCGCCCACACACGTCGCCACGTTCTTCGGCGTACAGACATCCAGACCGGTGTAGGTCGGATCCGCCGGCTTCGCCCTGCCGTCCTTGATGTCCTTCAGGAAGAACATGGTCCGGTAGCCCATCTCGAACGGCCGCTGCCCCACCTGGGCGCCCGACAGACCGGCCTTCAGCAAATCGATCTGCACCGGCAGCGTGTCCGCGACAACCAGCGCCAGCGATCCGTTGGCCAGCCGCGCCTTGTACTTCTCTGCCACCTTCCGATACGCCTGCGGCAGGAACTGTGGAAAACCGCCGGTCGGCACGAATGCGTCCAGCTGCGGGTACTTGCCCAGGATGTCTTCCATCTGCTGCACCGCCACCGGGAAATCGTCATTGGTGTAGAGCGGGCAGCCGTCGACCTCCGTCCACAGGTTCTGTCCGGTCAGCCGTTTGCCTGGCGGCGTCTTGCTTGGCTCGCCGGACAGCGTGTCGCGGAGCCCCTGCATGCGTTCGTTGTGGTTCGCCGCCGCCGCACCGCCGGACTGGATGCAGATCGTGCCGCCCTTCGGCTTGATCGTCTCCACCTGAATGGCGAGGTTTCTGCCGATTTCGTAATTGTTCGTGCCGACATAGGCGATGCGCAGCTTCTGGTCGCGTTCGAGCAGATCGGAATCCCATGTCAGCACGGGAATGCCGGCCGCCTGTGCCGCGATCAGCGCACGGCCCATCGCCGGCGCATTCGATGGCGAGACGGCGATCCCGTCCACCTTCCGTGCAATCAGGTCATTGACGACCTGCACCTGTTCCTCGCCGCCGCCGTGCTCGCCGGGACCGATGTAGAGGCACTCGATCGCGCCGGCCAACTCCTTCTCGGCCTGCTTGCAGCCGTCGCGCGCCTGATCGAAGAACGGGTTGTTCATGTTCTTCGGCACCAGGGCGAAGACGTATTTCTTGTCGGCCGCCGCGCCGGGATGCACGGAGATCGCCAGCAGCGCCGCAAGCGCCGCACCGGCCGCCAGATACTTTCTCATCGCGTTTCTCCTGCTTTCGTTGTCACGCGCGCCGGCGCCCGCGGAGCTTTTCCAGCAGCACCGCGAGAACGATGAAGACGCCGACGAAAGTCCCTTGCCAGTTTGAATCCACGCCCGCCATGAGGAGGGAATTGCGGATCACCTCGATCAGCGCGGCGCCGATGAATGCACCATAGGCGCCGCCCTCGCCGCCCATGAGATTGGCGCCGCCGATCACCGTCGAGGCGATCACCCGCAGCTCGTATCCCATGCCAAGCGCGTTGATGGCAGAACCCTGCCAGCCGATGATCAGCACCGCGGCCAGCGCGGCTGTCATCGCCGAGACGATGTATGCGGCGAGCTTCACCCGCGCCACCGGCACACCGGTCAGCAGCGCGGCCTGCTCGTTGCCGCCGATGGCGTAGAGATGCCGTCCCCAGCGCGTCAGGTGCAGCACCCCGGAGAAGACCACCGTCAGCGCCAGCAGCGCCCAGACCGGATTGGCGACGCCCAGCATCTGTCCCCCGCCGATCGCGAAGATAATGTCCGCGTCGGGACCGAAATCATAGATCATCTTGTTCTGCGACAGCACCACCGCCAGCGACCGACCGACCGACAGCGTTCCAAGGGTCACCACGAAGGGCGGCAGGCCAAGCCAGGCGATCAGCACGCCGTTCACCGCTCCCGCCGCGAGTCCGGTGCCAAGGCCGGCAACCATCGCCAGCCACCACGCGCCGCCGTCCTGCAGCACCAGGCCGGCGACGATCGCGGCGAGCCCCATCACCGAGCCCACCGAAAGGTCGATGCCGCCGGTTATGATGACCGTCGTCATGCCGAGCGCCATGATGCCGATGAAGGCGAAGTTGCGCGTGATGTTGTAGAAATTCTCGGTGCTGGCGAAGGCGGCGGGCTGCAGCACGGCCATCACGACGCACATCGCGAGCAGCGCGATCGTCACCCAGAACGCCTGACTGGACAGCAGGCGCTGGATCAGCGTGTGTTCCCTGACGTCCGCCACGCCGGTCATCGTCACGGGCGCCTCAAGCGGCATCGATCGCTCCCGTGATCAGCCCGGTGACTTCTTCCGGGCTCGATTCGACGATCGGCTTCTCCGCGACCTTACGGCCGCGCCGCATCACCAGGACGCGGTCGGCGACCTCGAACACGTCCGGCATGCGGTGGCTGATCAGCACCACCGCGATGCCCTGGTCGCGCAGCCGCCGGATCAGGTCCAGCACCTCGGCGACCTGGCGCACCGAGATCGCGGCGGTCGGCTCATCGAGCAGCACGATGCGCGAATCGGAGAGCCGCGTGCGGGCGATCGCCACCGCCTGGCGCTGGCCGCCCGACATGCGCCGTACCAGATCGCGCGGGCGCGTCTCGGACTTCAGTTCGGCGAACAGCGCGCCGGCGCGGGCATACATGGCGGGATAGTCGAGCAGGCGCAGCGGCCCCACGCGGCGGGTCAGCTCGCGGCCGAGGAAGACGTTCGCCGCCGCGGTTAGGTTGTCGCACAGCGCGAGCTCCTGATAGACGATCTCGATCCCCTTGCGGCGCGCGTCCACCGGTCGGTGGAACTGCACCGGCTCGCCGTTCAGCCGCATTTCCCCGGAGGTTGCCGGGAAGTTGCCGGCGATGATCCGCACCAGCGTGGATTTGCCGGCGCCGTTGTCACCCATCAGGCCGAGCACCTCGCCTGGCTCGAGCGACAGGTCCACCTCGCTCAACGCCCGAATCGCGCCGAAGCTCTTGGAAATCCCGCGCAGCTCGAGCACCGGCTCGGCCAAACCCCGGCGATCCTCCCATGGACCTGGCGCGAGGCTAGGAAGCGTTCAGTGGGCTGTCCAGTAACGCGATCGTTGCTGGGGGATGGCTATTTGCAGGGGAAGCGCTCGCCCAGGAACTGAAACAGCCCGTCAACCGCCGGCATCGCCTTGTGCTCCGGCAGCGCACGAGCCCAGTTGACGAACTCGCTCATCGTCGCGGTGCGGGTCGGTGCCGGACTGGGGAAGCAGAACGGTTTCTTGCCCTCGGAATGGCGGAGCTCCGCCGTGATCGCCCCCTGCGCGAAGCCGTGGCAGAAATTGATCTTGGCGTCGCGCTCAGGGTCCTTGGGATTGGCTGCGCAGAGGTCCGCCAGATCGCCGGCCGTTCGCGCCTGGATACTCACCGCCCGCTGCGCCTGCGCGGGCAGGGTAAGCAGGACAGCAGCGAGCGCGACGAGCGGGGGAAGGAATTTCATGCACTATCTCCTGGTGGCAGCGACGCGTCAATTGAACCCGACCCGGCGCCCGCACGCCAGCGTTGCCAGCCGCCGGCCCGCAGCTCGCAGGCCGGACAGGTGCCGCAGCCATAGCCCCAGTCGTGGCTGCGGCTGCGATCGCCCAGATAGCAGCTGTGCGTCTCGGTGCGGATCAGTTCGACCAGAGCGGGTCCGCCGAGTGCTTCGGCCAGCACCCAGGTGGCGGCCTTGTCGCGCCACATCAGCGGCGTCTCCAGCACGAAGCGGCGCTGCATGCCGAGGTTGAGCGCAAGCTGCATCGCCTTGATCGTATCGTCGCGGCAGTCGGGGTAGCCGGAATAGTCCGTCTCGCACATGCCGGCGACGATGCGGCCCAGCCCGCGGCGGTACGCCAGCGCCCCGGCGCAGGTGAAGAACAACAGGTTGCGGCCGGGTACGAACGTGTTCGGCAGCCCCTCGGCGGTCATCGCGATGGTGGTGTCCGCGGTCAGCGCCGAGGAGCCCAGTGCTGCCAGGGTCGCCGAAAGGTCGACCATGTAGTCGGCGCCGAGCCGGCCCGGCCGCATGGCGGCGACCGCCTCGCGGATCGGCGCGCGGCAGTCCAGCTCCACCGCATGCCGCTGGCCATAGGCGAACCCGATGGTCTCCACATGCGGGTAGCGGGCGAGCGCCCAGGCAAGGCAGGTCGTGCTGTCCTGGCCGCCGGAGAACAGCACCAGGGCGTGATCAGAGGTTGGAGCTGGCATTCGACGAATGTGGCACAGGTGCGGCCTTACCTTCGAGCCCAAGGGTGCATCGGTGTTTGCTGGGCACTTGAATGATACTGCATGAGATACTATTAGAATCGGCAACAACCATGGCGCGGGCTGACAAAGACGCTGGAGCACATGCGCGCCAACCCACGGGATTGGCGGATCGCTCAGCTTGAATTGGTCGCCAGGAGGTTCGGCCTCAACGTTCGGAAGTCCGGCGGCAGTCACGTGGTATTCGAGCATCCCGATCTGATGGAAGCATTGTCGGTCCCCGCGCGACGTCCGATCAAGCCGATCTATGTCCAGCGGTTCGTCCGACTTCTCGATGCGGTGCGAGGTGACAATGAGTGACGCTGACTATCCGTTCATGATCCGGCCGCTGACGGCTGAGGAAGGTGGCGGTTATCTGATCGAGTTTCCGGACCTGCCGGGCTGCATCTCCGACGGGGAGACCGTCGGGGAGGCGATCAGCAATGGCGAGGATGCCAAGCGCGCCTGGATCGCGGCGATGCGGGAGGCAGGACGACCGATTCCGGTTCCTGGCGCCGAGGCCAGCGCATACAGCGGCAAATGGCAGATGCGCACGCCGAAGTCGCTGCATCGCAGTCTTGCCGAACGTGCACGACGGGAGGGCGTCAGCCTCAATACGCTCGCCGTCACCTTGCTGGCGCAGGGACTGGGCTCAAGGAACGCGCGCGAAGGGTGAGCCGAAGCACTCGCAAGCGCCGTTGTGCCACCCTATCCTACTCCCATGGACCTCGATTTCACCGAAGACGAAATCCGCCGCTACTCCCGCCACATCCTGCTGCAGGACGTGGGCGGGACCGGCCAGGCGAAGCTGAAATCCGCGCGGGTGCTGGTGATTGGCGCCGGGGGGCTGGGCTCGCCGCTGGCGCTCTATCTGGCCGCTGCCGGCGTCGGCACGATCGGCATCGTCGACCACGACCACGTGGAGCTGTCGAACCTGCAGCGGCAGATCGCGCACACCACCGCGCGGATCGGCGCACCAAAGGCGGACTCGGCAGCGCAGGCGGCGCACGAGATCAACCCCTTGGTGCGGATCCAACCGCTCCGCATGCGCCTCGATGCGGACAACGCCGCCGACCTCGTCGCGCGCTACGACATTGTCTGCGACGGCACGGACAATTTCGCCACGCGCTTCCTTGTGTCCGACGCCTGCGTGCTGGGCCGACGCACCCTGGTGTCCGCCGCCGTGCTGCGCTTCGAGGGCCAGCTATCGGTGTTCAAGCCGCACCTGCATGAGGGCGGGCCCTGCTACCGGTGCCTGTATTCCGAACCGCCCCCCGAGGGCACGGTGCCGACCTGCAGCGAGGCCGGCGTGCTCGGCGCGGTCACCGGCGTGATGGGCACCCTGCAGGCGACCGAGGTGCTGAAGGAGATTCTCGGCGTCGGCGAGAGCCTGTCCGGCAAGCTGCTGATCTGGGACGCGCTGGCGACGCGCTTCCGCACCGTGCGGCTGCGCCAGGACCCGCACTGTGCGCTGTGCAGTCCGGCCGCGACGATCAGGGACCTGTCGGCCCATCGAAACGCTTCGGCACAAGCCTGTGCCGTCTGAACGGCTCGGGATCCTGCTGCTGTCGGGGGCGCATGACCGCGCACACTACGCGTTCGTCGTAGCCTCGGGCGCCGCGGCGCTTGGCCGCCGTGTGGTGCTGTTCGCCACCAATGCCGGCTGCAATGCGCTGCTGTTGGACTGGTCCGGGCTTGCGGACGCCGACCGCGATGCGCGCATTCGTGCAGCCGGCGTGGCGGGACTGGACGAACTGCGCGAGGCCGCGCACGAGATGGGCGCGCGGCTGATCGCCTGCGAAGCCGGATTGCGCGCGGAGGGATTGGACGCGGCGGGCCTCATGCCGGGCGTCGAAGTGGCCGGTATCGCGACGTTCCTCGAGGCTGTCGGCGGGGGGCAGATCATCTCGATCTAGCGGCGTTGCTCACGGGCGTGGCCGCCGCACATGCCGTTCAAACCAAGGCACTAGCGCTGCCGGTCCATCTGGATACCGCACCGACTTGCTGCTAAGACGGCACTTATGGGGGGCACATCGGGGGTCGGCGTAGACTCCATGACGCACCGACCGCCCGAGTGGTGGCTGCGTGGCCGCATGTCATCGCCCCTGTCGGTCCGCACCTGCGTGGTCGGGCTCATTCTCGTGGTTGTCGTGCCGCTGCTCGCATTCAGCGCGTTCCTTGTCATTCGTTCCGCCGAACATGAGCAGGAGATCATGGCGAACACCGTGCGCGAGCGCACGCAGGCGGCGGCCGCCACGATCGATCATGAGCTCAGCCTGCTGCGGGCACGCCTGTTCGTCGTCGCCGGATCGAAATATCTGCAGACCGGCGACCTGGCGGCGTTCCACGCACAGGCAAGCCAGGCCACGCGGGAGGACGGTCTGAATCTCGTCCTGAGCGATCTCACCGGCCAGGAAGTCGTCAATACGCGCGTGCCGTTCGGCGAAAAGCTGCCGGTGACGACCGCTCCCGACACGATAAGGCGCATCGTCGCGACCGGCCAACCTGACATCTCCGACTTCACCACAGGCGCAGTCAGCAGGAAGCCGGTGATCGCCATCGCCGTCCCGGTGTTTCGCGACGACCGCCTGGCCTACGTACTCAGCCTCAACATTGCGTCTCGTCTGCCCGAGATCCTCGCACAGCTCGACCTGCCGACGGACTGGATCGTTACAATCACCGATCGTCGTGGCTACACGCTCGCCAGGAGCCGCGAGGCGGACCGCTTCGTCGGTCAGATTGGGCGCCCGGCGATCATCCAACGTTTCCAGACGGCGAACGACGGCTGGTTCCCGAGCATCTCGCGCGAGGGGATACCGGTCTACAACGCATACACCGATGTGAAGCTGGCCGGCTGGGCAGTCGACATCGCCATTCCCGACGACATCCTGTTTGCCCCGGTCCGTCATTCCACCCTGATCCTCATGCTGGTCGGCCTGGTGACGGTCGGCATCGCGTTGGTTTTGGCCAGCCTGATCGGGCGCCACATCGCGAGGCCGATCAGTGCGCTGGTCAGCTACGCCCGACGCGTCGGCCGCGGCGAGCGGCTGCCGGTGCACCCGACAGGCATCAAGGAAACCGATGCCGTTGCGCATTCGCTGCATCAGGCGGGCGAGCAGCTTCACCGGAGCGGCGAGGCGCGCGAGCAGGCAGTGCAGGAATTGCGCGAGAGCGAGCAGAAATATCGCACGTTGGCAGAGGCTCTCGCCGCCGCGAACGAGGAACGCAGCGAACTGCTGCATCGGGCCGTGGTGGCGCAGGAGGCCGAGCGGACGCGGATCGCGCGCGAGCTGCATGACAGCCTGGGACAGTACCTGACCGCGCTGCGCCTTGGATTCGATGCCATTGCGCCGATCTGCGCGACCGATGAAGCCGCCCGGCGGCGCGTCTGCGAACTAAAGGATCTCACCGCCGAACTCGGCCGCGACTTCAGCCGCATGGCGTGGGAGTTGCGGCCCATGGCACTGGACGATCTTGGCCTGCGCAACGCGATTACCCAGTATCTCGAGGAATGGGCCGAGCGCTCGGGGCTGCGCATCGACCTGGAGATCACCCTGGGTGATCGGCGGTTGCCCGCCGCGGTCGAGACGGGGCTGTTTCGCGTGCTGCAGGAAGCGATCACCAATGTGGTCAAGCATTCCGGCGCGGATCAGGTCGGCGTCGTTCTGGAGGCCACCAACGGCGAGGTCCGGCTGATCGTCGAGGACAATGGCCGCGGATTTCAGATGGACGCAGGCGCCGATATTGCGCTGGGCAGGACGCATCTTGGCCTGCTCGGGGTCCGCGAGCGTCTGGCGCTCGTCAATGGCAGTCTCGAGGTCGAAGCGGCGGCGCACGGCGGCACCACCGTCTACGCCTGTGTGCCGATCGGGGAGGGGCCCGAGCAATGACACAGCATCCATTGCGCGTCCTGATGGTCGACGATCATCCGGTCGTGCTTGCCGGCCTCAAGGCGCTGGTCGAGGCCGATCCGGATTTCCAGGTGGTCGGCGAGGCGCGCGACGGACGGACTGCGCTGCGGCTGGCGAAGCAGTTGCTGCCGGATGTCGTGGTCCTCGACATTTCGATGCCCGAGATGAACGGCATCGAGGTCGCCATCGCGCTGCTGGCCGAACAGCCGGAATGTCGCGTGCTGGTGCTCACCGTGCATGAGGACCGTTCGTATCTGCGCCAGCTCATGGAAGCCGGCGTGAGCGGTTACCTGCTGAAGCGCTCGGCTTCGGACGAGTTGATCCGCGCGCTGCATGCGGTCGTATCCGGGGGCTTGTATTTGGATCCCGCCATCGCCGGGAAGGTGGTGGGCCGGCCCCCCAAGGGCACGATCCATCCGCAGCCAGGCCAGGCGGCTGAACTGAGCGAGCGGGAGACCGATGTCCTCCGCCTGGTCGCCGGCGGCCACAGCAACAAGGAGATATCGGCGCGGCTGAACATCAGCGTGAAAACCGTCGAGACCTACAAGGCGCGCGCGATGGAGAAGCTGGGCTATCGCAGCCGTGTCGAACTCGTGCGCTATGCCGCCGATCAGGGTTGGCTGGACAGGCACTGATGGTGGCTGCGGTCGGTCGAGGAGGTTGCCCGCATATAGTACACCTCGTCCGTGACGCGGGAGAGGTCCAGTCGCGTCAGCGACGCGGGAGAGGGTGCTGCTCGGCGGCACCTGCCTGCTGGAGCACCCTCTCCCGTCGCGCTGCGCGCTCCGACCCCGGCCTTCGCTCGGGGCAGCTCTCTCCCGCGCAGCGGGCGAGGTGTATGTGCACACGCAGGCGGGCGTGACGGCGGAGAGCGATGACGCCTCACCTGCGCCAGGCAAATGCCGATGTCTGTAAGGTTTATCCTAGCCTGACTGTCAGTAATCTCCTGACGCCTGCCCGCCGACATTTCCGGCTTTCTTGCAAGGCCGAACTGACGCTCCCTTCGTAACACGATCGGCCGGATCACGCGGGCGAGCCGCGAGGGCTCCGGTTGCCCGTAGCAAAGGCGACGATGAGGGACCGCGTCTGGATGAACGCCGGCAACTTCCCTGTGCGGGTTCGCGGCACGTCGCTGCAAAGCGACACCAAGGAACGGCCGTTCGACCTGCGCGAACTCCGGTATTTCCAGAGCGTCGCGCGCACCGGGAATTTCGGGCGATCGGCTCGCGAACTGAATGTCAGCCAGCCCGCTATCTCGCATCAGGTCCGCAAGCTGGAAGAATGCCTGGGGACGCAGCTTCTGGTGCGTCACGGGCGGGGCGTGATGCTGACCCCGGCCGGTGCGTGTCTGCGCGATCGTCTGGAGACGATCATGCAGTTGCTGGCCTCGCCGCTGGATGCGGACGGCGCTGCCGGAACCGTTCCGGGAACAGTGTCGCTCGCGGTTCCCGCCGAGACGGGACCATTGCTCGCAGCACCCCTGGCCAGGGAATTCCGCGCGCGTTGGCCGCATGTCGCGATGGATATTCGCGAAGGAAGCGGCAGCGAACTGGAAGAATGGGTGCTGCACCATCGCGTCGACATAGCGGTCGTCCAGGACCCGCCGATTCTCCCGGAGCTCGATGTATCGCCGGTCCTGACGGAGAGCCTCGGCCTCGTCGCGCCGGTGCATTCCCGGGTGGCGGAGGACCACACGCCGCTGCGGCTGCGCGACCTGATCGGCGAGTCGCTCATCCTGCCGGGTCCGCAGCACTGGATTCGGCGTCGCGTGGACAGCGCGGCGATGCAGTACGGGATTCGGCTTGTTCCAGCGATGCAGGTGAGCAGCGTCGCGTCGACCAAGGTCATGGTCCGCAATGGAATCGGCTGCACGGTCCTGCCGCTGACAGCCGTACAGGACGAAGTCGCCCGCGGCGCTTTGGCGTTCCGACCGATCGGCCAGCCGCCGTTGATCTCGACCTGCGCGCTCGCGTTCCGCCGTCAGGCGACGAACGCGGTCGTCGCCGAATTCGCCGACATCGCGCGTGAGGCCATGACTGCGCTGGTCGACAGCGGAGCGTGGCCGGGGGCGCAGATCATCAGACCGGGGTGGAAGTCCGCCGAGTTGCCGCGCGAGTGCGTGGCCGACCTGCACCCGGTTCAGTCACAGGCACGGAGGGTCGCGATCTAGCAGCCTGGAATAACCACAGGCATGCCAACCAAAGCCGAGGCTGGCAGAGACGAACAAGGCTGAGAAGCGTTGCGGTACGGTGTGTGCATAGCATGCATCCTGTAAGCGGTTAGTGGCGTACTTTATTAGCTCAAAATTTTGGTGACATCAACGAGGGACATGTTGCGGTTTTGCCACGGTGTCTCAGTAATGTCGCGAGAAGGTGTGAAACGTTATTTGCACGCCACGTGACCGGAGATATGGTTTACTCGTATTAATGCGTCCGCTTGTCCCCGGTAGCTCCCGCTGCACCCCGCACTTCCATCGAAAAATGCGCCAATACCGCCAAAATTAGCTTCCGCGCCTCTCCGCAACTTTCCGCTTGCATACGCGCTCGGTGTCCTGTCAATGTCCTGTTGCAGGAGATCGAGGATCAGCCATGCAAGTGGTTGCCGAGGGGCCGGTGAAGATCACCAAAGCTACGATCGACGCTGCGTGGCGGCGACGGGAGCCCGACCATCGGCTGATCGTGCGCGATAAGGACTGCCGGGGGTTGGCGCTCATCGTGAACCAAACTTCGATGGCGTGGAGCTTTGCCTATCGGCTGCGCGGGACCGATACTTTGACAGGACGACGTTTTCCGAACAGGACGGTCACGATGGGCAATCCGGCGACGCATTCGCCCGACGATGCCCGCACGGAAGCCAATAGGATCAAGGGGCAGGTTGCGGCTGGTGCCGATCCTGCTGCCGCGAAGAAAGCAAGGGCCGATGCTGAACGGCGCCAACGTAGCGCCCGACTCGGCCTGCTCAGTGAGAGTTATGCCGTCGCACTCGCACGCCGACCGAAGATGCGCGGCCCTGGGGTGCCCTCTCCTGAGTATGTCGCGCGTGAGGTCTCACAGGTGCGTCTTGCGCTCGAAACGATGCAAGCACTGGACCTTCCTGCGACCAGCCTGACGAACGCTGATCTGCGCCGCCTGCTGGATGCGACGAGCAGTGGCTCCATCGCCGGCAAGCGTTGGGGGGCAATCAGCCGCTTTTTGGACTGGTGCCAGGACGCTGGTCACATCGAGGCCAATCCCTGCGTGCTGATCGCACGCGCGCGCCGCCCCAAGGCGCCGCAGCCTCGGTCCAACTATCTGTCCCCAACTGATCTCGCGCGGCTCTGGCGCGCGGCTGATTGGTGGCGAGAGGGCGTATGGCGCGATCTCGTCCGCTTCCTGATCGCGATCCCGTGCCGCCGCGCGGAAGCTGCCACCATGGAGTGGTCACACGTCGATCTCGTCACGGCAGAGTGGCAGCAACCCGGTCGCCTGACCAAGAACAACGAGCCGCACCGCCTGCACTTGCACCTACTGGCAGAGGAAGTGCTGCGCGACCGCCAGAAGGCCACGGGTGGCGTCGGGCTGGTGTTCCCTTCGCCGAAATCTGGGGGCGTGGTGACAAGCTTCAACCGCCTTAAGGTGACGCTGAGTGAGAAGGCTGGTGTCACCGGCTGGGCATGGCATGACACTCGCCGCTCGTTTGCCACTGCGCTGGGCGAGGCTGGAGTCTCGGAAGTCATCGCCGATACCGTTCTAAATCACCGGCAGTCGGCGACGCGCGCTGGGGTTATGGGCGTGTACCAACGCTCGTCCCGCTGGCCGGAGCAGGTCAAGGCGATGGAGTTGTGGGGGCGGCTGCTCGCTTCCGCCATAGAGGGACGCGACGATGCGAACGTGCTGCCGATGGTGGCGCGCACCGGCTGAACTATACCGCCATCGGCAGCGCTAGGACGGCCATCCGACAAGCCGGCTTCCTCACCCGGCTGCGCTGCCGACTACCTCTGGGGGCGCCCGAGGAGGCGAAATGACCATGCCAGCCCCAAACGATGATGACCCGTTCGCGCAGCCGCCTGATTGGGTGCCACTGTCAGACCTGGCGCGGTGGCTTGAATGGCATTTCAAGCTGCCCGAAAGCGCGTCCGAGCTGATCCCGGAGATCAATCACGGTATCCGAGGATTCGAGCTGGCATACCGGGTTGACGGTTTCCAATCGGGCGCCGCTAGCCTGCCGTCTGGCTTTGGGTGGTCTGACGACCTAAAACGAATCGTTGTCACCGATTGGGATTTGGTGCAGCCAAACTGGAAGCAAGGCACGGTCGCCGGCCCGCCTCGGTGGAATGACCACGGGGATCGCTACACCATCAGCGTCTGGTGGCCGCGCGCCGCGCGCTGGGCCGAACCATTCGCCTCGGACATGAGACGGCGGCGGGCTAAGAAGACGGCTCCGGATCATTCACCGCCAGCGGTGCCGGAGAGGGTCTCCAAATCGAAGCCTACGAAGGCCAGTGATGCGCGGGTCCTCAATGTCATGCGGGAGGTCTATGCCCGCTACAAGATCGACCGACGGAAGCCACCGAACAAAGCCGAACTCCCAAAAGAGGTCAACGATATCCTGGCCGCCGTTGGAGAGTCGGCCACTTGGGAGGTGATCCAGAAGCTTGCCCAAGCAGACGAATTCGCCGATCAGAGACTTGATCCTGGGGAACACTTTAAACCTTAGTAAAAGCCTTAGTCCTTTCGCATATTGCTAAAGCACTAAAATCTTTCAGCCTGCTTTCCGCATCGCCATTCTCCGCAGCATCACGCCCCCGATCAGTTGGGGGACGCAACGCTACGGAGTTAAACGCTACCATGTCCCTACGCGACCCGCTGAAGGCCGAAAAGGAAGATCTTCCCCAGTATCTTCTGGACATTCTGAAGGAGCTTCCGGTCAACACTGACCGGAAGACGGGCGCGCCCATCATCACCAAGCACTTTTTTCCGGTGTCGCCTCGGACCTTGGAGGCGTGGCCGCTGCCGACGAAGCACGTAAACGGCAAGGCCATAGTGCCGACCGCGGCTCTGTTTGAGATTGCGTATGCCAAGCTGATGGCCGCACCGGTCGTGATGGGTGGCCGTAAGGCCGCCGCCTAAGAGGGACTGCACGTGAATGAGGCCCAGATTAAAAGACAGCATGCTTTTGAGCCAGGCTCTATGGCAGCTGCACACTGCCGGCTGGCGCAGCAGACTGAGGCGAAGATCACCGCGCTGCAGACGGCTGTGGCCTACCACAGCACACAGGCAGCGGCCCTCGATATCCCCATCAAAAAGATGGGTGACGCGGCACGGCTCGACCTGGATGGGACAGCCGGTCGGCGCGGTGACAGCATCGGAGGTTGGCCACGCCGCCACACACACCGCGCTGGGCGCGCTGTGACCCCTGACAGCGCGCGCATGGCGTCCATGTCGTGGCCCGACACAAACGAGCAATTTCGCCGCGGCTGGGGGTCGTTGCCCAGACCGCGTCTAGGGACCCGCGAGCCGCGCCTGGAGCCGCCGCCGCGAGAGCGCCCGGTCCTGGTCTGTCGCGACCCCGCGATCCTGAACAGGCGCGCGGTGCGCCATCCGTTTGGACCGTCGTGGTTTGCACCGAACACAAGAAAACCCGGCCTGAAAAATCGTCAGGCCGGGGGGTCGATTTGACTGAGTTTAACTGTGATTAAACAAGGACTATTATACGTGAGCATTTCGGAAAAGTCTAGTCAGGAACACGCGATTACAGCTGAGGGAATTGCGGCAACCCTTGGGTTGAAGCGCTATCCCCGGTCGTGGCGAGGGCGGTGTCCCGCCTGTGATTACCGCAACACATTTAGCGTTAGCACCGGCAAAAACGGCCGTGCGATGTTGTATTGCGCCAGTTGTCAGGATCAAAACGCAATCGCCGATGCGGTGGCCCGTGCCACTGGCATCGAACGTCGGCCAGAACCGCGCGACGATCGCGATGACAGCAAGGCACGTCGCCGGTGGAAACAGGAGACGGCGCTGCGGCTGTGGTGCGGTAGTGTTCCGGCTACCGGCACGCCGGCCGATGTGTATTTGACCGCGCGCGGGCTGCCGGGCCTAGCCGCGTCGCCCGCCCTCAGATTCTGCGCCGATTGCTCGCACCCGGAAGGTGGTCGGTATCCGGCAATGGTTGCGTTGGTGATCGATGTGACGGGCGCACCGATTGCAGTGCACCGCACCTATCTCACGCGAGATGGCCTGAAGGCGGACGTGGAGCCGGCGAAGGCCAGTCTCGGCCCGGTTTGGGGTGGCGCCATCAGGTTGGAGGAACTGGTTGATGGACTGCCTCTGGTAATCGGTGAGGGCATCGAAACCGCTGCCTCTGCGGGCCGTCTGACGGGCTTTCCAGGATGGGCGGGGATAAGCGCCGGTAATATGGCCAGGGGCCTCGTGCTGCCGCCAGAGGTCCACCGCGTGGTGATTGCCACGGACCCCGACAAAGCCGGCCGTGCCGCCGCTCGGGATGCATGGACCCGATGGCGCGCTGAAGGCCGCGTGGTTCAGGTGGCGGTTCCGCGCGGTGCGGGCGACTTCAACGACATCCTGCGTCAGCAGGAGGCCGTCCATGTCTGATGCATCCGGCTTCACGATGAACGATGAACTGCCGCCCGAGACAGATGACGAAGCGCTGGCGCGGCTGGCAAAGCTATCCCTACTGGAATACGAGCGCGTCCGCGCTGCTGAGGCGACGCGGATGGGCCTTCGCGCTACGATCCTGGACCGCTTGGTGGCCGCAGCGCGTGGCGATGATGGCGGAGACGCTGGCGGCGGAGACAAGCAGGGCCGCGCTCTAACTCTACCGGCGCCAGAGCCGTGGCCACAGCGCGTGGACGGTGCGGTTCTGCTGGAGCGGCTGGCAGGGTTCTTCGACCGCCACATCTTCCTGCCGGCCGGCGCGGCCGATGCGATGGCGGCATGGACCGTCCATACGCACTGCTTCGCCCTATTCCGGCACTCACCCCGGCTCGCCTTCACATCGCCTGAAAGGCGCTGCGGCAAGACAACTGCGCTCGACGCGGTCGGACTGGTTTGTTGCAAGCCTCTACCCACGGCGAACGTCACGGCGGCGGCGGTCTTTCGTGTGGTCGAGGCTGCGGAACCGACACTGTTGATTGATGAGGCCGATACATTCTTGAGCGACAACGAGGACCTACGCGGCATCCTGAACGCCGGGCACAAGCGCGGTGGACAGGTGATCCGGTGCGTTGGTGATGAGGCCGAGCCGCGCGCCTTTGGGGTGTTTGCTCCGGCGGCAATCGCCGCGATAGGCAACCTGCCCGGCACTATCGAGGACCGCGCGATCCCGGTTCGGATGAAACGTGCCACCCGCGCCGAACGGCCGGAGCCTCTACGAACGGCCGCCGAGGCTGAAGGGGTAGAACTCGCTCGCCGCTGTGCCCGGTGGGTTACAGACCACATCACCCTGCTGCGTGACGCCGATCCCGCACTGCCGGCGAGTCTGTTCAATCGGGTAGCTGATAACTGGCGCCCGCTATTCGCCATCGCCGAGGCGGCAGGCGGCGACTGGACCGCCAGGCTGACCAAAGCTGCGGAGGCGCTAGCGGCGGATGACATGGATGTTGAGGGTCGTGGGGCGAGGCTTCTGGCCGACGTACGGGCAATCTTCATGCAGCGCGCCGCGGACGGGAGCGACCCCGACAAGATTTCCTCTGCAACCCTGTGCGCGGCTTTAGCTGCCGACCCATCCAGCCCGTGGGCTGACTATCGGAATGGTAAGGCGCTCGGACAGGCGCAGCTTGCCCGCCTCCTGCGGCCGTTCGGGATAGTCCCCCACACGGTTCGGATCGAGGGTGAGACCCCTAAGGGTTACGAGTTCAAAAGCTTTGAGGAGGCGTGGTCTCGCTATCTTGAGGAGCCGATCGAGCCTCCGTCCACCTCCAACGGCGCCGAATTCACCCAAAGGGGGTTTCAAACCGCCACACCGCCACAACCCGCCTGGGAGGCCGGTTTCAGCGATTTTCAATCCGCAACACAGGTTGATCATGTGTCGGAACGAAAACACGGCAAACCGGCCTGTGGCGCGGGTTGTGGCGTTGTGGCGGATCGGAAACCCCCACTCTACGAAAAAGCGAACGGTGCGGGCGCTGAGCCGCCCGTGAACGGTGACGACGTGGTCGTCCTGTGATCGCCGCCGCCCTCCTCCTGCAGCTGGCTGACCTTGATATATCTGTCCAGGCTGACCACGGCAGGCTTCGCCTCCATCCCGCGTCGGCCATCCCCCCTGACCTTCTGGTCGCGCTCCGGGCGCACAAGGCCGAGGTGCTGGCAGCGCTGGCATCTGCCGCAGTGCTGCAGACACTGGAGGAAACCGTACAGCGGGTGGAGAGGCAGCGCCCGCCGTCGTGGTCCAGCGTGGCCGCCACCCCGGAGCCGGGCTGGAGGTGCGCGTGCTGCCGAGGATGCCGATGGTGGACTGAACGGGAGGATCCGAAGGGATGGAGGTGCACGACGTGCCATCCTGCCAGTCACCTGCCGCAGGACGCGGTGACGGTCGTCAGTACCCGCGCCGGCGCCACAGGCGCCACAAGGAAGGACCGCCGCACCATGACCGCCATCACCCTGATCCGCGGCGTGCCCGTGCCGGAGCACCTTGCCGCCGGCCGCTTCGATGCGCAGGAGTGGGGAAACTGCGGTCTGTTCCTGTTGATCCAACAGGACGATGACGCCAGCCCGCTGACCTGGCTGTGGCAGGAACAGACCGAGCAGGAACAGACCGAGCAAGGACAGACCGGCAGATGGACGATCGGACCGTCCCCGCCCGGTCTGGCGTTCCTGCCTTCAGACTTTGACGACAGTGACCTGACATTCGCCGGCTACGTTCGCATCGGAGAGATCCGCGAATGAGCACCCGCACACCGCTCTACTTGGTAAAGCCCCGACTGAAACATCAGATTGGCGACACGCACACCAATCGGTTCGGCATGACATCCACGGTCCTGGTGTGGAGAGGGGTGCGCGACACCTGCGGGCATCCATTTGAGGCCACGTCCAGCCGGGCCGCCAAATCATTGAACCGAATTTGCCCGGCGCACGTGACCCGAGGAAGGGGGGTAGACCGCGACATTTACATTCCGTACCTTACGATCCCGTATTGACATCCCAGATCGTGGGGCATATGTCCGGCACGCAGGATCGCCCGACTATTCATCGTAACTCACATTAAGGAACACACCGTGCAGTGGATTGATCGGATAAACCATTACGAGACAGCGACAGGATTTCCTGGCGCATTGTTCACTGCCGGTGATGGTCGAGTAGTAGGCACATGGATTATGGGCAACGACTATCGTGTGAAGTCACAATACTACGGCGGATACCCGGCCACATACCTACGTCGCATCAAAGCGTTGTTCCCGGACAAGAAGCGCTGCCTACACCTGTTCAGTGGAAAGGTGGACCTGAATGTGATTCCCGGGGATACGGTTGATATAAACCCGGAGTTGAACCCCACGTATATCGATGATGCACAAACTCTTACGAGTGTGCCGCTAGAAGACTATGACCTTGTGATGGCCGATCCGCCATATAGTGTTGAGGACGCCGAACGGTATCAGACGACAATGGTTAAGCGAAATGTGGTTATGCATGCACTCAAGAGATTGTCTCCTGGCACTCATGTTGTATGGCTTGATCAGGTGCTGCCTATGTATCGTAAGGCCACGTTCAAGATTGAAGCAGTGATTGGAATTGTGAAATCAACAAACCATCGATTTCGGGTAATCACGGTGTTCAGGCGACTTGATCCGGGTATGGGTATGGTTGACCCACTGCCGACCGAGCCCGCAATGGAGGCCGCGTAGATGCCGCCCGCGAAGTCGCCCGCGAAGTCGGCCGAGGCAGAGGCGGACGAGTTCCTGGGCGGGCTCGAAGTCTACGCTGAGCTCATGGACCGGCTCGAAGCCCTAGCGGAAGCCGGGGCGGAGCTGACGCCGGAGGAGGAGGCGTCGCGGGATCGGATCGGCCTTCCCGCGACACGGGAGCTTTTAGCGTTATGCCGTAAGGATATTCTGGCGGCTCGCGTGAAGCTGGCAACTGAACGCAATTTAGACGACCAAGCCCGTGCAGAGCTCTGGCACATCATCGACGCTCGTGAGTGGGTGCTGCGCATGGTGGCGAAGGACTTTGATACGGAACTCTCAGCCATCGAGCGGCAACTTGAGGCGGACCTGCAAGTTTAGTCTTCCCATCCGTCGCAGTGGCTAATGATCTACGACGAGGAAGGCTGACAGCACCACAACCAGCAGCGTAACGGTTACAATCCCGACCACCACTCCAATCAGGTTCAGTGCCACTCCTGTCTTGTTTCCGGCGGCCTTTGCTTGTCTCCATCCAATGAATCCAAGAACAATACCGACAAAATACAATATACCAGCATTTTCCCACACGAACCCACAGACAATTGCAACCAAAGACGCAAGACCGAGCAGGACTCCTTCGCCCAGCTTCAATCCGCCAAGGTCGAGCTTGAACCCTTTTAGACCAATGCCGAATCCCGGCAATTTGACATCGAGATCCTGCACATCGAGGCGCCTCTTTGGCTCTTCCTTCGTTGCCAATGGCGCAGTGCGCGGTGATTCCACCGCTGCGTATGCGGTCCACGGCATGGTCGGAACGTTGATCGGCGTGGCTATCGCTGGGGCTGTAGAGCCCACTGGCGAGCAGCACAGCGAACATGGTGCGACAGAGCATCCGGTTCAGGTCCCTCGTTTCGCCAGATCAGCTGAGATCGCCCGCAGCGAGTGACCTTGGGCATGGAGTGTGTGGATACGCTTGATCGCGGCCTGTTGCTCCTTGCACTGGAGCGTCTCAGTGCCGAAATAAGATGCCGACACAGAAAGCGCAAAGTGCGGTGATTTGCCGATGCCAAGGAGCAGCACATCTGGCCAGGGTAGACCAAAGGGCGTCCCGAATAAGCTGACTGCCGACGTGCGAGCCATGATACTGGCAGCGTTGGACAAGGCCGGCGGCGTTGATTACCTCGTCACGCAATCAGAAAGAAATCCTGCGGCGTTCCTGACCCTTGTTGGCAAGGTGCTACCGCTTCAAATGGCGGGCGCGAACGGGGGACCCGTGATGATCATCACTGGAGTTCCGCGCGCGACGGATTGAGAAGGGCAACGGACAGCGCCGCCGGATCGGGATGGGACGCAGAAGGCGGGCTGTGGCGCTCAACCAGCGAAATCGCATTGTTTGTCAGCGACGTCGCGCTGCCAGCCGCTCAATGTGCCAAGGCCATTCGCGACCACTGGAGCATCGAGAGTGTGCTGCAGAAGCACACGGAAAGGAGTTCACCATGAACTGATGGACCGTGAGCACAAGCTGCGCAGGAGATGAGGGTAGGCCCCTCGGGATCGGCCTTCAGGGGCGGGTCCCAAACCACTCCAGGCGGCTGCGGTCAAGAGCCGTGGTCGTGAGCGCTGGAGACAAAGTTCGAGGACAACCTCGAGCAGGTATGTGGTGGTGAGACGAACGCAAGTGAACCCTTCGAAGACGCGTCGTTATCCAGAGAACCGTCGTCAAAACCAGGGGCGTTTCGATCTCCTGGGACCAGCCTGCCGGGAGCCTGATGACTGGGCAGGCGGCGACCGGCGTATAGGGGGCGTGACACCAACACAGGCTTCTGCGCGGAACTGCAGGAACCAGTCGCTTCGATGGCAAGGGAGAAGCCCAAGCGGCGAAAACCGCGAGGCTAGATAACCGAGGCGGAGCACTGGGACGGACCGATCCGTACGAGCGATGAGCGCACTGTAATGGGGCGGGAGCAAAGGGATCGGGTCAGGTGGCTGCATCAACCAGGCAACTGGTGACAGGAGGACATGGTGAGTGCAGCAAACAAGCCGTTTAGTATCGACAAGAAGCTGGTATACGAAGCCTACAAGGTGGTCAGGGCCAATGCCGGTGCTGCTGGGGTGGATGGACAGACGATCGGGCAATTCGAAGCCGACTTGAAGGGTAATCTCTACAAGATCTGGAACAGAATGAGCTCGGGAAGCTACTTTCCACCGCCGGTTCGTGCCGTTGCCATTCCGAAGAAGAGTGGCGGGCAACGGCTCCTGGGCGTACCAACTGTGGCCGATCGTGTGGCACAGATGGTCGTCAAGCGTTGCGGCGGCGCGGTCTATGCGTAACGTATGGTCATCACTGGGTGCTGGCGCAACATGATCTTGCGCGCACAGCCCATTTTCGCCTTGAGTCCGACAGGCTGCTAGAAGGGGCTTGAGCGTCCCGATCGCCGCGCACGAGCCGAGCGTGACCTGGGCGGCGGCCGGGTTCCTCGTCGCTGATGGTCTGTAGATCGCATACGCCGTTAGCCCCGCATCGTCCGCGACATTGCCGCCCTGTCCAACACGGAGCTTGCTGCGATTGCTGAGATCTATGCAGATGCAGACCCGGAAGTTCCTTTTAGCGCCTGTGCCAGCATAACCCAGGGGTTCGTCGTCTCATCGCTGACCCGACAAAAAAGCGGCGGGGAATGACCCCCCGCCGGTTTTCGCCGCGACCCGCGATGGGGTCAGAAGTTGACCACGTCGCCGACCACGAAGCCCTGGCCTTTGATGTTGTTGTTCAGGTTCGCGCCGGCCGCCGTTCCGACCGCGCCGGAGACGAAGTTGCGCGCGCCCTGGGTCTGGTCGCCCCAGAGATATTCGCCAAATACGGTGAAACCGGGCGCAACAGTGAAGCTGCCGCCGACGGAGATCGCCCTGCCACGCAACTGGCTGATGCCGGACAGGTTCACGTTGCCCTGCTGCCAGGACTCCTCGGCGACGATGCCGACCGTGAGCGGCCCGGCCACGTATTTCGCGCCAAGCAAGAAGCCGACCAGCGGCGCGCCGCCCTTTGGTTGCAGGCCCAACTGGCCGTTCATCTGCCCACCGACAACGTTGCCGCCGACGGTGAAGCCGGCAAAGGTCGCCGCGATGCCGGCGCTGCCGATCGCCAGGTCATTGAAGCTGCCGTTAAACTTGCTGCCCGGCACCGAGGTGTTGCCCAGCACGGCGGCCGTGGTCGGCCCGGTGTAGTTGGCGTGCTGGCTGCCCTCACCCACGACATAGGCCAGCAGGCCGGTCGCGCCGAACTGGCCCTGGTAACGTGCGCCGATCGCCGCCTGGTTGATCGAACGCGAGCCGTCCTGGATGCCGGGGCCGGACGACAGCGTCGGACAGCCGGTGTTGGCGACCGAGCAGGAGTTGCCGGTGCCAGTGCCCGAGCCGTTGAGCGAGCCGACCAAGGGGGCGATGTTGGGGCTGCCGATGCCGTTGCCGTTCGAGGTGTTCGGCGCGTACTGGATGCCGAAGTCGAAGCCGGCGATCTGCGGCGACATGTAGACCGCCTTGGCGTTGTCGTATTCGTTGCCCGCCTGCGCCAGCCACACGAATGCCGGGATTGGGCCGCCCACTATGTTCGTCACGTCGCCGCCGTTCAGGTTGCCGGTCGGCAGGAACTGAAAGGTCGTCACGCCGTTGTCGAAGATGCTGATCAGGCCGTCGGCCTGGCCGATGCGCACGATGCCCCACTGCTCGCCGGCGACGTAGGTGAAGGCGCGCCGTACGAACAGCGTCTCGAACGAGGAGTAGCCGCTGGCGCCGGAACTGCCGTTGTTGCTGATCTGGCCGATGAAGTTCTGCCGGATTTCGAACGCCGCGCCGTAGCGCAGGCCGTTGGTCGCCATGGCGTCAGCGCCCATGTAGAGACGCGCGAAGCTGTCGATCGCCTGCGGCATGACCTTGACACTGCCGACGCCGTTCTGGCCGAGGGCGGTGCCGAGCGGGGTATTGGGTATCGTGACCGTCGAGCCCGCGGGAAACCCGCCGGCAGGAACCGTGACCGAAAGCGGCGTCGCGCCCGGCGAACCGGCGGGGGCGGTCGTCGCATTGCCGATCCTTCCCGCCTGCGCGGAGGTTGCCGTCACCACATGCTGGTCAAGACTGCCCCAGGTGGCCTGGAAGTCCACCTGCACCTTGCCGTTGACGTGAACGACCATGGTGCCTGGGGTCGGGTTGGCGAGCTGACCCGGAAGCGCCGGTGCCTGGTAGTTGTTGTTGTTGTTCGCGCCCGCTGCGGGGCTGGCCGCCGGTGGAAAGGCCGTCTGACCTTGTGTGGGTACGCCGACGACGGGCGTCTGGGCCAAAGCCGTGCCGATCAGTCCCCCGGTTCCCAGCGTGGCCACACTCGCCAGCAGAAACTTGCGCATTCCATCCTCCTCTTTGCGCCGGCAGGCCGGCGAGGTTTCCAGATGCTGTCCTGATGTCCCGGCGGATCGGTGAGCTCGAAGCGGACACGGGTCGATACATTCGGACAAGGCGCATCCAGATCGGGGCGACCATATCTCCGGTCACGTGGCGTGCAAATAACGTTTCACACCTTCTCGCGACATTACTGAGACACCGTGGCAAAACCGCAACATGTCCCTCGTTGACACTAGGCACGGTGACCGCGCGGCTTTCCTTCCTGCCGGTGATTATGCGGGTGACGGCCCGGGGCGCTGGGAGTTGGCGGGGCATAGTTGAGAGAGCCTTGCCGTGCGCGGGCGGCTTTCCAAACATCCGGCCGAGCTACCGGGCCTCCGACCTCCGTTTCCGCATCGCCGGCTCCAACGGACCTAGGACCGACGGACCAAGGACCGCTTGAGGAAGCGAAGAGCGCTAGATCACCGCCACGATGGCGAGTGGAGGCGTGCGCTCGCGGGAAAGGCGGTTAATGCGTCCAGTGGGAAGTCTGACAGCGAGCGGTCAAGGCGGTTTTGTGCTCATCGCCGCACGAGCAGCATGCGTCCCGCCGGTCGATCCGCGGGATTTTCACCCTCCTGTCCTGTTAATGTCCTGTTTATCCAATGGCGGACGAGCCTGACGTTCGAATGCCTCTTAAAATACGTAATTATATCAACATTATACTTGGCGCCACGTTCAACTTCGCGCACTAAAATACGAGTATATGGTTGCCCCGATCTGGATGCGCCTTGTCCGAATGTATCGACCCGTGTCCGCTTCGAGCTCACCGATCCGCGGGGACATCAGGACAGCATCTGGAAACCTCGCCGGCCTGCCGGCGCAAAGAGGAGGATGGAATGCGCAAGTTTCTGCTGGCGAGTGTGGCCACGCTGGGAACCGGGGGACTGATCGGCAGCGGCTTTGGCCCAGACGCCGGTCGTCGGCGTACCCACACAAGGCCAGACGGCCTTTCCACCGGCGGCCAGCCCCGCGGCGGGCGCGAACAACAACAACAACTACCAGGCACCGATGCTTCCGGGTCAGCTCGCCAACCCGACGCCAGGCACCATGGTCGTTCACGTCAACGGCAAGGTGCAGGTGGACTTCCAGGCCACCTGGGGCAGTCTTGACCAGCATGTGGTGACGGCGACCTCCGCGCAGGCGGGAAGGATCGGCAATGCGACGACCGCGCCCGCCGGTTCGCCCGGCGCGACGCCGCTTTCGGTCACGGTTCCTGCCGGCGGGTTTGCCGCGGGCTCGACGGTCACGATACCCAATACCCCGCTCGGCACCGCCCTCGGCCAGAACGGCGTCGGCAGTGTCAAGGTCATGCCGCAGGCGATCGACAGCTTCGCGCGTCTCTACATGGGCGTTGACGCCATGGCGACCAACGGCCTGCGCTACGGCGCGGCGATCGAGATGCGGCAGAACTTCATCGGCCAGATCAGCAACAACGGCGTTCGGGCGCCAGCGGCTACTCCTCGTTCGAGACGCTGTTCGTGCGGCGCGCCTTCACCTACGTCGCCGGCGAGCAGTGGGGCATCGTGCGCGTCGGCCAGGCCGACGGCCTGATCAGCATCTTCGACAACGGCGTGACGACCTTCCAGTTCCTGCCGACCGGCAACCTGAACGGCGGCGACGTGACGAACATCGTAGGCGGCGCCAATCCCGGCATTCGTGTTCCTGGGGCAGGCCGGCAACGAATACGACAACGCCAAGGCGGTCTATCTGTCGCCGCAGATCGCCGGCTTCGACTTCGGCATCCAGTACGCGCCGAACACCTCGAACGGCAACGGCATCGGCAGCGACAACATCGCCCCTTTCGTCAATTCACTTCAAGGCAGCGGCACCGGCACCGGCAACTCGTGCGCCATCGCCAATACCGGCTGTCCGACGCTATCGTCCGGCCCCGGCATCCAGGACGGCTCGCGTTCGATCAACCAGGCGGCGATCGGCGCACGTTACCAGGGCCAGTTCGGCGCGACCGGCCTGCTGGCCTATGTCGTGGGTGAGGGCAGCCAGCACGCCAACTACACCGGGCCGACCACGGCCGCCGTGCTCGGCAACACCTCGGTGCCGGGCAGCAAGTTCAACGGCAGCTACAACGACCTGGCGATCGGCAGTGCTGGCATTGCGGCGACGTTTGCCGGGTTCACGGTCGGCGGCAACGTCGTGGGCGGCCAGATGAATGGCCAGTTGGGCCTGCAGCCGAAGGGCGGCGCGCCGCTGGTCGGCATCCTGGCTCGGCGTGAAGTATGTGGCCGGGCCGCTCACGGTCGGCATCGTCGCCGAGGAGTTCTGGCAGCAGGGCAACGTGAACCTGTCCGGCATCAGCCAGTTGCGTGGCCGAGGCGATCTCCGTCGGCGGCAGCTACACCGTTGCGCCCGGTTTCACCGCATTTGGCGAATATCTCTGGGGCGACCAGTACCAGGGCGCTCGCAACTTCGTCTCCGGCGCGGTCGGAACAGCGGCGGGCGCGAACCTGAACAACAACGTCAAAGGCCAGGGCTTCGTGATCGGCAACGTGGTCAACTTCTGACCCCATCGCGGGTCGCGGCGAAAACCGGCGGCGGGGTCATTCCCCGCCGCTTCTTCGTTGTGCGGCGAATCGGCGTGTCGGGACCTGTGGCGGGCCTCTGGCGGCCCCATATCGGGTGCCGATACACTCCGCGCTCAACCAAGGAACGCCATCCCCGTGAATGAAGCCATCCAGCTCACCCGCCTGCCGTCCGGCCTGACCGTCGTCACCGAACGGATGGACCGGGTAGAGACCGTCTCGCTCGGCGCCTATGTCGCGACCGGCTCACGCCACGAACAGGAGACCGAGAACGGCGTCTCGCATTTCCTCGAGCACATGGCCTTCAAGGGCACCGAACGGCGCACCGCCGCCCAGATCGCCGAGGAGATCGAGGCCGTCGGCGGCCACATCAACGCCTACACGGCGCGCGAGCAGACCGCCTACTACGTCAAGGTGCTGAAGGAGGATACCGCGCTCGCCGCCGACATCATCGGCGACATCCTGACCCACTCCACCTTCGAGCCCGAGGAACTGGAACGCGAGCGGGGCGTGATCCTGCAGGAGATCGGCCAGGCGAACGACACGCCCGACGACATCATCTTCGACCGCTTCCAGGAATGCGCCTATCCCGCGCAGCCGATCGGCCGGCCGGTGCTGGGATCCGAGGACAGCATCCGTTCGATGCCACGGACGATGCTGACCGGCTACATGCGCCGCCACTATGCCGCCTCCAATGTGGTGGTGGCCGCCGCCGGGGCGCTGACCCACGGGCAGGTGCTCGATCTGGTGAATACGCATTTCACCGATCTGGCGAACGATCCGCTGCCTGCGATGCTGCCGGCCAGCTACGGCGGGGGCGAGTTCCGCGAGGCGCGAGACCTCGACCAGGTGCACATCGTGCTGGGGTTCCCCTCGGTCGGCTATGGCGAGCGCGACTACTATCCGATCCTGCTGCTCTCCACGCTGCTCGGCGGCGGCATGTCGTCGCGGCTGTTCCAGGAGGTGCGCGAGAAGCGCGGGCTGGTCTACTCGATTTACTCCTTCAGTTCGCCGTTCCTGGATGGCGGGCTGTTCGGCATCTACGCCGGCACCGGCGAGAGCGAGGCCGAGGAGCTGATCCCGGTCACGCTCGAGGAACTGCGCAAGGTGCAGAGCGCGGTGACCGAGCAGGAGCTGGCGCGGGCGCGGGCGCAGGTGAAGGCCAGCCTGCTGATGTCGCTGGAGAGCACCGGCAGCCGCTGCGAGCAGCTTGCCCGGCAGTTACAGGTGTTCGGCAGGGTGGTGCCGATCCAGGAGACGGTGGGCAAGCTCAACGCGGTGACCACCGACGATGTGTGCCGCGCCGCCACCCGTCTGTTCCGCGCGAAGCCGACACTGGCGGTGATGGGGCCGGCCGAACGGGTGCCGGCACTGGCCGATATCGTGGAGACGCTGGCAGCCTGACCGCCGATCGTGCCCGGTGAAGGTCTCCGACATCATCCGGGTACTGGAAGACGATGGCTGGCGGCAAATCGCCCAGCGCGGCAGTCACCGGCAGTTCAAGCACCCGACGAAGGTCGGCCGGGTCACGGTCGCGGGGAAGCCTTCCGACGACTTGGCGTCCGGCACACTGAACAGCATATTGAAGCAGTCCGGTCTCAAAGGGATCCGATGATGCGCTACGCGGTGGTGATCGAACGGGCAGACGGCAACTATTCGGCCTATGTACCTGACCTGCCAGGGTGCGTCGCGACAGGACCCACAATCCAGACGGTCGAACAGGAAATTCGGGAAGCGATCAGATTTCACATTGACGGTCTGCGCGCCGACGGGCTGCCCGTTCCGGCACCCTCCAGCCTGGCGGAGTATGTGGACGCATGACCGCCGCCCTGAACCTGCTCGCCGATCTCATCGCCCACGCCCGGTCCGCGGGGGCGGATGCGGCGGATGCTGTGCTGGTTTCCGGGACCTCGCTGTCGGTGCAGCGCAGGCTGGGCAAGACGGAACACGTCGAGCGCTCGGAGGGGCAGGACCTTGGTCTGCGGGTGTTCCTCGGGCAGCAGGCCGCCATCGTATCCTCCAGCACCGTGGCGCCGTCCAGCTTCAAGGAACTGGCGGAACGCGCCGTCGCGATGGCCCGTGTGGTGCCGGAAGACCCGTACTCGGGCCTGGCCGACACCGCCGCACCGCCGGAGACCGTGGCGCTGGACCTGGAAGACCCTAGCGAGCCGGCGACCGAGGCACTGGTGGCCCGGGCCGCCGCCGCCGAAGATGCGGCGCTCGCGGTTCCCGGCATCACCAATTCGGAAGGCGCGGAGGCCGGCTTCGGTCGGACTGAGGTCTTCCTGGTCACCTCAGCGGGCTTTGCCGGCAGCCTGGTCCGCACCAGCCATTCGGTATCCGCCTCGGCGATCGCCGGCGCCGGCACAGGGATGCAGCGCGACTTCGACTACCATTCCACGGTTCATCTCGCCGATCTGGACGATCCCACGGCGATCGGGCGCAGCGCGGCGGAGCGTGCCATTGCCAGGCTCAACCCGGCCAGGCCAAGCACCGCGAAGCTGCCGGTGATCTACGACCCGCGAGTTGCTGGCGGGCTGCTGGGTCATCTGGCCGGCGCGATCAACGGCGCCTCGGTGGCCCGTGGCACATCCTTCCTGAAGGACAAACTCGGCCAGCGCATCTTCGCACCCGGGATTGCCGTGCGCGACGATCCCCGGCGCATACGTGGCGGGCGGTCGCGTCCATTCGACGGCGAGGGCACGCCGACCGCCTCCCGGGCGCTGATCGACGACGGTGTGCTGACGACCTGGCTGTTGGACAGCCGTTCGGCGCGTCAGCTTGGATTGCATTCCACCGGCCACGCCTCGCGCGGCACCGGCGGTCCGCCGTCGCCCTCGCCGACCAATCTGTATCTCGCCGCTGGCAGCCTCACGCCGGCCGAACTCATGGCGGACATCAAGCTTGGGCTCTACGTCACCGAGCTGATCGGCATGGGCGTGAACGGCGTCACCGGCGATTACAGCCGCGGCGCCGCCGGCTTCATGATCCGCGACGGCGCGATTGCCGAACCGGTCGCGGAGATCACCATCGCGGGCAACCTGCTCGAGATGTTTGCGCGCCTTACACCGGCCAACGACCTGCGCTTTCGCCGTGGCACAGACTCGCCGACCGTGCGGGTCGAAGGCATGACCATGGCTGGCGGCTGACCGGGCGCATCACCATATCGGTCGCATGCTCACAAGAGAGAGAAACGCCACCATGCGTCGCACACCGCGCCTGCTAGCCGCCGTCGCCGCGCTGAGCCTCGCGCTCGCGCCCGGACTGGCTGACGCACGTGCCGGCGGCGGCGGCTCGTTCGGCAGCCGCGGCAGCATGACCTGGTCGGCGCCGCCGTCCACCGGCACCGCGCCCTATTCGGCCCAGCCGATGCAGCGCAGCATGACGCCGAACAGTCCCTCGCCTGGCTTTGCCTCGCCCTCGCCCGGCTTCGGCTCGCCGGGCTTCGGCTCGGGCTTTGGGCGTGGTTCCGGCTTCATGTCCGGGCTGATGGGCGGCCTGATCGGTGCCGGCATCGGCGGCCTGCTGTTCGGCCATGGCTTAATGGGCGGCGGCGGGCTGGGGTTCGGCGGGTTCCTGGGCTTCCTGCTGCAGATCTTCCTGATCGTGCTGCTGGTCCGGTTCGTGCTCCGGTGGTTCCGCGGTCGCACGCCCGCCTTGGCCGGCGGACCGGGCATCTTTGCCCGTGGGGGTCCTCCGGGCCCGGGTCCGTTCGGAGGCGCGGGCGGACCTGCCGGGCCGCCGCCGATCCAGATCGGCCCGCAGGACTACCAGGAATACGAACGGCTGCTGCAGAACATTCAGGCCGCCTGGAGCCGGCAGGACCTGAACGCGCTGCGTTCCCTGGCAACGCCCGAGATGCTGAGCTACTTCGCCGAACAGTTGGCAGAGCAAACCAGTCAGGGCGTGCGCAACGAGGTCACCGACGTGCGCCTGCTGCAGGGCGACCTGGCGCAGGCCTGGCGCGAGGGCGATCGCGAATACGCCACGGTAGCGATGCGCTTCTCGATGATCGATGTGACGCGCGACGCGTCCGGCCGCATCGTCGACGGCAGCCCCACCGAGCATGTCACGGCCACCGAACTGTGGACGTTCATTCGTTCGCCGGGCGGCCGATGGATCCTGTCAGCGATCCAGCAGGCAAGGTAGGCCGCGCTTCTCGCCATCGCAGTTCCCGGCGCATTTGATCCAGGTCAATGCGCCGAGGCCGGCGCCGTGTAATCGGAAAACTCGATGAGGTGAGCCGGGGCCGGCCAATGCACCCCGGCCTGGCTCGCACCATCAGTGCAAAGCCGATTGGCACGGGAGCGAAGCGATGACACTACAGGCAAAGCTGTTGTGGGCGGGAGTGGCCGTGCTTGGCGCGATCTCCCTGGCCGTCGTGGCACTGACGCGCGGGGAGCCGGTCAATGCCGCCTGGCTCGTCGTCGCCTCGGTGTGCATCTACTTCATCGCCTACCGCTTCTACGCGCTTGTTCATCGCCAACAAGGTGCTCGGCGTGGACATGGGCCGGCCGACGCCCGCCTATCGGCACAACGACGGCCTGGATTATGTGCCGACCAACCGCTACGTGCTGTTCGGCCACCATTTCGCCGCCATCGCCGGCGCTGGCCCGCTGGTCGGACCGGTGCTGGCCGCGCAGATGGGCTACCTGCCCGGCACGTTGTGGATCCTCGCCGGCGTCGTGTTCGCCGGCGCGGTGCAGGACATGGTCGTGCTGTTCCTGTCCACACGGCGCGACGGCCGCTCGCTGGGCGACATGATCCGCTCCGAGCTTGGCGCGGTCCCCGGCGCGATCGCCGGCATCGGCGTGCTGCTGATCTGCATCATCGTGCTCGCTGTCCTGGCGTTGGTCGTGGTGAATGCGCTGAAGGGCAGCCCGTGGGGCGCGTTCACCGTGTTCTGCACCATTCCGATCGCCCTGCTCATGGGTGTCTACAGTCGGTTCATCCGGCCCGGCCGCATCGGCGAGATGTCGCTGCTCGGCGCGGTGCTGCTGCTGGCAGCGCTGGTCCTGGGCAAGGCCGTGTCCGAGACTCCTGATCTCGCCGCGTGGTTCAACCTGCCGGGCGGCACGCTGGCGCTGATCATCATCGGATACGGCTTCGTGGCCTCGGTGCTGCCGGTGTGGCTGCTGCTGGCGCCGCGCGACTACCTGTCCACCTTCATGAAGGTCGGCACCGTGCTGCTGCTGGCGGTCGCCATCATCGTCGTCCGCCCCGATCTGCAGATGGCGGCGGTGACGCGCTTCATCGACGGCAGCGGCCCGGTCTGGGCCGGCAGCCTGTTCCCGTTCCTGTTCATCACCATCGCCTGCGGAGCGGTCTCCGGCTGGCACTCGCTGATCGCCTCCGGCACCACGCCGAAGATGATCGAGAACGAACAGCAGATCCGTCTGATCGGCTACGGCGCGATGCTGATGGAGTCGTTCGTCGCCATCATGGCGATGATCGCCGCCACGGTGATCCATCCCGGGGTCTATTTCGCCATGAACAGTGGCGCCGGGCTGATCGGCACGGATCCGGTACAGGCGGCGCAGGTGATCACCTCCTGGGGCTTCACGGTCACACCCGACATGCTGACCCAGATGGCGCGCGACGTGGGCGAGGCCACCATCATGTCGCGCACCGGCGGTGCGCCGACATTGGCCGTCGGGATGGCCAGCATCCTGTCGGGCCTGCTCGGCGGCAAGGCGCTGGCCGGCATCTGGTACCATTTCGCCATCCTGTTCGAGGCGCTGTTCATCCTCACCACGGTGGACGCCGGCACGCGGGTCTGCCGCTTCATGATCCAGGACCTGGTCGGCAACGTTGTGCCCGCGTTCAGGTCAACCGAATCGTGGGCCAACAACATCATCGGCTCCGCGGTGGCGTGCCTGTTCTGGGGCTACTTCCTCTATCAGGGCGTGATCGATCCGCTGGGCGGCATTTGGACCCTGTGGCCGCTGTTCGGCACCGCCAACCAGATGCTGGCGGCGATCGCACTGACGATTGTGCACCGTGGTGCTGTTCAAGATGAAGCACCAGCGCTACGCCTGGGTCACCATCGTCCCGACCACGTGGCTGGTGGCCTGTACCGTGACGGCAGGGCTGGAGAAGGTGTTCAGCCCGGATGCGCAGGTGGGCTTCCTCGCCCATGCGCGCAAATTCGGCGACGCCATAGCCGATGGCAAGGTTCTCGCCCCGGCCAAGACACTGGCCGAGATGGGCCGGGTCGTGTTCAACGATTACGTCGATGCGACGCTCGCGGGGGTGTTCGCGGCCGTGGTGATCACAATGGTGGTCTACGGCGTGATCCACTGCCGCAGGGCGCTGGGCACGCCGACCAGCACGACGCACGAGATCGGCGTCGGCGGCGCGCTCGCGGGAGCCGGCGATGACTGAGCCGGTGTCGGGACGTGTGCGTGTGCGGCTGGTCTGCGAAAGGGTGGTCCAGACCGCACGGCTGATGGTCGGCGTGCCCGACTACCAGACCTATGTCGCGCACCGGCAGAGTGTGCATCCGGACCTGCCGGTGATGAACTACGAGGCGTTCTTCCGTGAACGCCAGGCCGCCCGCTACGCCATCGGCAAGGGCAGGTTCCGCGGCTGCTGCTGAGGGGGCGCAGGGCCGGTACCGCGCGGTGTGCATCCGTGACGCGGGAGAAAATCGATCGCCGATTGTCATTCCCGCCCGCTCGGCCTTAGCTGGTACGAGGCGCAGCGAGGAGGATGCACGATGGCCGCGGTCGAACCGATTGCCTACACCGATGCGAAGATCCGCCGCATCCTGGCCACGGTACGCACGATCGCCATGGTTGGTGCTTCCACCAACTGGAACCGGCCAAGCTACTTCGTGATGAAGTATCTGCAGGGCAAAGGCTACCGCGTAATCCCGGTCAATCCGTCTGCAGCGGGACAGGAGCTGCAGGGCGAGCATGTGTATGCCTCGCTGCGCGACATCCCCGAACCGATCGACATGGTCGATATCTTCCGCCTCGTCCGAGGCGGCGCCGCCGATCGTCGAGGATGCCATCGCCATCGGCGCCAAGGTGGTGTGGATGCAGCTTGGCATCCGCAACGACGAAGCGGCGGCGCGCGCCGAGGCTGCGGGTATCGAAGTGGTGATGAACCGGTGTCCAAAGATCGAGTTCGGCCGGCTGGGCGGCGAACTGTCATGGAGCGGCGTGAATTCGGGCATCATCCGCAACCGCGCGCCAGAGCCGCCGATCGAACGCAGGGCGAAGCCTCGCACGCTGCCGTCGGCGAATGTCAGCTACGGCTTCGAGACGCGCGCGATCCATGCCGGCGCGTCGCCCGATCCCACCACGGGCGCGCGCATCACACCGATCTTCCAGACCACGGCCTATGTGTTCGACGATGTCGACCACGCGGCGTCGCTCTTCAACCTGCACAACTTCGGCTACATCTATGCGCGCCTGACCAATCCGACCGTCGCGGTTCTGGAGGAGCGCGTTGCCAGCCTGGAAGGCGGCCGGGCTGCGGTCGCAGCCGCGTCGGGCCACGCCGCGCAGTTTCTGATCTTTGCCACCATGATGGAGCCGGGCGACGAATTCCTTGCGTCGCGCAACCTGTATGGCGGTTCGCTGACGCAGTTCGGCCTGTCGTTCAAGAAGCTCGGCTGGACCTGCCATTTCGTCGATCCGGTCGATCCGGAGAATTTTCGCCGCGCGCTGACGCCGCGCTGCAAGGCGATTTTCCTGGAGAGCCTGGCCAATCCGGGCGGCATCGTCGTCGATCTTGAAGCGGTGGCAAGGATTGCGCACGACGCCGGCATTCCGCTGATCGTCGACAATACGCTGGCGACGCCGTACCTGTGCCGGCCGTTCGAGTGGGGCGCCGATCTCATCGTGCACTCGACCACGAAATTCCTCGACGGGCACGGCAATTCGCTGGGCGGCGTCGTTGTGGAGTTGGGTAGATTCGACTGGTCGAACGGGGGAAAATTCCCGGCGCTGACGGAGCCCGAGCCGGCGTATCACGGCCTGCGCTTCTACGAGAATTTCGGCGACTTCGCCTTCACCACCAAGGCGCGCGCCGTCGCATTGCGCGACTACGGCCCCACGATGGCGCCAATGAATGCGTTCCTGACGATCACCGGTATCGAGACGCTGCACGTGCGCATGGAGCGGCACGTCGCGAACGCGCAGAAGGTGGCGGAGTATCTCGAGGCTCATCCGCGCGTGGCATGGGTTTCGTATGCCGGGTTGGAGTTCGAGCCCGTACAAGGCGCTCGCCCGCAAGTACATGCCGCGCGGCGGCGGTGCGGTGTTCACCTTCGGCGTGCGCGGTGGCTATGAAGCTGGCATCAGGCTGGTGGAAGGCGTGCGGCTGTTCTCCCATCTCGCCAATATCGGCGACACGCGCAGCCTGATCCTGCATCCGGCCTCGACCACGCATCGGCAGCTGAGCGACGAGCAGCGGCTTGCCGCAGGTGCCGGGCCGGACGTGATACGGTTGTCGATCGGACTGGAGACGGCGGAGGATTTGATTGCCGATCTAGACCAGGCGTTGGAGGCGGCGGCGGTCTGAAGGGCTGGCTGGAGCAGCTCAAGCGACCGTAGCAGCGTACACCTCTCCCGCTTGCGGGAGAGGTCGCGTCGCTTTGGCGACGCGGGAGAGGGTGCACCGGGCATTTGGTTGCACCCTCTCCCGCCGCTGCGCGGCGGCGCCGGCCTTCGCTCGGGGCAGGCTCTCTCCCGCAAGCGGGAGAGGTGTACTCGCGGCTCGCGTTTCGCTATTCGCTCAAACGACCGGACGGGTGCGACCGGAAAAATGCGCGCTCGGCCAGCACACCGAAGATCACCCCGAACGCCGCCCACAGTACCAATTGCGTGCCGAAAGAGGCAATCCTGAAGCGCCACAGCACTACGGCCGGAAAGCCGTCCGGCACTTCGTTGACGTCGGGCAGTGACCAGCTGGACCGAAGCAACGATGCAGATGAATGCCAGCGCCGCGACCAGCGAGGCATTCCATCCGCCGAACCGTGCCAGCAATCGGCGTCCGAGCAGCACAGCGAGGACCATCGCGGCCACGGCGATCAGCATCATCTCGAAATGCAGCGCGGTACGCATGCCTATCGTTTCCGGCTCGCCGATGGACGGCGGATTGGCCGGATATTTCAATTGCGGCACCAGCACCACCGCGACAAACCCGGCGCCGGCCAACAGCGCCGCGAGTGACCTTGGGCTGAACTGTCCGATGCGCTGGTAGGCGAGGGCGAATAACAGAGCGACGATGCCGCCCAGTGCCGCGCCACAGGCTACGCCGGCGGTGAGCAGGCCGGCGCTGCGCTGCACCGCGCGGCTGACTAGTTCCGGCTCCGGCGCATGGCCGGCCGCATGTTCCATCAGGGATTTAAAACCGATCGCCAGCTCGATCTGCGGCTCGCCGAACAGCGTGGCGAAGCCGACGGCGAGTATCCCGGCAAGGACTCCTGCCAGCATGCCGCGCAGCAGGAGGTTCCTCGCCATGCTCGACAGATCAGTGGCAGGGGAAGCCCAGCAGGTGCCGCCCGTCGTGAACGAACTCGTGCACGTAGTGGCCGGAGAACACGGACAGCGCGCCCTGCTCGGCGCCGACGAAATAGATCACCAGCAATCCCAACAATCCGCCGAAGACAGCCCAGGGCAGCAACTCACGCAGCGGGATAGGTGCGGCGACGGCGGCAGGAGCAGAAGTGACTACATGAGCCATGGTCGGTTCTCTCGGACGCGTGCCGCAGCGTAGGGAACCGGCTTTCCGTCTGTCAAATGTACCAAGGCTCTATCCGACCACCACCTGGATCGGCCCCGGTGCGTCCGTCACGCTGAGCGGCGTGCAGCCTGCAGGGTCGCCATCCGCCTGCACCGCTACAGCATTGTTGCCGATGAAATCAATTCGCCGCGCGCGCACGTGCCGCACGCCCGGCGCGCTGCCCAGCAGGTCCAGCGGCAACGCGGCGCCATATAGCAGCGCTGCACCAGGCCCCGCGCGATCGAACAGCACAACGGAAAATCCCGGCTGTTTCGCGCATGCCTGGGTCGCCAGCCGGAACCGCCCGCCATACAGCCGCCCCTTGCTGACGATGACGCTGCCCGCCTGCGTCTCCTCGCCATCCAGGTGCAGGCGGATCGGCATGAACCGGTAGCGCACCAGTTCGCGCAGAGTTTGCACCACGTAGGCGCCCCGGCCGAGCGCTCGCTTCAACGGCGCCGGCAGATGGTGCACGACGTGGGCATCGAACCCGACGCCGAGCATCTGCACGAACAGCCGCGACTCCGCCGTGCCACACGCCATTCCCGGCCATAGCGAACGTGTCCGGCCGAATGCCAGTGCTGCCGCCACGGCGCGCGGCGCAAACGGCAGCGCGAGCTCGTGCGCGAGCACGTTGGCGGTGCCGAGCGGGATCACGCCCAGCCGCGCCGGCGATCCGAGCAGTCCGTACGCGACCTCGGCGATCGTGCCGTCGCCACCGGCGGCCACCACCATCGATGCCCCGGCATGCACTGCGTCACGCGCCAGCGCCCGCGCGTGCCCCGGGCCTTGCGTCTCCGTGAGTTCGACACGGACGCCGTTCGCCACCAGCACATCGAGCACGCGCCACAACAGATTGGTGCGCCGCCGTCCCGCGGCGGATTGAATACGACAATCATCTCGCAATGCGCATTTGAGAACCGACGAATCGGATAGCACCGACCATCGATCGCTTCCATTACAAACGAATGACGATCAGGTTTCTAAGGCGTGACTTTCATAATTCATGGCAATATTCGGTTTCGTCATGCAAACTTAACGTTATCCACAATGAATTGGCAGTATCTACTACCCTTGCATGAACGCCCCCATCGTTCCCGGCGCGCGACCCCACTATCGCAGCGTATTTGTCTTGGACACGCATCTTGGCACCCGTGGCGCGCGCTGCGACTTCCTTGCGGACTTCCTGCGCCGCACCAGTTGCCACCACTTGTTTTTGGTCGGCGACATCATCGACGGCTGGCGCCTGCGCAAGTCCTGGTACTGGGACGAAAGCCACGACGAGGTGCTGCGGCAGATTTTGCGCCACGCGCGCGGCGGCACCGAAGTTACCTACATCCCCGGCAACCGCGACGAGATGTTCCGCGCCTGGCTGGATCCGACGGCCCTCGGCGGGCTGGAGATTGCCGGCATCCGCCTGCGCCAGGAAGCCGTGCATGTCACCGCCGCGGGCAAGCGTCTGCTGGTGATGCACGGCGACGAGTTCGACAGCGTGGTGCGCTACGCGAAGTTCCTCGCGCTGCTGGGCGACGGCGCCTACTCGATGGCGCTGGTTTGCAACCGCTGGTTCAATTCGCTGCGCCGCCGGCTCGGCTATCCATACTGGTCGCTGTCCGCCTGGCTCAAGCGCCAGGTGAAGGAGGCGGTGAGGGCGGTCGATCGATTCGAGAGCGCGCTGGCCAACGAAGCCCGCCGCCGCGGTTTCGACGGCGTCGTGTGCGGCCACATCCACCACGCCGAAATGCGCGAGGTGCAAGGCGTGCTGTATCTCAACGACGGCGACTGGGTGGAGAGCTGCACCGCGCTGGTGGAGCATCACGATGGCCGGCTCGAGCTGATCGACTGGGCTGCAACCAACCATCTGTCGTTCTTCCACCCGCGCCGAACACCGATGCGCGCCGCTGCCTGACACTCTCGCCCCCGACAGGTTGACCGGCTACGCCGCGATGCTGCCTCCCGCGCTCTCGCACCGGATTCTGATCGTCACCGACGCCTGGCTGCCGCAGACGAACGGCGTGGTGCGCACGCTGACCACAGTGGTCGGTGAACTGCGCGCGATGGGTCATGCGGTGGACGTGATCGGCCCGGACCGGTTCCGCACCATCCCCTGCCCCACCTACAGCGACATTCCACTCGCGCTGCTGCCGCGCCGGCGGATGGTCCGCCTGATCGAGGCATTCCGTCCCGACGCGCTGCACATCGCGACGGAAGGCCCGCTCGGCATGACGGCGCGGAGCTGGGCCAAGCGGACCGGCTTCACCTTCACCACGGCGTTCCACACGCGCTTCCCCGAGTACCTCAAGGCGCGAACGGGGTTTCCGCTTCGTCCGGTGTATGCCTGGATGCGCCACTTCCACAGCGCGGCGCAGGGCACGATGGTGGCGACACAGTCCCTCCGCGACGAGCTTGCGGCGCGCGGCTTCCGCAATATCAGGCCGTGGTCGCGCGGGGTGGATCTGGCGCTGTTCAGGCCCGAACCGCGTGAGCAATGGGACCTGCCGCGGCCGATCTTCCTGCATGTCGGGCGTGTGGCGGTGGAGAAGAACATCGGCGCGTTCCTCGAACTTGATCTGCCGGGATCGAAGATCGTGGTCGGAGGCGGACCGATCCTGCCGCGTCTGCGGAGCGACTATCCGAACGTGCTGTTCACCGGTCCACTGCGCGACGGAGCGCTGGCGCGTGCCTATGCCGGCGCGGACGTGTTCGTGTTTCCGAGCCTGACCGACACGTTCGGGCTGGTGCTGCTGGAGGCTCTCGCCAGCGGCACGCCGGTGGCGGCATTCCCGGTGACCGGGCCGATCGACGTTCTCGCCGATGCCGACGGCAGGATCGGTGCGGTAAACGCTGACCTGCGCAAGGCGGTGCTGGAGGCACTGAGCGCCGACCGCGCGGCGTGCCGGGCACACGCAGAGCGCTATTCCTGGCGCGCCTGCGCGGAGGTATTTCTGTCTCATCTCGTGCCGCTGACGGGTAAGCAGCTCGTCACGCCGGCGAACACGGTAGCAAGGGCCAGCCTCTGGCCGCCTGCGGTCCCGGAGGCTACGGTGCTGCGCGACGAGACAGGGAATTCCGATAATGCCGACGCTGAATGCCGAGATGAACCTTGAAGCCACAACGATGCGCCGCGTGTCGTGGCGTCTCATGCCGTTCCTGTTGCTTGCATACCTGATCTGCTACATCGATCGCGTGAACGTCGGCTTCGCCGCGCTGCAGATGAACAAGGCGGTCGACATCGACCCGAAGACCTACGGTCTCGGCGCCGGCATCTTCTTCGTCGGCTATTTCATCCTCGAAGTGCCGAGCAACCTGGCGCTGGAGCGGTTCGGAGCGCGGACCTGGATCGCGCGGATCATGATCAGTTGGGGCGTCGTCTCGGCGGCCTTCGCGCTGATCGGCGGCCCGATATCATTCCTCGTTCTGCGCTTCCTGCTCGGCGCCGCGGAGGCCGGGTTCTTCCCGGGCGTGATCCTCTACATCACCTACTGGTACCCGGCGCACTATCGCGCGATCATCGTCGGCATCTTCATGGTGGCGATCCCGGTCGCCGGCCTGATCGGCTCGCCGATCTCGGGCGCGATCCTCTACATGGACGGCTTCCTCGGCCTCGGCGGCTGGCAGTGGATCTTCCTGCTCGAGGCATTGCCGGCCGTGCTGCTCGGCGTGGCGTCATTCGTGTGGCTGACCGACCGGCCGGAGCACGCGTCCTGGCTGGCGCCGCGGCAGCAGCAATGGCTGATCGCAAAGCTGGAGGCCGAGCGCCGCCGCGCGCCGCGCATTTCCCATGAATTGGTATGGCGCGTGATGACCAACAAGTATGTGCTGATCATGGCGCTCGTCTATGCCGGCGCCGCGGGGGCCTCCACCTCCCTGGCATTGTGGATGCCGCAACTGGTAAAATCGTTCGGCCTGAGCAACTGGGAGACCGGTCTGCTGAACGCCGTACCGTTCGGCATCGCCGCGGTATGGATGATCCTGTGGGGCCGCAGTTCCGACCGCACCGGGGAGCGGGTGTGGCACAATGCCCTGCCGCTGGCCTGGATGGTGCTGGCCATGGTCGCCACGTTCTTCGCCATCGGCAGCCTGTGGGCCATGATACCGCTGCTGACGCTGATCGCGGCCGGCACCTACGCCAGCAAGGGGCCGTTCTGGGCGCTGTCGTCGGAATGGCTCGGGGCGGGGGCCGCCGCGGCCGGTTTGGCGCAGATCAATGCGCTGGGCAACCTGTCCGGCTTCGTCTTCAATTACCTGATCGGCTGGATCCAGGCGGAGACCGGCAGCTTCCCGCTGGCTCTGATGCCGATCGCCGTGGTGGCCACGATCGGCACGGTCTGCGTGCTGGTGATCGGACGCCACCAGCCGCGCACCGTGGCGGCAACCACCTGATCCGGACGACCGCAGGCGCAGCATCGAGCAAACCCGCCCGATGCTAAGCCGCTTCTTGCCCTGGCGCCGCCCGCGCATCAATCTGGTCGAGATGCACGGGCTGATCGCGCCACGTCCCGGCGCGCTGAGTGCCGGGACCATGGCGCCGCTGATCGAGCGCGCGTTCCGCACCGCGCGTGGCCAACCGGTGATACTGGATATCGAAAGCCCCGGCGGCTCACCGGTCCAGTCGGACCTGATTGCCGCACTGGTCCGCCGTCGCGCCGATGAGCATGAGGTCCGGGTGCACGCGGTGATCCGCGAGGTCGGCGCTTCCGGCGGATACTGGCTCGCCTGCGCTGCCGATGAGATCCACGCCAACCCGATGAGCATTGTCGGTTCCATCGGCGTGCGCGGCGGCGGCTTCGGCTTCCCCGATATGCTCGCACGCTTCGGCGTCGAACGCCGCCTCTACATCGCGGGCGCCAACAAGGCGCGGCTCGATCCGTTCAGCCCGGAAAAGCCGGAGGACATCGCGTTTGTCCAGGATCTGCTCGATGCGCTGCACGAGCGATTTAAGTCGTGGGTGCGTTCGCGCCGCGCCGGTCGGCTGAAGGGCGACGAGGCGACGTTGTTCGACGGCAGTTTCATGCTGGGCGAGCGCGCGCTGGAACGCGGTTTGATCGATGGGTTCGGCGACATCGACAGCCTTGTGCGCAAGCTTGGCGGCGAGCGTGCGAGGGCGCGCGTGTTCCGCCCCCGGAGGCGCGGCCTGCTGAGACGACTGCCGGGCTTCATGGTGGATGCATTGTGCGACGCGATCGAGGAACGGAGCTGGCGGTCAGGTCTAGGCCGGTAGGAGCGTACACCTCTCCCGCGTGTGGGAGAGGTCAAGTCGCGTCAGCGACGCGCGAGAGGGCGCATCCCGCGGCACCCTCTCCCGTCGCGCTGTCGCGCTCCGACCTCTCCCGCAAAGCGGGAGAGGTGTACAAACTGGCGGTTCATGGCTTGGGGCGTCAGAACCTCTTGAGCGTCAGTGCGTATGTGCAGCTGTTGCCGACCTTGGTTTCCGCCTTGATCGCGTTGCCGGATATCGTGCCATCGAGCGTCTGGATCGTCGCAGTGCCCTGACCGCGACCGGTGTATATGTTCTGGGCGGAGCCGCTGAACGAGCCGTCGGCCGCAACGGGCGCCATGATCGTCGCGTTGCTGAAATGATGATATTCCAGCTTGCTGTCGGTGACGGTCATCTGCACAGGCGCACTCTTGGCGCAGCTCATGGCATTCATGCCTTCAGCGGGAGCGTGCCGTGATAGGTGCCGTCGTACGGCCCTCCCGCCAGAGCGGCGCCGATGCCGGCAACCGCCAGCATCGGCGCCATGAGCACGATATGGCGCATCATCTCACCCCCGCCCGATGAACGGCATCTTGGTCGCCATGATGGTGACGAACTGCACGTTGGATTCCAACGGCAGATTGGACATGAACAGCACCTGCTGGGCGACATGGTTCACGTCCATGCGCGGCTCCTGCATCATCTGCCCATGCGGCTGCATCTGCCCGGCGGTCGAGCGCGCCGTCATCGGCGTCGAGGCATTGCCGATGTCGATCTGACACGAGCAGATATCGAACTGACGCCCATCCAGCGCGATCGATTTGGTCAGCCCGGTCACCGCATGCTTGGTCGAGGTGTAGGCGGCCGAACCCACCCGCGGCACATGCGCCGAGATCGAGCCGTTGTTGATGATCCGCCCGCCGCGCGGCGACTGGTCGCGCATCATGCGAAAGGCGGCGTTGGCGCAGAGGAACATGCTGTTCAGGTTCACCTGCACAACACGCTGCCACATCTCATACGTGAAGTCGCCGAAGTTCGTGGTCGGTGTGCCGCCGCCGGCGTTGTTGAACACCATGTCGAGGCGACCGAACTCCTGCCTGACCTGTGCGAACAGGTTGTCCACCTGGGCGGGGTCCGTCACGTCGGTCTGCACCACCAGCGCGCGGCCGGCGGTCTTCATCCCGGCGGTCTCCTCCAGCATCTCCTTGCGCCGGCCGCACAGCGCCACCGACCAGCCGTCGTTCATCAGCGCGAGCGCCGATGCGCGCCCGATGCCGCTGCCCGAGCCGGTAATGACGGCGAAACGGTCTGCCATGGTGCTTCTCCCCTGCGGTTCCTGTTGGCTTGCCGCATTGTGGACCTTGGTTGCGGAGCGGGGAAGATGGTGCAAGCCTCGCTCGCGACGCTTCGGGAGGACAGGCATGGCGCGGTTTGCCGCAATCGGGCTGGATCACCGCCACATCTACGACCTCACGCAGGACCTGCTCGACGAAGGCGCCGAGTGCATCGGCTACAATCCCGACACCAGCGATCCGCGCGTGCTCGCGGGGTTTCAAAAGCGTTTTCCCCATGTGCCGGCGGCGGAGACCGCGCGGCTGCTGGATGATCCGTCGATCGATTTCGTGGTGATCGCCGCGCGGCCGTGCGACCGCGCCGAGCTTGCGATCGCGGCGATGCGGCGCGGCAAGGACGTGATGGTTGACAAGCCCGGCATCACCACGCCGGAACAGCTTGCGGCCGTGGAACGTGCCGTCGCCGAGACCGGGCGCATCTGGTCGATCTGCCTCGGGCGCCTGGCCTCGCCCGCGGTGCAGGAGGCGCTGCGCATCGTGCGCTCCGGCGAGATCGGCCGGCTGGTCCACACCGCGGCGCTGTTGCCGCATCGGCTGAACCGCGCGCTGCGGCCGTCGTGGTTCTTCGACCGCCCGGCCTATGGCGGGATCATCAACGATATCGGCGTGCATGCGGTCGATCAGTTCCTCGCCTTCGCCGATGCGTCCGACGCGGAGATCGTGATGAGCAGCATCGGCGCGTTCGGCACCGAGCCCGCAGGCTTCGAGGATTTTTCCGAAATTGTGCTGGCGACGCCGTCGGTGCGCGGTTACATCCGGCTCGACTGGTTCACGCCCGACGGCCTGCCGACCTGGGGCGATGGCCGGTTCTTCGTCGTCGGCACCGAAGGCACGCTGGAACTCCGGAAGAATCTCGACATCGAGGGCCGCGCTGGCACCGACCACATGTTCATCGCCAATCGCACCGCGACGCGCCACGTCGATTGCAGCGCGCTGCCGGTCACGTATTACCGCGATTTTCTGCGCGACATCGCCGAACGCACGGAGACGGCGATGCCGCAGCGCCAGACCTTCGCGGTGTGCCGGCTCGCGTTGCGGGCGCAGGCGCAGGCGGTCCGCTACACCGCGCAGCGCCCGTGATCGGCGTTTCGGTCATCGGCCTCGGCAACGCGCTGCAGCCGCATGCGCGCAGCCTGATGGATCTCGCCGACCGCGTGCGCGTCGTCTGGGCCTCGGCGAGCAGCGATGCGCAGGCTCAAGGATGTCGCGGACCGCTACGGTTTTCCCACCACCACCGATGTCGCGCGCGCCATCGAGGATCCGGCGGTCGATGCGGTGATGGTGCTCACTCCGGCGAACGCGCACCTGCCGATCGCGGAGGCCGCATTCGCCGCCGGCAAGCATGTGCTGTGCGAGAAGCCGCTGGAAGTGTCGATCGAGCGCGGCGAGCGACTGATCGCGGCCGGTCGGCGTGCGAACCGCCGCCTCGGCATCTGCCTGCAGATCCGCTTCCGGCTTGGCAGCCGGCGGCTGCACGAGGTGCTGGCCGACGGCGCGCTCGGCACGATCCAGACCGCGACCATGATGGTGCCGTGGTGGCGGCCGCAGTCGTACTACGACGAGCCGGGTCGCGGGGTGAAGGCGCGTGACGGTGGGGGCGTACTTATCACGCAGGCGATCCATGCGCTGGATCTGTTCCGCTGGCTGGTGGGGATCGACAGCATCGAAGCGGCGCAGGTGCGCACCACGGCGCTGCACCGTATGGAATCCGAGGACTACGCGTCCGCGCTGGTGCGCCTGGGCAATGGCGCGCCTGGCACGATCGTCGCCACCGTCGCCGCGTATCCCGGCAGCCCCGAATGGATCCACATCATCGGCTCGAACGGCACCGCGCGGCTGGAAGGCGGCAGCCTGCGACTTTCCTTCCTGGATGGCCGGGAGGAGGTGCTTGCGGATGCATCGGGCTCGGGGGGTGGCGCGAATGTGATGGCGTTTTCGCATGAGGCGCACAAGGCGGTGCTGACCGACTTTCTCGACGCAATCGAACAGGGGCGCGATCCTGCGATCCCTGGCGAGGAGGCACTGGCAACGCAGCGCGTGATCGAAGCCATCCTGGCGCGCGGGGCGCTTTGATATATGGCTTGGATGGGATGGCCTGTCGCCATCACGATAAGGGTGACGTTGGCGTAGAGTCCTCCCCCTCCCCTTGCGGGAGGGGGCCGGGGGGAGGGGTGAGGCGGCACGATGTCAAAGCATGCACTCGTGGCACCACCTTTCGTTGGGTTGGGGCCACCCCTCCCCCCAACCCCCTCCCACAAGGGGAGGGGGAGAATACCGTACCGTTCCCGCCTGCGCTTATCCTGCGCATACGAGGACAAGCCCGGCCATGACGATGAACGACGACCTGGTAAAACCTGCGATTCAAATGGAAGGAGTTCGGACATGCAGGACCTGCTGCCACTGGCGGAGAAGTTGGGCGCGCGACTGAAGGCGCGCGGCGATACCATCGCGATCGCGGAATCCTCGACGGGCGGGCTGATCTCCGCGGCGCTGCTGTCGGTGGCGGGCGCGTCGGCCTATTTCCGCGGCGGCAGCGTGATCTACACGCAGTACGCGCGCTCCGGTTTCCTGGAAATTCCAAATCCGCTGCCTGGCGGCATGCGTGCTTCGTCCGAACCCTATGCGGCGCTGCTCGCAACAACGGTGCGCAGCCGACTCGGTTCGACCTGGGGGCTGAGCGAGACGGGCGCCACGGGACCGACCGGCAACCGGTACGGCGACGCGGCCGGCCATACCTGCATCGGCCTTGAAGGCCCGCATTTCTCGCGCGCGATCACGCTGGAGACCGGCAGCGCGGACCGGGTGGCCAACATGCGCGTGTTCGCAAAGCGCGCACTCGATCTGTTGGCGGAGGCACTCGGCTGAGCGCTTCCGGCTGAACGCGAAACGACGGAGAGCCAATCTGGTGCAGTCCAGGCTGCGGCAGTTTGTGCAGCTGGAGTCGTCCGGCGGCATCGTGCTCTGCGCCGCCGCCGCCGTCGCCGTCATCATGGCGAACACCCAACTTGGGTCACTCTATACGCGCCTGCTCGACGTTCCGGTTGCGATCCAGGTTGGCAGCCTCGCGATAGCAAAGCCGCTGCTGCTCTGGATCAACGACGGGCTGATGGCGGTCTTCTTCCTGACCGTTGGGCTCGAGGTCAAGCGCGCGGTCCTCGAGGGGGAATTGTCCAGCATGTCGAGTGCGGCACTGCCGGCGATCGCGGCGGTCGGCGGCATGGCGGGGCCAGTCCTGGTCTACGTCGCGTTCGCATGGGGCAATGCAGCGGCGTTGCGCGGCTGGGCCATCCCGGCGGCGACGGATATCGCCTTCGCACTCGGCGTGCTTGCACTGTTGGGCGCGCGAGCGCCGCCGTCGCTCAAGATATTCCTGCTTGCCCTTGCGATCATCGACGACCTCGGTGCCATCATCATCATTGCGGCGTTCTACACCGAGGATCTTTCGGTCATGGCTCTTGCTCTGGCCGGCGCGGGAATCATCGCGCTCGTTGCGCTCAATCTGGCGGGTGTGACGTGCCGGGCGGCTTACGTGCTGGTCGGCGTATTCGTCTGGGTCTGCGTGCTGAAGTCAGGTATTCACGCGACCCTTGCCGGCGTCATCGTCGGGCTGGCCGTACCGCTGCGCTCGGCAAGCGGCGAATCGCCCTTGCAAAAAATGGAACACGACCTGCAACCATGGGTCACCTTTGGCATCCTGCCGATATTCGCATTTGCCAACGCAGGCGTGCGGTTCACCGATATTGCACTTACCGACCTGTTGGACCCGATCCAGTTGGGGATCGGTCTGGGACTGTTCTGCGGCAAGCAGATCGGTGTGATGGGGTCTATCTGGGCCGCCACCCGTCTCGGTCTGGGGACGCTTCCCGAGGGCGCCACGTGGCGTCAGGTCTATGGCGTGGCACTGCTGACCGGGGTCGGCTTCACGATGAGCCTGTTTGTCAGCACGCTTGCGTTCCCGGCTGAAGGCTATGACGCCGACGTTCGTATCGCCGTCCTCATCGGCTCCGTGGCCTCGGCGATTACTGGTTACATCTTCTTGCGCACTGCATCAGTGAGCGTCAGCGCGCCACAACGTGTCGGTGGTCGCCCAACAATGTAGCAAGCGTCGGCTCCATTGCCTCGGCCATCAGCGCCTGGCCCTGCGCGCTGGGGTGCAGCGCCGGGCGCGGTGGCGTCAGTTTCGGATCGTAGAAAAGATCGCGGTCCAGACTGCCGTTTGTCATGAACACGTGGCCGACGTCGAGGAACGTCACATCGCCGCCGTGGCCGTATCGCACCGCCAGCACCCGGTTCACCGTGAGCGCCGTCTCGGTGGTCCACGCGGAGCGATCGCTCGGCAGGATGCCAAGCAGCACCAGTTTGGTCTGCGGCAGGCGGAGGCGAAGCTGCGCGATGATCGCGTCGATGCCGGCGATCGTGTCCTCCGCCGACCAGTGCAGGCGGCCGAGGTTGTTGGCGCCGATCAGGATCACCGCGACCTTCGGCGCGATGCCGGCGACCTCGCCGTTCTCGATGCGCCAGAGCAGGTGTGCCGTCGTGTCGCCGGTGAAGCCCAGGTTTATCGCGTTGCGGTCGCCATAGAAGCGCTGCCAGATCGGGGCGAAGTCCTGCCATTCGGGCGGGCCATGCTTTTCCCAGTCCTGCGTGATGGAATCGCCGAGGAACACCAGATCGACGCGTCCCTTGTGTAATTCCTCGAGCTTGGCCTCGTGACGGGCGCGCCACCAGGGCGGTTCGAGAGCGAGAGCGGTGTGGCAGCGAGGACCGTCGGCGGATGCGAGGCCGGGCCGGCGCCGCACAGCAGCAGCACCAAAGCCGCCAGGCAAAGTTGCAGGACGGGTCGCATGGTTGCTCAGGCGATCCCGGCGACCGCCAGCACAGTGGTCAGGCCAGCGGCCATCCCGCGAATCGAAGTGTCTGGCGCGACGTCTATCCATTCCTCCAGCGAATGGCCGCGCCCGCCGGTGCCGCCGGAACCGATCCTGATTGCGGGGATGCCGAGGCTCATTGGGATGTTTGCGTCGGTGGAGGAGAATTCGAACCCCGGCCGGAAATCGTGTGCGCTGATCGCCGCGTGTGCCAGTCGCACCAGCTCGCTCGTGACGTCGGTTCGGCCAGCGGGCCGGTCGCCGATCTTCTTGATCTCGGCTGTGACCGGGCCGTTCTGCACCGAGCGCGCCGCGTTCTCCGCCGCGACCGACCTCTCGACGAGATTTAGGAACGTCGCCTCAAGCCGCGCCAGTTCGTCAGGCGATTCGGATCGAAGGTCGAATTCCGTCCATACGCTGTTGGGGATCGAGTTGATCGACGTGCCGCCACCGGTGACACTCGCGCTGTAGGTGGTCTTGGGGTTCCCCGGCACCTTGATGCGGCCGAGCCGCGCGATGGCATCCGCCATCGCGAACATCGGGTTGACCAGGCCGAAAGCGCCGTAGCTGTGCCCGCCGGGACCCTTGAAGGTGACGCGGTAGCGCTTCGAGCCGACGCCGCCCACCGCGATGCGTTCCATGTCCGGGCTGTCCACGGTGATGAACGCGCTGATGCGGTCCTTGTATGGGCCTTGCTGGAACAGATGCCGCATCCCGCGCAGATCGCCGGGGCCTTCCTCGCCCACGTCGGCGACGAACAGCAGATCGGCACGTGTGCGCACACCGGCGCTATCCATCGCGCGCAGCCAGGCAAGCAGCACGGCGAGCGAGCGCGTATCGTCGCCGACGCCGGGGGCGTAAAGCCGCGTCCCCTCGCGGCGGACCATGAGGTCGGTGCCCGGCGGGAATACCGTATCGAGGTGTGCCGCGACGCAGATCAGCGGACCATTGCCCGCTCCCGGACGCAGGCCGGTGACATTGCCCTCGGCGTCGATCTGCAGGTCCTTCAGGCCGTGCGCCGCGGCCATCGCCAGGAACGCATCGGCGCGGGCCGCCTCCTGGAAAGACGGCGCGGGCACCTGGGTCAGCGTGACGATGTCCTCCACCGTACGGTCATGCTCGGCTGTAAGCGTGGCGACCGCACTGCGATAGGCCTCGCTCGCCATGACCTCGCGGATGATCGATTCGGCGTGATTGGACATGCAGGCTCGGTCCTTGCTGGCGCGCTACGGTATTGGACGAGGACCGGCGCCTGGGCAAGATGTGCCGGCGCAAAGGAGAAGACAGCATGGATCCGACCGAGCGATTGCAGCGGGATCTGCCGCCATTTCCGCGGTGGCTTGGCATCACGGTGAAGTCCGCGGCGCCCGATCGCGTGGTTGCCGAACTCACGGTGCGAGAGGCACTGTGCACCGCCGGCGAGATCATCCATGGCGGCGCGATCATGGCGTTCGCCGACACGATCGGTGCGCTCGGCACGGTCATGAACCTGCGCGAGGGCCAGGGCACGACGACATTGGAGAGCAAGACCAACTTCTTCGCGCCCGGACCGGTGGGGACGCGGCTGACCGCGGAGGCCACGCCGCTGCATCGCGGCAGGCGCACCCAGGTGTGGGAAACGCGGCTGACCAATGACGCCGGCCGTCTGGTGGCAAAGGTGACGCAGACCCAGATGGTATTGTGACCAGTTGGTCATGCAACCATATATGGTGGACACCTACCGTGGGTTGTTCTACGACCCTTCTCCGTCCCGTCATGCAAGAAGGAGTTCGACCATGCTGAAGTCAGTTCTGATTGCCTCGGCCGGTGTGTTGGGACTGCTCGCGGCGCCGGTCATGGCGGCCGGGACTTCGGCGACGTCGCCCGCTTCCGCCTCCGGGAAGTCCAGCACGATGCATCACAAGGCGACACATGTATCGACCGGAACTTCGCATATGACGCATTCGGGCCGATCGAGCAGCAGAGCCAGCTCGCAGGACCACATCGCCGACAGGCTGAACGCGCAAAGCCTGCAGGCGGCGATGCAAGGCCAGCCGTTCGGCGCCGGCAGCCCTGGCACGGGCGGCAGGCCTGCGGGCGCACTGCCGCAACCGACGCCCGTCGCGCGGCCGTAGCGACGCGACGGCGAGACATACGGGCTGGCAAGACCCGTCCCGGCCGGGCAAGATCACGGCGGAGACCAGGAGCGCTGGCGGTTGCGACTGGCGCACGTTCGCGTGAAACGGGCGTGATGACAGGCGTGCGATGTGACGGCGCTCGTGCGGTCGGATATACGCCCTGGTCATGTGACCTGACGAACTGACGGATGGATGTAGTTTCGCAAACTGTTACGGGTGGGCTGCGCGACGATGATCGCAGCCGTGGCCGCCATATTCTGGTGCTCGACTTCGACCTGTATCGCTTCGTGGGCGGCGGGCAGTCGGTCTATCAGCGGCTGATCGCGCTGCGGCCGAATGATACCTTCCATTACTTCAGGCGCCTGGAGACGTCGGATGGGCCGAGGCCCGCAAATGCCAAGGCGATTCCATATCGCATGGCCTATCGGGCAAGGCCCGTCCACCTGCCACGCGGTCTGGCCCATTTCCTTTGGCTGTATGTCGAGTGCCGGAACATGGCGGCTGCCGCGCGCCAGGCGCTCGGTGGCGACTTCGTGTTCGACGTCGCGGACGCGCCGGACTACAACCAGTTGGGCCTCTTCATACGACCGGCGTTGGAGGCTGAAGGCCTCCATGTATCGACGGTGGCCGTGGCGATGCACGGAACGCTGTCCTCGGCGTTCAAGGCTAGCTGGCCGACCGGGCTGAGGGATAGTCCGATGCTCGCAGAGTTGCGGGTACGGGAGCATCTGCAGTTTCGTGCCGCGGATGCGCGCTACGCCATCAGCCGAAGTTACGCAGGCCGCTGGCAGCGCTATGCGGACCTCCCGGTGAACACAATGGATCCGCTGTGCATTGTCGGAGCGCCAGATCCAGTATTGTCACCGCCAAGTACAGAACCTGCGGACCTTGCCTTCATAGGACGACGGGAAAAGAGCAAGGCGCCGGATCTTTTTCTTGACATCGCGTGGTGGGTCAATCCGTCACTCTATCGACGCCTTTTGATGATCGGGCCAGATGGGCCAAATCGGCTCAATCAAGGCTCCGATAAAATCCTGGAAGATATGGCCCGGCTGCGGGGATTGCATCCGCAGATGCTGGGAAGCTGGTCTCGCGCGCAAATCGATGCGCTGCTTGCGTCCCGCACCTTGTTGTTACTGCCCTCTCGGCAGGACACATTCAATCTTGTTGCGTTGGAAGCGATCCGGTTTGGTTGTCCGGTGGTGATCTCTAATCGTGCGGGCATTGCGCAATGGCTTCGTACCCACCTCCCGGAGCTGGACTGGCTTATCACCGATATCGATTGCAGTCGAACAGCCGCAACCCAGGTAGCGGCGCTCTTGAAGGACTACGATTCTTATCGCGAGAGGCTGGTCCAGGCCTTAGACCGACATCGCCTTCGACCGGATGATGCAACCGTGGGTGATGTGTATCTGCCGGGTCGGCGCCTGGACGTCAAGGCACGGCAGACGACGGTCGATCTCGCTGCGCGCTTCTCCCTGCTGTTGCGGCTTGACAGGCTATCTGGTCCCGGTGGGCTCACTCGCCGCGGCGGAACAATGCGCTATTCCGTTGGCGGGCTGCTGCCCTACAAATTCAAACGAGCGGTGCGCAGTGCCACCAGAAGCGTCCGGGCAGTCTACCGCGACACGCTGGACACGGTCCATCGTACGGTTGGACGGGCGCGGCTCATAACAGCGATCCGCGACTTTAGCGGTTACTCATCCCGCACTCTCACCCAAATCAGCCGTGCCCGCACTTTGCGGGAGTCGCGCGCGTGGATGCTCGTCGGCGCTGAACGGCGTGATCGCGAGGTCCTGGAGAAGATTGCCAGTTTGTCCGGCCAGGTGCCGTTTCGTCTGGTCGATCGTGTTCGGCTCTTCCGCGAGCTCGCCAGACTGGAACGCCGCGCGGGACAAGATATCGTCTCTGCCAGCTACGCGTTGCGCCTGATGCGGTGGCTTGGTCGTGACGTCTATGGCGATCTGCCATTCGTGGCTGCAACGCTGACGAATGAGGGCTTTGTGCGCGAAGCGGACACAGCTCTAGCCATGTTCGGCAGCAGTGCGGATGCGTTCGATCGTTGTCGCGACCTGATGCAGGATGCCGTAGACCGCAATAGGTACAACACCATCCGGCCACTCGCGGCGGTGGACGATCGGCGCAAGCAGTGTACACCACGGGTTTCCGTCATCGTCTCGCTTTACGACGCGGCAGCAAAGCTGCCGACGCTGCTGACCGTTCTGAGCCAACAGAGTCTGGCGCAGCATGACGAGTTGGAAGTGATCCTGGTTGACAGCAATTCACCCGGGGACGAGCGCGGCGCCTTTGCCGCATTCGCCGCGGAAAACAACCTGCCGATCGTCTATGCGCGGTCCCATAATCGCGAGACAATCCAGGCGGCGTGGAACCGCGGCATTCACCTCTCTCGGGCCCCCTATCTGGCGTTTCTCGGTGCCGATGAAGGCCTGCATCCGGATGCGTTGCGGCAGTTGGCTGCTGTGCTGGATGCCGATCCGACCTCGGATTGGGCGATCGCCGACAGTGTGGTGACCAGTGTGGACCGCCGAGGGGTCTTCGATGCCGATGTCATGCCCTACGATCGGCGCGATTATCGCCAGGATCTCGTGTATCTCGATACGACCTACCTCTCCTGGGTAGGTGGCCTGTACCGGCGGTCGCTGCACGATCGCTTCGGCTGGTATGACGAGAGCTTCCGCGCTGCCGGGGATACCGAGTTCAAGAACCGCCTGATGCCACATATAAAGTCGGTGCACGTTCCGCGCATGCTCGGCGTGTTCAACAACTATCCGGAAGAGCGTACGACGCAGAGTCCGCGCGCAGAGATTGAGGACTTGCGCGCCTGGTATCTGTGGCGGACGACCGCCGGCATGCACTATGCATTTGCCGACCGGCCGGCCGAGGATGCTGCTCGCCTGCTTGTCGATTGCCTAAACTATCGGAAGGCTTTTTGCTCCCATTGGAGCACGGACTTCGACCTTGCTGCCGCAGTGGCGGAGCATCTCGTCGCCCGCCCGGATGCACCTGTGTGGGCTACGGCGGCGTTGAGCGGAACGAGGGCGGCATTGTCGTTGATCCACGGTATTGAGCTTGTGCCGGACGACATGCCCCAGGGGCGGCGCGGTGTGCGGGCTGCGCTGTGGGTGCATCGGCAGCTTGCGGCGATGCGGCGGCTCGCCGCATCGCATCATTCGGTTATTGGCATGCCGCAACGGCCCCACTATGAGGTCTTCAACGACAACCGTTACGAGCAACATTGGTCCTCGTGGAGCGACCGCTGAGCCCCTGATCGTGATGTGCGTTTTTCAGTCCGGACTCGGTCTCCCGCGGGGACAGGCTTGCGTACCTCGCCGGGCATTGCTGACCGCAGTTGGCGCCGCTATTTTTATGGCGATTCCCCAAAAACGTATCGCCGGCCTGAGAGGTCAGCGGCGACGCGCCATATGCACCGCAAAGGAGGCGCGCCTTGATTGCAAATGACCTGGTCAGCGGCAACCTTGCTCACATAGCGCGCCGGTCAAGCAGTCGAAAGGAGTAGCGTAGTGATACGACGGATCGCTAAGAGGGTGTCCATGCTCGCGCCTCCACTTCAACGCATCGTGGAGCAACGCGACGCAGCGCTGGGTCGCGTTGCAGAGTTGGAGTTGCATCTGAATTTGGCGAGCGCGGATAAAGGAGTGCCAGCCCTCGTAGCCATGACCGCGAGCCGGAACGCCATGCTGCCAGGCACGGAATACTCGCGGTACGCGATTCCACTGGATTACCTGCCTTCTCGTGACCTGCGACCCCGTTGGGGCGGGATGCATCCGCCCATCGGACCGATCGCGACCTGGATCGCGGAGCATGATGCAGACTATCATCGCATCCTGCGTGCGATGAGCGACCGCGCAGGTCTCCTGGCAAAAATCCCTCTGCAATTCGACCGTGGTGCAGTTGATCCGGCATGGCTCGACGTTCCGTTTGCTCCGTTTGATTCCGCTGCACTTTATACCCTGATTGGTGAGACGCGACCGCGGATCTATCTGGAAATCGGATCCGGTGTAACCACGGCATTCGCGAGGAGATCAATTAAAGACCACAGTCTTCCGACACGAATCATCTCGATTGACCCGGAGCCACGGGCTGCGATCGATGCAATCTGCGACGAAGTGGTACGCCAAGGGCTGGAGACATGCGACGTAACGCTGTTCGACACGCTGCAGGCTGGTGACATACTGTTCATGGACGGATCACACCGGGTCTTCATGAACAGCGATGTCACCGTGTTCATGATCGATGTATTGCCGCGTCTAAAGCCAGGCGTCTTGGTCCATGTGCATGATATCACGCTGCCGTGGGACTATCCTGACATGTTCATCAATTGGTACTGGAGCGAAGCCTATATCCTGGCGGCCTACCTGATCGGTGCACGGGATCGGGTGCTCCCGGTTTTCCCAACGGCCTGGGTGTGTCGCGCCCAGCAGTTCCGACGCTGGTTCGAGCGGCCGCTAGTTGATTTGGGAGCAGGCAATGATGGCTGGCGTGGGGGTGGGTCGATGTGGTTCACCCACGCTCACAAGGCTTGATCAGCGGCACGCTATCATTTACCCAACCCAACCAGCGACCAACCTATAACCGTTTGAGGCCGACCCCAAGGCCAGCCTTGCAGACCGTTGCGGCACCTGCTCGCCAAGCATATCGAGGCTATGCCTGCTGCCGAGCAAGAGCGACTGGTGAACGCCACCGCCGCCAGCTAGCAACAACCGTCGCACCGATCTCAATCGACGGAAGTTCTAGGCGGCGATAAACTAGCTCAGTGACCGGCAGGAATACCACCAGCGTGGCAACCACTTGTGCGATGGCGTAAGCCCAAGCATTTCCCACCCATGCGACATGCACGGCAACGATCATGACCCATGCCACAACCATGACCGGAAAATGCAGCAGGTAGATGGTGTAGCTTCTCTCTCCAACCGTGAAGAGCAGCCTGTTGACTGCGCCCGGCAGTGCGCGCGATACGTTGCCACCAACCGCAAGCATTACAAGCGCCAGGTAGCACGGAGCCGTGAGCAACATACCGGCCCCGTTGAGATAATCGGGACCTGATGCCGGCGCGGCGAATGGCGAGCGGCAGAGCGACAAAATGACTACCGGGATCAACACGAACCCGATAGACAGAGCTCGCCCATATCGCATGGTCCGACCAATGGCTGACTCTGGCACATAAGCCAGCAGCACGCCGAGAGCCATGAAATCGAACTTCCAGGTCAGCAGATACATGCCATGACTCGGGCGCGCGCCCAGTGTCAGCAGAATCCGCGAATAGGAGCAAACAACATAAACCACGGCGGCACAAGCAACAACGCCGTATCCGGTTACCCGTCGCGGGGCTCTCAATGCCAAGGCGGTGATCCCTAAAATGGCGACCGCCGCGTAGAACTGGAACTCCACAGACAGGCTCCACATCGCGCCATTCATGTATGATGTGCCACTCACAAGGTTGATCAGGTAGCCGCCGAGTACCGCGGCCGCCTGCTCGATGAAGCGGGGCAACGATACGCAAAGGTAATCCGCTGCGTACGGAGGCCAGCCCGACACCCTGATGATTGCATTGACGGCGCCGCCGAATGCGAGAAAGGCAAGTATAGGTGGATAGAGTCGGAAGCCTCGCCTGATCATGAAGCTGACCGGCTCGTAGTTTCCTCTGATCAAAGAGCGGGTCACAACAAATCCGCTGATGACGAAGAAAAGCTCAACCCCAGCATAAAATGGTGTCGTCAAGCGAACCGGCAACGCTGAAAACAGCGTGGATGAGAAGCTCAGATGGTGGATGAGCACCATAGTGATCGCGACGCCGCGCAGGATCTGGATATCATCGATCTTGTGAGCCACCCCAGGTGGGTACGCAGCGTTCGCGTTTTGTGCCATTCCGATTCCTCGCATCCCCGCAGGTAGTTTAGCATGACTGGCAGCAGTAATGTCCAGATGCGGTCTCCCGAATGTCTTGGCTAGGTGCCTTTCCCGACGTTCTGGTCGGGGGACGAGCATAGTAGTAGTTCGTGGCGCAGCAAGATCGATGAATTGAACGCTCGGCTTCTGGCAAGTCTCTGATATCCATGCCGGCCCAAACTTACGGGACTTTCACCTTGGCACAATTTCTGATACCGTTGGCAGATGAACTCGCCGATTCCGCCCTCAATTGGAGATGGTCAGAAGTTAGCGGGCATACAGGCCCTGCGTGGCATCAGTGTACTGATGACAGTGCTGGCTCATTTGCCGCTGGCTACCTTACCGTTTGTCTCCGCTGGAATGCCGGCTCCCTGGCTTATTGGCGTCGCAGTCTTTTACGGCATTTCGGGGTGGATCATCGCCCACGTCACCGAGCGCGACGACAGAGTCCTTCCATTTTTGGTTAAGCGGTGGTTCCGCCTTGTACCCATCATGGCAGTCTCGTTGGCGATCATGCTCGTGGCAGCCGAGCTGTTGGCACACTCTCCGGTTGTCGATCAGTTTTACCCGCCCATCAAACAAGCCAACTGGTCGGCTTGGGCGAATCTGCTGTTTGTCAGCGATGTCTCGGGTCCCCAACCTGTTCCTATTAGTGTTATGGGGCTCTGGAGCATATCCGTCGAGGCCAAATTCTATATCGTCTATGCCGCGGTTTTGCTCCTGCCAAGAAAGTCTCAATACAAGATAGCGACTCTGGCGACATTGCTGGTTGTGGCCATCGCTGGGCGCTGGTACCTGGCGCTGCATGGGAGTCTCTATGCTCACGCTCATGCTTGGTACATTGAATTGTTCATCTGCGGCGCGATATCGAACCGCTACCGACATCTGTTTAAGAACCGACTTCCGCTGTTGATCGCAGCATCGGCATGGGTTTTCGTTTTCCCCGTGCTGTCTTTGAACGGAAGCGCCTGGATGTTGGCCTATCTGGGCCTTGTCGCAGCGATCATCTACATCGTGAACTGTGCCGCCAGTGCTTCCATGAGATTGCCCGCAATCGACAGGCCATTGGTGTGGCTCGGCGAGCGATCCTATGTCCTCTACGTAATGCACTTCCAGTTCATCGCAATCGGTGGTCTGATTGGACAAGTAGCTGGGTCAGTTTTTGCTTCTGTCGCCGGCTATAACTCTATCTTGATCGCGAGCCTTGTATTAGGACTTCCATTGGTCAATCTTTTGCACCGAACGGTAGAGCGCTGGGGAATTCTAACTGCGAAGAACCTAACCGAGTCCAATTTTGAGCACAAAGCCTCGGTCGTACGTCAGCTGGGATACTGATCGTGGTTGGGGTCAATTGGTGATGAAATTGTCTGACCAATCTTAAGGCGGAGGCGTGCAAACCAGCACATGCTCCATCCGTTCGAAGCTATACCTGGGGAGTAACTCCCTAATTGCAGTCTCCGTGGTCGCAACGCCGTCGCCAAATGGATCAGCATGAATGTCGATCGACAACCACGGACGGAACTCCGATATCAGCCGCCTTGCGCCGCGCAGGACCAGCGTCTCGAAGCCTTCAACATCGATCTTGATCACAACTGGCTTGCGGCCACACCGCGGAAGGGCATCGTCATCGAGGGTCACTACGGGCACTGTGAGGGTTCTGTGCGGCCTGTCGGAAGTGACCTTGCCGATCAGCGAGGACGCCTCCGGAAGGTATGGTATCTTCCCAGACTCGTCTGGCAGGAACTCGCGAAAATCTGACCTACCGGCAGTTTCCGAGACGGCACGGTCCAGAACCTCGACGCCGGCAATTCGATTGCGCTCCAGCGTGGCAAGTAACAGGTTCCGCGCCGTCTCCGACGGCTCGTAGCCGACGATACGCACGGCGTCTCCGAACCGGCAAGCGATTGGCAAGGTCGTGGCGCCTGTGGAAGTGCCGACGTCGAGAAACGTGCCGCCGCCCGTCAGGCGTTGCATCATCCACTCCAAATGTCGCACTTCCACAGCGAGATAGAGCTTTCCATCCGATCCGCTATGGATACAGTGGAACATCGTTAGCAGAGTGTCGCGTGGAAGCCATAGCGTGACGCCGTTGAGCTCGATGTCGAGCCAAGTATTCGGATCGCAAGCTTTCAAAAGGCGATGGAACAGGTCCGTCTGGCTATACACGGAGGCGGCCAGCGCGGCTTCGGCTGCCAGCTGTTGCGATCTCGCGAGCTCGCAGTTCGCCAGCGCAGCATCGCGGCTCTCGACGAGTCTGCGCAACTGCGGAGACGCCAACGCTGCCCGGCGAAGCATTTCGCGGATCATCACCCCCTCACGGCGTCCTGCTCATTAACTCGGCGATTGTGAGGGCGCACATCTTTGTCCGAGCCCCATTAGGTGGCCCTAACATGTCCAGATATGGTCGGTAAGCAACGCGATGATCGTACCGCGCAGCAAACCGCCGCGCGGACGCGCCGATACACGCCCTCCCGTCATCATCGCCGAGCAGTTCCACCACGCGCTCCGGATACCGCTCCAGATCGTCCTCGACAACTACTTCGATCCCCGATGTCAGGTCCAGCCCCCGGAACGCCGCGGCCGTGCCGAGCACCACCTTTCCCCCGGCCATCGCCTCGATCGTCTTCAACGACGTGCCGGTGCCGTACGGCAGTGGGATCACCACCAGATCAGCCAGCGCATACAACGCCATCAGCAGCGTATCGTCGACGCGCCCGAGCGCCGCGAACTTCCCGTCACGTTCCGCCGGCGCGCAGCCGCCCGCAACAACGAAGCCGATGTCGGCGGCCTCCGCCAGACCGCACATCCGCCGCGCCATCTCCCGGATGCGATCAGCCGCGATCACATTCGGCTCATGGAGGCTGCCGACGAACAGGCAGATGCGGCCGGCCGGCAGTTGCAGCCCGAACTGCTCTGCAATCACCCGGCGCGGTTCCGGCAGACCATCCAGATCGAACATGCGGCTATCGGCGGGATTCGGCACAAGCTCTGCCCGCAGACCGGCTTCGCACAGCATCGCCTGATCGCCCGGCGAGACGGCAACCAGCCGGTCGGCCATGCCAAGCGCCGGACGCTCGAAGCGCCACGCCAGTTTCCTCAGCGCAGGTGCGTCGGAGATCTGCGCCGCCATGATGTCATGCACCGTCAGCACGACGCGCTTGCCCTCCTGGTGCGCGATCGGTCCGACCACGCTCATCCAGAACGGGTATTCCAGCAGCACGACGTCGGCCCATCGCACCAGCCGGCCAATCCTGCGGCGGAAGCGGCCGATGCAGTGCAGCCGGATGAACTGCCAGATGATCCAATCGTGGCGCGCCCCTTTGCCGAGCGTCGCGGCCAGCACGGCGAGGCGCAGCAGCACCCTGGCAAGAACCGCGGAAGGAGGCACCCGGCCCAGCGCGCTCACCCGACAGCCGGGCAACACCATCGGCGGACGCCTGCCGCTCTGCAACACCCGGATGCTAGCAACCCTTGGCGCGAGGAAATCGACCAGCAGATTGCAGCGCCGACTGGCGCCGCCCTGCTTCTCGACAAAATCCTCCCACGGATACAACAGCGCGATCCGTTGCGGCGAGCCGCCCGCATGCATCGATCCCGGCGAGACGATCGCCTGAACCAGCGCCTGCGGACTGTGCCGCGCCAACCAGCGCCCGCGGCTGGCGCGCGCCCTCGCGGACAACGGCACCAGGTCCGCCGCGGCCTGTCGAATTGCACGCGCCAGGTCCGCGGCGTTGCGATCATCGCACAAAACGCCCGCGCCATCGGTGGCGAGCTGGTCGCTCATCCAACTGTCGCGCGTGGCAATCACCGGCTTGCCGGCGGCGAGTGCCTCCATGAACACGCCGGACGTTCGCGCGGTGTAGATGGATCGCCAGTATGGCAGCAGCACGACATCGGCCTGGTGCAATTGCCGGTAATATGCCTCGGGGCTGAGCATCTCCGTCAGCAGTTCGCAGTGCGGCGGGCGCTCCGCCTCGAAGGCTGCGATTGCGTCAGCGACTTCCGGCGTGGGGTCGTTACATTGCAGGACGAAGTGCAGACCCTCGGCGAATCCATCGCGATGCAGAATGCGGATTGCGTCGAGGATTTCGTAGATGCCCTTCTCGTCGCGGGCGCTGCCAAGGCTGACGAGCCGGCATCCGCGCTCCCCATCGGACGGGCAAGTCGCGCCGTCGCACGCTTCCGGCGGCACGTGCGGGATCGGCAGCACCTCGATCGGCAAGGTGGTGAGTTCCTCGAGCAGATCGCGAAGCCGCTCGCTGTCGGTGGCAAGACGCACACCGCATCGCTCGGAGATACGTTCCAAAAGATAGAAGGCACAGGCCGCCACGGCCGAACGATAGAAATCCGGCTGATAGCGCAACAGGTAGACATAGGCGAGGGACCGCTTCCGACCCAGCAGCAGCGGCAGCAGCGCAAGCCCGAGGATCTGCCGGTCGATGAAGCTGTGCACGAACACGATGGAACGTGGCGGCAGCCGCCGCGCCCTTGCGGCCAAGGTGTGCAGAAAGCGAACGTTGGCCGGGAGCTTCGCCAGCGCACGGCCGAGCCAGGTGACAGGGCGGCGCGCCCCCCACATGTCCTCCGCAAACGTAGGTTCCACGCCGACCTGTTCCGCGATCTCCCGTTCGGCCTGCCTGTGCGCGAGGATCAGCGGCACGTAGCCGCTCTGGCGCGCCGCGTGCGCCACCGCCACATCGTATGCGTAATGATGGCCGACAAGGTTCTGCAGTGTCGGATCGACGATGCAGAACGTCGGTCCCTGCGTGCCAGCCGCCTGCTGCGTCATGCGTCCTTCTCACCGACCCGTCATGCCAAGTCAACGCGCCAGGAACGCGGTGGACTCGCCCATTCCCACCGGCCTAGCATTCCGCCCGCCGTCAAGCTCCGGGGGAACCAGCCATGAAAGCAGCCGTCTTCCACGAACCGCATGCCCCGCTCACCATCGAAGACGTGCAGCACGCGCCGGTGAAGCGGCGGGAGGTGCTGGTCCGGACCGCCTTCGCCGGGCTCTGCCACTCGGACCTGCATTTCATCGAGGGCCTGTATCCATTCCCTGCGCCCTGCGTGCTCGGCCATGAGGCGGCCGGCGTGGTCGAGGCGGTCGGCGAGGACGTGACCTACGTCAAGCCGGGCGATCACGTGATCACCTGCCTGTCGGTGTTCTGCGGCGAATGTCCGCAATGCATGACCGGTCATCCCAATCTCTGCGAGAACGCCGAGGTGAAGCTGCTGCCGGGCGCGGCGCGGCGGCTCACCTGGAAGGGCGAGGTGCTGAACCAGTTCGCTAACCTTTCGGCATTCGCCGAGAAGATGCTGGTGCACGAACACGCGGTGGTGAAGGTGCGCGACGATGTGCCGCTGGACCGCTGCGCACTGGTCGGCTGCGGCGTAATGACGGGCGTCGGCGCGGTGTTCCACGCCGCCAAGGTGGAACCGGGCGCGACCGTCGCGGTGATCGGCTGCGGCGGCATCGGGCTGTCCGCGGTGAACGGCGCGGCGATGGCGGGCGCGTCGCGCATCATCGCGATCGACACCGTGGCCTCCAAGCTCGAGGTCGCCAAGGCGATGGGCGCGACCGACACGATCAACGCGTCGAACGCCGATCCGGTGGAGATGGTGAAGGAGATGACCGGCGGCGGCGTGCCCTATTCCTTCGAGGCGATCGGTACCAAGACCACCGCTGAGCAGTCGTTTCAAATGCTGCGTCCGGGCGGCACGGCGACGATCATCGGCATGATCCCGCTCGGCACCAAGATCGAACTGCACGGCGCGGACTTCCTGCGCGATCGCAAGATCCAGGGCACATCGATGGGCGGCAACCGCTTCCGCGTCGACATGCCGCGGCTGCTCGAACTCTACATGCAGGGCAAGCTGAAGCTGGATCACATGATCTCCGGACACATCAAGCTGGCGCAGATCAACGAGGGTTTCGCGCAAATGAAGTCGGGAACCATGGTGCGGCAATTGATCGACTTCGCGGCGGGCTGAACAGCGGCGCAATGGCCAAATACGGCATCGGCCAGCCGGTCACCCGGTTTGAAGACCCTCGGCTGCTGCGTGGGCAAGGGCATTTCATCAACGACGTGAACCTGCCGGGCCAGGCCCACGCGGCCATGCTGCGCAGCCCGCACGCGCATGCGCGGATCGTCTCGGTCGATGCGACGGCAGCGCTGGCTGCACCCGGCGCGCTGGCAGTGTTCACCGAGGCCGACCTTGCCGCCGACGGGCTCGGCACAATGCGGGTGAACCTGCCGCGCAAACGTCCCGACGGCTCGGCGCTGTTCTATTCGCCGCATCCTGGCCTGGCGCGCGGGCATGTGCGCTATGTCGGCGATCCGGTGGCAATGGTCGTCGCCGACACCGCGAATGCGGCACGCGACGCGGCGGAACTGGTGAATATCGAATACGATCCGCTGCCGGCTGTCACCGATACCGCGCAATTGCTGTCACCCGGCGCGCCCGCGGTTTGGGACGCGTGTCCCGACAACCTTTCCCACATCTACGAAGCCGGGAATCGGGCGGCGACCGAGGCGGCGATCGCCGGGGCCGCACACGTCGTGCGCAGGCGCTTCGTCATCAGCCGCGTCTATGCACACTACATGGAGCCACGCGGCGCGATCGGCAGCTACGATCCCGGCGACGAACGCTATACGCTGCACGCCGACGTTCAGTATCCCCACCGCGTGCGCGACGCGCTCGCGAGGAGCATCTTCAAGGTGCCGGAAAGCAAGATTCGCGTGATCGCCGGTGATGTCGGCGGCGGCTTCGGCACCAAGGGCTGGCAGTACGTCGAGCATCGGCTTGTGCTGTGGGCGGCGCGGCGTCTCGGCCGGCCGGTGAAATGGTCGAGCACGCGCAGCGAGGCGATCCAGGCTGATGAACATGCCCGCGACAACATCACCGACGCCGAGCTGGCGATCGATCCCGATGGTCGCTTCCTCGGCTTGAGGGCGAACACGATCTGCAATGTCGGGGCCTATATCTCGGCCGAACGCAACCTGCTGTCCACGTTCAGCAATGTCGCGACGCTGAGCGGCGTCTACACGATCCCTGCCGCGTACACCCATGTCTCGGTGGCGTTCTCCAACAGCAACCCGACCGCTCCCTATCGCGGCGCGGGAAGGCCGGAGGCGGCCTATGTGATCGAGCGGCTGATCGACGAGGCGGCCCGCGAACTGGGTCACGATCGGGTCGCGCTACGGCGGCAGAATCTGATCCCCGAGACCGCGATGCCATACCGCAATGCGTTCGGTGTGAACTACGATTGCGGCGCATTCGAGCGCGGCATGGATGCGGCATTGCAGCTCGCCGATTACGCCGGCTACGCGACGCGGCTCGAAGAATCCCAGCGACGTGGCAAGCTGCGCGGCATCGGCATCGCCAATGCGATCGAGCGCGCGGCATCGCCAGGCCTGGAATTCGCCGAGATCCGCTTCAATCCCGGCGGCTCGGCGATGGTGCTGATGGGCAGCAAGAACCAGGGTCAGGGCCACGAGACGATGTTCAAGCAGATCGTCAACGAGAAGCTCGGGCTCGACCCAGCCGATGTGCAGTATATCGACGGCGACACTGACCGTGTCGCGTTCGGTATCGGCACCATGGGTTCGCGCTCCACGGTGATCGGCGGCACCGCTCTCACCGTCGCTGCCGGCAAGGTGATCGCCAAGGCGACGAAGATCGCCGCGCATCTGATGGAGGCAGCGGAGGCCGACATCGAATTCGCCGACGGGCAGTTCGTGGTTGCAGGGACGGATCGTGCGCTGACGATCAAACAGGTCGCGATGGCGGCATTCCAGCCGGCGCGCCTGCCGCCCGGTCTGGAGCCAGGACTGTACGAGACGGGAACGTTCACGCCGAAACAGGACACCTTCCCCAACGGCTGCCATGTCTGCGAGGCGGAGATCGATCCGGACACTGGCGAGGTCTCACTGCTGCGCTACGCGGTGTCGGACGATGTGGGCACCGTCATCAATCCACTGGGTCTGAAGGGCCAGATCCACGGCGGCATCGCGCAAGGACTGGGCCAGGTGCTGATGGAGCAGGTGGTGTACGACGCGGAGTCGGGCCAGTTGTTGAGCGGCAGCTTCATGGACTATGCGATGCCTCGCGCCGATACGACCTGCGATGTTGCAGTCGTCAGCAACGCAGTTCCCACCTCGCTCAATCCGCTCGGCGCCAAGGGCGCGGGCGAAGCCGGCACGGTCGGCGCATTGCCGGCGGTGATGAACGCGGTGCTGGACGCACTGGCGCCGCTTGGCGCGCGTGGGCTCGATATGCCGGCGACTGGCACTCGGGTCTGGGCGGCGATCGAGGCGGCGACGAAGGTGGGCTGACGCCCACTCGGTTGCCCACATGCCCAGTGGGCAAGATTGTGGTTGACGCGCGGCCCAGCCGCGCCGCTCACTTGGCGCCAAGAGACATTCGGGAACTCGTCCGTTGAGCGAAACGCTCCTGCGCGACATCGCCGAATTCTGCCGCAGCGCCCGCATGGCGGAATCCACCTTCGGGCGGCTGGCGGTGAACGACGGCAAGCTGGTGAGCCGGCTCCGCCTCGGTGGGCGCGTCACCACCGACACGGTGAACCGCGTGCGCGCCTTCATCTCGGGCGAACCCCGAGACAGGATCAACGGCACGCGGGCGCCACCGGTGCTTTCGGTGACCGAACCGGCCGCCGACACCAAGCACAACTTCCGCTTTTACGACAACCGCCAGAAATACCTGCTGTTCGTCACCACCTGCAGCGAGAAATGGGTCGTCGCCCAGCGGGTGAGCATGGAACTCGCCAACATCCACCCGCGCCCACCGGCACTGCGCCTGTTCGACGCCGGCATGGGCGACGGCACGGTGCTGACCCGCACGATGCGCGCCATGCATCACCGCTTCCCGACGATGCCGTTCTACATCGTGGGCAAGGAGATCAGCCTCGAAGACGTGAGGCTGGTGCTGGAGAAAATGCCCGACCGGCTGTTCGAGCATCCGGCGACCATATTGGTCATGACCAACATGTACTACGCCGAAGCGCCCTGGCTGAAGCCGAACTCGGTCACGTCCGCCACCAGCCTTGTCTGGCACGAACTGTCGTTGACCGGAAACACTGCGCACGACTTCGAGGCGCAGATCACCGATCTCGGCCCCTTCCTCGCGGAGCACTGGCGCGCGCGCATGGGCCGCACCACAGGCAACCCGGTGTACGAGAAGCCCGTCGTGCTGGTGATCTATCGCGAGGACCACCGGTTCCTGCTTGATCAGGTGCGCCCGCGCCGCGGCTTCACCGAGGCCGAGTACGACCTGATCATCGCCTCGCAGCCCTATCGCGCCCGCGCGCCGCTCGACTTCAAGGCGCGCCGCGTGGTCGCTCCGCTGGCGCGAGCGCTCGCACCGGGCGGGCGGCTGATCGCCATCCACTCGCATGGCAACGATCCCGGGTTGGAAATCATCCAACGCATCTGGCCAGGCGAGAACCCGTTCACGACCGACCGTCACGCGCTGTTGCGCGCGACCAAGGCCGAGCTCGGCAGTGCCGGGCGCGACCTCAATTTCGGCGCCTATGCCGATGCGCGTTCGCTGTTCCGCTACGACATGCACACCCTGCCCAGCGAAATCAGCGAGACGATCGGCACCTCCACGCTGTTCGCCGCATGGAATGCAGCGATCTATGTCGCGCAGATCGAGGACCAGCGCCTGTCCGAAGCGATCAGCAGCGGCGCCTATCTGGACGCGACGAAGGCGGTGCTGCGCGAGCACGGCGGTCTGTGGTTCTGGGACGAGTCGTTCGTGATCTCGCGCAAGCGGGATTCCGGCTGATGGACGCAGGCACGATACAGGCGGCGCAACGCCGGCGTGCTTCGGCGCTGATCGCTGAATGCTCCATCGAGTTGCCGCCACGCGACGAGTTTGCCGGCGACGCGTTGCGGAAGCTGTTCGATCCGGGCAGGACGGTCTTCGTCAACCATCCGCCGAGCGCGACGCATCACGATATCGTTGCCGCCTGCGTCAGGCTGCATCGCGCCGGATTTGTCCCCGTGCCGCATATCGCCGCGCGCCGGCTGGCGAGTTACACGCAGGCCGCCGACTTCCTGCATCGCGCGGTGGGAGAGGCTGGTGTCGAGTTCGCCCTGATGATCGGAGGTGACGACAGCCCGGTCGGCCCGTTTCGCGCGAGCCTCGACCTGCTGGCGACCGGTGTGGTCGAACGCCACGGCATCAAGAGCGTCGCCTTTGCCGGCTATCCCGAGGGCCATCCTGCGATCGACTCGAGCGCCCTGCATGCAGCGCTGCAGGCCAAAGTGGCCCTCGCGCGCCAGCGTGGCATCGATGTATCGCTGGTGACCCAGTTCGGCTTCGAGGCCGGACCGATCCTGCGCTGGACGGCGTCGTTGCGCGCGCAGGGCATCTTGTGTCCCGTTCGCATCGGCGTCGCCGGTCCCGCGCGCGTCGCGACGCTTGCGAAATTCGCAGTGCGCTGCGGGATCGGCGCGTCATTGCGAGCGCTCGCCCGCGGCCACACCGCATTCGCGCGGATTCTGACTGAGGCCGGTCCCGACGCGCTGATCGGCGAACTGGTCGCAGGCGAGAACGCGAGTAATTCTCTCGAAGGTCTGCACGTCTTCACCTTCGGCGGCGTGCGCCGCACCGCGGAATGGATCCGCGTGGCAAAGGATGCCGGCTGATGGCCGAGGCGTTATAAATCAGACCCGGCCATCAGGGAGGAACGCCATGTCAGCCAGCAAGGAGCCGCCATTTCGCGCCGACCATGTCGGCAGCCTCTTGCGCTCTGCCGACGTGCGTCAGGCGCGCGAGGATCACCAGGCCGGCCGAATAACGGCACAGCAACTGCGTGCGATCGAAGATGCCGCGATCCGGCGTCTGGTGAAGCTGCAGGAGGACGTCGGCCTGCAAAGTGTGACCGACGGGGAAATCCGCCGGACTTCGTGGCATATGGATTTCTTTTACCAGATCGCCGGCGTCGCCAGGCTGCCGGAAAAGGTGCGCGTACCATTCCATCGCGGCGAGGAGGATCTGGAATTCACCGCCGACGCCGTCGGGATCAACCAGAAGGTCCGGCTGACCGGGACGATCTTCGGCGAGGACTTCGCCTTCCTCAAATCCGTCGCGACCGCGACGCCCAAGCTTACCATTCCTTCGCCCAGCGTGCTGCATGGCACGATGAACCGCGTGTCCGGGCCTGCCGCATACGACAAAATCTATCCGCGCGGCGACGAGCTGATTGCCGATCTCGCCGCCGTGTATCGCGACGAGATCGCGCGGCTCGCGGGGCTTGGCTGCACGTATCTGCAGCTCGACGACACGACCTTCGCCGGGCTGTGCGATCCAGCGGGCCGGGCAGCCTATGCGAAGGGCGGCGGCGATGCCGATACGCGTCACCTGACGTACATCGATCTGGTCAACCGGGCGCTGCGTCAACGGCCGCCGGGGATGACGATCTGCACACACACCTGCAGAGGCAATTACCGCTCGGCCTGGTTTGCCTCCGGCGCTTACGACTTCCTGGCCGAACCGCTGTTTTCCCAGCTCGCGGTGGATGGGTTCTTCCTGGAATACGACGATGCACGCTCCGGTGGTTTCGAACCGCTGCGTTTTGTGCCGAAGGGCAAGACTGTCGTGCTCGGGCTGGTCACGACGAAACGGCCGGAGCTCGAGAGCAAGGATGCGCTGAAGTGGCGCATCGACGAGGCGGCGAAATACGTTCCGCTCGGCCAGCTCTGCCTGTCGCCGCAATGCGGATTCTCGTCGACGCACGAAGGCAATGTGCTGACGGAAGAACAGCAGATGGCGAAGCTGCGCCTTGTCGTCGAAACCGCGCGCGAGGTGTGGGGCTGAAGCAGCGGCGCACTGGCAGGACTTGAGGCCGCCGTGTCGTCGGGCGCACAATGACCGGCCTGCGTGGTCGATCTGCCTCGGGAGTGCAATGCGCGTTCTGATCATGGGCGGTGGCGTGGTCGGCGTGACCACGGCCTATCAGTTGCTCAGGGACGGGCACGAGGTCGTGTTGCTGGAGCGCAACCCCGGCGTTGCAGAGGAAACCAGCTGGGGCAATGCCGGCATGATCGCACCCGGCCACTCCTTTGTCTGGTCATCGCCCCGCGCACCCTGGATTCTGCTGAAGTCGCTGTTCCGCAACAACCAGGCGCTGCGCTTCCGGTTTTCCACCGATCCGCGGCTTTACAGCTGGTCGCTGAAATTCCTTGCCGAGTGCACGGATGCGAAGGCGCGGGCCAACACGCTTCGCAAGCACCGTATCGCGATGTATTCGCAGCGCGTGCTGCACGAGGTGATCGCGGCCGAGACGCTCGACTACGACCGCAATGCGCGCGGCATCCTGTATTTCCATCGCGACCAGGCGGCGCTGGAGGCGGGCGTCGCGCACATGCGGCTGCTGGCCGATGACGGGCAGGAGATCCAGGTCCTGGACCGGGCGCAAATCCTTGCGCTGGAGCCGGCGCTGCACGCCGCGGCCCAGAAGCTTGCCGGCGGCATCTACTGCCCGACCGACGAGACCGGTGACTTGCACAAATTCACGCGTGCACTCGGCGCTCGCTGCGTCGAGCTTGGCGCCGAGCTCCACACCGGCGCGACCATCACAGGGATCGATGCATCGAACGATGCGGTGACTGCGGTGCGTACCAACGGCCGGGCGTTCAAGGCCGATGCCTATGTGATGGCATTGGGCAGCCATAGTCCCATGCTGGCGCGAAGGATCGGCGTCGCGCTGCCGGTCTATCCGATCAAGGGCTATTCGCTCACCATTCCGGTCGGCAACCATCAGGCGCCGCCGACCATCGGGTCGGTGGACGAGACAAACCTTGTCGCCATCTCGCGCTTTGGCAACCGCGTGCGCGTCACCGCCACCGCGGAATTCGCCGGCTATGACACAAGCCACAAGCCTGCCGACTTCACCTTTATGAAGTCGGTGGCGCAGGAACTTTATCCCGATGGCGCCGACTATCATCGCGCCGAGATGTGGGCAGGTCTGCGGCCGATGACCCCCGACAATCTGCCGATCCTCGGACGCAGGCGTCATTGCAATCTTTGGTACAACACCGGCCACGGGCATATCGGCTGGACCATGTCGCATGGCAGCGCGCGCATCACCGCAGACCTGATCGCGGGACGTCAGCCTGCGATCGCGCTGGGCAACTGACGGAGGCCCGACACATGGACGCGCACCAAACATTCGCCGACCTCGGCGTTCTGCCGTGCACGCTGGATGACGGCGTCGCCGCGCGTGCTGCGATCGGGCTCTTGGTACTCGCGACCGACCAGACGATGGAACACGAGTTCAGCCATCTGATCCGCCTGCCCGGCGTCGCCGTGTACGGCGCGCGTCTGTTCAACGACGCGGACATCACGCCCGAGACGTTGCGCGCCATAGGCGGTCGCATCACGCCTGCCGCGGAACTGATCCTGCCCGACATCCACCTCGACGTCATGGCATTCGGCTGCACCTCCGCCAGCATGGCACTTGGCGAGGGAGAAATATTCCGCCGGATCCGCCGCGCGCGTCCCGAGGTCGCCTGCACCACGCCCGTCACCGCCGCGTTCGCCGCCTTCAAGGCGCTCGGCGCGCGACGGATCGGCGTGCTGACGCCGTACGCCCCCGAGGTGAACGACGTGGTGCGCGACTATCTTAACCGGCATGGCGCAGAGGTGGCGGCGTTCGCCACATTCGACCGGCGCGACGACCGGGAGGCGGCGCGGATATCGGTGGATTCGATTGCTGCCGGCATCACGGCACTTGCCCGCAGCACGCGACTGGATGCGGTGTTCGTGTCCTGCACCAGCCTGCGATTGGCCGAGCGGATCGAGGCGATCGAGGCGGACGCCGGCATTCCCGTCACCTCCAGCGACCACGCGCTGGCCTGGCATTGCCTTCGTCTGGCGGGCGTGAACGACACCGTGCCCAACGTGGGCAGGCTGTTTGCATGTGGTATCGGGTGACAGGTACTTGAACACGCCGACGCTGATGCTCAATGTGGAGCCATGAGTGGCGAGTTGCTCGATTGCCTGAAATGCCCCAGCCTGTGTTGCAGGATGGCCGGTTATGTTCGGGTCAGCCGCGCCGACATAAGGCGGCTGGCGAAGTTCCTGGACCTGACGGTGCGGGAATTCGAGCAACGCCACATCGTCGAGCGCACTCGCAAGGGCGAAAAGCGCATCAAGACCGGCACAGGGACCTGCCAGTTCCTCGGCGACGACCGGCGCTGCACGGTCTACGCGGGGCGGCCCCACGACTGCCGAGGCTATGTCTGCTGGAACCAGGAGGACACGACAGTCTTCGACTTCGCCCGGTTCTTCCAAATTCCGGTATCCAGGTTGCGCAAGCAGGATGTGGACGAACAGGCCAAGGCGAAGTAGCACCAGGAAGGGCAAACCAGCAGGAGAACAGGCGATGAGCGATCCGGAAATCACGGCTCTGCGAGAAGTCATCGCGAAGCGGCCGCGCTCAGACGACATCGGCCAGCGGCGTCGCGACATCGACGCGCGCGGCAAGGGATACAAATTACCGGGCGACGTCATTGTCGAGCCTGTCTCCGCCGACGGCGTCAAGGCGGAGTGGACATCGACGCCGGACGCCGACCGCTCCAAGGCAATCCTTTATCTGCACGGCGGCGGCTACGTGATCGGCTCGCTGGACAGCCACCGGCACGTCGCCGCCGAAGCCGGCAGGACGGCGCGTGCCAGGACATTGGTGCTGGATTACCGGCTGGCCCCGGAACATCCGTTCCCCGCGGCTGTCGAAGATGCAGTCGCCGGCTATCGCTTCCTGCTTGCCGGCGGCGTACAGCCTGGTGGCATTACCATCGCCGGTGACTCTGCTGGCGGCGGCCTCGTCGTGGCAGCGATGATGGCGATACGCGATGCGGGTCTCCGGCAACCCGCCTGCGGCTGGGCCATTTCACCCTGGGTCGACATGGAAGCGATCGGCGAGAGCATGATCAGCAAGGCCGCCACCGATCCGACCGTGCAGCAGGCCGGCATCCTCGACATGGCGAAGCTTTATCTGCATGGCGCCGATCCACGCTCGCCGCTGGCCGCGCCGATTTATGGTGACCTGCGAGGGCTTGCGCCGTTGCTCATCCAGGTCGGTGCGGCGGAGACATTGCTGGATGATGCGATTCGCCTCGCGCGGATTGCCGGCGCCGCGGACGTTGCGGTGGACCTGCAGATCTGGCCGGAGATGATTCACGTCTGGCATCTCTATCATCCTGAATTGGCCGCGGGCCGACGCGCCATCGCCGCGGGCGGAGAGTTCGCACGTGCGATGACATCGCGCGCCGCGCGCAGCGGGTTTTGACGCTTTAGGCTTTCGCAGCGCATCAACCACGTCAGTTGCGGCAGGCCTTCCGTTCTGGTCGTCATCCCCTCCGGTCGCCATCCTCGATTTCGCGGCGATGGCGACCGGAAGCGGAACTTTCCACATTTTTTCGACCGTTCTCGATAATCTGCGCGAAGCTGCACAGATGTTCTCAATGTCGCGCGACCGTGATTGACAGGTGCCAATATTTCTGTGCCAACTAATGCACGCAATCGCATTTTGGCTTGGCTTGCTGCGCCTCCGTCCAATCGGGTGCCCCCAAGACGTCCAAAGGGCCGGTTGTCTATCAGCATTGCGCGCTGTTGCGTAGTGCATCAGACGGAGAAGACGCAGACGATGGCTATCGGCACAGTCAAGTGGTTCAACACGACCAAGGGCTTCGGCTTCATCATGCCGCAAGACGGCGGCAAGGATGTGTTTGTCCACATAACAGCAGTCCAGGCGGCGGGCCTTCGCGGCCTCAATGAGGGCCAGAAGGTCAGCTACGAGGTGGCGATGGAGCGTGGCAAGGCTGCTGCCACAAATCTCAAGCTCGCCTGAGGCAGCTGCACGCCAACTGCCCTGGTCCAGACATTCCCCCCCAGCGCGATAGGGGACGCGCACCGGAAGGAGTGACGACGATGGCTGTCGGAACCGTCAAATGGTTCAATGCAACGAAGGGCTACGGCTTCATCATGCCGCAGGATGGCGGAAAGGACGTGTTCGTCCATATCACCGCCGTCCAGGCCGCGGGTCTGAAAGGCCTCAATGATGGCCAGGCGGTGAACTACGAGGTGGCGATGGAACGCGGCAAGGCCGCGGCCACCAATCTCAGGCTCGCCTGACGGCAAGTCCAAAGTTCTGAATGACGCAGCGGGCTGCTGCTGGAGGCGATCCCTCCGGTGGCAGCCCGTTCGTCGTCACGACCAGCTCCTACTCATCCAGCCTGGGCAGTTCCCCATGTTCTCGCTGACGGAACTCGATGCCGCGTTGTCGCTCGTGCACGAAAGCTTCCCCGGCACGCCGCAGTACGCATGGCCGCTGCTGGCCGAGCGCAGCGGCGCAGAGGTGTGGGTGAAGCACGAGAACCATACACCGACCGGGGCTTTCAAGCTGCGCGGCGGACTGATCTATGCCGAGCGTCTGCGCCGCGAACGGCCGCAGGTGCGCGGCATCGTGTCGGCGACGCGCGGCAACCATGGTCAGTCGCTCGCGTGGGCCGGTCGGCGCTACGGCGTCCCGGTCGTGGTCGTTGTGCCGCACGGCAACAGTGTGGAGAAGAATGCGGCGATGCACGCGTTCGGCGCACGACTGGTCGAGCATGGCGACGATTTCGAGATGGCGCGCGAGGAGGCGGCACGAACTCGCGGCATCCGACGGCCTGGAGTTCGCGCCGTCCTTTGCGCCCGACCTGGTGAAGGGCGTCGCCACTTACTCGCTCGAACTGTTCCGCGCGGCGCCGCCGCTCGATGCGCTGTACGTCCCGATCGGCCTCGGCTCGGGCATCTGCGGCGCAATCCGAACGCGCGATCTGCTGGGTCTCACGACCGAGATCATCGGCGTGCAGAGCACAGGTGCGCCCGCCTACGCTCGCTCGTTTGCCGAAGGTCGCGTGGTGGCGCTGAACCGGGCGCAGACGCATGCCGATGGCATCGCCGTGCGGCAGCCGGATCCCGACGCGTTCGCCATCATCCGCGCCGGCGCGGCACGCATCGTGACCGTGACGGATGACGAGATTGCAGACGCGATCCGTGCCTACTGGACCGACACGCACAATCTTGTGGAAGGCGCCGGCGCAGCCCCCCTCGCCGCGCTGTTGCAGGAGCGCGCGCGCATGGCGGGCAAGCGGGCCGGCGTGGTCATCACCGGCGGCAACATCGACCTCGCGTTGTTCCGCAGCTGGGTTCTGGGATGATCGCGTTGCACACGGCGCGGCTCACCAGCCGGCCCGTCGGCATCGCCGATGCTGCCGCGATCTTCTCAGCGTACGGCGCCGACCCGCTGGTGGCACGCTATATGACGTGGCGGGTGAATAGCGACATGTCGGACGTGGAGCGTTATCTCGCCACGATGGAACCATTCGTGGCGCAAGGCCGCCGGCAGGTGCTCGCGCTGGCAGAGCGTGCCGACCCGGATCGGCTGATCGGCACGTTCGAGGCGCGCTTCGAAGCGCATCGCATGGACGTCGGCTATGTGCTGGGCCGCATCTACTGGGGTCGCGGACTGATGACCGAGGCGCTGTCGGCCGCGGTCGCGTGGGCTCGCACCACGCCGCGCATTCGTCGCGTGTGGGCCGTCTGCGACATCGACAATCGTGCATCGGCCCGCGTGATGGAGAAGGCCGGCCTGGTCTTCGAGGGCGTCCTGCGCCGCTGGGCCATGCATCCGAACATTGCCGATGTCCCGCGCGACTGCGCCTGCTACGCTGCAACGTGGTGAGCGACACGCAGCAGGCGACGATCCGGGCCGCTCTTCAGCGCACCCATGGTCGGATGGCGATGCTGCATGCGCTGGCACGGCTCGATCTGCCTGACGCCTGGATTGCCGCCGGTGCCGTGCGCAACGCCGTCTGGGACATGCTGCATGCCTACCCTGACGCGACGCCGCTCGCCGATGTCGACGTGATCTGGTTCGATGCGTCGCACGCGAGCGAAGCGCAGGACCGCGGACTGGAACAGCGGCTGGGCGAATTGTTGGCCGGCCTGCGATGGTCCGTGAAGAATCAGGCGCGCATGCATCTTCGCAACGGCGATGCGCCGTATTTGAATTGCTTGGACGCGATGCGCAGCTGGCCCGAGACGGCAACCTGCGTAGCCGCACGCCTGGCGCGCGACGGCACGATCGAGCTTTGCTCGGCCCACGGCTTCGATGATCTGCTGGGATGCATCTTGCGGCCGACGCAGCACTTCGCCACGGATCGCATCGCGGTGTTCCACGAGCGGATCGCAGGCAAGAGGTGGCAGCAGATCTGGCCGCGCCTCGCGGTGGCCTAGTCTCCAACCGACTGCCATGCTGCCGCATCAGTCATATTCGGGGCGTCGAATGCCTGATCTGCTGATCCGTAACGTCCGGCCGCTCGGCGCAGCATCTGCGGATGTCCTGGTGCATGACGGCCGGATCGGCGCGATCGGACCGGATCTTGTCGTGCCGTCGGGCACCGCAGTGGAGGATGCGGCCGGCGCACTCCTGTTGCCCGGTCTTATCGAAGGCCACACCCACCTGGACAAGACCGTCTGGGGCGGGGACCTGGTACCGCAACGAGGTCGGGCCCACCCGTCTCGACCGGATCGAGAACGAACGCGCCTGGCGTGGCGTCTCAAATCACGACGCCGCGGCACGGTCGCTGGCGCTGGCGCGTGCCTTCCTGGCCAATGGCACCACGCGCATCCGCACGCACGCCGACATCGACACCGAGATCGGGCTCGCGCATGTCCATGCGACGATGCGGACGCGCGACGCGCTCGCCGATGCGATCGACATGCAGATCGTCGCGTTTCCCCAATCCGGCCTGACAAACCGCGCGGGAACCGAGGCGCTGATGGATGCTGCACTGCTGGATGGCGCCGATGTCGTGGGCGGGATCGATCCTTGCGCCATCGACCGCGATCCGGTGCGCTGCCTCGATGCGCTGTTCGCACTGGCGACGCGCCACGGCAAGCCGATCGACATCCACCTGCACGAGCCGGGCGAGATGGGCGCCTTCTCGCTCGACCTGATCCTCGAACGGACCGCCGCCCTCGGCATGCAGGGCAAGGTGGTGATCAGTCACGGCTTCTGTCTCGGCGCTGTTGCCGACCGCGACCGCGACGCGCTGCTCGAGCGAATGGCCGCGCTGCAGGTGGCGATCGCCACCACCGCGCCGGCAAGCAGTCCGGTGCCGCCGCTTGCGGTCTGCCGGGCCGCGGGGTTACCGTATTCGGCGGCAACGACGGCATCCGCGATACCTGGACCCCCTATGCCAGGCCCGACATGCTGGATCGCGCCATGCATATCGGATTGCGCTACGCGCTGCGCCGGGACGACGAACTCGCGTGGGCGCTTGATTGCATCACCACGCAGGCCGCGCGCGGGTGCGGTTTCGCCGGCTATGGGCTGGCGCCGGGCGACCGCGCGGACCTTGTGGTGGTGGCGGCCGAAACGATTGCCGAGGCCGTGGCTGCGGCCCCGCCCCGCCGTCTCGTTGTCGCCGGCGGACGCGTCGTGGCACGCGACGGTGCACTGACGATGTGACCACCGCGCCGCCGTTGCTTCAGCGCCCGCCGGCTCCTACCGTCGGCGCCGCGGAGGGACGTACCACAAGGCGGGAAGGAACCAGGACATGGGCGAGATCATTGGATTGGGCTGCACGCACTATCCCGGCCTGACATTGCCAGACGAGCGACTTCCTGCCGGTTTCCATCATCTGCTCACCGCGCCAAACGTTCCCGCGCACTACAAGGATCGCGCGAACTGGCCCCGCGAATTGCTGGCCGAACTCGGCAACGACGCGGGCGTGTCCTCGGCGCGGCGTTACGGCGCGCGCATGGCCGACGACTTCCGGGCGATCCGCAAGGAACTCGACGATTTCAACCCGGACGTCGTGCTGATCTGGGGCGACGACCAGTACGAGAATTTCCGCGAGGACATTATTCCCGCGTTCTGCGTCATGGGCCTTGACGATGACTTCGAGCTGAAGCCCTGGCACACCGGCAATGGCGCCGCCAAGACCAACCGCTGGAACGAACCGGCGGAGTGGGCGATGAAGCTGCACGGTGCGCGCAACGCCGCGAAACATCTGGCCAGCGGACTGATCGAGCGCGGCGTCGACATGGCCTACGCCTACAAGACGCTGCACATGGACGGCTTGGCGCACGCCTTCACCAACACGTTGCTGTATCTCGACTGGGATCGGCGCGGCTTCCCCTGGCCGGTCATTCCGTTCGCCATCAACTGCTACGGACGCAACCTGATCCATGCGAAGGGCGGTATGGCCGCACTGTTCCTGCCGCCGCGCGACGACGGCGAGCTGCCCGATCCGCCGGCCCCGCAGCCCTGGCGTTGCATGGATGTCGGCCGCGCCGTCGCCGAGGTTTTCGCGGCATCGCCGTGGCGCGTGGCGCTGATCGCGTCGTCGAGCTGGTCGCATTGCTTCCTGTCGCCGACCAACGGCTATCTCTGGCCCGACCATGCGGCGGACCGGAAGATGTTCGATGCGCTGTCGCAGGCCGATTACGCGTATTGGCGCAAGCGTCCGCTGCAGCAGATGGAACAGGCGGGCCAGCACGAGATGCTGAACTGGATGGCGCTGATGGGCGCGATGGAAACGCTCGACCGCAAGCCGGTGGTGCACGACTACGTGGAGACCCATGTCTTCATGTCGGAGAAGTGCTTCGTGTCCTATCCGGGGTGATAAGAGCCGTAGCAGCACACTCCCCCTCCCCTTGCGGGAGGGGGCAAGGGGGAGGGGTCCTCGCGCGCCGGGCCGGTGGGGAACGCACCCCTCCCCCCAACCCCCTCCCGCAAGGGGAGGGGGAGAACTTTGGGCCGCTGCGGCCAATGTTCGGATTTCGTACTAAAGCCGCGGCAGCCGAGGCAGCACCTTCTCGCCAAACAGTCGCATCGACGCTGTCGCATCCACCAGCGAGACGTCGTTGAAATTCACCTGCACCGAGGCGATCTCGAAATCGCCGATCTGTCGACGGTACATGGCAACTGTGTCGAGAATGCGCTGCGGCGTCCCTACCCACGCAGCGCACTTGGCGACCTGCGTGTCGAAGTCCTCCTGCGCCAAGGCGGCAATGACCTTGTCGTAGCCGGGATAGTCGGCCGACGTTTCGCCGGTCATCCAGTCCGACGCCGCCCCGACCAGCGAACGCAGATAGCGGTTCAGCGGCTCGCGTGCGATGCGCTCGGCCGCGACCTGATCCTCGTGGCAGAACATGTGAAATGCCAGCATCACCGTCCCGCGCCCCGGATGACCGGCACGCTGCCACGCTTCGCGGTAGGCGCCGATCAGTTCGGCCATCGCGCCGCCGGCCATCGGGATCGCCATGATGCCGTGACCCCCCGCGCCGGCGCGTTCGAACAATTCCCTGGTCGAAAGCGCCGCGACATAGAACGGCGGTCGCGGCGTCTGCGTCGGCCGCGGCAGCGACGTAACGTTGCGGAAACTGTGGAAACGCCCTTCCGCGGTGACATTCTCCTGCTCGAGCAGAAGCCGCACCTGCTCCATGCCCTCCTCGAAGCGCGCCCGGCTTTCATCGAGCTTCACGCCGAACCGGGCAAATTCGTGCGGCAGAAAGGCGCGGGCAAAGCCGATGTCGAGGCGGCCGTTGCACAGCGCGTCCAGCATCGCCAGCTCGCCGGCAAGCTTGAGCGGATTGTTGAACGCGGGCAGCACCGCGCCCGTGACCAGCCGCGCATGCTTCGTCACCTGCGCGGCGGCGGCGAGGAACACCACGGGGTTCGGGCTGTAGCCGCCATAGGGGTGGAAATAGTGCTCCACCGTGCGGACATGCGTGTAGCCGTAGCGATCGCACAGCCCGACCAGGCACAGCGCTTCCTGCCAGTAGTCGCGGGCCGATTTTACCTCCGGCCCGATATCGGGGAAGAACTGGATGCCGACCTGCATTGGATCATTTGCCTCCGTGGCTCTCGCTCAGACGATCCATCAATGCGAGCAGAACCCCAAGCAGCCCGATGCCGAGCAGGATGGCAAGCTGCAACGCCGCCTGCATGGGCCGCACCTCGTCCACATGCACGAAGGTCTCGAGGATCAGCACCGCGGCAATCACTGCAACGGAGGCGACGAGCCGGAGCTTCAACGCGCTGAAGTCGAGAGCGCCCAGCCATTCCGGCCGCTCGCCGGACTGCACGGTCAGCACGCGGCCGACGAAGTTCTCCCATCCAGCGAAGATCACGATCACCACAAGGTTCGCGACCAGTGAGAGATCGACCAGGGTCAGGACGTTGAAGATGACCTCGTTGCTGGATGCCTCCAGCAAATTCGGCACGGCCTGCACCAGCTTCTGCACGAACTTCACGACGATCAGCGCGAGTGCCACGAGCAGGCCGAGGTAGATCGGCGCCATGATCCACCGCGCGGCGAACATCGCACGCCCGGCGTTGCGCCGCACACGCTCCTCGATGACAGCGATCCACGCCGCCGGTTCGTCGCTCATCCCCCGCCCCCATGCCCCTCGGCAGGTTATCCTAGCCGCCCAACCGGTCCAACGCTCCTGCCATCAGTTCGATCTGCCGGGCGATGCGCACCAGGGAATCGACCTCCTTGGTGGCCGGTCGCGGCGGCAGCACGGTTTCGCCCACCGCCAACGCACGCATCTTGCCGGCGATCCAGTCGTGCCACGCGGCGAATGCGTCCGGCGTCAGCGCGGTGCGCAACCCCGGACCGCGCTGCATCACCGACAGGCGTCCGGCGCAGCGGCGCAGTGCGGCGTTGATCACCAGCGCCGCCTCCAGGCGGTCGCGTCCCGCTGTGCCGGGCTCGCTCAGCCCACGGCTGATCGAGGCCTCCAGGCTGTTGCACGCCAAGCCGGCCGCGCGTCGCGCCGCATCCACCGTGCCGACGGAACCATCGCCGGCGAGGAACGCCAGCGCCGCACCGGCATACGCGCCGTGCGCCCCGATCGCGGCGCGCGCCTCCTGCCCCAGGCGCTGCGGTTCCCAACTCGGCCATAGCACGAAGCCGGCGGCCACAGCCGCGATCCCGCCGAGCACGGTGAACCCGAAGCGCGCCCTCTGCTTCGGATTATAAGGGGACAACGCTGGCGTATAACCTCCGCCACTCATTGCGAGAGGGCAAGAAAGTCACACTCACGGCCGTCGTGAGGAACGCCAAAGCATCGTCATTGTGACTGAAATCGCCGGGCCGCCAACTACACCTCGCCCGCTCGCGGGAGAGGTCCAGTCGCGTCAGCGACGCGGGAGAGGGTGCGTCCCGGCGGCACTCGAATGCCGATGCACCCTCTCCCGTCGCGTTGCGCGCTCCGACCTCTCCCGCAAGCGGGCGAGGTGTGCATTGCTTTAGCCCACTTGACTTACTCGAGCTTTGACAAAGGCCCTTGATTCACGCCGCCTTCGCCATCCCGCGCAGCACGTAGTGCAAGATCCCGCCGTGGCGGTAGTACGCCACCTCGTCGATCGTATCGATGCGGCAGGTCACCGGCACCGTGTCCACCTTGCCGTTCGCCCGGTGAATCACCAGCGACAGGTCCATCCGTGGCGAGATGTCCTTCTCCAGACCAAGGATGTCGATGATCTCCTCGCCGGTGATGCCGAGCGACTTCCGATCCATGCCTTCCTTGAAGGTCAGCGGCAGCACGCCCATTCCCACCAGATTCGAGCGGTGGATGCGCTCGAAGCTCTCGACGATCACCGCCTTGATGCCGAGCAGCAGCGTGCCCTTCGCCGCCCAGTCGCGCGACGATCCGGTGCCGTATTCCTTGCCGCCGAACACCACCAGCGGCACACCCTCGGCCTTGTAGCGCATCGCCGCGTCGAAGATCGGCATCTGCTCGCCGGACGGCAGATGCTTCGTCATGCCGCCTTCGACGTTCGTCAGCATCTCGTTGCGGATGCGGATGTTGGCGAACGTCCCCCGCATCATGATGTCATGGTTGCCGCGCCGCGCGCCGTAGCTGTTGAAATCCCGCTCCAGCACCTGGCGCTCCAGCAGGTACTCGCCCGCCGGCGAGGTCTTCCTGATCGAGCCGGCCGGGCTGATGTGGTCGGTGGTGATCGAATCGCCCAGCTCCGCCAGGATCCGCGCGCCCTTCACATCGCCGACCGGCGGCGGATCCATCGTGATGCCCTCGAAGTACGGCGGGTTCTTCACGTAGGTGGAGCCGTCGGTCCAGCGATAGGTCTCGCTGCCGGTGTCGACCTCGATCGCCTGCCACTGCTTCGGGCCCTTGGTCACCTCGCCGTAGCGCTTGAGGAACTGCTCGCGCGACAGGCACGCGGCGATCACGTCGGCGATCTCCTTGTTGGTCGGCCAGACATCGCGCAGATAGACCGGCTTGCCGTCTCGGCCGGTGCCGAGCGGGGCGGTGGTGATGTCCTCGGTCATCTTGCCCAGCAGCGAATAGGCCACCACCAGCGGCGGCGAGGCCAGGTAGTTGGCGCGCACATTGGCATGCACGCGGCCCTCGAAATTGCGGTTGCCGGACAGCACCGCGACGCCGACCAGGCGATGGTCCTCGATCGCATCGGCGATCGCCTCGTCGAGCGGGCCGGAATTGCCGATGCAGGTGGTGCAGCCGTAGCCCACCAGGTTGAAGCCGAGCGCATCCAGATCGGCCTGCAGCCCGGATTTTTCCAGATATTCCGTCACCACCTGCGAGCCGGGCGCGAGCGAGGTCTTCACCCAGGGCTTCGGCGTCAGTCCCTTGGCCCGGGCCTTGCGCGCCACCAGGCCGGCGGCGACCAGCACGGATGGGTTCGATGTGTTGGTGCAGGAGGTGATGGCGGCGATCACCACGTCGCCATGGGTGATCTCGTAGTTCTTGCCCTCGACCTTCACCCGCGTGTCGACATCGTTGGCCGGCACGCCCAGGCCCTTCGTCAGTTCCGCCTTGAACGCCGACGAAGCGTCCTTCAGCGCCACGCGATCCTGCGGCCGCTTCGGGCCGGCGAGGCTCGGCACCACAGTGGACAGGTCGAGTTCCAGCGTGTCGGTGAACACCGGCTCGGGCGTTCCCGGCTCGCGGAACATGCCCTGCGCCTTCAGGTAGGCTTCCACCAGCGCGATGCGGTGCTCGTCGCGTCCGGTCAGGTGCAGATAGTCGAGCGCCACCTTGTCGACCGGGAAGAACCCGCAGGTCGCGCCATATTCCGGCGACATGTTGCCGACGGTCGCGCGATCGGCGAGACCCAGTTCATCCAGCCCCGGTCCGAAGAATTCCACGAATTTTCCGACCACGCCCTTGCGGCGCAGCATCTGCGTCACCGTCAGCACGAGGTCGGTCGCCGTCGCGCCTTCCGGCAGCTTCCCGGTCATGCGGAAGCCGATCACGTCGGGGATCAGCATGGCGATCGGCTGGCCGAGCATCGCCGCCTCCGCCTCGATGCCGCCGACGCCCCAGCCCAGGATGCCGAGGCCGTTCACCATCGTGGTGTGGCTGTCGGCGCCGTACAGCGTGTCGGGATAGGCGATCGTCGCGCCGTCCGCCTGTGCCGGTCCACACGCACTGGCCGAGATATTCCAGGTTCACCTGGTGGCAGATGCCGGTGCCCGGCGGCACCACGCGGAAGTTGGAGAACGCGCTCTGGCCCCAGCGCAGGAAACGGTAGCGCTCGCCGTTGCGCTCGAACTCGATGTCGACGTTGCGGGTCAGCGCGTCGGGCCGCGCCGAGACATCGACGATCACCGAATGGTCGATCACCAGATCGACCGGCACCAGCGGGTTGACCTTCTGCGGGTTGCTGCCGAGCCGTGTGATGCCGTCGCGCATCGCGGCGAGATCGACCACGGCGGGAACGCCGGTGAAATCCTGCAGCAGGATGCGGGCGGGCTTGAACGGCACCTCGCGGTCCGAGTGCGCCGCGTCCAGCCAGCCGGCGATCGATTTGGCGTCCTCGACCGTGTAGCTCGTGCCGTCCTCGAAGCGCAGCACGTTCTCCAGCAGTATCTTCAGCGTGACCGGCAGTCGGGAAATATCGCCCAGCGACTTCGCCGCCTCGGCAAGCGAGAAGTAGTCGTACTGCTTGCCCTGGACCGTCAGTGTGCGGCGAGTCTTCAGGGTATCCTGCCCGATCGCTTTCATTGGCCGGTTCGCCTTCCGTTGTGCGGCACGGTTGAGAGTGCGTGCCGCGGGTGCAATGGTTGTGGCCGCGGGTTTTTACACACCAGCCCGCCAGCGTCCACGGGCGGGGAGAGCGGTCTTGTTGCAGGCGGCCGGCTTGGCGGCGTTCCGTGGCGAGCGGCTGGTGTTCCGCGACCTCGACTTCGCGGTTGCCGCCGGCGGGGCTCTGCTGCTGACCGGCCCGAATGGCGCAGGCAAATCCACGCTGCTGCGGCTGCTGGCCGGTCTGCTGCGGCCGGCGGCGGGGCGGCTGACCTGGAACGGCGAGGATGCACTGTCCGATCTGCCGGCACATGCCGGGCGGGTGGCCTATGTCGGCCACCAGGACGCGGTGAAGCCGGGCCTTACGGCGGCCGAGAACCTGCATTTCGCGGCCCGGCTGAGCGGCGCGAACGTCGGTGAAGCGCTCGCCGCGGTTGGGCTGCAGGAACTGGCCGAGCTCCCGGCAAGGATGCTGTCGGCGGGGCAGCGGCGGCGGCTTGCGCTCGCGCGGCTTGCGCTGTCGCATGCGTCGCTCTGGCTGCTGGACGAGCCGACGCTGGGGCTGGACACGGCGTCGGTGGAGCGGCTTGGCGGCATGCTCGGGGCGCATCGTGCGCGGGGTGGGTTGCTGGTTGCTGCGACCCACTTGGCGTTGCCTGTGCCGGACGCAGCGAATTTGCAGTTGGCATGAACCGGCGATCGACCAACACTCGCCCTCCCCTTGCGGGAGGGGGTCGGGGGAGGGGGCCGATACGGCGCCCCCGCCCCCCCGACCCCCTCCCGCAAGGGGAGGGGGAGGCTTCCGTGTCATGTCGCCCCCCATCCGAGATGACCCGCTTCCTCGCCGTCCTGGCGCGCGAACTGCGGCTGTCGCTGCGCCATGGCGCGGATACGCTGGCGGCGCTGTTGTTCTTTCTGCTCGCGGCGTCGCTGTTCCCGCTCGCAATCGGCCCGGCGCCGGAAACGCTGGGCCGCATCGCGCCTGGGATCATCTGGGTCTGCTCGCTGCTGGCGGCGCTGCTGCCGCTCGATCGGCTGTTCGGCGCGGATTTCGAGGACGGCTCGCTCGACCAGCTATTGCTGTGCGGCCTGCCGCCCGCGGCGATCGCGATGGCGAAGGCGACAGCGCACTGGCTGGTCACCGGTCTGCCATTGCTGCTGGCCGCGGCGCCCTTGGCAGTGATGCTCCGCATGCCGGATCCCGCGATCCCGCCGCTGCTGATCGGATTGCTGCCCGGGACGATGTTGCTGTCCCTGTTCGGCACGACCGGGGCGGCAATCGTACTGGGTGCGCGCCGGGGTGGCGTACTGCTGCCGCTGCTGATCCTGCCGCTGGTCACGCCCGTTCTGATCTTCGGCGTCGGCGCGGCCGACGCCGCATCCGGTGGTCTCAGCCCACGCCCGCACCTGCTGCTGCTGGCAGCGCTGCTCGCGGCAGCGCTGCCGCTCTGCCCCCTCGCTGCCGGAGCCGGGCTCCGCAGCGCGGCCGGATAGGTTGAATATTAGTTCAAGCAGATAACCATAGGTTGCCACTAAGGTCTCTTTGCAATGAAACGGCGCAACAATGCGGCAGTTTTGCGGCGTTGCGCCAGAAGCATCTCGGTGCCATCGCAATTCCTCGTTTTTGCCATTGCATGGCCTCGCCATGGTTCGATACACGTGACCGTAGGGAGACGTTTTGATGACGCTGGCCAAATGGCGGCGTGGCGCGGCTGTCTATTGGATTTCCGTGCCGCGATTTCTTGACAGCACTGCGGACGACATCGGCGACCTTCCAGGCGGCACGGCGCGGCCGGGTTATATCGCGAGCCCCAATGTCGACGCGATCGCGCTCCGGTGAGGCTCCATGGACGTTCCTGAAATGCTCCTTTCGCCCGTACTTGAAGGCATTGCATCGCCCACCGCCCTGCCGACGAATCAGGAGTCGATCGACGCACTGCGCCATCTGATCGTGGCGAAGCTGACCTACGTCGCCGGGCGCGATCCCCTCAGCGCCACGGACCGCGACTGGTTCGTCGCCGCGGCTCTGGCGTTGCGGGACCGCATCGTCGACCGTTGGCTGCTCAGCGCGCGCAACGACTCCAGCAAGCACCGCAAGCGCGTCTATTACCTGTCGCTGGAATTCCTTCCCGGCCGTCTGTTGCTGGACTCGCTGAACAATTCGGGCCTGACCGAGTCAATGCGGCTCGCGCTCGGCCAACTCGGCGTGGACCTGGAGCGCCTGCGCGCCGTCGAGCCCGATCCGGCGCTTGGCAATGGCGGATTGGGGCGGCTGGCCGCCTGCTTCATGGAGAGCATGGCAAGCCTGGGCATTCCCGCCTATGGCTTCGGCATTCGATACAATTTCGGACTGTTCCAGCAGGTGATCCGCGACGGCTGGCAGCACGAATACCCGGAGAACTGGCTCTCGCTCGGCAATCCGTGGGAGTTCGAACGACCGGACGTCAGCTATCCGGTAAGCTTCGGCGGTCGGGTGGACACGGCACCGACCGAGCAGGGCGCTTCCCACTCCGTCTGGCACCCGCACGAAACGGTGGTCGCCATCGCCTACGACACGCCGGTGGTCGGCTGGCGCGGCCGGCACGCGAACACGCTGCGCCTTTGGTCGGCGCGGACGCCGGACCCGCTGGCGCTGGAGACGTTCAACCGCGGCGATCATGTCGGCGCGCTGAACGCTCGCGCGCAGGCGAACGCAATTTCGCAAATCCTCTACCCGAGCGACGAGACGCCCGCCGGCCAGGAACTGCGATTGCGCCAGGAGTATTTCTTCTCCTCCGCGTCGCTGCAGGACCTGCTGCACCGCCACATCCAACAGTACGGCGAGCTGCACAACCTGCCGGACAAATGCGCGATTCAGCTCAACGACACCCACCCCGCAATCGTGGTCGCGGAACTGATGCGGCTGCTGGTCGATGTGCACGGGCTGCCGTGGGCGGAGGCTTGGCGGATCACAACAGGCACCATCTCCTACACCAACCACACGCTGCTGCCGGAGGCGCTCGAGACCTGGCCCGTGCCGTTGATGGAGCGGCTGCTTCCGCGCCACATGCAGATCATCTATCAGATCAACAAACTCCATCTCGACTCGCTGGCGGGTTCCCGCCGACCGGATATGCCGCTCTCCGATGTGTCGGTCATCGACGAGGCCGGCGATCGGCGCGTGCGCATGGGCACGCTGGCGTTCCTCGGTTCGCATAATGTGAACGGCGTATCAGCGCTGCACACCGAACTGATGCGGCGCACCGTATTCCATTCGCTGCACCAGCTCTATCCGGACCGCATCGTCAACAAGACCAACGGCATCACCTTCCGCCGCTGGCTGTTCACCGCCAATCCACGTCTCACCGCATTGCTGCAGGATGCGATCGGACCGGAGGTCCTGGATGATCCGATGGCGCTCGCGCGGCTCGCGCCGCTGGCGGACGATGCGGCGCTGCACGACCGGCTGATCGCCGCCCGTCGCGCCAACAAGGTGGCGCTCGGCGCGCTGGTCGCGGAGCGGGTGCAGATCGCGCTTGATCCCGACGCGTTGATCGACGTGCATATCAAGCGCATCCACGAATACAAGCGGCAGTTGCTGAACATCCTGCAGACGATCGCGCTCTACCAAGCGATCCGCGCTGAACCGGCGCGTGACTGGATGCCGCGGGTAAAGATTTTCGCCGGGAGGGCGGCCGCCAGCTATCGACGGGCCAAGCTGATCATCAAGCTGATCCACGATGTGGCGGGTGTGGTGAACGACGACCCGGCGGTGCAGGGTCTGCTGAAGGTCGTGTTCCTGCCGGACTACAATGTCAGCATGGCAGAGGCGATCATCCCGGCCGCCGATCTCTCCGAGCAGATCTCGACCGCAGGCATGGAGGCATCCGGTACCGGCAACATGAAGCTGGCCCTGAACGGCGCGCTGACCATAGGTACGCTGGATGGTGCGAACCTTGAAATCCTTGACCGTGTCGGCGCGGAAAACATGTTCACGTTCGGCCTGACCTCTCAGGAGGTGGACGGGCGCCGCCGTCAGCCTCCGCCGCCGGGAAATTTGTCACCGGCGCTACGGCAGGCGCTGGAATTGATTGGGGCCGGAGAGTTCTCGCCGGATGAGCCGCACCGTTACCATGATCTGCTCGCCGACCTGACGGGCAGCGACTGGTTCATGGTGACGGCGGATTTTGACGCCTACCTCGACGCGCAATTAGCTGTCATGGCGCGCTGGTGCGACCGCCGCGCCTGGTGGCGGTCGAGTGTACTGAACACCGCGCACATGGGCTGGTTTTCGTCCGATCGCACCATCGGCGAATACGCCGATGAGATCTGGCGCGTGCCGGTGACGCCCGACGGGACGTGACGCGGCGGCACATTGACCGCGGCAGGCGGATCGGATCTTCATTGCCTATTGCCCCTTGACGGCCGCCATTCCGGTCCCCAACTGGCTTGGCACTCGTGGTCAGGGAGTGCCAAGCCGCCATCAAGAGAGTCGGCACGGTTGACGGCGTGGCTGTCAATTGCGTTGTGCGCTTCCTGCCTCTGAGCAGCTAGGAGGGAGTGAAACCATGGCACTGTTTCCGGATCCATTCGACACGCTCACGAGCCTGCAGCAGGCGCTGGATTCGTTCCGGGCAAGCGGCTGGCTGGCACGGAGCCCGAGCGGGGGCGGCTCTTATCCGCCGATGAACGTGTTCCGCAAGGGCGACGACTTCGTCATCATCGCGGAGGTCCCCGGGATCAAGAAATCGGACCTCGACGTGCAGGTAAAGGGCAACACCATCCGCCTTGCCGGCACCAAATCCGTGAACTACCCAGAGAAGGCCAGCCTGCATCGTCGCGAGCGTCTCGCCGGCAGGTTCGACCGGGCCATGACGTTGCCCGTCGAGATCGACCAGGACGGCGTGAGGGCCGAATGCCGCGACGGGATCCTGGTGTTGTTCCTGCCGCGCGCCGAGCGCGACAAGCCGAAGTCGATCCACGTGGCGTGACATGAGTGAAAACACCGATCGAGGGACGGAGGACACGATGGCAGCTTCACAGGAACTGTCGGTTCGCGACAAGAAGGAACTGGTGAGCAAGGAGGAAAAGACGGTCCCTGGCCGTTATTATATCCCATATGCCGACATCCACGAAACCGAAGACGCCTTGACGGTGGTCATGGAGGTACCCGGCGTCGAGAGGAACGACGTGAATGTCGCTTTGGAGAACGACGTGCTGCGGGTGGATGGGCAGATCGATTTTACGAAATACGAAGGTATGGAACCGGTCTATACGGAATACAACGTGGGCCACTACACGCGGTCGTTCACGCTGTCGAACAAGATCGACCAGGACCGGATCAGCGCACAGCTCGATGATGGCGTGCTTACACTGACCTTGCCGAAGGCAAAGGAAGCCGAGCCGCGGCGGATCTCGATCGGATGATCCGAGCCTCCCTCTACCCACCTGGGAGAGGGAGGACCACTGCAGACGAGCCTGCCGAGCCGTCTGTCAACATCTCGCGGCGCCAAAGGGTCGATCAGACGCTGGCGAGCAGGACTCAAGCGCATGCAGCCCCACCATCGGTCCCGCCAAGGTTTTCAGGCCGGACCGATTGGGAGTTGCCGATGCTGCCTGGGTGCGGGCGCGGATTCGATTCGGACATCTGACAGTTACGGACATGGCGTTCGACCTTGGCGAATTGACCACGGCGTTGCTGCCATAAACCATGGCGCGATGTCGTTCGCAAAACTCCGTACTGGCGGCGGTTGACCGTCCTGGTCGCGATGCAAGACTGCGCGGAATGGAATGGACCAATGACGTGACGGCACGCAGGCTCACCGCCGTCTATCGTGTTCGCTGTGACGCCGGCACGGTCGAGGCGCGGGCGCATGCGATCGCCGTCGAGCAGAGCGTCGAGATGCCGGTCTCCGCCATCGCCGAACCGGAGATACTGGCGGACATCGTCGGGCGCGTCGAAGCGATCGAGGACCGTGGCGGCGGACTGTTCGACGTGCGCATTGGCCTGGCGCTCGCCACCACGGGCCTCGAGGCCGCTCAGTTCCTGAACATGGTGTTCGGCAATACTTCTCTCCACGCGGACGTCGTGCTGCAGGACGTCGAGGTCCCCGCCGAGCTGGCCGTCGCCTTCGGCGGCCCGCAGTACGGTATCGACGGCCTGCGCCAGCGCGTCGGTGCTCTGGGCCGTGCCTTCACCTGTTCTGCCGTGAAGCCGCAGGGCGTGCCGCCGGCGCGCCTCGCAGAACTGGCGGAGCGCTTCGCCCACGGCGGCATCGACTTCGTCAAGGATGACCATGGGTTGGCGGATCAGGGCTACTCGCCGTTTGCCGACCGGGTGGCCGCGTGCGCCGCTGCGGTCCACAGGGCAGCGCAGGCAACGGGACATGCCACGCGTTACGTGCCCAGCCTGTCGGGCGATCTCGACGAAATGCGGCGGCAGATCGAGACGGCACGCGCGGTGGGGATAGACACGGTGATGATCGCGCCCATGCTGGTGGGCTGGGCGAATGTTCAGACGCTGGTGAAGACGTATCCGGACATTGCATTCTTCGCTCACCCCACGATGGGTGGCGCCGCGCGCATCGCACCGGAGTTGCTGATGGGAAAACTGTTCCGGCTACTGGGCGCCGACGCGGTGATTTTTCCCAACTATGGCGGCCGGTTCGGCTACACGCCGGAAACCTGTCAGGCGCTGGCCGGGGAAGCCCGCGCGGACCTGGGGAAAATCCGCCCCAGCGTTCCGGTTCCGGCGGGCGGCATGACGCTCGACCGCGTGCCCGAGATGCTTGACTTCTATGGGTCCGACGCGATGTTGCTGATCGGCGGCAGCCTGCTCGCGGCGCGCGAACGGCTCACCGAGGAGACCGCCGCCTTCACCCGCGCGGTGGCGCAACACAACTACCGGTAGACATCCATGGACATCGAACAGCAACCGCAACTTCGCGAATTCCGCCAGGACTACCGCTGGGAGGGTGTCGCGCACCTTCCCTACAAGGAGGACGGCGCCGCGCCGTTCAAGGCGATCTCGCGCCAGGTGCTGTTCGCAGAAGCCGCGCTCGGGTGCGAGCTGCGCTATTTCGAGATGGACGCCGGCGGCTTTTCCACGCTGGAGCGCCACGAGCACATGCACGCGGTGATGATCCTGCGCGGCCACGGCCTGTGCCTGCTGGGCAGCGAGCTGCGGACGGTGAAGCCGTTCGATCTGGTCACGATCCCGTCGTGGACCTGGCATCAGTTCCGCGCCACCGAGGGCGAGCCGCTCGGCTTCCTGTGCATGGTGAACGCACAGCGGGACAAGCCGCAGTTGCCGACAGTGCAGGAGCTGGAGGCGCTGCGCGCCCATCCAGCGGTTGCGGCGTTTCTGGGGAGTTAGCGCCTCCCCGTACGCGCGGCGGTCACGAACGGTTCCCGGGGCCATCGTTCGGCGGACCGACATAGCGCGCATGCAGCGCCGTCAGGTCGATCCGGCCTGCCGTATCGTGCCAGATCCGCACATTCGCCTCGACCGTCGCAACATCGCGCATGCCGACCAGCGCCACGTCGACCAACGGGTTCGACAGCACGAACTGAATCAGCGCGGGCGTATAGTCGAACGTATTGGCGGGGTTCACCATCTGGACCCAGCGCTGGAACGTGCCCGATGTCGCGGTCCGCATCGTCACGGTGGCCATGCCGCGACGCTTTGCCTCGAGCAGACTGCCGAACGGCCGCGTCGGGTCGTACGGGTGCTGATGCAGGAAATTGTAGCCGATCTGCATTACATCGAAACCTCCGCTGGCGATGAAGCGGTATACCGCCGCGTCGTTGTCCTCGGTGGTGAACCCCGTCAGGCCGACCAGGCCCTCGTCGCGCAGCCGATGCAGTTCCTCCAGCATGCCGCCCCGGCACAGGACCAGCGCCTCGCCATCCGGCCCGTACGACGAGCCGTGGAGCTGCAGCAGGTCGATGCGGTCGCGGCGCAGTCGGCGGAGGCTTGCCTCGAGCGATTGCCGCATCCGGCCAGCGGCGCCGAGCGGCACCTTGGTGGCGAGGAAGACCGGTGCGCCTTGCAGCGCCTCGCCGAAGATCGTCTCGGCCAGGCCATCGCCATATCCGGGTGCGGTGTCGAAATAGCTCACGCCCCGCTCCACGGCACGGCGCAGCGCTGCCAGCATGGTCTCGCGGTTGGCGGGCGCGGCTGCATCGTAGGCCTCGATGTAGTTGGTCAGGCCGGCGGTCGCGCCGCCGAAGCCGATCCGGCTGACCGGCACGCGGTTCGGCCCGAACGCGGCCGTCGGGCCGGGCGCCGCTTTCGCTGGACCCTGGTGCATGCTGCCACTCCCACCGATCGCCCCATACAATTGACCGGTAGCGCGCCGGCGCTCAAGGAATGCCGGAGACCAGGGAGGAGATGCAGCCATGCCAGCGAAGCCGCGGGTCATCACCATCGAGGAGCATTACCAGGACCCGGATGTAGTGCGCGCCTACGCACCCGAGGACGCGCGGCAGCTCCCCGCGATCGCGGAGCGCCTGAACGATCTCACCAATCTTCGCGTCAGGGAAATGGACGAAGCCGGGATCGACATGCAGGTGCTGTCGCACGCAAATCCCGGGCTGCAGAAGATGAACGCCGAGACCGCGGTGCGCCTTGCGCGCATCGCCAACGACCGGCTCGCGGAGACGGTGCGCGCGCATCCGGACCGCTTCGCCGCGTTCGCCGCCATCCCTACGCCGGACCCCAAGGCGGCGGCCGACGAGCTGGAACGCGCGGTGACGCAGCTCGGCTTCAAGGGCGCGCTGATCAACGGCACGACCAACGGCGTGTTCTTCGACGACAGGCGCTTCTGGCCGATCTGCGAGCGCGCCGCGGCGCTGGATGTGCCGCTCTATCTGCACCCGACCATGCCGCATCCGGCAGTGATCGAGACCTACTACAAGGACTACGCGCAGGAGTGGCCGATGATCATGCGCGCCGCCTGGGGCTTCACCGTCGAGACCGCGACTCAGGGCGTGCGCATGGTCCTGTCCGGCGTGTTCGACGCCTACCCGAAGCTGAAGGTCATCCTCGGCCATCTGGGCGAGGGCCTGCCGTTCCTGGTGTGGCGCATCGACATGGGCTTCAAGCGCGAGGGGCCGGGACGGCGCGCGTTTCGCGACATCTTCTGCGAGCATTTCTACATCACCACCAGCGGCTTCTTCTCCAATCCGGCGCTGCTGTGCTGCGTGCAGGAGATGGGCGTGGATCGCATCATGTTCTCGGTGGATTATCCGTTCGTCGCCAACAAGCCGGGCACCGACTGGCTGCCGACCATCCCGCTCTGCGCCGAGGACAGGGCGAAGATCGCAGGCGGCAACGCGACGCGAATCCTCAGGCTATAACCGTCGTATGCAGGATCCCTTTGTATGCCCCGAGGAAGATACCGCCGCCGCGGCCATCGCCGCGATCGGCGAGGAACTCGCCGTGTTCGACGACTGGATGGAACGCTACCAGTTCATCATGGAGCTGGGCCGCAAGCTGCCACCGTTCCCCAAGGCCTGGTCGGATGACGCCCATCGCGTGCCGGGCTGCCAGAGCCGGGTGTGGATGGAGGGGACCTTGCAGGACGGCAGGCTGTTCCTCGCCGGCACCTCCGATGCGGCCATCGTCGCCGGCCTGATCGCGCTGCTGCTGCGCGTCTATTCCGGCCGCTCGCCCGAGGAGATCGTTGCGACCGACCCGGTCTTCCTGAAGGACCTCGGCCTGCTGGAGGCGTTGTCCACCAACCGCGGCAACGGCATCGCCGCGATGGCGCGCAAGATCCGCGAGCTCGCAGCATTGCAGCGCGCCGCGTAGGGGGAAAATGTCGGACGGCGTCCGCGTCGCACTGTTCTTCGCGGCGCTGTTTTCCGCCGCCGCCGTCAACGCCGCGTTCCTGCCGCTGTGGTTCGCCGATCGCGGGCTGAATGCCGTCGCGATCGGCCAGGTGCTCGGCGCGGCCGCGCTGCTGCGGGTAATCGCCGGCCCGAGCTGGGGCACCGTTGCCGACCGGATCGGGCGCCGGCCGGTGATGCTGGCGGCGTCGGTCATCGCTGCCGTGGCGGCTTTGCTCTACGTCCCGTCGCACGGCTTCCTGCCTCTGCTGCTGGTCGCCGCCGTGCAGGGCGTCGCATCGTCTGCGCTCAACCCGCTGATCGATTCGCTGGCGCTGGCCCTCGCGCGGGACGGACGCATGGACTACGGCAAGGTGCGCTCGATCGGCTCGATCGCCTACATGGCGGCGAGCGCGGGTCCGGGCTGGCTGCTGTCCGTCGCCGGCTCCTGGCTGGTGCCCTGGCTGCTGGCCGCGAGCTATGGCGCCGGCGCGGCTGTGACGCCGCTGCTGCCGGAAACCGCCGGACGGAGGGCGTGCGCCGGTCGCTGGCGAGGCTGCACCTTTTCGCCATCCGCCCGTTCCGCCTGACGGTGCTTGCCAGTGCGCTGATCCAGGGGGCGCATGCCGCATATTACGGCTTCGCGCCGCTGTTCTGGCGAGCGCACGGGCTGAGCGATGGCGTGATCGGCATGTTGATCGCCGAGGGCATTGTGGCCGAGGTCGCGCTGTTCGCCTGGGGTCGCAGATTGATCGAACGGCTCGGCCCGGCCGGGCTTACCGCCTGCGCCGCCTCAGCGTCAGTGGTCCGCTGGAGCGTGATGGCATGTGCGCCGCCGCTCGCGCTGCTTGCCGCGATCCAGTTGCTGCACGCCGCGACCTTCGCCATGCAGCACCTCTCGGCGATGCTGGTGCTGGGCCGCTCGGTTCCGCCCGAGCGCGCCGCCACGGCGCAGGCGCTGCATGCCGCGCTTGGCTACGGCGCGCCAGGCGGGTTGCTGGTGCTGCTCGTCGGGTTTCTCTACTCCCGGTCAGGCGGGCTAGCCTTTCTGGCAATGGCCGCGATCGGTGGGGCCGCGCTGCTGCTGGTCCGGCCGCTGAGCGTTAGCCTGGCAGCACGGGGTTCGTGCGTTGAATGATGGGTATCGCTGAGCGCGCCTCTATACCTTCTCCACCTGCCCGTATTCCAACTCCACCGGCGTGGAGCGCCCGAAGATCGAGACGCTGACCTTCACCCGCCCCTTCTCCTCGTCCACCTCCTCCACCGTGCCGTTGAAGCTGGTGAACGGGCCATCGGCCACGCGCACCTGCTCGCCCACCTCGAACAGCACCGCCGGGCGCGGGCGTTCCACGCCCTCCTGCGTCTGCTTCATGATCCGCTCGGCTTCCGCCTCGGTGATCGGGCTCGGGCGCGTCTTGCTGCCCAGGAAGCCGGTCACCTTCGGCGTATTCTTCACCAGATGCCAGGCGTCGTCGGTCAGCTCCATCTTCACCAGCACGTAACCCGGAAAGAACTTGTGCTCGGCGTTGACCTTCTGGCCGCGGCGCATTTCGACCACCTGCTCGGACGGCACCAGGACCTCGTCGAACTGATCCGCCAGACCCTTCTGCGCCGCCTGCTCCTTGAGCTGCTGGGCGATCTTCTTCTCGAAACCCGAATAGACGTGCACCACGTACCAACGCTTGGCCATTGCTCTGCTGCTTTCCTCAGAAACTCATGCCGAACAGGGCACGGATGCTGATGCCGACGACCTGGTCGACCAGGAAGAAGAACATCGCCGCCAGCGCCACCATGGCGAACACGAGGCCCGTGGTCACCATCGTCTCCTTGCGGGACGGCCAGGTGACGCGCGCCATTTCGGCCCGCACCTCACGCACGAATTTCGCCGGATCGACCGCCACGTCGTTGCTCTCCAAACCCTGTTGCCGGGGACTATAGCGCGATCGCGCGCCGCTGGCAGGGGTGGAGGGTCTCGAACCCCCAACCTCCGGTTTTGGAGACCGGCGCTCTAGCCAATTGAGCTACACCCCTTGAACAGTCTTTTCAGCGGATCAACAGCTTCGCGCTCTTCTCCTGGTCGCGGAAAACGGCCTTGTTCCAATACGAAGGCCGCCCCGAGAGGCGGCTCATGTAGCGATTGCGTGAGCGGAAGTCCAGGAGCCCGACCCGCCGGAGATTGTAGGCGAGCGCAGGTGCTCCATCGTCTCGCGCCGGCCATCGAGACTGCCGGGGTGTTGCGCCATGCGGGCCTGCATCCGGCCCAGCACGGCCTCGTTCTTGAGCCGTGAAGCGGAACGGAAGCTGTTGCCCGCGCATTGCGATCGGATCGGTCGTGACCAGTAATGTGCGTGTTGCCGGGTTCTACCGCCTCACACGCCGCGCCGGAGCGCATCAAGACGAAATTCCACAAGTTCTGCTGAGTTTCTGCCCTGGCGCATAAGCCGCAGTCGGGGATCATGGGTGTCGATTGTACGTGGGGCCGCCAGCGTCGTGGGGCTCGCGGTCGGCATTGTCCCTGCCCGTCCGGTTCGGATAACTCGATTTCCCGCGGCCCCATCCTCTCGAAAATATAGGACGGAATACCGCGCGATCTTCGCAATCCCGCTTCCCTGCTGGGGTCGGAGGCGTGCCCCCGATACATCGCGTGCCATGCCCGCGCGTTCTCCAGGGAATGCGCGTTGGCGAGGCAAGGAGGACGGCTAAGTCGGTTCTATAAGGACAAACGCCCGGAGAGCTTCGTTCGGTCCAAACAGCCGATAGTGCCTCCTTGGAAAAGGAAGCAGTCGAGTCCCCCGCTGGTGATGCTGCGCATGCATTCCGCATCGTCGTCCTGTCGAGCCATTGGGGAAGCTCCAACACTGGAGCTCCCCCTGTAGGCTTTACGGATTGCAGGCGAACTTCGTCGGATCGTCCGGATCAACCCCCGAATCCGCTGCTGCCGCATCGCCGGTTGGACTGGAGCAGAGCGGCCCCAGATTGTTTGGCGCAACTGGTAGTGAAATCATCGCCAGTGGACCGGCGTGATGTTCGCCGTTGAACGGTGTTGGCTTGGAGACATCGAACCCACACGGTGCTGCATCATTCGGATCGTTGAACCAAAAGCCGAGATGGAACGTATTGGTGGGCGGCAACACTGTCTTCGGCGGATTGGACCCCGGTACGGGATCGGAATCGAAGCCGAAGATCTGGTCTAGCAAGATCGTCTTGATCAGGACCTTGGCCTCGCCATTCTCATCAGCTTCGATGTCGCTCTGGTACCACGCCATTCCAAAGCCTTTGAAGTTCGCCACAGGCTTGCCGTTAGTGTCAAGCGGCGAGCGCTGCACCGTGAACATATCGAACTGCAAGTTGGGCTTCAGTCCAGTTGCTCGCAGAACCAGTGTATCGTTGAGATTGCCGCGTTTGACGATGACATGTGCCGCTGGCGCACCGGGTGCCAGACAGCCAAGGAATGCGGGATTTGGCGCCAGATCAAATTGCACTTCGCCCGGACCCGATTGGGCAAATGCCGCATGGGATGCAACGAGCATCGCAGCGGCGGTACCTAACGATTTCAGCATAGATTTTCCTTCCATTGGTTTGTAGCCGACAGCCCAACCGTAATTGACCGACTTATTCGCCGATGTGAAATACTTCACTTAATGCTTGGGGATTGCGTAAGCTTTCACCACATTTTTATGACCGGTTCATGGCACGGTTTCGTGTGGCGAGATGGATGACTTTCCGGTCGGAGCTCGAGGCATTCGAGAATCATGACCATTCGCGACGATGCGCACACGACGGACCAAATCGGTCTATATTGAATTAGTGTCAGCGGACTCAGGATGTGACCATTTTACCCGCCGCCCCCTTGCTCAATCTGAGAACATGTGCAGCGGTCGGCGATAGCGAGTTTGAATCTCGACAATCGGTGCAGGATCATCCGGAGTAGCCATCACGAGAACGGCGTCATGTGGCTATGGTATTGCCGCCTACGTGCAAGCATCCTCTCGCTGGGCACATCGCTCGCGCCCGTGCAGCGTGTTACGACGTGCTGCGGTGCCGATTGTCACGGTATTTCGCGGCCATGGCTTGGCAAGGTCGAGCATGGCACGGCGATCAAGGCGCGAATACGCGCCGCATAGGGCCGGGAGGCGCAGCTTTCCGGCCATTGCCACTCTACCCGTCTCGCCCGGCTGACCGCCACGGCTGCACGCCTGCTCAACCGCAGGTGATTGCCAGACGGGCACCAGCGAGGCCAGTTGAGGTGGTGGAATTGGAGACAACCATGTTGCGCAATGGCCGGCTTCGTGCCTGGATCGAGCCTCGCGAGGGGACGCGGGTTGTGGCTGCGTTCGTGGGCGCGGCCGAAACCGCGGTCCGTCGCCCGCCCGCCACTCAGCTTTGCGCCTCGCGTTGCGAGGCGAGGCGATGGGTCGCGGCGGAAGCCACGGCCATCGGGACGCCCGTGGAGTGGGTGGCACAAGCGCCAGACATTCCTCTCCAGATACGGGAACTATGACGAAGCCAGCTACCGCGAGACGCCGGCTTTCCACAGGCGTCTGTTCGCCTTGCCCTGCTCGCCGTAAGTCCCCCACCCACGATAAACTGGACAGCGGCCTCGGTCTGCTCTCCGGCACCTGATCGCCGGGGGCGTCGTCCGCGAAGCTCCCGGCCGCCAGCCTACTACGCCGTCACCGCGGCACAGGCCGCGCGGGGGCAGGCCCGGCGCCGGTGTCGGCTCGCTCAGCGCGGTGAGCGCCCGTCCCCGGCCTTGCCAGAATGACCACAGCCGCATTCAAATCGGCTTCGCTCAACTGCATTTTGTATGAGCCGGACATTTGTGTTCCTTGCCTTACGCGATAACAACCTGAAACGTCCAAGTCGGCCATTGTTGCGAAGCTGCTCGCAGAGTGTGTGGAAGCGACGTGCTGTGACGGCAACGAACAATCGCGTTGGTGCCATCGGCCTGCGCATTGGGTTCTTCGTGCATCCGCGGCTTCTGAAGTGGCACGACGTTTCGTGGAGGAGACTGGCGACCGAGTTTTGCCCCGGTCTGGTGGGGCTGGGCATGTGCTCTTGCACCGAATGACCACAGCGAGAAAAAGCCGCCCCGAAGGGCGGCCATCATCATTGCAATCCGGATCCTCAAACGGCGATAGGCTTCTTCAGAAAAGCCTCGATACCAGAACGGCTCCTGACGCCAGAAAGATGACGCCCAAAAAGCACAATACCTGAAACTCATGCCGGCGCATGACGGCGACTCCGTTGATGAAAAAGAATAGCCCCCGAAAGGGGGCTAAATTTTGGCCAGTTCCGATGCCGCAGATGACGAATGTGAGAGCGGAGCCTGAGAGCGGCATGCAGCAGGACAGCGATAAGTCCTCCCTGCTTGCGTAAGGGTCGTTGAAATCCCGCCGCTGACGCCAGCGAGGTGCCGCCAAGGTGAGGCTCGGCAATATGCGTTGTCGTTTGCGACAGTCAACGTCTCGCACATTCCAAAGTTAAGCGCGGTCACGGTCGGGCACGGTTCACTGACGGTTTGCCGGATAATTCTGCAGAGGCCGGCGTGGCATCGGCGGACATGGCTTGGGTTCGTCCGGAGTTCCACAGTTGTTAGAGTCGGCCTGTCCAGTCATGGGACCGCTGGACCCTGTGCCCATATGGCCCATGTTGTTCATGCTGCCCGGCGGTCCTGAGGCGCCTGGATTGGACCTGGTGCCCATATTGCCGCTGGTCTGTGCGAAAGCGACTGGGGCCAGCGCCACAAACGTCGTTATCAAAAGTATACGTCGCATTGTGTCCTCCTTGACAGGTTATCGTCATGCCGTTTCATCGGTAGCACGATCTCGGCTGGTCGGGAGTGCCGCAGTTGTTGGGGTCGTTCGCCGCGGGATTGCCGTAACCGGGTTGTCCGTCGCCGTAGTATTGTTGCTGTTGCTGTCCGCCGGCATACGGCGGCGGGGCGGACGTGTAGTAGCTCGGCGGGTACGGACGGTATGGGTAGCCGTAGCCATATCCGTAACCATAGCCATAGGGTCCGTAGTAGCATCCCGACAGAAGAAGCAATGACAAAAGGACCAGGTAGCGCATTCGTGCCTCCTCGATGGGTCGCGGCGTGCAATTCTTCCGCCGTCTTCATGTCCCAATTATGACCCGCCAATGAAACCAGGAATTGTAGTCGTGCATCGCCTCGCGCCATAAGGTTCAGTTGCCTTGTTCGACGTCAGCAGTTCGCATCTTGCGCGGGAGAGGCGCGAGCGGACCCGACGTCATATGGCCGGCCCCTGGCCCTCGCTGGGGCGTGCTCCGCCGACCACGACGAATGGAAGCCAATGGCGCAGCATCCGCCAAAATGAGAATTGCTGGTTCAGCGTACGGGTGACGGGGATGCATCTCAGGCAATGTCGTCACCGTGTTTGAACGTCGATATTTGCGCTTTCATGCGCCATCCGAAATATCCTCTGGCCCAAGAAGACAGGCCGCTTCGCATGACGCGCGTTCACTGCCTTTTTTCGCGAGATTCCGTCCGTCTTCGTGTTAAAATCCTGCCTAGTGGCAGCCTCGCGCAAGACATGCCTGCCCTCTAAACGCTCAGGTATCGTGGCTATTATATAAGCATATCGCCCAATCAGCAGGCTGATATTCTGTGGATATCAATCAGATCCACTATCAGCCTGAATTAGCAGCAATCGTGGTTGCCATTTTCCACGCAATCTGCTGCACTGCAGCGAAGTGGCCGCGCTCTGGCATATCGGTTGCTCCGGCTCCTGCCAAACCACAGAACCCGGAGAACGGCATGGACAGCGTGAAGCGCGCCGATATCGTCGCCAACATGGTGCAGGCCGGCGCCGCAAAGGCACAGCTCGGCCCCGCTCGACCTGCTGATCCGGGGTTGCCTCTCCGGATCGCTGCTTGGCTTCGCGACCAGCCTCGCGGTGGGCGCCGCCGTCCAGACCGGACAGCCTCTGGTGGGTGCGCTGATCTTTCCCGTCGGCTTCGTCATGATCGGTACTGCTCGGCCTCGAGCTGGTCACCGGCAGTTTCGCGCTGCTGCCGATGGCCGGGGTCACCAGGCAGGCCACCCCGTCCACCATCATCGCCAACTGGTCCTGGGTCTTCCTCGGCAACCTGATCGGCAGCGTCTTCTACGGCGCGCTGCTGGTCATAGCCCTGACCATGGCCGGCCAGATCGAGCCCTCCGGCGTGGCCGAATGGACCCGCCAGATCGCCGAGATGAAGACCACCGGGTACGCGCATTTCGGCGCCGCCGGCATGCTCACCGTGCTCGTCAAGGCCATCCTGTGCAACTGGATGGTCTGCTTCGGCGTGGTGATGGCGATGGCCTCCACATCCACGATCGGACGCAGCGCCGGCGCCTGGATGCCGATCCTGATCTTCTTCGCCCAGGGCTTCGAGCATTCCGTCGTCAACATGTTCCTCATCCCCACCGGCATGCACATATCTATGTCTGCGGCGACGCCAACCGCATGGCGCGCGACGTCGACGCCGCGCTGCGGCGGATCGCCATGACCGAGGGCCGGCTCGACGAGACACAGGCGCGCGACTGGATCGTGGCACTGGCGCGGCAGGGTCGCTACCAGCGCGACATCTACTGACCCGGACGCTGGAAGTTTGAGCGGGTGACGGGAATCGAACCCGCATAGACAGCTTGGAAGGCTGATTTACAGGTTCTCCACCGCCCGCCACAGTGCCGCCAACGTCTCCGGTTTCCAAGTACATGGGACAACAAGGAACGCCGGATCGGCATAATAATCTTCATCAGGCTTCTCAGTGACCCGCGCTCTGGCCGCCGTCCACATGAAGGATCTCGCCGGTCACGAACGGCGCTGACTTCGAGGTACAGGACAGCGTCGACGATGTCCGAGATTTCGCCCATGTGCCCCATCGGATGAAGCGCTCCCAGGATCTCATGGTCCTGCGCCCGCATGCATCGGCGAGCTGATGACGCCCGGCGAAACCGCGTTCACGCGGATACCGCGTGCGGCATATTCGATTGCGAGTGACCTGGTGGCCGCATTGAGGCCTCCCTTCGTCAAGGACGCCAGCACCGACGGGACACGGGAATTCGCGTGGTCGACGAGGCTTGTGGTGATCTGCACGACATGGCCCTTGCCCTGCTTCTCCATCTCGGCGACGGAAAGCTGCGTGAGATGAAAGAAGCCCGTGAGATTGACCGCGAGCATCGCCGCATAGTCGGCCTCGGTGTACTCGATGAACGGCTTGGCGATGAAGATGCCGGCGTTGTTGACGAGCGTATCGATGCGCCCGAACCGCGCCTTGCCGCTCGCGATCGCGCGCTCGGCCGTGGTTCGGTCGGCAACGTCGCCGGCCACGGTGAGCACTTCCTCATCGTTCGATGGCCCAATCGAGCGTGAGGTCGCGACTACCCGATACTCCCGATCACGATAGGCCTTGACGAGCGCCGCCCCGATACCTTGCGACGCACCGGTGATGACGACAACCTTCCTCTCGTGGTCCACGATGCACCTCCATCATCTTTGATTGTGACGAGCCTGACTTGCTTTGAACAGGTTCTTGTTCTTGCCGAGAACTTTCAAGGTGTTCGTGCTTCCGCCCCTCCGGTGAGCGCAGCGATGATTTCATCGGTGGTGGTGATGGCATGGGACCCTCACGAGCGCCCGCAAATGGTCGAGCAGGTTCACCTGTTCGGCCACCGCCTTGGCGCGTGGCCACGCCTTTCCGTCCTCGCTCAGGAAGTCGTTATAAGGATCGGCCAGCAGCAACGCGGTTGTCATGGGATGGCAGGTCATCGGAATTCAGAACGCATCCGAGAAATCCGGGGACAATCCTGTTCCCCGTTCATCTCCTCCCGTACGCCGTGAAAACGTAATCCTTTGCTGCCACTATCGTATGGCACGCGTACCCGCACTTGGCGCCGGTCCCCAGGGGCGTGAACGTGTCGGACGCGGCGTCGTAGTTGAACTGGGCGTATCCCCATCCGCCGGAGTCCGGGAATCTCTTGCTATCCTTCTCCATGAAATCAATGTCATGCAGAGTGTCCGGCACCGTCGTCGGCTGGGGGGCCTCCGCACTCTTGTTTCGCGTTCCAATGGATCTTCGCCATCTTGGCGCCGTCGGGGAAATGTTTGCCGGTGCCGGGAAGGCCGGCCCGGTAGGCGTCGATCATCACGGGATTGCCGAGGATCACCTCGATCTTGTCTCCGGCCTGACTGACGGCGACACTCTGCCAGTCTTCGAATCCCCTGAAGTCAGCGAACGCGATCCCATCCGGTACTTGCACTGTGTATTTGTCTTGCGCCGCGAGGGCCATCCCGCCCAAGGCAGCAAGCATTACGCCAGTAATCACGATCTCAGACGGAACCACGCGCTTGCGAGGTCGCATTGATCTTTCCCCCTCTCAGTTATGCGCTTTTCAGAACGGCGGGGCTTCCTCGGATCGGCGGCAAACGGCCTGCCGCCGCGGCGGCGAGGGACCGTGGCGTCAGGTCAAACATTCTCGGCGAGACAGGCAAGCTCGGGCCAATTTTCCTTTCACTGTCAAGCGAAGAAATGGCCTGTGCTCGAGCGGTAGCGGCGCGGAAGCCCAGGGGCCTCGATCGCGCAATCGCTGCCCCTCCGTCTTCGTCACTCCTTGAAAATGTTGGAGCGGGTGACGGGAATCGAACCCGCATAGCCAGCTTGGAAGGCTGGAGCTCTACCATTGAGCTACACCCGCGGCAGGCCAAGGTTTAGCGGCAGCCCCGAGGCCGTGCAATCGCCCGTGGCGGCTGTCCGCAATGGGCGCCGTTGTAACAGAAGCGTCACCACCGTCGCGTCGCAGTCCGGTCTATGAGACGTGATCGCGGAGAGCATACAATGTCGCAAACCAGCGCGAAGCTGCTGAGGGCGTTGGGCGACCTCCGCCGGTCGGTCGCCGCCGAGGCCGCCCGGCGCTACGAGCGGTGGCAGCCCGACATCGAGCAACCGTCCTTCGCCGCCAGTGCCAGCAATCTCGCACAGTATCTGGCGTTCCGGCATCACGATCTGCGCGACCTGCAGCAGGAGATGATGCGTCACGGCCTGTCGTCGCTGGGCAGGCTGGAAAGCCGTGTGCCGGTCACCCTGAGGACCGTCGAGGCCGCGCTCGAGGCACTGCTGAGCGGCCGCCCGGCGGCGCCGGACTGGCCACCCTCGCACGAAGAGTTCTTTCGCGGCGAAACGCGATTGCGGGAGAATACACGCGCCCTGCTGGGCGGATCGGCCGATGACGACAGCGGCCGCATCCTGGTGACCTTGCCAAGCGAGGCGGCGCGCGATCCGGCCTACATGCGGGAGATCGCGCGGCGCGGGGCGGATCTGGTTCGGATCAACTGTGCGCATGACAACGCGGATGATTGGGCCGCAATGATCGCGAACACGCACGAAGCAGCGGACGTGGTCGGCCGGCGCATTCCGGTTCTGATGGATATTGCCGGACCGAAGTTCCGGATCGGCCAGGTCAAGCGACCGCCCGGCGAGCGGCTGAAGGCCGGCGATCGGTTCACGCTCGTTCGCGCCGCGACTCTATTCGGCAACGACGCTACGATCGAGGCGGTGTGTGAACCGGCCGATGTGCTGGCCCACCTCGCGGTCGGCACCGAGGTATCCTTGGACGATGGCAGGTTGGGCGGCGTCGTCGAAGCCTGCCAGCCGGACGGTGTGGTGGTGCGCGTGCTGAGGTCGCAGCTGAAGGGCTTCAAGATGAAGCCCGAACGGGGCATGACATTTCCGCGTGCCGACCTGAAGCTCGACCCGCTGACGCCGAATGATCTGACCGACCTCGATTTCGTGGCTAATCATGCGGACATGGTCGGGTTCTCATTCGTGCAAAGCGCCGGCGACATTTCCCGCATGCAGGATGAGCTGGCCAGGCGTCGCCCCGACTGGCAGCGTCTGGGCATCATCGCGAAGATCGAGACCGCGCAGGCCGTGACGAACCTGCCGGATATCATCGTGCGAGCAGCCGGCCGGCAGGCATTCGGCGTGATGATTGCCCGCGGTGACCTGGCCGTTGCGATCGGCTTCGAACGGCTCGCCGAGATGCAGGAAGAAATCCTGTGGCTGTGCGAGGCCGCGCATGTGCCGGTGATCTGGGCGACGCAGGTTTTGGAAGAGATGGTCAAGTCGGGTCTGCCCACGCGTGGCGAGATGACGGATGCGGCGATGGCCGGGCGCGCCGAGTGCGTGATGCTCAACAAGGGCCCGAATGTCGGTGATGCGATCGCCGCGCTCCGGGGCTTGCTGCACCGTATGATGGAACACCAGTCGAAGAAGACCTCGCGCCTGCGCGCGCTCCATTCCTGGTAGGAGCGCCTCAGAGCCGCAGTTCCACGCACACCGGCACATGGTCGGACGTTTGCGGCCAGTCGCGCGCGTCCTTCAGCACGATCTGGCGCTTCAGCCTGCCGGCCAGATCGGGCGTCACCCAGATGTGGTCCAGCCGGCGGCCCCGGTCGGAGGCGCGCCAGTCGCGGTTGCGATACGACCACCACGTGTAGAGCTTCTGATCGGCCGGGACGAAATGGCGCACCGCGTCGACGAAGCCGGTGCTCTGCCAGGCGGTCAGGCCCTCGGTTTCCGGCGGCGTATGGCTGACCACGTCCAGCAACTGCCGGTGGCTCCAGACATCATGCTCCAGCGGCGCGATGTTCAGATCGCCGACGATGACGCTGCGCGTCAGTTCGCTGCGTGCGGCGAACCAGTTGCGCGTCTCGGCGATGAAGTCGAGCTTGTGGCCGTACTTGATGTTCTGCGCGCGGTCCGGGATGTCGCCGCCGGCGGGGACGTAGAAATTGTGCAGCTCCAGCGGGCCGCCTTTCGTGTCCACCAGGACTCCGAGGTGCCGGCAGTCACCCTTGGCGCACCAGTCGGGTGCAATGTCGTGCAGCGCGATCGGCCGGCGCGACAGGATCGCCACGCCGTTGTAGCCCTTCATGCCGCGGAACATCGCGTAGGGGTAGCCGAGTTCGCCGGGCGCCGCCGTCGGGAACAGCTCGTCCGGCACCTTGGTTTCCTGCAGGCAGATCACGTCCGGGTCGAGAGCCGCGATCAGCTCCTTCAGCAGGATGACGCGTAGGCGCAGCGAGTTGATGTTCCAGGTGGCGATGCGGAGTTTCACGTTGGGGAATCCGGCGAGGGACTGGGAATCAGAATTTAGCCTCGCCTGGACAGAACACCAAGACGGATCAGAATGCCGGAAACCAACGCGCGCGGAGGGAACGAACCATGGGAATGACGATGACGGAAAAGATCCTGGCGAGCGCCGGCGGCACGGCGACGGTCGCGCCGGGTGACGTGGCGGTCGTTGACGTGGAGACCGCCTGCCTGATCGACCTGTCCTTCCTGCCGGAGGGTTGGCGCGAGGTGCTGAAGGTCGCCGATCCGTCCAAGGTGCTGATCGTCTTCGACCACCTCGTCCCGGCGCCCACCGCACAGGCCGCCGCCTGCATGCGTACCGGCCGTGAATTCGCAAAGAAATTCGGCATCGAGCGACTGCACGATGTCGGCGCCGACCAGGGCATCAGCCACGCGGTCATCGCGGACAACGCCTACGCACTGCCCGGAACGGTGCTGGTGAATGCCGACTCGCACACCTGCAGCGCCGGCGCATTCAACTGTGCGGCGCGTGGCGTCGGCGGCCCCGACATGCTGTACGCCGTCACCACCGGCAAGGCGTGGTTCCGCGTCGGCGAGACGATCCGCTACGATCTGACGGGCCGGCTGCAGCCTGGCGTGTCGGCGAAGGACATCTTCCTGTTCATCGCCGGCAAATGGGGCGCGCACGTCAACCAGAACATCGAGTACGGCGGACCCGGCATCGCCGGCATGAGCCTCAATGCACGCCGCACGCTCGCCACCATGGGCACCGAACTGTCCGCCGAGTTCGTCATCTTCGAACCGGACGACACGCTGATCGAGTATGTGAAGGCGCGCAATCCGAAGCCATTCACGCCGACGCTGCCGGATGCCGATGCCAGCTACCAGGAACGTCGCGCGATCGATCTCGGGACAATCGAACCGCTGGTCGCGCTGCCCGACGCGGTGGTGAACAACTCGGTCGGCATCAGCGAGGTCGCCGGCCGCCGCATCGACCAGGCGTTCATCGGCTCCTGCGCCAACGGCACGCTCGATGACCTCGCGGTGGCTGCGCGCGTGGTGAAGGGCCGCAAGGTCGCGCCCGGCACGCGCTTCATCGTCACGCCGAGCACCGAGGCGATCCATCGGGCGGCGTTGGCGGCAGGCTATGTCGCGACGCTGATGGAGGCGGGCGCCATCGTCACGCCGGCGACCTGCGGCGCCTGCGTGGGCGGCCATATGGGCGTGCTCGGGCCGGACGAGGTGTGCATCACCGCGAGCACGCGCAACTTCAAGGGGCGGATGGGCGATCCGTCGGCGCGCATTTACATGGCCTCGCCTGCAACAGTCGCCGCTTCCGCGCTGGCGGGGAAGATCGCGAGTGCCGGCGAGTTCTTCCAGGGAGACGTGTCATGATGGCCGGGCGCGTTTGGAAATTCGGCGACAACATCAACACCGACCTGATGCTGCCCGGGCCGTATCTGTATCGCAGCGCCGAGGAGCAGGCGACCGCGGTTTTCATGAACAACCGGCCGGGGTGGGTGGACCGGGTGCTGCAGGGCGATGCGATCGTCGGCGGGTTCAACTACGGCATGGGGTCGTCGCGGCCGGCCGCGCGGTCGCTGCGTATGTGCGGCGTCGGGTTCCTGCTGGCGGAGACGATCAACGGGCTGTTCTTCCGCAATGCGGTGAACTACGGACTGCTCGCCTGCGAGTGTCCGGGTGTCTCCGCGGCGTTCGAGGAAGGCGACATGGCGGAGTTCGACATCGATACGTGGAGCGCGCGCAATCCGCGCACCGGGCGGACGCTGAAGGTGCTGCCGGTGCCTGGGCAGCTTCTGTCGATGATGTTGGGCGGCGGTGTTTATCCTGTGCTGGAACGCGAGGGATTGATCGCGGCACGATCCGTGTGAGCCGGCGCTGAGGTCCCCTCCCCCCGGCCCCCCTCCCGCAAGGGGAGGGGGAGCAGACATAGCGGAACAGCACTCCCCCTCCCCTTGCGGGAGGGGGCTGGGGGGAGGGGACGCTTCCTCAGACCGCCACGAACAACGCATACACCGCGGCGATCGCACCCATCGCACCGGCTCCCACCGCGAGCGCAGTGATGCGTGTCACCACCGCGACCGACGCCAGCACGATGGCGATCTGCAACGCCCCGACCACGAGTTCGAACTCGTGGTAGCGGTGAAAGGCCGCGTCGCGTGCCGCTTCCTGCGCCTTCGCCCGCTCGGCAAGCTGCTTCGTCCCATCACCCTGCGGTTCGTCGCGCATGCGCGCCTCGTTCTCGCGCGCACGCTTGATCTCTGCCTGCGGCCCGGGTTCCGCGGCATTCGGCAAATTCGCCAGAATGCCTGCCTCCGCCGTCAGTACCGTCGCGCGCACGGTCTTCGCCTGGAAGAATGCCCATTCATCGGCCGCCGCGACATGATGTGTCAGGTATTCGTTCTGCGCGGCCTTCTCACCCATTTCTGCAAGTGCGAGCGCCGCAGCCAGTACCGCAATCAGCACCGCGATGCGACGTGCGGTGCTATCGCCATGCAGCACGTGCGCGTGGTGCGCCTCCTCGATGCCTTCCCGGGCGTGCTCGATCGTCTCACTCATTGCTGGTCATCCTGTTTGTGCAATTGGTCATGCAGGGTCCCGCGCGGACGCCCCGGGCGAAGCCGCCTCGGTCTCGGGATCCTGCGCCGGCGCCTCCAGCACCTCGCGGATCTTCGCGGCGAGGGCGGCGAGGTTGAACGGCTTGGCGATGAAATGCACGCCGGGATCCAGCGTGCCGTTCTGCAGGATGGCGTGGCGCGTATAGCCGGTGGTAAACAACACACGCAGCCCCGGTCGCGCGCTTCGCGCGGCATCTGCCAGCGCACGCCCGTTCACGCCGCCGGGCAATCCCACATCGGTGAACAGCAGATCGATCCCGCCCCGATCGACAATGAGCCGTACCCCCTCCATCGCATCGCCGGCTTCCAGCACCTCGTAGCCTATCTCGCGCAGAGATTCGACAGACGAACGACGCACGCCTTCATCGTCCTCCACCACAAGGATCGTCTCGCCCCTGGCGGTCGCCTGCGTGCCCGTCACGGTAACCATCGCCGCAGCGTGCCGCGTTTCCTTCCTGATGAAGCGCGGCAGATAGATCTTCACGGTGGTGCCGTGTCCCGGGTTGCTGTCGATCGCCAGATGCCCGCCGGACTGCGTCACGAAGCCATACACCATCGACAGACCTAGACCGGTGCCGCGGCCCAGCGGCTTCGTGGTGAAGAACGGCTCGAACGCCTTGCTCACCACCTCCGGCGTCATTCCGGTGCCCGTGTCGGTAACCGCAAGCATCACGTACTGTCCCGCGGTCACCTCCGCGTGCGACGCGGCATAGGCATCGTCCAGGAGTGCGTTGGCGGTCTGGATAGTGAGTGTGCCGCCTTCCTCCATGGCATCGCGCGCATTCACCGCAAGGTTGAGCAAGGCGCTCTCGAGTTGATTGGCGTCCACCCGGGTGAGCCACAGCCCGCCGGGCAGCACGGTTTCGATCCTGATGGTCTCGCCCAGCGTCCGGCGCAGCAGGTCGCAGACGTTGGACACCAGCCGCCCGACATCCAGCGGCTCCGGTTCAAGCGGTTGCTGGCGCGAGAACGCGAGCAGCCGGTGAGTGAGTGTCGCCGCGCGCTGCACGCCGGTCATCGCCGCATCGGTCAGCCGCACGAGCGACCCGCTGCCTGGCGGCAATCGGCGCTGCAGCAGCTCGATGTTGCTGCTGATCACCGTCAGATGATTGTTGAAGTCGTGTGCTATCCCGCCCGTGAGCCGTCCGACCGCTTCCATCTTCTGCGACTGGCGCAATGCCTCCTCGGCCGTTTCGCGCCGTCGTACCTCTGCCTGAAGCGTCGCCAGCGTGTCGCTCTGTCGCCGTGCCTGCCGCATCGCCAGCAAGCTGAGCGCCAACAGGCCGAGCGTCGCGGGGATTCCGAAGACGAGATGGCTCGCCATCAGGTCGCGCCATTCCTCGACGATCGAGCCCCATTGCCGTCCGACCGTGATGTACACCGGATACGTCGCCAGCCTGCGGTACGCGATCAGGCGATCGGCGTCGTCGGTTGCGGTGTGGCCGCGCACCAGCCCTGCCTGAGGCTGCCTGGTGATCGCCTCCACCAGGACTGCGTCGCGTACCGTCTGCTGGCCCGGGCGCACCATTTCGGGATAGCTCGCCAGCAGAGTTCCGTCGTCGCGAACCAGGCTGGCATTGTAGTCGGTGCTGCCGCCGAACATATCGCGATCGAAGTTGCTGAAATAACTTGGCGGAACCCCAAGAAGGATCACCCCGGAAAAACGGTTCGGATCATCGCCCCTGCGCGAGGCAACCGAGAATACGTCAGCGCCGGTGATGCGGCCGAGTACGATGCCGCCGATGTAGAACGGCAGATGCGAATCCCGCAGCGTCCTGAAGTACTCCCGGTCGCTGAGATTGACATTGCGATCGACCGGGTAGCGCGAGCTCGCGGCCAGGGGCTGGCCGGAACGCCCGACCACGATGACGGCCGTCACCTGGGGGAAGCCTGCGATCATCGCCCCAAGCCTGTCATGCAGCTCCTGCTCGCGGGCGATCACCGCGTCATCGCTCAGACCGCCGACCAGGTCATTCACCCGGCCGCCAAGCACAATGTGGCTGTCGAGCACCTTCGTCGCCTGCTCCTGCGAAACCGCAAGGTCGCTCTGCAGGGTGGCCGTCGCCTCGCGCAACGTGCCGCGCCATGCCAGCCAGCCGCCGCCGATGAAGACGAGCACCGGCAGGACGATGGAGGCCACAACCAGGCCTCGCAGAGCCCATGCGGCGCCGGATTTCCCGCCGGTTTCGTTCATCCGCGAATACGTCTCCCCGGCATTGCTCAGATCGTATTGCCGCGACGAGTGATGTCATAGTACGGGCGGGACGGCCAGATGCACCCCGCGAGGCTTTCACGCTGCCGTGATGACGGTCAGGTGGCGACAGGATGGGCCGATGTCGAACGCGATGAAGCCGATCCTGGTGATCGGCAGCCTGAACATGGATCTCGTGGCGCGCTGTAAGCGCCTTCCGGCGAAGGGCCAGACGGTGTTCGGGCAGGACTTCTTCACCGCCGCCGGCGGCAAGGGCGCCAATCAGGCCGTCGCCGCCGCAAGGCTCGGTACACGGGTCGCGATGGCGGGCTGCGTCGGCGCCGACGCGTTCGGCGGCGCGCTGACTGCCGGGCTGCGCGATGCCGGTATTGCCACGGACACCATCGTGGCGGTGGCGCGGCCCACCGGAACGGCGCTGATCACCATCGACGCCGAAGGCGCCAACACCATCGTGGTGATTTCCGGCGCCAACGCGGCGTGCGACACGGCGCTGGCCGATCGCGCCCTGACGAGCGCCGGCGCCCCGGGCATCCTGCTGTTGCAGAACGAGATTCCAGCCGATACGACCGCGCATGCGATCCGCGTCGCGCATGCATCCGGCTGGTTCGTCATTCTGAACCCCGCACCGGCCGGTCCCCTTGCGACGGAACTCCTGCCGCTTGTCGACATCATCGCGCCGAACGAGACTGAGGCCGCGGCGATCACGGGTCTCGGCGTGTCCGGGCGCGCCGATGCGCTCGCCGCGGCGCGTCAACTGGTGGCGCGCGGCGCGCGCGGTGTGCTGATCACGCTGGGTGGCGACGGCGCGCTCTATTGCGACGCGTCGCGCTGCCTGCATTGTCCCGCTGTTGCCGTTCAGGCCGTCGATACCACCGCTGCAGGCGATGCCTATATCGGCGCCCTGGGTGCTGTGCTGGCCGAGGGACGCGGGCTGCCCGAAAGCCTCGGGTTTGCCGCCGCTGCCGCTGCGCTGTCGGTGACGCGGCTCGGCGCCCAGCCATCGCTCGCCTCGCGTGCCGAACTGGCTGATTTCATTGCCCGCCACGGCATTCCGGCTCCCGAGGCGCTGTCAACCTGAGCTTATTCCCCGTTCGGCGGCGGCTTCTGCGAGGGCGCCAGGGTGCGTGCTGCCTGCTGTATTTCGCGCGCGACGGTCTCCGCGCGCTCGAACATCCGCGTCAGCCTGTCGCCGGCCGGTGTGTTGTCGGCATCGGCGAATGCCTGACTGACGATCTGCTCGCCCAGTGTGCGATAGCTCTCGAACTGGCTCTCCTCGAAGAACTGCTCCGCCGTGCTCTGGTGGGGAAAGTCGTTGTGCTCGGCCCAATAGGCCAGCACGTCGGCAGACAGATCATCGGGCAGCCATGGCTTCAGATAAAGCAGCAGACCCTTCGTTCCATCAAGGTAGGTGATCCGGGCGAGTGCCCCCGCGGCGTTGAGTCGGGCCTTCCCCTTGATCACCGGGGCGATGAAATCGACCGTCACGTACAGATCGATCGCTGCCATGCGCAGCGCGCGGCCGAGGTCGGCATAGTGGTACTGGGGATCGCAGCCTGCATCGATTGCCACGATCCGACGGCACTTCCGCCGCAGCATCTCGTAGACGCCGAGGTTGTCGAAATGTCCGCCGTCGGACAGGTAGACGTCGGCCTTTTGATCATTCGCACGCCCGAACATCTCGTTGAACAGCGGCCACAGCGCGTTGCTGGGCTTTGCCGGGGTCCACTGCTGCCCGACACCGGGGTTGGGCAGCCATGCGCCCAACCGCACGTCGAACAGGGTCATCACGAATGAAGTGGCGGGCGAGGAATGATATCCCATGTCCGGACTGACCGCGGCGCCCGAAATCGTCATTGCCGTGCCCAGAGTGATGCCTGTCCCTTCGTCCTGCGGGCCGGACTCGTGCTCCTGCCCGCCATAGTGGCTGGTCCTGATATAGCGGCCAGGCGGGTCGTCGTCCTGCTGCGACCGACCGAGGCAGGCGGCGCCCGAACGCAGAGGCGTGATGGTGAACGGCGCCGCCTTGCGTTCCGCCCAGCCGCTCGGCGCGCCCTCCAGAAGATTGAGCGTGATATTGATCACCGGGAACAGAATGCCGCGCTGCTGCTTCCCCTGATACAGGTCCTGCATGCGCAGATTGTCGCCCGGATCGAAACGCGTGTAGGCGTCGGGCCTGCGTTCGCTGGGCGGGCGCGCGGTGCCGATGAACGCGCGGGCCAGCCGGTTGCGATACACGCCGTGCAGCGAGAACCGGTTGATGTTGATCCGCCTGCCGCAATAGTACGACACACCCACCAGCACGGCGATGACCGCATGGGCGGAGCCCCACTCAGTCATTTCGAGGGACCTGCCGAGCGCCGCGACGACGATCGCGCCAAGCCGGCCCAACAGGACGAACAGCGTGGCGGCGAACACCAGCGTCGCCGACCCAATGGCCGCCTCGAATGCCATGCCGCTCCAGGACGCGGCGATCTTCGCATCGGCGCCGCCCCTTCCACTTAACGATCGGGCGCTGCTGGCGAGCCAGGCGCCGATCGGTCCGCTCGCGAACGCGACGACACCGGCATAGGTGTTCGCCCATCGGTCGAACACGAGGACGGGCAGGATCAGCGTGATGCAGGCGAGAACCGTCCAGACGAGCACGGGCACCAGCTTCTCGCCGTTGACACGCGCGAGCCACTCGCGATCGAGTTCGGCATAGGCGGCGGCCCAACGCAGCCCGACATAAAGCGTGCTGTGCAGGACCTGAGCACCGATCACCCAGAGCGGCGCCAGGACCGCCAGCGTCGTCGCGTGCACCTGCTGTCCCAGCGTGGCGCCGAGGTGCAGCAGAAACGCGCTGAGTGCCGCACCCGCGATCCAAAAACCGGCGTTCTTTACAAACGATGCGTAGTGTTCGCGACCGAGCGTAAGGGCGGCGATGACATAGCCCGCCAACAGCGTAAGGAAGGCCCCGAGCGACAGCGGCGCGAATGTCCAGGACCGGAATGGCACCGTCTCGAATTGCGCCGAGCCAGCCGTGCTGAGCCAGACCGGCGCGAGAAATGTCCAGGCCAGTACCGGGATCACGACGCCGAGCTGTACCACGCGCGGAGCAACGCCAAAGGGACCATGCGCCCGGCCGATTGTATCGCCGTAGGCCTGCGTCGGCACCGAGCGGCACAGCATGATGGTGCCGGCCAGAAGGCAGGCAAGTCCCAGGGCGAGCGCCAGGTTGCCGAACCCCGGCCTCGCATCCCACAGCACCTCCCGGTAGAGCAGCGGCATGATCGCCGCCGCAAGCAGTATCGGGCCGAAGACCAGCCAGTTCAGCAGGACGTTGCGCAGCCAGAGCACGATCGCCGACCACGTGTCGGACGAACCGAAGCCGCCCTCCGGGATCAGGAAGTTGGTGTAGTTGCGCAGGCTGCGCAGAGCCGGATCGGTGCGTTCCGTCAGTGCCTTGATTGCCGCCGCGAGCGCGCCATTCCCCTTGCCGCCGCCGTGCATGATCGTCTGCAGCCAGGCGCCGATATAGCCGCCGCCCGAGACCGTGGAGAGGTAGTTGAATTCGCCCAGTACGCCCCTGGCCGCGAGCGCCTGCAGCGCACCCAGGCAGAACGCAGCACTGCGGATGCCGCCACCCGAGAGACAGAGCGCGGTCTTCTCCGCTGCACACAGCGCGGCCGCGTTCGCGTGCAGCCATGCCGGCGTGCGACGCGGCGGCGAGCCGTCAACCCAGTCGTCGCGGGTGATCGCTGCGAACTCCTCGAGCAGTGCCTCCTCGCGGGTGAAGACAGTGTCCGGGTCGGTCTGCGTCACAGTGGGTCGGATCATCGGTTCATTCCGGGAATGCCTGGAAGCGAAAGGCTGCCAGAATTGTCACGCCGGCGCTACAAGCCCATGATACGAGCATGGCGCGCTTGCCGGACTGTGCGTGTGGCGCTCTGATCACGCGAGCGATCCCGGAGACAAGCCATGGCGCCGCGTGTTGATCCCGTCCATTCCGACAGCGAAATCCCGCCGCGCACCGGCGTCGTCGTGGTCGGCGGCGGCATCATCGGCACCAGCACGGCGTTCTTCCTCGCCCGCAAGGGCATCCCGGTCGTGCTGTGCGAGAAGGGCCACATCGCCGGCGAGCAGTCGAGCCGCAATTGGGGCTGGTGCCGCAAGATGGGCCGCGATCCGCGCGAGATCCCACTGGCGATCGAGGCGCTGCGGCTGTGGCAGGAGATGAACGCGCTCACCGAGGCGGAGACCGGCTTTCGCCAGTGCGGCATCGTCTATCTGTGCAAGACCCGCGACGAGATGGCAAAGCGCGAGGCATGGCTGGACCATGCGCGCCCCTATCAGCTCGACAGCCGGCTGCTCTCGCCCGATGAAGCGGCACAGGTGCTGCCTGGCCTGACCGGCGACTGGCAGGGCGGCCTCTACACGCCGAGCGACGGCCGCGGCGAACCGCAGAAGGCCGCACCGGCCATTGCCGAAGCCGCACGACGCCATGGCGCCACCATCCTCACGCAATGCGCCGTGCGCGGCATCGAGACGCAGGCCGGGCGGATCGCCGCCGTGGTGACCGAGAAGGGGCGTATCGCCTGCGACAGCGTCGTGCTGGCCGGCGGCGTGTGGTCCCGGCTGTTCTGCGGCAACCTCGACCTGCGGCTGCCGCAGCTCAAGGTGATGTCCTCGGTGATGCGCACGGAGAAGCTCGACGCCGGGCTGGAAGCGTCGTGCAGCGGGTTTGGCTTCGGCGTGCGCAAGCGACTCGACGGCGGCTACAACGTGGCGAGCTGGAGCGGCAATGTGGTGGATATCGTGCCCGACACGTTCCGCTTCTTTGCCGATTATCTTCCGTCGCTGCGCCTGCAATGGCGCAACCTGCGGCTTCGGATCGGCGGAAAGTTCCTGGAGGAATGGCAGGTGCCGCGTCACTGGTCGCTGGACGCGCCTTCGCCGTTCGAACGCGTGCGCACGCTGGATCCCGAGCCGTACGGGCCGATCCTCGATCAGGCGCGCAATCACCTCACTGCCGCGTTCCCGGCGTTCCGCGACATGCAGGTGGCGGAGAGCTGGGGCGGCGTGATCGATGTCACGCCCGACGCGGTGCCGGTGATCTCCGGCGTCGACACGCTGCCGGGCTTCTTCATCGCCACGGGATTCACCGGCCATGGCTTCGGCATCGGACCCGGCGCCGGGCGGCTGATGGCCGAGCTTGTCACCGGCGAAACCCCGGTGGTCGATCCGACGCCGTTCCGCTACAGCCGCTTCACCGACGGGTCGCGCCCGCAACCCTCGCCGCTGGCCTGAGTACACCTCGCCCGCATTGCGGGAGAGGTCGGCGCGGAGCGCCGGGAGAGGGTCGCCAAGCAAACAGGTGCCGAACGATCCACCCTCTCCCGCCGCTCCGCGGCGACCTCTCCCACTTCGTGGGCGAGGTGTACGGCTTTTCCCGGTTGGCCTTGATCGGCTCCCACACGCGCCGTCAGTGCTGTCTGATCCAGGCGACGATCGCGGGCACCACCTGATCCTCGATGCCGTAATAGCCGTGCGGCGACAGCGCATCGCACGGCCCGCTGCGCACGGAACCGCCCGACACCGCAAGAAGCTCCTTCGTTCGCGCCTGCTGCATGCGCGCCATGGCCGATAGCCGTGTTGCCGAACGGGCTTTCGCCGCAGCCGTCGCCGTGGTTATGCACCACCAGTACCGGTACCTTGATCTGATCGAGCGCGACGCCTGCCATGCCGCCCAGCCAGACGGAGGACGTCAGCACGACACCCGCCACGCCGGGCGGTCCGATACGCGCCGCGGCGTTGGCCGCGGAGATCGAGCCGCGGCTGGTGCCGACCAGCCACACCAGCACCGGCGCACGGCGCTTCAACATTGCGATGATGCCGGCAATGTCGTCGGCATGCTGACTGCTCTGGCGGAATTGCGGAGCCGTGCCGCGGGCCTGGTCCGACGGTGCGTCCGCCACCGCGACATTGATGGCCTGGGCGCTGAACCGGTCGGCGACGCGCAGTAGAAAGTTGTTGCGCACGCTGGCGACCACGCCATTGCCGCCGGGAAACAGGATGACGCTCGCCACCGCCGATGGCGATGCGGTGAAATACACCGGCTGCGTGACGCCCGGTCTGGTGGGAACATCGATCCGCTCCTGTGCCGCCGCGCCACCGCCGAGTGCCGCCAACAGAAACAGAGCCACAGCGACGCTTCCACGCATGATCGACCTCCACCGGCTGTCGTCGTACGCTGCGACCGACCGGGAGTATACCGTCATGACACGCGAGCAACTGCGCCAGCAGGGCGAAGCGACCCGAACGCGCCTGTTCGGCGATACCAGACAGGAACCGGCGGGCTTCGGCTCGTTGCTGACCGAGGCGGTGCATGGGGCCGTCTGGAACCGCCCAGGCCTCGCACTTCCGGACCGCATGCTGTGCACGCTGGCCGCACTCGCGGTCTGGCCGCGACTGCGACAGTTGCGACGTCACATCGGTGCGGCGCTCGATCTGGGGCTGTCGCCGGAGGCAATCCGGGAGGTTCTCGTGCAGGCGGGCCTCTATGCCGGATTCTCCGCAGCCGAGGAAACGCTGGCACTGGCGGGAGAGGTATTCGCCGAGCGCGGCGTGGCATTTCCACCTGATCCACCCATGGATGCCTCGCTCGAAGAACTCGCCAGCCGCGGCCGCGAGCTGATGCAGGACGTGCACGGCGAGCGCAGCCGCCAAGGCTATGCCGCGCCGGAAAATCCGGTGACCTTCGCGCTCTATGAACTCGCAATCCAGTATGGCTATGGGGAAATCTGGTTCCGCCCAGGTCTCGACCGCCGCGCGCGGGCACTGGTGGCGATCGCCGCGTTCACCGCGCTGCGGCTGCCGGAACAGGCGAAGCGCTTCGGCCAGGCCGCGCTGAACCTTGGTGTCTCGCGCACAGAGGTGATCGAGGCGGTCATCCAGACCGCGCCCTATAGCGGCTTCCCGCCGGCACTGAACGTGCTGAGCGCCTTGTCGGACGCCTTGCGCTGAGGCAAGCCCACGTGGCAGCGTGGCCTGGTCAATGAAGGGGAGACCGATCATGCCTCAGATCGCCGGCGGCTGTCTTTGCGGCAAGGTCCGCTACAGCGCGAATGCCGAACCCACCTTCATCGGGGTCTGCCATTGCCGCGACTGCCAGAAATATGGCGGCAGCGCATTCAGCGTGGTCGTCGCGCTGCCGAAGGATGCGCTCTCAGTCGAGGGCAAGGTGAGCACGTTCAGCAAGCCAGGCGATTCCGGACAGGCGACCATACGGAGCTTCTGTCCGGAATGCGGATCGCCGATCGTCGAGGAAGTGGCGGTGATGCCGGGAACAGTGATGATCGGCGCCGGAACGCTGGACGATGCGAGCTGGGTGAAGCCAAAGATGCAGATCTATTGCTCGAGTGCGCAGCCCTGGGTCGATCTGGCGGGCGAGATGCAGCGCTTCCCGAAGATGCCAGGCTGATCAGAGCGCGACGCCGATTGCGCCGAGGCCGGCCGCAACCAGCGCGCCGGCCACCACGACGATCCATGGCGACACCGCCCACAACGTGAGCACCAGGAACGCCGTGACCGCGAGACCGAAACCGGCCGGCGTGTGCACGCCGCTCGTCCATACAGGCGTATAGAGAGCGGCCAACAGCACGCCGACCACGGCGGCATTCACGCCGCGCAGCGCTGCCTGCATGCCCTGCCGCTGGCGCAGCGTGTCCCAGAACGGGAGCAGCCCGATTATCAGCAGGAATGACGGAGCGAAGATCGCCACCACGGCGATCAGCGCGCCCAGGGCGCCATTGGGCGGCGGGATCATGACTGCGCCGAGATAGGCTGCGAAGGTGAACAGCGGGCCCGGCATCGCCTGCGCGGCGCCGTAGCCGGCGAGGAACGCGTCGTTGCTCACCCAGCCCGGTGGGACCACGGCGGCCTGCAGCAGCGGCAGCACCACGTGGCCGCCGCCGAACACGAGTGCGCCGGCGTGGTAGAACGCCTCGAACAGTCGCAGTGCCTGGCTGTCAAACCCGGCGGCGAGCGGCGGCAGGAACAGCAGCAGTGCGAAGAACAGAATGATCGCTGACGCCGCGACGCCGCGATTGAGGTCAAGGCCGAGCGGCACGTGGTCGGCAGCGTTGCCGGCGGCCGGCTTCGGCAGCAGCGTCAGGCCGACGACCGCACCGAGCACGATCGCTGCGATCTGCCCCACCGAGGATGGCACGGCGAGGGCGATCAGCGCGGCTGCCACCGCAAGCGTTGCGCGTGGCCGATCGGGCGCCAGGCTCTGCGCCATGCCCCAGACCGCCTGCGCGACAACGGCGACCGCGACCAGTTTCAGTCCCTTCAGCCACGCCGCGTTGCTGACATCGCCGAGCGCTTCCACGCCATAGGCGAATGCCAGCATCGCCAGCGCGGACGGCAGCGTGAAGCCGACCCATGCCGCCAGCATGCCGAGCGGTCCGGCACGCAGCAGGCCGAGCGACATGCCGAGCTGGCTCGACGCCGGGCCGGGCATGAACTGGCACAGTGCCACGAGATCGGCGAAGCCGCCTTCTGCTATCCAGCGGCGGCGCTCGACGAACTCGGCGCGGAAGTAGCCGATATGCGCGACGGGACCACCGAACGAGGTGCAGCCGAGGCGGAGGAAGACGCGGAGGACCTCCCAACCGCCCGTCATGGCCGCGCGCAATCCTCCCCCTCCCCTTGCGGGAGGGGGGAGGGGGGAGGGGACCACGGGAGCGGCGCTGCGGATGCCGTCGCACCCCTCCCCCCAACCCCCTCCCGCAAGGGGAGGGGGAGACTATTTCCGGCCACCGTCACAGCGCGTTCTTCACGAACTGCCCGCCGCGCATGATCGCGGCGATGTTGCGACCCTCGCCGAGGAACACCGAGATGTCGCGATAGGGATCGCCGTCCACCACCAGCAGGTCGGCGTGCGCGCCCGGAACGAGTTCGCCCAGCTTTCCCTCCTGTCGCAAGATCTCGGCATTCACCAGCGTGGCGGAGCGGATGATGTCCTGCGCACTCATCGCCTCGCGGCGGATGGTGAACTCGTTGCAGTGGTCGTTCTGCAATTGACCGAGCAGGTCGGAGCCGAAGCCGATCTTCACGCCGGCGCTGCGTGCGATCTCCAGCGAGCGCAGGCCGGCATGCAGCACCAGCTCGTTCTTCGCCAGGCTGTAGCTGGAAAGCCCGTAGTCGGGACCGCGGCGCTTCAAGGCATCGTAGGCTACCAGAGTGGGGACCAGATAAGCGCCGCGTTCGGCCATCAGTTGCGCGGTGGGCGCATCGATCAGGTTGCCGTGCTCGATGGTGCGCACCCCGGCGGTCACCGCACGCTCGATCGCCTTCGCCGAATACGCATGCGCGCAGACATACGTCCCCCACCGCGTCGCCTCGTCCACCGCCGCCTCGATCTCGTCGATACGGTATTGCAGGCTTTCCAGCGGATCGGCCTGCGAGGCGACGCCGCCGGACACCATGATCTTGATGTGGTCGGCCCCCTTGCGCAGCTCGTCGCGCGTCGCCTTGATCACCTCCGGGACGCCATCGGCGACGCGCGCGGTCCAGGCCAGGCCCGAGCAGCAGGCGCAGAACTCGCGGTCCTGCGTGCGCAGCCGGTGATCGGCATGGCCGCCGGTCTGGCTCAGCGGCGCGCCGGCGATGAACAGGCGGGGACCCTCGAACAGGCCCTGCTCGACGGCGGCCTTCATGCCGTAGTCGGCGCCGCCGGTGTCGCGCAGCGTGGTAAAGCCGCGATGCAGCATCGCACGCATCGCAACCGAACCTTTCGCCGCCAGCAATGTCAGCGGCACGTCGGAAAGGAGCCTGAGATTCACCTCGGTGAGCACGACGTGGATGTGGGCGTCGATCAGGCCCGGCATCAGCGTGCGCCCGCGCAGATCGATACGGACAGCAGATGAATTTGCGATGGGGCGGTCGGCAACCTCCTTCACGGCGCCGTCTTCGACCAGCACGGAGATGCCGTCCTGCAGGTCGTCCTTCCGGGGATCGAGGAAGCGACCGCCGTGGAACAGATAACTCGTCACATTCGCACCTTATCGGTTACTCGACTTGGCCGTAAGTTCACCACCTGACAATCGTACCGCCGTTCGGTGCAGCAACCAATGGCCTTCCTGGAAGTCCGAGCCCTGACCCGCAGTTATTACGGCGTGCACGCATTGCGCAGCGTTGACCTGTCGGTGGACGAAGGCCGCATCACCGGACTGATCGGCCCAAACGGCGCGGGCAAGACGACACTGTTCAACTGCATTTCCGGTCTGGTGCCGCCGGACGCAGGCAGCGTGTGGTTCGACGGGTGCGCAATCACCCGTTGGCGGCCGGATCGCATTACCGGCGCGGGTATGGTGCGCACGTTTCAGATCGCACGAGGATTTCCGCGACTTTCCGTGCTGGAGAACCTGCTGCTCTACGGCACGCGGCAACCTGGCGAACGCATGGTCCACGCCGTGCTGCGCTCGCGCGGCGCGCGCCGGCGTGAAGACGAACTGCGCCAGCGAGCGCGTGCAATCGCGCAACGGCTGGACCTCGCGCGTGTGCTCGATGACCGCGCCGCCGACCTGTCCGGCGGGCAGAAGAAGCTGCTGGAGATCGGCCGCGCGCTGATGGCGCAGCCGCGGCTGCTGCTGCTCGACGAACCCGTTGCCGGCGTGAACCCGACGCTGGCGCGCGAAATCGCCGAGCATCTGCGCGGACTGGTCACTGAAGGCATCGCGGTGCTGCTGATCGAGCACCACATGGATACCATCGCAGCACTGTGCGATCCGGTCATCGTCATGGCCGAGGGCCGCCATCTGCGACAAGGCTCGTTCGCCGAAATTGCCGCCGATCCGGTTGTACAGGAAGCGTATATGGGCCGGCGATGATGAGCCTGCTCATCGCGCGCGACATCGTCGCCGGCTACGGCCGTGGCGATGAAATCCTCAAAGGCGTGCACCTGACGGTCGAAGACAGCGAGATCGTCGCAGTCATCGGACCGAACGGCGCCGGCAAGTCCACGCTGTTGAAGACCATTGCCGGCCTGCTGCATCCCGCGTACGGCACCATTCTGCTGCGCGGCACGCCGATCCACGGTCTGCCGCCACGCGAAGTGTCCCGCCGCGGCGTTGCGTTCGTGCCCCAGGAGCAGAACATCTTCGCCACGCTCTCCGTGCGTGAGAACCTGGAGATGGGCGGCTGGCTCGATCCCGCCGCCACGCGCCAGCGCATCGACAGCGTATTCGACCGCTTTCCGATGCTCGCCGAACGTCGCAGCCGCGCCGCGCGCACGCTCTCGGGCGGGCAGCGCCAGGTGCTCGCGATGGCGATGGCGCTGATGGTGCAGCCGGTGCTGCTGCTGCTCGACGAACCCTCTGCCGGGCTGTCGCCGATCGCCGCGGAACAACTGTTCGCCACCATCCGCGCGATCAACCGCGGCAGCATCGCCATCGTCATGGTGGAGCAGAACGCCACGCAGGCGCTGGAGATCGCGCATCGCGCCAGCATCCTTGTCGATGGCCGCAACAACCGCGATGGTGCGGCTGCCGTGCTCGCCGCCGATCCCGAGATTCGCCGCATCTTCCTCGGCGCCGCGCCGACCGAACAACCATGACGGGAGGTTCCGATGCCCCGCTTCACCCGCCGCGGGCTGTTGCAAACCGCCGCGGCGGCGATCGCCGCCCCGGCAATCGCCCCGTTGGCAATCGTGCGTGCGCAGGGTGGCGCGCTGCGTCTCGGCGTGCTGACGCCGTTGACCGGCGCCGGCAGCTTCGACGGGCCGCGCATGCTGAAGGCGATGCAGGCGGTGGCGGACGAGATCAACGCAGCGGGCGGCCTGACGGGGCGCAAGATCGAACTCGTGGTCGAAGACGATGAGACCAATCCCGAGGCAGCGGTGCGGGCAGCGCAGAAGCTGGTGAATGTCGACAGGGTGCCGGTGATCATGGGCACCTGGGCGTCGGCCGTCACCACCGCGGTGGCGCCGGTGTGCTGGGAGAGCCGGACGTTCCTCACGACTGTGTCCGGCGCGGATTCGATCACGCATCTGCCGCACCAGGGGTATCTGATTCGCACGCAGCCGAACAATGAGCTGCAGGCGACGAAGCATGCCGAGTTCATCATCCGCCACGGCGCAAAGCGCGTGTTCATCCTGGCGATCCAGGCGCCGTTCGCGGAACCGACCCGCAAATACCTGACCGACACGCTCACGCCCAAGGGCGCGGCAGTGGTCGGTTCGCTGATCTACGACAAGGACAAGACGAGCTATCGCTCGGAGGTGGACCAGGCGCTGCGCGGCAAGCCGGATTTTGCTGTACCTGAACGGCTATGCGCCAGATGTCGCGGTGGTGCTGCGCGATCTGTACCGCGCGGGGTTCGACGGCGACCGGCTGTGCCAGTCCTATGCGCTGACCGCCAAGAGTCTCGAGGCATTGCCGAAGGAGGTGACGCAGGGGGTCTACACCGTGCAGCCGTCGGCGGATGTGGATTCTTCGGCATATGCCGCGGCAGCCAGGCGTTTGGCGATCGCCGCGCCGGATTCATACGAAACGCAGGCCACCGACTGGATCAGCATCGTCGCGCTGACCATCGCCAAGGCGGGCGAGGCGAGCGGGGCGGCGATCCGCGACAACGTGCGAAAGATCACCAACAGTGACGGGATGAAGGTCTACACGGCGTTGGACGGGCTGGCTGCGCTGAAGCAGGGCAAGGAGGTGAAATACTCGGGCGCCAGCGGGCCGTGCACCTTCACCGAGATCGGCGACATTTCGGACTGCAGGTTCCGCTACAACCGGGTAGACAATGGGGCGTTCCGGCTGCTCGAGGTGTCGTAGCTCCGCGTGCTCAGCGATATCGCCCAACTTGCGCTGAACGGCATCATGGCCGGCGCGATCCTCGCCGTGCCCAGCATCGGACTCACCGCGATCTACGCCGTGCTCCGCTTCCCCAATTTCGCGGTGGCATCGCACGCGACGATCGGCGCCTTCGCGGGATATTGCGCGAATGTCTGGCTTGGGCTGCCGCTCGTCCCGGCTGCGGTCATTGCCTTCCTGGCCACCGGCGCAGCCGGCGTTGCCAGCGACACGCTGGTGCTGCGGCCGCTGCGGCCGGCCGATCTGATCACCACCACCATCGCCTCCGTCGCGCTCACCATCGCGCTGGAGAACCTGGTGCGTCTTGGCTTCGGCAACGCGCTGCGCAACTACGACCTGCCGATCATGCGCGACTGGCGCATCGGCGGCATCCGCGTCGGCCCACAGCAGCTCGAGGACCTGGCGATCGCCGCCGCCGCGGTCGCAGCGCTGTTCGGCTTCCTCGCCTTCACCCGCCTCGGCAAGGCGATGCGTGCGGTGGCCGACAACCCGACGCTTGCGTCGCTCAAGGGGATCGACGCCGATCGGATCGGGCACATCGTCAACTTCGTCGCCATGGGACTGGCCGGGCTCGGCGGCATGCTGCTCGGCCTGGACACGTCGATCGATCCGCTCACCGGCTTCCGCGCAATCCTGGCGATCTTCGCGGCTGCGGTGGTCGGCGGGCTCGGCAGCATCCCCGGCGCGGTGGTCGGCGCACTGGCCATCGGCGTCGCCGAGGAATTGTCGCAACTGGCCTTGCCGCCCGACTACCGCACGGTGGTCGGATTCATCGCCATCCTGCTGGTGCTGAGCTTCCGCCCGCGTGGCATTCTCGGCGCCCGGGCCTTTTGACCTGGAACATCGCATGACAGCAGCACAGGACGTGATATCCACCGTCAAGGTCTGCATGTTCGATCAGTACGGCACCATCGTCGACATGCAGACCGGGCTGGTCGAGGCCGCCACGCCGTTCCTGCGCGCGAAGGGCTGGCACGGCAATCCAAACTCCTTCGTCACCTGGTGGCGGCGGACGCATTTCGAAAATTCGATGATCGACGCGCTGCTCCACCGCGAGCACACACCCTACCGCGAGATCGGCGAGCGCGCGGTCGCCTTCGTGATGGATCGCGCCGGCATTCGCTACACGATGGACGAGGTGCGCGCCCTGGTGGACCACATCGTGCGGCTGCGACCATTCCCGGAGGTTGCCGCGGCACTGGACCGACTGCGCACGCGCTACCGGCTGGTGGTGCTGTCGAACGGCGATCCCGACATGCTTGAAGCCGCCAGGCCGTACCACGGCATCGGGTTCGAGCAGGTGATCTCGGTGGCCGTCGCCAACGCATTCAAGCCGCATGTCGCGACCTATACGACGGCGGCAAGGATCGTCGGCGTCCACATGGAAGAGGTGCTGTTCATCGCGAACCACGCGTTCGACTGCATCGGAGCGAAGGCGGCCGGCATGCGTACCGCATTCATCGATCGCCGCCGGCGACCGTTCGGCGCCACGCCGCACCAGCCGGACCTGCTGGTATCAAGCATGTCGGCACTGGCGGACACAATCGTCTGATGACCGCCTATCTCACGGCGATGGCGATCAGCGCCGGCATCTATGCCTTGCTGGCACTCGGGGTGAATCTGACCTGGGGCATGACGGGTCTGATCAATCTCGGCCTCGCGGGGTTCTTCGCCGTCGGAGGCTATGCGACCGCACTGCTCACCAAGGCTGGCTTCGCCATTCCCGTCGGCATCGCCGCCGGCGCGCTTGCCGCCGCGGTGACCGGCGCCGGTGTCGCACTGATCACCGCGCGGCTGCGCGCCGACTATCTTGCCATCGTCACGCTTGGCTTTTCGGAATCCGTGCGCATCGCCGCCGCCAACGAGGTCTGGCTGACCAACGGTTCAGATGGCATCGCGGGCATCCCGGGGCCGTGGCGCGGAATACTCGCCCCGCAGCAGTTCAATCTGCTGTTTCTCGCCATCGTCATCACGGTGCTGATCGCGGTCTTCGGGGTACTGCAGCGCCTCTGCCACTCGCCGTTCGGCCGTGTGCTGCGGGCGATCCGCGACGATGAGGATGTCGCCGCGGTCGCCGGCAAGCATGTGCTGGTGTTCAAGGTGAAGGCATTCGCCGTCGGGGCCGCCGTGCTTGGCCTGGCGGGCGCGCTGTATGCGCATCAATCATCGTACATCGCGCCGGACATCTTTGCACCGCTGCTGACCCTGAACATCATCCTCGCCCTCGTCGCCGGCGGCGTCGGCAACAATACGGGCGCGATACTCGGGGCCGTGCTGATCGTGGCGTTGCTGGAGGGCACGCGCTTCGCCGCACCGTTCCTGCGGTTCATGGCGCCGGCACAGATTGCGGCGGTTCGCGAACTGCTGGTCAGTGCATTGTTGCTGGTCATTCTCCGGATTTTGCCTGGAGGCATCATCCCCGAGAGATTTCGAACCTGAGAACATGGGCCTTGACTGCTAAGGAGTTGCCGCGAATCAACTGCGTCGGTTGCAAACAGTCGTCCCTCCTTATCGTCATTCCCGGTTACGTGGGGGGATAACCGCAAGTGGCGCAGCTCCGCGATACCTAAATTCGATTAATTCAGCGCGAGTCCTAAGTTTACTGGCCGGCGACCCGCCGCCGATGGACTTCACCGTGGCAAAGCGGTAGCTGAAGCACCACAACAATCGGGGTCCGGACCATGCAGGCAGCGCCGCTCGATCCGCCGCCACGGCTCCGCGCCGGGGTCGTCGAATTTCCGGTGCATCATGTTCGCGGCGGCACGTCGACCGGGCTGGTGATATCGGAACACTGGGCGCCGAGGGAACGGGAACTGCGCGAGGAATTGCTGCGTCACCTGATGGGGCTGCCGCTTACCGGCGTGCGAGCGGGCAACAAGCAGATCACGGGGTTGGGGCGGATCGTTCCCACCGGCAACAAGGTGTTCTTCGCGCGCATCGAGCAGACCGGGGCGGGACAGCGCATCGTCAGCACCTTCGCCCAGCTCGCAGCCGACAAGGCGGCGGTGGACTGGAGCGTGAACTGCGGCAACATGTCCGCGGCATTGCCGCTCTGGGCGTTGGACACCGGCCAGGTCGAGCCGGCCAACGTCGGCGGCACGTTCGAGATCGACATCTTCAACACCAACACCTGCGTGATGGCGGGCTCGCGCATGCGGCTCGGCTCCGACGGTGTGTTTGTCGCCGCCGAGATCCCCGGCGTCGATGGCAGTTTCCCCGGCGTCGATCTGTTCCTCGCCAACCCGGTGGGCGCGAAGACCGGCAGACTGCTGCCGACTGGCCAGGCGACCGACGGCATTGCCGGCCACCAGGTCTCCTGCGTTGACGTGGCGGTGCCGATGGTGATCGCCCGCGCGTCCGACTTCGGCAAGACTGCTCACGAGACTATCGAACAGTTGGAGGCGGATCGCAGCCTGATGGAGGCGTTGCGCGCGGTCTGGGTTGAGGCTGGATTGCGTATGGCCCTGAAGGGTCCGGGCGGGCGACCGATGTCGGCGGACGAACTGGCACAGAGCGAGACAATTCCGAAAGTCTGCATCGTCGGTCCGCCGCAGGGCATGGGCCACATCGCTGTGCGCTACTTTACACCGCAGGCGGGACATCGTTCCATGGCGGTATCCGGTGGCTGCTGCCTGGCAGCGGCGGCGCTGATCCCTGGGTCGGTCGCGCATGCCGTCGCACGTGGCCTTCCGTCGCCCGGCGCGGCATTCGGCGAGTTCGATGTGGGCATCGAAAATCCCGCTGGCATCCTGGAAGCGACGATCGAGGCTCGCCTCGCGCAATCGGGGCTGGAGGTGAGGAAGGCCGCTTATCGCCGAAGCACCCAGATCCTGCTGCGCGGCCATGTACCGCTGTACCGCGCGTCGGACGCATTGCGCGGCGCATTGCTCGCGGTCTGCCAATGAGCACGCTTGCCGAGCAGTTCCTGACCTGGGTGGCCGACCGGCCACGGACCTACGCCGATGCGATGGAGGCGTGGCGCAGCACGTGCCCACGCCTGTCGATCTGGGAGGACGCGCTTGGCGACGAACTTGTGCGGCTGGAGGCGGGCGTGGGCGGATTGAGCGACTGCCGCGTTGTCCTCACGCCGCGCGGCCAGGCACTACTGACGTCGGCGATCCCGCCTACGCCGCGCGATGGCTTCCGGCTCCGGTGACGGCAGCCTAGCATTCGCCGAACCATGCAAGGGAGGCGAAGCATGCGCATCACGAAGATCGAGGACCTGCACTGCAACGCGGGATGGCGCGACTTCTCGTTCCTGAAGATCAGCACCGACGAGGGTCTGGTGGGCTGGTCGGAGTACATGGAGTCGTACGGCTCGGAGGGGCTCACCGGGGTCATCGGCAAACTCGGCGCGCGGCTGATCGGCTGGGATCCGCGGCCGGTGGAAAAGATCACCGCCTATCTGCACGGTGTCACGCGCCAGTCGGTGGGCGGCATCGCGCAACAGGCGATCGCCGCGATCGAGAACGCGCTGGTCGATCTCAAGGCGAAGGCGCTTGGCGTGCCGGTCTACGAGATGCTGGGTGGCCCGGTGCGCGACCGCCTGCAGCTCTACTGGTCGCATTGCGGCACCTGGCGGATCAGCCACGCCGCGCGGATCGAGGAGTGGACCGGCTTCGATCCGATCCGCTCGCTCGAGGATGTGGAGCGCGCCGGCGCCGAGGTGGCACGCCGCGGCTTCAAGGGGCTCAAGACCAACATTTTCCGCTTCGATGGGCCAGAGCCTTACGTCCACATGCCTGGCTTCAATGGCCCCGGCTGGCCGGCGCTGAACATCGATCGGGACATCGTGGATGGACTGGTGGCGCAGATGTCCGCGTTCCGAAAGGGCGCCGGGCCGCGCGTCGGATTGCATCTCGATTTGAATTTCAACTTCAAGACCGAAGGCTATATCCGGCTGGCCCAGGCGCTGGAGCCGTTCGATCTCGTCTGGCTGGAGATCGACAGCTACGATCCGGGCGCGCTGGCGACGATCCGCCGGTCGGCGCGCACGCGCATTGCATCGCTGGAGTCGCTGCACGGCAGGCGCCAGTTCCGGCCATTCTTCGAGCAGCAGTCGGTCGATGTGGCGATCATCGACGTGGCATGGAACGGCATCCTGGAATCGATGAAGATCGCCGCGATGGCCGACGCCTACGAGGTCAACGTCGCACCGCACAATTTCAACGGCCATCTGGGCTCGCTGATGAGTGCGCATATGTGCGCAGCGATTCCGAATTTCCGGGTGATGGAGATCGACATCGAGGATGTGCCCTGGAAAGACGACCTCGTCACGCATGTACCCTTGATCGAGGCAGGGGAGTTGCTGTTGCCCACCGGCGCCGGATGGGGTGCGGAGGTGAACGAGGCAGTCATCAAGGCGCACCCGCCGAAGCCGATCGGGCGGTGGGAGCGCTGACGACAGTTCGTCGGTCGATGTCGGCGGGTATCGCTCCACCCATCCTATTCCGCGAGTTCGTGGTTCGTAGGATGGATGGAGGCAGCGATACCCATCGAGCTAGCGTGTCAACGGATGCACCCGCACCAGTGAGCGCGGCATCAGCAGTGGCAGGATCACGCCGACGCCGATGCCCCAGAAGCCGTTGATCACGATCGAGCGAAGGATGTTCCCCGGCACCCAGCCTCCGGCGATCGGCAGCCCTTTCAGGGGGGCGGCGATGAACAAGCCGACAGTCGCCGCGATCAGGCCAAGGATCATGCCGCACAGCCATGCCGGCCAAGTGAAGCGCGGCATGATGACGCCGAACACGGCACCGTACAAGCCGCCCCAGAAGCAGAGACTGACGATGACCGGAACGCCGAACGGCGGCACCGGCGTCGTCCGATAGGGCGTAAACGTAGCCCAACCGAACTCATGCAGCACCGCCACCATCCCCTGGTGGAATGTCAGCACCGCGATCGCCGCTGCGATAAAGCCGAGAAACGCACGCATCGGAGCAGCCGGCATGATAGTCCTCCCAGGACGATCCTTGTTTTGTCGAACCATCTGATACCGGCTGGCAATCCGTCAACTGCCCGGGGACGACAGAGCCGGCGGGGCAGCCTGCTGCTCGTCCTTCAGTTCGACGCCGGTCAGACGCAGGCGCCGCATCGCGCCGATCAGCCACAGCAGCTTGTCCGCGGCCGCCTGCGGTGCAAGCCCGTCGGGACGGATGTTCGAGATGCAGTTGCGTTCGGCGTCGGTGCGGCCGCGGCGTGGTTGCCATGTCAGGTAGACGCCGAGGCTGTCGGCGGCGGTAAGGCCGGGGCGCTCGCCGATCAGCACCGCGACCGCATCGGCGCCCATCGCCTCGCCGATATCGTCGCCGAGCGCGACGCGCCCTTGCTCGGCGACGACGACCGGCGCGATGGCTTGGCCTGCGCGCCGCAACGCCGGGATGGCGTGGCCGAGCAGCGCGGGCGTGTGGTGCTGCACCGCAATGGCGGAAAGTCCATCGCAGATCACGAACAATATGGCGCCCGGCATGGCAGGCAGCACACCACGATCCGCGTCGCGCAACCGGCGGCCGAGATCTGGGCGCAGCAGATAGGTGCGGCGATCGGGTGCCGCGCTGTGCACGGCGATGCTCGCCAGCCCCACCGTGGTGAGTTCCGCCTGTAATGCCTCGACATCGAGCGCGGCGTGCACCGCATCCCGCGCCGCGGCGTGGGCTGCCTGGAAATCGAGATGGGCCGTGGTCGGCAGTCCGTTTCCCGCACGGCCAAGCGCCACCCGCGCCGGCGTGAAGCGGCGGAGATCCGCCCAAAGCGCCGGTAGGGAAACGCCGCTCGGCACGACCTGATTCACCGGCGCAAGTTCAGTTTGACTGAAAAGGTGCACACCTCTCCCGCATGCGGGAGAGGGCGTCGCGCGCAACGCGACGGGAGAGGGTCCATCAGCAGCCAAGTGCCACTGGGACACACCCTCTTCGGCGTCGCCGCCGCGACTGTTCCTCTCCGGCAAGCGCGAGAGGTGAAGCCAGCAGTTCGGCGCTTCCAATCACAATGTGCATATTTCTACCCGCCTGCGCCTGGTATCCCGATCAGCCCCGGTGCCAGCGCGGGCGGTATGCGCTCCGTCACTATGCCACCCGGGATTCCCATCCGCATGAGCCAAGTCTCAAATTCCGGCGCGGGCGCCAGACCGAGTACACCGCGAACGTACAGAGCGTCATGGAACGAAGTACTCTGATACGACAGCATCACATCGTCGGCGCCCGGCACGCCCATAATGTAATTGACGCCGGCGACGCCCAGCAGCGTTAGCAGAGCGTCCATGTCGTCCTGATCAGCCTCGGCGTGGTTGGTGTAGCAGACATCGACACCCATCGGCAGACCGAGCAGCTTGCCGCAGAAATGGTCCTCCAGGCCGGCGCGCGTGATCTGCTTGCCGTCGTAGAGATACTCGGGACCGATGAAGCCGACGACGCTGTTGACCAGCAGCGGCGCGAATGCACGCGCCACCGCATAAGCACGCGCCTCGATGGTCTGCTGGTCGACGCCATGGTGCGCATCGGCTGACAGCGCACTGCCCTGGCCGGTCTCGAAGTACATCACGTTGTCGCCGATGGTGCCTCGGTGCAGCGACAGGGCGGCGTCGCGTGCCTCGCGCAGCAGCGCGAGCGAGACGCCGAAGCCGCGGTTAGCCGCCTCGGTGCCTCCGATCGACTGGAACACGAGGTCCACCGGCGCGCCGCGCTCGATCGCCCGCAGGCTGGTGGTGACATGGGCCAGCACGCAGGTCTGGGTCGGGATGGCATAGCGATCGCGCACGGTGTCGAGCATGGTGAGCAGGGCGACAGCGGCGTCCACACTGTCCGTCGCCGGATTGACGCCGATCACCGCGTCGCCCGCCCCGAGCAGCAATCCGTCGAGCGTGGAGGCGGCGACGCCCTGCGGATCGTCGGTCGGATGGTTGGGCTGCAGCCGCACCGACAGCCGGCCCGGCAGTCCGATCGTGTTGCGGAAGCGCGTGACCACGCGGCATTTCGCCGCCACGGCGACAAGGTCCTGCAGGCGCATCAGCTTGCTGACGGAAGCCGCTACCTCTGGGGTGAGCCCGGGGCGGAGGACGGCCAGCGTTTCGGGTTCGGCGGCCAGCAGGAATTCGCGGAATTCGCCGACCGTCAGCGATGCGACCGGCGCGAAGGCAGCCTGGTCGTGGCTGTCGACGATCAGCCTTGTGACCTCGTCCGCCTCGTAGGGGATGACCGGCTCGGCGAGGACCTTTGCCAGCGGCACGTCGGCCAGCGCCATCTGCGCCGCCACCCGCTCCGCGGCACTTGCCGCCGCAAGCCCCGCCAGCGAGTCGCCGGACCGCAGCGGGGTCGCCCGCGCCAGCAGGGTGCGCAGGTCGTCGAACACGTAGCGGGTGCCGTGGAGTGCGTGCGCGTAGGGCAGGGTGTCCTCCTTCGCAGGCTGGAGGATACAGCGAAGGGGGCGCAGGGGAAGCGAGGTGTGAAATGCTTCACTGCGCGGGCCGGGAGTCGGACCCATTGTAGGACTGGCTAGCAAGGGGAGTTTCCGATGCATGCCGCCTTTGCAGATCCCGTCCCGGAGATCGATTGCGATGGGCGCCGACGCGCGAGCCCTGAGGGCGTCGTGAACCGCGTTTGCCGCGTGCTGGTCGGCGCCTGGCTGCGGTCCATCGAGCGCCGGACCGAGGCCGCGCTGCGGCAGCTCGATCACGCCGACCTGCTCGAGGAGTTCGAGGCGAGCAGGCGCGACTGATCCACCTGCTGCTTCTGGCCGGGCGACTGCGGCGCCGACCACCTCTCGTCGAAATACCCCTGGACTTGGTGTCCGTCATCCGATAAACGGCGCCCCTCCATCGGAACGCGGGAGGCTCTTCCATCGCCGGTTGTGCGGTGGCGCCGCCGTTTGCACCGCGGTCCCCGGGACCCTCGGACGTGGGAAAGGACCAGGGATTTGGCCAAGAAGATCGTCGGCTACATCAAGCTGCAGATTCCGGCCGGCAAGGCGAACCCATCGCCGCCGGTGGGCCCAGCGCTCGGCCAGCGCGGGCTGAACATCATGGCATTCTGCAAGGAATTCAACGCGGTCACGCAGAACATGGAGCCGGGCATGCCGGTTCCGGTGGTGATCACCGCATTCGCCGACCGCTCGTTCTCGTTCATCACCAAGACCCCGCCCAACACATATTTCCTGATGAAGGCGGCGAAGATCGACAAGGGCTCGCAGACCGTCGGGAAGGGCGCTCCGGTGGGGCGGATCACGACCGCGCAGCTCCGCGAGATCGCGGAGATCAAGATGAAGGACATGAACGCCAACGATATCGACGGCGCCGTCCGGATGCTGGCTGGCTCCGCCCGATCGATGGGCCTGACCGTGGTGGAGGGCTGAGGAATGGCAAAGGACAAGCGGCTCAAGGCGGCCTATGCGGCGGTCGACCGTGCCAAGGCCTATGCGCTGCCCGAGGCGATCAAGCTGGTGAAGCAGAACGCCAAGGCGAAGTTCGATGAGACGGTCGAGATGTCGATGAACCTCGGCATCGACCCGCGGCATGCCGATCAGATGGTGCGCGGGCTGACCTCGCTGCCGAACGGCACCGGCAAGACGGTGCGGGTCGGCGTGTTCGCCCGCGGGCCCAAGGCCGAGGAGGCGCAGGCTGCCGGCGCCGACGTGGTGGGCGCCGAGGACCTGGCCGAGAAGGTGCAGGCCGGCGAGATCGGCTTCGACCGCTGCATCGCGACGCCTGACATGATGGGCGTGGTCGGCCGGCTGGGTAAGATCCTCGGCCCGCGCGGGCTGATGCCCAATCCTCGGCTGGGCACCGTCACGATGGACGTGCGGGGTGCGGTGACCGCGGCGAAGGGCGGGCAGGTGGAGTTCCGCGCGGAGAAGGCCGGGATCATCCATGCCGGGATCGGCAAGGTGTCCTTCGAGGACGACAAGCTGGCGGAGAACGCCCGCGCACTGGCGGACGCGATCCAGAAGGCCAAGCCGACCGGGGCGAAGGGCACATACGTTCAGAAGGTGTCGCTCAGCTCGACGATGGGGCCGGGCGTCAGGGTCGATCTGGGGAGTCTGGCAGCCAGCTGACCGATTGAATTGCGAGATACGCCGGGTCGCGCAACCCGGCGGGCAGGGGACGCAGGTCCCCGACCTGTCCGAGACCGCACGTGACCCCCTCGGGGGACTTAAGGGACCGCAGGGTCCGCGCGCGGGAGACGGGGAAGCCAGCAGCCAGACCCCCTCGGTCTGGTCATTGGTGGTTCCGGCTATGGACAGGCGAACCGGACCGCTCCGGCTCGTCTGGCGGCGGTCCTTGGGCAACCCGGCCCAGCGCGGTCCAAACGCGCCGAGCCACGCATACCCCGGACGTGATCCGGGGTGGAGACGGGATGTGGACCGTACACAGAAGCGGGAGTTCGTCGCCGGGCTCCATCAGGCACTGTCCGCCACCTCGATGATCGTGGTCACCCACAACCAGGGGCTCACGGTCGCGGAGGCGACGGAACTCCGGCGCCGGATGCGGAGCGCCGGCGTGACCTTCAGGGTCGCGAAAAACCGCCTGGCCCACCTTGCCCTGGAAGGGACCCAATTCGACGCCATCAAGCCGATGCTCACCGGACCGACCGCGCTGGCGTGGTCGCAGGACCCGGTGGCGGCGGCCAAGGCGACCGTCGAGTTCGCCAGGACCAACGAGAAGCTCGTTCTGGTCGGCGGTGCGCTCGGCACCCAGACGCTGGATGCGTCCGGGGTTCGGGCGCTCGCCGCGCTGCCGGGACTGGATGCGCTGCGCGCCCGCATCGTGGGAATGATCGCCACCCCCGCGACGCGTGTTGCCGGTGTGCTTCAGGCCTCGGCCGGACAGCTTGCGCGGGTCTTCGGGGCCTTCGCAAGGAAGGACCAGGACGGCGGCCCGCCGCAGGAGGCTGCGGCGTAAGCGCATGGCACCGTGTTTGATCACGACTTCGTGATCACATGCCTCGCATGCACAAAGAGTGAACGGCGTAGCCGCGGATGGCGGCTTGCATGGAACCAACCAACGACTAGATTAAGGGCACACGAAAATGGCTGACTTACAGAAGCTGGTGGACGAGCTGTCCGGCCTTACGGTGTTGGAGGCTGCGGAGCTTTCGAAACTGCTGGAGGACAAGTGGGGCGTCTCCGCTGCCGCGCCTGTCGCGGCGGCCGCGGCCGCGCCCGCCGCGGCGGCTGCGGCCGCCCCGGCCGAGGAGCAGACCGAGTTCAGCGTCATCCTGGCCAAGATCGGCGACAAGAAGATCAACGTGATCAAGGAGGTCCGCACAATCACCGGCCTCGGCCTGAAGGAGGCCAAGGACCTCGTTGAAGCCGCGCCCAAGCCGGTGAAGGAGGGTGTGAACAAGGAAGAGGCCGCCAAGCTTCGCAAGATGCTCGAGGATGCGGGCGCCGCGGTGGAGGTCAGATAGTACAATCATTCGATCGAACGCCGGGCATGCGGCACCGCCGCGCCGCTGCCCGCCTGGTCTGGATGCGGGTGGGAATCGCGCGATTCCCGCCCCCATTCGCGTTGCACGGCGGACAGCGCCCTGGGCGGCCCGGTCGATGTGGCCGCAGCGGTGCGTAACGGCGGACGAGCGTAGAGACAGATAAGCAGGGCACTTCATGAACGCAATCACCAGGTCGTTTACCGGGCGCAAGCGCATCCGGCGCAACTTCGGGCGGATCCCTGAGGTCGCCCCGATGCCCAATCTGATCGACGTGCAGCGCGCCTCCTACGAGGGGTTCCTGCAGATGAATGTCCAGTACGACAGCCGGATGCATGCCGGGCTGCAGGAAGTGTTCAAATCGGTCTTCCCGATCGACGATTTCGCCGGCCGCGGCCGACTGGAATTCGTCCACTACGAGCTCGAGGAGCCGAAATACGACGTTGAGGAGTGCATCCAGCGGGGCATGACCTATGCCGCGCCGCTGAAGGTCATTCTGCGCCTCATCGTCTGGGACGTGGACGAGGACACCGGCGCGCGCTCAATCCGCGACATCAAGGAACAGCCGGTCTACATGGGCGACATGCCACTGATGACCGACAATGGCACGTTCATCATCAATGGCACCGAGCGCGTCATTGTTTCCCAGATGCACCGCTCGCCCGGCGTGTTCTTCGACCACGACAAGGGCAAGACGCATTCGTCGGGAAAGTATCTGTTCGCCGCGCGTGTGATCCCCTATCGCGGGTCCTGGCTCGACTTCGAATTCGACAGCAAGGACCTGGTCTTTGTGCGGATCGACCGGAAGCGGAAGCTGCCGGTCACCACGCTGCTGTATGCGCTGGAGAGCGCCGCCACGGAGAAGCTGCGCGCCGAGCGCGAGGCGAAGGGCGAGACGCTCGAGATCGGCGAGATCCGCGGCCTGGAGCCTGAGGAGATCCTTGCGTACTTCTACGGTCAGGTGGTGTTCGATCGCACGCCGAAGGGCTGGGCGCGGCCATTCGATCCCGAAGCGTTCCGCGGCGTGAAGCAGCTCGAGCCGATCGTCGACGCCGCGACCGGCGAGGTGGTGGCCGATGCCGACGCCAAGCTGACGCAGCGCCAGGCGCGGCGCATCGCCGAGAAGACCAAGGAGGTGCTGGTCGGGCGCACCGACCTGCTCGGCCGTTTCGTGGCCGAGGACCTGGTGAACCTGGAAACCGGGGAAATCTATGCCGAGGCCGGCGAAGAGCTGACCGAGCCGAAGCTCGCGGCGCTCGAGGATGCCGGCATCACGCGGCTGCCAACCCTGGCGGTCGACCAGTCGAACGGGCCGTGGATCCGCAACACGCTGACGGTTGACAAGAACTCCAACCGCGACGAAGCGCTGATCGACATCTACCGCGTCATGCGCCCGGGCGAGCCGCCGACGCCGGAGACTGCCGAGGGCCTGTTCCGCGGCCTGTTCTTCGATGCCGACCGCTACGACCTCTCGGCTGTCGGGCGGGTGAAGATGAACATGCGGCTCGGTCTGACCGACGTGCCGGATTCGGTCCGCATCCTGCGCAAGGAGGATCTGCTGCGCACGGTGAAGATCCTGTGCGAGCTGAAGGACGGGCGCGGCCAGATCGACGACATCGACAATCTCGGCAATCGCCGGGTGCGCTCAGTCGGCGAGCTGATGGAGAACCAGTACCGCATCGGCCTGCTGCGCATGGAGCGGGCGATCCGCGAGCGCATGGGCTCGGTCGATATCGACACGGTGATGCCGCACGACCTGATCAACGCCAAGCCGGCGGCGGCGGCGGTGCGGGAATTCTTCGGCTCCTCG